>JAPOXO010000126.1:49044-99642 GCA_026707045.1 Gammaproteobacteria bacterium | reverse complement strand
AAGGATGCTAAGGGATACTTGGCAGAGCCTATCGGGGACGGTCCATTCGGGTCAATAATTCTGATCCATGAGTGGAACGGGGTGGTGGAGCGCATCAAGCAGGTGGCCGATGCGCTAGCAAACGAAGGATATCTTGCATTGGCCGCAGACCTCTATTCTGGCAAGACGGGTTCGACCACGCAGGAGAACATAGCTCTAATGCGTGAAGCTAGAGCCAATCCCGACGAAATCATAGGAAACCTCAATGCTGCCGCTAAGTTTCTTCGGGAAAGGCCCGACAGCAACGGTCATATCGCCACTGTTGGATGGTGCTTCGGTGGCGGAGTCGCACTCTCTTTCGCCATCGGTGGAGAACATCACGAAGGAACGGCAATCTTCTACGGTCAACTCCTGGACGATCCTGAAGAACTAGCAAAGATAGAGCATGAAATGCTCGGAACATTCGCTGGTGAAGATCGAATGATTCCCATTGAGCAAGTTAACAGTTTCGCACAAGCATTAAAGAGCGTTGGAGTGGCCAACGACATACACATTTATGACCACGTACAGCATGGTTTTTGGCTCTATGTGGAAAGAGACCCAGAAACAAACCGTGAACCTGCAAAGCACGCATGGGACCGGTTAAGCGAATTTTTCAATCGAGTATTGAGTTCAGACGAATAGCTGCGCGACCCGCGATCGAACGCAGGCAGACGGCCTTCCTAAAATAAATGTCTGTTCAGCCTTCTGAAAGCCTCGGAATCGAATGCAACACAATAAGCTCATAGTTCTAGGATCGGGACCTGCGGGATATACCGCTGCCCTCTACGCAGCACGCGCTAACCTCGACCCCGTTGTCGTTACAGGAATCGAGGTCGGCGGACAACTCACAACGACGACTGATGTAGACAATTGGCCCGGTGACTCTAATGGCTTGCAGGGTCCGGATCTGATGGAAAGGATGCAAGACCACGTCGTTAAATACGATGTGAATCTTGTATACGACCACATTCATTCAGCCGAATTTGAAAATGGCAGAAAGTTGCTGCATGGAGATTCTGATAGCTATTCTTGTGATGCGCTGATAATTGCAACTGGAGCCACAGCGAAATATCTTGGATTGGAGAGTGAAGAAAAGTACAAGGGTAGAGGAGTGAGTGCCTGTGCGACATGCGACGGATTTTTCTTTCGTAATCAAGAGGTTGCAGTAATAGGAGGGGGAAACACAGCAGTCGAAGAAGCCCTCTATCTTACGAATATTACGTCTCATGTACACCTTGTTCATCGACGTGATGCGCTTCGAGCTGAAAAGATACTTCAAGCACGATTGTTCGAACGAGAGAAAGAAGGCAAAGTAACGTTTTGGTGGAACAATGTGCTGAGTCGAGTACTGGGCGACGATAGTGGTGTGACCGGAATTGAGATTGCAAGCACATTGGACTCTTCTAATTCAACGATCGAATTGAACGGTGTGTTTATTGCCATCGGCCACACTCCAAACACTGGAATTTTTGAAAATCTCTTGGATATGAGAGATGGCTATATCATGACCAAGAGCGGATTGAACGGAGAAGCGACCGCTACTAGCGAGCCCGGCGTCTTTGCCGCGGGAGATGTGGCTGATCATGTATATCGACAAGCTGTGACTTCCGCAGGATTCGGCTGTATGGCGGCACTAGATGCAGAGAAATTCCTCGATCAGTTAGCCGCCTAACACACATTGGCTACGTCACCAAACCTTCCCCAATTCATCCGATTGGACACTCCATTTGACGATCCGACGGAGAGTCCTACGTTCGGCCCGATGGCTATTGGTGGAGACTTGTCTCCCGGTCGACTGCTCGAAGCATATTCCAATGGAATATTTCCTTGGTTTGAACACGACACACAACCTGTAATGTGGTGGTCCCCCGACCCTCGTTGCGTTCTTTACCCAAGTTCTTTTCACATGTCGAGGAGCTTGGCAAAATCGTGCAAAAAGCATGAATTTATTGCAACGGTTGACCAAGATTTCAATTCAGTAATAGAGCAATGTGCTCAGCCCAGGCACAATGCTGAATCTACGTGGATAACGCCGAAGATGAAGCAAGCATATTCGCTGCTTCATACACAAGGCTATGCACATTCATTGGAAGTTCGATTGGGTCAAGAACTCATTGGGGGAATCTACGGAATCTCGACGGGAAACCACTTCTATGGTGAATCTATGTTTTCCTCAACCAAAAACGGTTCCAAAGTCGCGCTTATGGCACTTTGCCAGCTATTGACTTGTTGGGAGTTCGAGCTTGTTGATTGCCAATTGCCGACTGCTCATCTGATAAGTTTGGGCGCAACTACAATTCCTCGCATTCGTTTCCTGGAGCTTGTCAAGAAGAACCGCTCAGCGACAACTCAAAGAGCGCCATGGGATGTAACTCCTTTCCGAGTCATTCCGCTTATTCCTAGCAGTTGAGATGCTACGGCGCTTGTTCTAATTCCGATGGTCGAAGGCATTGTTGGCGGTACAGAATTCCATAGTTGCTCTTTGTTCAGCCAACTTTGATACCAAAGACCAAGCTAGACCCTTGTGCAGGCCTTCAGGCAATGACTTAATAACTATCAAGTAAAATCTCGTTTGCGATGCGTTGCCATCGCTCTTTCAGTCATGGGTTGTTGAATGGAAAAAGAAGAACAAATCGAAATGGAAGGAGTCGTGATTGACACACTTCCGAGTACTACATTTAGGGTAAAACTCGACAATGAGCATGTAATTACTGCCCATATTTCGGGCAAGATGCGCAAAAACTATATAAGAATTTATACGGGCGATCGAGTTAAAGTGGAATTAACGCCCTACGACCTAACCAAAGGCCGAATCGTATATCGGGAACGCTAGTCGACTGTCTCCTCTTCAACTGATGTAGATTTGGAAGAGTTAGACTTGAGTTCCTCCCAAGAAGTGGCTTCAATAGTCAGATAATTCTCTTCGCAGGATATCCGAACCATTCCACCACCTCCTGCGAGTTCTCCAAATAGGATCTTTTCCGCCAACGGGCGTTTGATTTTCTCTTGAATTAAACGCTGCATCGGACGAGCCCCCATTTTCTCGTCATAGCCTTCACATGCCAACCACTCTCTTGCAAGCGTATCGACATGCATTTCCACTCTCTTTTCATCCAACTGTGCCTGCAATTCGGTGAGAAACTTGTCGACAACAGTCTTGATGACTTTCATTGGAAGCGAGTTGAATTGAATGATCGCATCTAATCGATTGCGAAATTCAGGAGTAAACATCTTCTTAAGCGTCTCCATGGCATCTGTCGAGTGATCTTGCTCGTCGAATCCGATTGATGCGCGTGCGGCTTCTTGTGCTCCGGCATTTGTCGTCATGACCAAAACGACATTCCGAAAATCTGCTTTGCGGCCATTGTTGTCTGTCAGAGTTCCGTGGTCCATAACCTGGAGTAACAAATTGAACACTTCAGGATGGGCTTTTTCGACTTCGTCGAGTAGAACGACACAATGTGGATGTTTGGTTACAGCATCGGTAAGTTGACCGCCCTGATCGAATCCAATGTAGCCTGGCGGAGCACCTATTAGCCTTGAAACCGTGTGTCGCTCCATGTATTCGGACATGTCAAATCGCAGCAGCTCCACCCCCATGATGATCGCCAACTGACGACATACTTCGGTCTTTCCGACACCTGTAGGACCCGCAAAAAGGAGGGATCCAACCGGTTTCTGTTCCGATTGAAGTCCTGCCCGAGCGAGCCGAATCGAAGATGCCAATGTGTCAATAGCCTTGTCCTGGCCAAATACGGTCATCTTGAGTTTAGTGTCCAAATCTCGCAATGCTTCTTTATCTGATACTGATACCTGCGTAGATGGGATTCTGGCGATTCTCGCCACAACTTGCTCTACATCGGGTGCACCAATGGTCTTCTTGCGTCGCTTGGCAGAGACCAATTGTTGTGCTGCTCCGGCTTCGTCAATCACATCAATAGCCTTGTCCGGCATGAATCTATCGGTAATGTATCTATTCGAAAGTTCAGCGGCTACACGAAGCGCTCGGTCCGTATAGCGAAGCTGATAGTGATCCTCGTATCGAAGCTTGAGTCCGCGGAGGATTTTGTACGTGTCGTCCACGGATGGCTCGGTGATATCTATCTTCTGAAACCTTCGTGACAATGCACGATCCTTGTCAAACACGCCGCGAAATTCTGAGTAGGTGGTGGAGCCCATACAGCGGATTTCGCCAGATGCCAATAGTGGTTTCAGCATATTTGACGCATCCATAACACCACCTGAAGCAGCTCCTGCACCGATGATCATGTGTATTTCATCGATGAACAGAATGGTACCTTCTTTGGACTTCAGCTCCTTGAGTAGTAGCTTGAACCTCTTTTCGAAATCACCACGGTATTTTGTACCGGCCAACAAAGAGCCCAGATCAAGCGCAAACACATTGCATTTCTGCATGATCTCAGGCACATCCTTGTCCACGATACGCTTGGCCAGTCCCTCCGCTATCGCAGTCTTGCCAACTCCAGATTCCCCTACAAGCAACGGATTGTTCTTTCTGCGACGGCAAAGAATCTGCAATACTCGATGAAGTTCGTCATTACGGCCAACTAACGGATCGATAAGGCCAGACTTTGCGGCCTCATTCAAATTGGTGGCGAAAGCTTCCAGTGCCGAGGTTTGCTTCTGCTTTTCGGCCTGAGTCGAGGTTGCTTCACTAGACGTGTCGTGGACCTCTTCCTTCACAGTCTTGGCTACACCGTGCGCAACAAAATTAATTACGTCAAGTCTGGAGATGTCCTGCTTGCTTAAGAAGAAGAATGCTTGCGATTCCTTTTCATTGAAAATGGCAATTAACACGTCTCTCGCACTGACGCTTCTCGGATTCTTAGCGGCAGTTGACTGAACGTGGAATGAAGCTCTATGAATTACTCGTTGGAAACCGCCCGATTGATTCACATTGTTTCTCGTTTTGTCGGGCGGCAAAACGGGCATGAATTTGCTAAGGAACGACTCTAGATCTTTCCTTAAAGTCTCAATGTCTGCATCAACATTTTCGAGCACTTCTTTGCAGTCCTCGTTTTCCAGCAATGCCAGCAACAAGTGTTCAACCGTGACAAACTCGTGCCTGTTGACACGGGCGTAGTTCATTGCCTTGTCAACTGCAAAAATTAGGTCCTCAGTGAACATCATCTAATCCGTCTTCTCTACAGTGGATAGTAACGGATACTTCATGCTTTGCGAGAACTTGTTAACTTGATCACACTTTGTTTCGGCAATGTCGCGCGGATAGATTCCAACCACCGATTGCCCAGTCGTATGAATTGTCAGCATGACCCGCTCTGCCTTGTCCTGCTCCATCCCAAAGAACTCCATCAGCACAAACACTACGAACTCCATTGGAGTATAGTCGTCGTTGAACATTACGACTTGATAGAGCGGAGGTGGTTCATCCTCTTTGGCGACCTTTTCAACTACCGCCACTCCTTCGGAGTCGTGAGTTAGTTCATCAATTTCGTCGAAATCGCTCACTGTGGTTTCTCAGATTGCCCGAACGCCAAGTGTCCCGTCACTAACAATAATGTACCAGAGATGGAGACTATTGTGAAAGTTCAAAACCTGTAACAGTGCGTCACATTGATTCGATGACGGCATTACCGAATTCTGAGCACTTCATAAGCGTAGCTCCAGACATGAGTCTCTCAAAGTCATAGGTAACGGTCTTGTTGCCAATTGCGGCTTCCATTCCACGCACTATGGAATCGGCAGCATCTTTCCATCCAATGTAGCGAAGCATCATTTCCGCTGACAATATCAGGGACCCTGGGTTTACTTTATCCTGGCCCGCATACTTTGGTGCGGTTCCATGCGTTGCTTCGAATACAGCAACATCGTCCCCAATGTTTGCGCCAGGGGCTATACCTATGCCTCCGACCTGTGCTGCAAGAGCGTCCGAAAGGTAGTCTCCGTTCAAGTTCATTGTTGCGATTACATCGTATTCATCAGGTCGCGTAAGAATTTGCTGCAACATTGCGTCGGCAATAACATCCTTAATAACAATTTGCTTGCCCGTAGAAGGATTGGACAGTTCGTGCCAGGGACCGCCATCAAGTTCCTTTGCACCAAACTCTCTGGCAGCGAGAGCGTAGCCCCAGTCCTTGAACGCCCCTTCGGTAAACTTCATGATGTTTCCCTTGTGGACAAAGGTCACCGAGTCCCTATTCTCCGCAATGGCATATTGAATGGCCTTGCGAACGAGGCGTTCGGTTCCCTCTACCGAAACCGGCTTGATACCTATCCCGCAATGTTGCGGGAATCGAATCTTTTCGACCCCCATTTGATCGCGCAAGAATTGCAGCACTCTTTGGGCCTCGGAGCTGTCGGCCTCCCACTCCACACCCGCATAAATGTCTTCGGTGTTCTCGCGAAAAATGACCATGTCGGTCTTATGAGGAGCAACAACAGGACTTGGAACACCCTGAAACCACCTAACTGGTCGCTGACAAACGTATAGGTCAAGTCGCTGGCGAAGCGCGACGTTCAGGGATCTGATGCCTCCTCCAACTGGGGTCGTCATCGGTCCCTTGATACCAATCTTGAATTGTCTCAGGGCATCTAAAGTTTCTTCGGGCAACCATTCGCCATCGCCATACACTTCTAGCGACTTTTCTCCAGCATAGATTTCCATCCACGCGATCCGTCGATTGGAGTTGTAGGATCGCTCGACCGCCGCGTCCACTACAGCTCTCATCACTGGAGTGATGTCGATGCCAATACCGTCTCCCTCAATGAATGGAATTATTGGATTCTCAGGTGGAATTATTGAACCGTCGCATGCGTGATCGATCGGTTCCCCCTCTCGAGGTACTTCAATATGCTGAAAAGTCAAGGGAATACGCTACCGCAAAAAAGGCGGATTATAGTGGTATTGAGAATGAACTAGGACACTCTAAGCGCAATAGCGAAAAGCAAGCTAGTAAGACGCTTGCGTCGTGGCGAGCCTCTGCCAGATTGATCGAAACGACCACTCACCGCAGCGGAGCGTACTGCTTGGCGCTAGTGATTTGGGAATGGATCTCACGCGAGAATCAGTCCTACCCACTTATCAAAAAAGCAATGAAGAGAGCCTTTAGCCCTCAACTGACCAACTAACCTTTCGGCTATAGTCGTCCGATGTCGACTCAATCCACCTTGAGGAGCGACGGCCTATCTCTTTCTTCCAGAACACAGCTTCCGTCTTGAGAAGGTCCATAATGAATTCGCACGCGGCAAATGCGTCGCCTCGATGAGCAGAACCAACCAAGACTAGTACGATTTGATCCCTTGCCAAGAGCTTGCCCACTCTGTGGATTACGACCACATCAAGCAGCGACCATCTTTTCGATGCGTTCTCTACGATTGTCTCGATGCTCTTTTCGGTCATGCCTGGGTAATGTTCCAAGTACAAACCCATCAGTTCATCGTCTTGAAGGTCTCGAACGAGTCCCGTAAAAGCAACCAGAGCCCCACCGCGTCCAGCCATCCTCTCACGGCATCGACCCCACTCGTCTTCGATGGAAAAGTCCTCTTTTTGAACCCGAATGTCGGCCAATGCACTATCCTCCAGTGATTCGCGGGAAATAGGCTACTTCGTCGTTTTCGAATAAATGAGCTCTACCGTCGAGCATCTCTTGATTTACCGCTATTCGCACAGAGTCGCCACACAGTAGCGAGACAGCCTTTTCACCTAATCGTGCGGACAACACTTCAAGCAACGAGTCTGTAGTACAGCCTTCGGGAAGCTGAAGGAAAATTTCTTCAATGCCCATGTCTTCGCGCAACGACGCGAAAAACACTACTTTCACTTTCATTTCGAGTCGCTGCTAACCTTCCACGTACCGGACTTGCCGCCGGTCTTCGAAACCAAGCGAACGGCCTCAATACGGATTCCTTTCTCAATGCTCTTGCACATGTCGTATATAGTCAATCCAGCAATGGAAACAGCGGTCAAGGCCTCCATCTCGACCCCAGTTCGTCCCGTCACCCGGCAGGTCGATTCAATTCTTAACGTTGCAGCGTCAATCTTCTCAACGGAAATGCTAGTCATCGCAATGGGAAGCGGATGACATAAAGGAATGATGTCGCTAGTTCGCTTGGCGGCTTGTATCGCTGCAATTCTCGCCGTCGCGATTACGTCTCCCTTGGGTACCTTACCATCAAAGATCATGCTAAGCGTGGTCGGTTGCATGCGTACAAGTGCTTCGGCAATTGCTTCGCGATGGGTTACCTCCTTCTCCGAGATATCCACCATTTGGGCTTCGCCAGTTTCAGAAAAGTGGGTCAATTTTGGCATGATGATCTAGCCGCGTATGTGCATGCTGTACAAAGCACTTTCGATTCCTACACCGCAATACAATACCCAATATTTTCGCATTTCAGCTCTTTAGGAGCACACTTTACATGGAGTCGATAGTCGTTGCATTGTCGGGAGGAGTTGACTCCGCCGTTGCTGCATTGTTGTTGAAACGCGAAGGCCATGAAGTAACGGGCCTCTTCATGAAAAACTGGGATGAAGACGACGGAACCGAGTATTGCACTGCGATAGCTGACTATGAAGATGCCCAGAGAGTGGCCGAAAGGATTGACATTCAACTCGACACCATTAGTTTTTCAGCGGAGTACTGGGAGCGAGTATTTAGCATTTTGATTGAGAGCTACGAGTCGGGCTTGACACCCAATCCGGACATTCTGTGCAACCGTGAAATCAAATTTGGATTGTTTCTCGATTACGTGGAACAGACATTTGGAACACGATCTATCGCAACAGGACATTACGCTAGAAGCGAGGTTCGTGATGGCAACCTTTCTTTGTTTCGTGCACACGACAAGGCAAAAGACCAATCTTACTTCCTGAGCTACGTAGAGCGTGTTCGTCTGAGTAAATGCTTGTTTCCACTTGCGCACAGCATGAAACAGCAAGTTCGTAACATCGCTCGCTGCAATGGCCTCCATGTACACGACAAAAAAGACAGCACTGGCATATGTTTCATAGGCGAACGACGCTTTAGAGACTTCCTTGAACGCTACACGCTAAGAAATCCGGGAGAGATTGTCGATACCGAAGGGAGAGTTCTAGGAGAACACATTGGTCTGGCTTACTATACATACGGACAGCGTAAAGGACTTGAAGTCGGAGGCACGAAAGGAGCGCTCGAATCGCCCTGGTACGTGCTTGAGAAAATGGAAGAGACCAACCGTCTCGTCGTGACACAATCACAGGACGAGCTTCTAAATGGTGCCCTCAAAGCTACCGAAGTAAACTGGTTGGTTGACGAGTACGAGCCCTATCAGCGATGTGAAGCTTCGGTTCGTTATCGACAAGAGCCTTCCCCATGCCAATTCTCCGTTGAGGAGAATGGAGACTTGAATGTCATGTTCGATGAACCCCAGCGCGCGATTACTCCTGGCCAGTTTGTTGCTCTGTACTGCGAAGAGCAGTGCATTGCAGGAGCCCGTATAGTGGAAGTGATTGAGTAGCCTCTTGTCAAAACTTCCTTTCGAATCCCTTACTTCCGTTAGTCCCTTGGACGGGCGTTATCGCACATCTATTCGGAAACTTGCTAACTATGCAAGTGAATATGCACTGGTTAAATATCGGGTTCGGGTAGAAGTGGAGTGGTTTCTGTTTCTCAACCAATTAGGCCAGTTCCCGGACTTCAGACCCTTGTCAAGCGAACAAGAACAGCAGTGTCGAGAGATTTGGCGGAGTTTTTCGCTCCAAGATGCACAAGAGATTCGTGCTATCGAAACAGAAACCAATCATGACGTAAAAAGCGTAGAAATCTTCATACGAAAGAGACTGGCCAAGCTTGGACTCGAGGAAACAACCGAAATGGTGCATTTTGGTTGTACATCCGAAGATATCAACAACCTGTCATACGCGCTTATGATCCGTGATATCCGCAATGAAGTGCTTGTCCCAGAACTGGAACAACTGATGTCGGACATTGTTCAGTTGGCGGAACCACTAGTCAGCATTCCCATGCTCTCGAGAACACACGGCCAAAGCGCATCTCCGACCACGGTTGGCAAGGAATTGGCGGTGTTTGCGTCAAGACTGGACTTCTGGACCTGTCGACTTCGCAATGAACTGGTCTACGGGAAAATGAATGGCGCGGTGGGAAACTACAACGCGCACTCAATCGCCTGTCCATTGATCGACTGGATCCACACGGGAAGTACGTTTGTGGCTTTACTCGGGATTGAACCCAACGAAGCTACTACGCAAATTGAGCCGCACGACTATATCGCCGCAATCCTGAACACTATCAAAGGAGTCAATATAGTTCTCTTGGACATGGTTCGTGATATCTGGGCATATATATCAATTGGCTACTTCCAACAAAAAAGAGTTGAAGGACAAGTCGGTAGTTCAACGATGCCACACAAAGTGAATCCTATCGATTTCGAGAATTCCGAAGGCAATCTCGGAATTGCGAACGCATTGCTTTCACATCTTGCTGAAAAGCTCCCTGTTTCCCGCTGGCAACGCGATCTGTCCGATTCAACCGCATTGCGAAACCTAGGATCGGCTATCGGCCATTCCCTACAGTCTTATCAAAGTGCTCGTCGCGGCCTAAAGAAGCTTGAGCTGGATAGCGAGAAAGTTCAAACAGATCTCTCACATTCTTGGGAAGTCCTATCGGAAGCTGTTCAAACAGTGATGAGACTTGAAGGGATTGAAGACGCATACACTAAAGTCAAAGAGTTGACGCAAGGAAGTAAGTTCAATCGAGATGCCTATGTGAGGTTGCTGGCAAGTTTGGATCTATCCGATAGTGCGCTTGCTAGACTGCGGCAACTAGAGCCGTCAACCTATGTTGGACTAGCCTCTGAGTTAGCCGAGCGGACGTTGGAGAAGGTCCGTTCGTCAATTCAAACTCGGTGAGCACATGAATAGAAGATTAGATGTTCGTGAGGTACCGTGGACGACCCACGAAACAACGCTCATCGATATTCGCACAGAGGTCTTCGTTAAGGAGCAGCAAGTTCCAAAAGAGCTAGAAATAGATGGTTTGGACTGCGATTCATTCCATTTTTTGGCATCAATTGCCGACGAAATTCACGTCGGTACGGCGCGATTAATGAAAACTGGGCAAATCGGTCGAATGGCGGTCCTTCAAAGATACAGAAATCATGGAATCGGTCGCCAACTCTTGGAATGTGCGATTGCAAAAGCGAATCGCTTGGGCTTTCAGGACATATTTCTCCATGCTCAGACTCAAGCTCTCAGCTTCTACCTCCGAAACGGTTTCGAGGCATTTGGACCGGAATTTGACGATGCGGGCATAAGTCATCGAGCGATGCGATACATAGGAGCAAGTACTAACAATTCGCCATATCCAATCGACTAGTCGTACTCCGACAAACTGTTCAAGCAATTTGTCCCTTTCGATGGATTCCTAAAATCTCCATTTTTCTCAGCTGAGGAACTACTTTGGCACTTCACTACGTACCTCGCAAACCACGACAAGAACAAGTAATTGAACTCGAGGAGGAGTGGGCAACTCACTCACGATGGACCGACGTCAAACGCGGCTACTCTGCTGAGGATGTTGTAAGACTGCGAGGGACTATACCTCATCGCAGCATGCTCGCAGCCCACGGGGCAGACAAACTTTGGTCTCTCCTCGAGAATGAACCTTTCGTCAATGCACTTGGCGCACTGACTGGAGGACAGGCGGTTCAGCAAGTTAAAGCGGGTATCAAAGCAATTTACCTGTCAGGTTGGCAGGTTGCGGCCGACAACAATACATCCGAGACTATGTATCCCGATCAGTCTCTCTATGCCGTGAATTCGGTGCCCTCAGTTGTAAACCGCATAAACAACGCATTTCGCCGAGCCGACGAAATTCAGTGGGCGAAAGGTATCGACGATGGGACGGACTATTACGCTCCGATCGTTGCAGATGCCGAAGCTGGATTCGGTGGAATTCTCAATGCCTTCGAACTAATGAAATCGATGATCTCCGCAGGGGCCGCGGGCGTACATTTTGAAGATCAACTGGCATCAGTAAAGAAATGCGGACATATGGGCGGCAAGGTCTTGGTTCCGACAGTCGAGGCGGTTCAAAAACTCATTGCCGCTCGACTGGCTGCAGATGTATGTGACGTTCCTACTCTCTTGATGGCTCGGACAGATGCCAATGCAGCGGAAATGGTGACGAGCGACATAGATGAACATGACAAACCATTTCTGACCGGAGAACGGACACCAGAAGGCTTCTATCGGTCTCGGGCTGGACTCGATCAAGCGATTGCAAGGTCGCTTGCCTATGCTCCTTACGCCGATCTCATTTGGTGCGAAACTGCAATTCCCTCACTGGAAGAAGCGAGAGCATTTGCCGATGCGATACATCGAGTCTACCCCAACCAAATGCTTGCTTACAACTGTTCCCCAAGCTTTAACTGGAAAGCAAATCTTGATGACGCATCCATTGCAAAGTTTCAACGAGAGCTCGCTGCAATGGGGTACAAGTTTCAATTTATCACATTAGCTGGGATTCACAGTATGTGGTACAGCATGTTTCAACTTACAAAGGACTATGTCCATCGTCAAATGTCTGCATATGTGGAACTTCAAGAGAAGGAATTTGCAGCCGCTGACCGAGGATATACATTCGTCAGTCATCAACAGGAAGTCGGAACTGGCTATTTCGATGAGGTCGCAAACGTCATTCAAGCTGGGCAGTCGTCGGTCACAGCTCTCACTGGTTCGACGGAAGAAGCACAGTTTGAGTGAATTTGAAGACCAATGTCTCGTGAGCAACGTCGTGAGTACGTTGTGCTGTTCCGGCGAAAGAATTCACATTAACATCAGAGAGCTCAAACAATGACTCAGGACAACAGACTATGACCACAGCAGCTCAAGTTGTCGTTCTTCCCGTCGAGGAAGCTCCGTTGGAAATCCGTGAGGTCGAATTGCCCGACCCAAGTCGGACGCAGGTGGTGGTGAAACAGTATGCATCGGGAATATGCCACTCGCAACTCCATCAAATGCGTGGTCCACGAAGGAACCCCACGCTGCTGGGGCATGAGTCTACCGGCGTGGTATTGAAATCTGGCTCAGATGTCAGTCATGTGGAGGAAGGCGATGAAGTTATGGTTACTTGGGTTCCTAGGAATGCAATGGATGAACCATCTCGCGCAACCCCGGCTACCTTGAACCTAGACAGCAAAACCGCCGTTTCACAGAACGTGTTTACATGGGCGTCTCACACTATCTCCGACCAGCAGTATGTTGTAAAGACATCGTCCCTACCGAACAAACACTCAACTTCAATCATTGGCTGTGCCGTGATGACTGGTGCTGGTGCGGTTATCAATACTGCGGACGTTCAAGAAGGTGACTCCGTAGCAATCTTCGGAGTTGGTGGCGTTGGACTTTCAGCAGTTGTGGCAGCTAAAGTGCGGGGTGCGAATCCCATCATTGCTGTAGATCTCGATGAAGAAAAACTGCGGTTCGCCGAGAAGTTTGGTGCAACGATTGGTATTAATGCCTCCAAACAAGATCCTGTGAGGGCCATACACGAAGTCACTGTGAATCCGAATGAATTTAGCATTGCTGGGCGCGAAGTGAGTGGTGTGGATTTCGCGTTCGATTGCATTGGACTGAAGACCACGATGGAACAAATCGTTCCCGCTGTGCGACCCGGCCACTTCGGAGCACGCCAGGGAGGTACTGCGGTCCTAGTTGGAGTTCCTCACACAACGGTGGAATTGCAAGCAGGCGAAATTCTTGGCACAGAAAAGCAATTTCGCGGATCGATTGGAGGTTCGTGTTGTCCTGACAGGGACTTTCCAATTTTTCTTGATTGGCATCGGACGGGAGCCCTCGATCTTGAGTCTCTCGTTACCCAAACCTACGCAATTGAAGAAATAAACGAAGCAACTGCCGCGCTCGCTGAAGGCAAGATTGCAGGTCGCTCAATAATCGTTTTTGAGCATTAAACCACCAAGAGATCCATAAACTCGAGTACTGTTTTGGATGTAAGCAGGTCGTGATCCAGACAGAGAGACTCAATCTCAGCCGAGCGAGATTCAGAAAAGCGGGTTCGCAAGTTTGCCGCAAACTTTTGCTCCAATTTTGGAATTCCTTCTCTACGCCGAACACGATGACCGATGGGATACTCGACTTCCTTTTCTAACCTCTCCCCATTCTTGAATTGCACTTCAACCTGGGTTGCGATAGACCTTAGTTCGGGATCAAGATACTCTCGGCTGTAGCGCGGTTCCTCGACGACAATCATGAGGTCTCGAAGCTTGTCAATTCTTGGATCAGCTGCTGCGGCGTCTTCATAGTCCTCCGCAACGAGATCCCCTTTGAGCAATCCGATCGCAGTCATATATTGCAGGCAATGATCTCGATCTGCGAAATTGTTTAGCGGACCTGTCTTACTGATGATTCGAATCGCAGATTCATGGGTCCTTAACAAAATCTGATCTATATCGTCCAAACGATCTTTGACTGCTGGATGTAGGTGGACGGCTGCTTCCACTGCGGTTTGTGCGTGAAACTCAGCCGGATAGGAAATCTTAAACAGTACGTTCTCCATCACGTAAGATCCATACGGACGTTGGAACGAAAATGGCTTGCCGTCAAAGGACACATCGTAGAATCCCCATGTAGGAGCCGTAAGAGCACTTGGGTAACCGATTTCGCCCTTTAACACAAGCATCGCTAGACGAACGGCCCTGCTCGTTGCGTCTCCTGCAGCCCATGACTTACGTGGGCCAGCGTTTGGTGCATGCCTATACGTTCGCAAACTTGAGCCGTCGACAAAGACATGTGAGAGTGCGTCGACGACTTGATCTCTCGATCCTCCCAGCATGTGAGTGACAACGGCCGCAGTAGCGACACGTACGAGTAGTACGTGATCCAAGCCAACTCTATTGAAACTGTTCTCGAGAGCTAGGCAGCCTTGAATCTCGTGAGCCTTTACCATTGCGCAAAGGACATCGAGCATCGTAAGCGAATGCGAACTTTCCATCCGCCTTTGCCGGCTCACAAAGTCAGCAACTGCAAGAATTCCGCCCAAATTGTCCGATGGATGACCCCATTCAGCAGCAAGCCATGTGTCATTAAAATCCAACCACCGAACCATACACCCAATATCCCAAGCTGCCTTAACGGGATCCAAAACATACTTGGTCCCGGGGACTCTGGCACCGTTTGGAACAACCGTGTCCGGCACGATGGGCCCCAAGAGATTCGCGCAATCTGGAAACTTCAGTGCAAGAAATCCGCATCCTAGCGTGTCCATGAGGCAATGGCGGGCAGTTTGAAGTGCTTGACCCGAAGTTATTTGGTAGTTACATACGTAATCGGCTATGTCTACTAAGACTCGGTCAGGCTCTGGACGATTGCTCGACTCGACGTTTGGGGTCATCTCTACTCCCAGTGGGTTGACTCAATCGAGCTATCGGTCGTCAATAGTGGAAAATCGCCTTGGTTCGGAGCCTATGTACTCGGCACTAGGACGAATAATTCGATTGTTGTTTCGTTGCTCCATGACGTGTGCACTCCATCCGGTGACTCGGGAACACACAAATATTGGCGTGAAGAGTTTGGTAGGAATTCCCATGAATCGATAAGCACTTGCATGAAAGAAATCTGCATTAGCAAATAGTTTTTTAGTTTTCCACATCGTTTCTTCAATTGCACACGAGATGGAGTAAATCCTTTTGTCCTCGACGATGGCGGCGAGTTTCTCTGCCCACTGCTTAATGATTGTGTTCCGTGGATCGGATTCACGGTAGATTGCGTGTCCAAATCCCATAATCAATTCCTTTCGTTCCAGCATTCGCAGAATCTCACTCTGTGCATCCTCAGGAGAGTCGAATCGATCGATAAGCTCCATAGCGGCCTCATTAGCTCCTCCATGTAGCGGTCCGCGTAGGGAACCAATTGCTCCGGTCACGCAAGAATGTATATCGCTCAATGTTGACGCACATACACGCGCAGTAAACGTGGACGCATTAAATTCATGCTCTGCATACAAGATGAGAGACACGTCCATTACTCGGGTGAAAATCTCATTTGGAATTTCGCCCAACAACGTGGCAAGGAAATGCGCGGCCACGGATTCCGCGTCCGTATCGACATCAACGCGCACTCCGTCATGGCTAAATCGATACCAATAGTTGATGATGGAGGGACAAATTGCGACGAGTCGGTCTGCGACATCATGTTGCTGAGAATGATCGGATTCGGGTTCTAGATTTCCCAGAACAGACACGCCGGTTCTCAACACATCCATAGGATGTGACGACGGAGGTATCTTCTCCAATGTTTCAACCAATTCTCTGGGAAGGAACCGCAATCGCTTTAGCTTTTCCTTGTAGTCGACCAGTTGCTGCCTGTTTGGCAGTTCTCCATAAAGCAAGAGATATGCCACTTCTTCGAACGTCGCACCCCGGGCGAGGTCGGAAATGTCGTAGCCCCGATAGGTGAGTCCTGTTCCTGTCTTCCCCACAGTGCACAAGGAAGTTTCACCAGCAACCTGTCCACGAAGTCCGCTTCCACCAAGTTTCTTGTCAACCATTCGATTCCTCTCCCTTGTATAGTGCATTTAGCTTCTGTTCGAACTCGTGGTAACGAAGAATTTCGTACAGTTCATCTCGGGTCTGCATACGATCGATTACGTTTTGTTGGGAACCTTCATGGCGAATCGCTCTAAACACTTTATCAGCGGCTTTGGACATAGCTCGAAAAGCCGAGAGTGGATAGAGAGCCATACGAATTCCTACGGCTCGCAAATCTTGCAATGTGTATATGGGTGTCTTACCAAATTCTGTAAGATTTGCTAGAACCGGTACTTCCACAGAATCCACTATCTGTCGATACATTCGAGTATCGGTCATAGCCTCTGCAAAAATTGCATCCGCTCCCGCTTCTTCGTAGCTCCGTACACGTTCCAATACCTCTTTCATACCACTAACAGCCAACGCATCGGTTCGTGCCATGACCACAAAACTTGGATCGATCTTTGCATCAAGGGCTGCGACGATGCGATCGCACATTTCAGTGGCGGACACAATCTCTTTGTTTGGGCGGTGTCCGCATCGTTTGGTTGCTACTTGGTCTTCGATGTGGACGCCCGCGACCCCTGCTCTCTCCATTTCACGTACGGTGCGTGCAATGTTGAATGCGGAACCCCAGCCAGTATCGATGTCTACAAGCAGTGGAAGGTCCGTTGCGCTTGTAATCCTGCGAGCATCTACCAGTACGTCATCTAACGATGTGATTGCCAGATCAGGCAGTCCGTGGGAACTTGCAGCCACTCCACTTCCCGAAAGGTAGAGGCATTTGAATCCAACTCTTTGAGCTTGAAGTGCACTGTAAGCATCCACGGTACCGACAATTTGAAGCGGACGTTCAACCGTCCAAGCTTTGCGCAATCTTGCGCCCGGAGTCTGTGTAGCAGTTTGAGCGCTCGGCATCTCTACTTCCTCAACGACCTACCAAACTGTCGCATTCCTCGGTCTGCGGCGATTACCACTGAGTTGTATTGGATAATGAAAGCAACACTGAGACTTGAGACGATTTAGAGAATATTCAGACACAGGCATCGAATTTTACGAGAACGGCTTCAACCGACGTTTGCATCTTCAATATTCATACTAGTTATTTGAACAGTTAACAATTCAATACGACCCCTCACGTTCTTCGACATTTCGTTCAACAACAAACACACAGACAGAAATTGCTTTGTTTCAATTGAAGACTGATGATTGTGACTTGGTGCATGGTCTTTGCGTCGGTTTTGGGTGCAATGCACCGCATAAAATGCGAATTCTTCGAGATAGTTTCTAGAGAACTGCAACAAACCAGAATAGTTTTCTGAAACGTATACCTAGCAATGAGATGCAGAAACGTTCAAAAGGATGTTGATCGGCTCTATTTGAAGTCAGCTATTCAGCTTGCTGCCAAAGGTCTCCATTTAGTTACACGCAACAACCCCCGTGTCGGATGTTTGTTCGTCAAGCATGGCCAGGTTGTGAGTCGTGGATTTCATCGGCGTGATGGAGGTCCGCATGCTGAGATTGAAGCCATTCGAAATGCAACAGGAGACCTCTCAGACTGTGTTGCATACGTGAGTCTTGAACCTTGCTCTACGCATGGGCGAACACCTCCGTGTTGCGAAGCCCTTATTGATGTCGGTGTGGGAAGAGTGGTTGTGGCTGAATCTGATCCCAACCCCTTTGTCAGCGGACAGGGACTGAAACGTCTTGAAAAATCCGGAATCGAAGTTTCGATTATTGAGATCCCAGAGGCAGAGTCACTCAACCCCGGATACCGAAAGCGCATGAAGTACGGACAACCCTTTGTTCGCCTAAAGGTTGGAATGTCAGTGGATGGACGAGTCGGTGCCGCTAACGGAGAGAGTCAGTGGATAACTTGCTCCAAATCTCGGATCGATGTACATAAACTCCGAGCGCGTAGCGGTGCAATTGTTTCAGGAATTGGGACAGTACTTGCTGACGACCCAAGGCTCAACGTTCGATTAGATTCGGAAGTTGGCCCTTCCCCAATTCGGGTCATATTCGACACTGACGGAAGGATTCCCCCCAATGCGAAATTGCTTGAAACTGAATCTAAAGTCATCGTCGTTTGCAGGGACGGGGTCGAGCTTCCGGAAAACTTCACTACATGGCGTCACACAAGCGAGAGAGGCGATGCTAGAGAAGTAGTCACAAGACTGGGAGAGGAAGGAGTAAACGAGGTATTGGTAGAGGCTGGCCCCGAATTAACAGGTACTTTCCTGAATTCAGGAGTGTGGGATGAATTGGTTGTCTATATGGCCCCTTTAGTCCTTGGATTCGAAGGAATGCCCATGGCTAAAGTGAAAATCGATCAGCTAAGTGACGCAATCGGAGGCAGGGTCGCATCCGTTGAGCAAATAGGAGACGATGTGCGTATTGTGATTGAGAACGTGAGCAGTGGGAAACTACAAACGCGCTCTATTATTTGACAGTGTCAACCGCCCGTCCGTTTAGCCTCTCTTCAGCTTCCTCGTAGCTTTGGGATCGCACTAGTCTCCACGTGGCTGTATCTTCGTCTAATTCGATGACACCCATGCTGCGTAACGTCGAGAATTCACCATTCACGTTCCAAATGCCCAATGGATTATTCTGTTCGCGCATGTACTGAACTATGTGGCCGGGCCTAATCTCGTCCTGCCCGCTATCTACTACGGCCACGAAAGCATCGTAGATCATGCGTGTTAGTCTTCGTTCTTCGCCCATTGCCGCACCGATGAATAAGGGGAGTAACGGAAATGCGATGGATGCGGTTCGACATTTTAGCGATACCACTCTTTCCCATGGGCTTCGTTGGACTAGCAACTTCAACTCCAGTAAGAATCGTGATAGCAGTTTGGGTTAGCAAGCAGTATGTACGATCATATCCAATACACTCCAACTCACCCTCACTTGGAGGTTGAGTCGGCTTTCACTTTGCCGAGCAAGTGCTCCAAGATTAGCTAGCCCCACTCCTACATGTCGGGGGCAACCAAATCTATTTGCTAAGCGTCTGCTCGAGTAGATTGAGAACTTTCGAGCCTTGCAATTTGATCTCGCAATCGAAGCTTCTTCTTTTTTAGTCGCTGAATTCTCATCTCATCTTCGTGACCCGACTTGATCAATATGTCCACGATCTCGTCCAAGTCCCGATGTTCAATCCGAAGTCGCTCCAACTGTTGCTCGGTCTCGGTTTGTTCTAACAATCTATCCTCCTTTGAGTTCGATGATGGTTTTCGTTACATCTACGACTAATGTATACGAATTTGACCTGTTATTGCAAATGGACGTGCAAATCCCAATTCGTTGCCGTTCGATAGTGGATAATCTTTGTATGAAAAAGCTTCCTGATCAGAAAAACTCTGTCGAGGCATTTCTGGCGGAAACAAAGAAACATCCAGTTGTTACGCAAAAGAAAGCCCGCTTGGTTTTTGCAATGGATGCCACTGCGAGCCGGGAACACACCTGGGACCTTGCTACCAGTCTTCACGGAGAACTGTTTCGAACTGCAAAAGAGAAACAGCTGTCCGTTCAACTGGTCTACTACAGAGGATTCAATGAGTTTAATGCGTCCAATTGGACCAATTCCTCGAATGCCTTGCTTAACAGCATGCAAAACGTGCGGTGCATTGCTGGAGGAACACAAATCGCGCGAGTTCTGTCACACATTCGCAAAGAATCGCTGTCGTCGGAGTTGAAAGCCGCCGTGCTGGTTGGAGACGCTTGCGAGGAAAACCCCTTTGAACTCTATGAATTGGCCGGACAACTGGGTCTATTCCGCGTTCCAGTGTTCGTATTTCAAGAGGGTAATGATCAAAGAGCTGCCCAAGTGTTCTCTCGAATTGCGCAGCGTTCCGGAGGAGCTCACATTCCGTTTAGAGCTGGTTCAGCGAGCGATCTTGCAGAGTTGCTCGGTGCAGTCGCGTCCTATGCCACCGGAGGAAGAGAAGCCATACAAAAACTCAAAGGTAACTTAGCTACGAGATTGCTTACACAAGTCAAACGATGATTGTCGTATTCGTTCTTGGGGTTATTGGCGTACTCGCTCTACTTTTGCTGTTCAAGTTGCTGTGGAACAACAAGAAAACTCCTATCAATTCCAAACTCGTCCTTATTGCCGTTGGTGTCTTGGCAGCAGTACTTTTGCTTGCATCCATGCGAGGCATGATTCACCCGTTTGCTGCGGTCGGAACACTAGTACTACCATTCCTAAGAAGAATCATCGGTCTTCTTCCCTGGCTGACGTTGTTCTCACGATTTGGAAATCCTTTGGGAGGAGCATTCTCTACCAACGCCTTCCAGCAATTTGGTGCAGCAAACGACGACAACTCCGGCAGCACCGCAAGTACCAACGAACTCTCAATGTCGCTAGACCATGGTTCAGGAAACATCGAAGGTGAAGTAAGTAAAGGACCGTATGTAAGTCGACAGCTAAGTTCCTTGAGTGACTCGGAGATCGCCGATCTTTACCACAGTCTTCAAGAAGAGGAGTCCCGTCGATTGCTTGAGGCATACATAGAACGTCATCGACCCAATATGGGGCAATCTGAACAGGCATCACAGAAAGAGACAGGTTCGCAAGAAGGCGAGATGACGACCCAACGAGCTGCCGACATCTTGGGCCTTGATCTGAACGCGAGTCGAGATGAAATCATCGCTGCGCACCGGCGGCTAATTCAACACCTACATCCCGATCAGGGAGGATCGAGCTACCTCGCCGCCGAAATTAATGAGGCAAGGCGAATCCTGCTCGACAATCTATGAAATCAACTCGCTAAGATTGTCACTCTTGTAAGAACTGATCAGAAGCTTCGTTCTCCAGCGACATTAGTCTTCTTACCCAGCTATCCATACGTCGGAATTCCATTTCTCCGATATCGAACCGAATAGCGATTTGCTTGAGCAAACACTCCTCTTCCACGTCAAATTCTCCATCGACGTATGAAAGGCGGAGCAAATTGATTATTGCAATCCTTCGTGTTCTCGGGGAATCGAATGTTTTTGCAAGATCACTCGTTGCAATATCGTGCTCGCTGGTCTTACTGCTCAATGCCATTTCACGCTTGAATTCATCAAGCATGAATTCCTCGTTGGGATCAAGCAACCCATCCGATACAACGACACTGTGAGCGAGCCCGATGAGCGCGGCTCGCTGCGTGTCAGACAGTGAGGAGAGCCACAATTGGGTGAATGAATCCGAAAACTATGCGAACAGTGAGTTAATGTACGGGGAAAAAAGGGCTCCCAACATTATGACTACGCACAACCATCCCCAAACAAAAACGAACTTCATGGGCAAGCGTTGCTCCAGAAAGTCCTTCCAAAGAGTGCGTAACATAATCCGAGACAATTACTCTGCAACTTGAACATTGTACCTGTACGGTTTCAATGAAATAGGTTCAACTCTAAAGCTCAGAGGAACTAGCTCAGCATGCGCAAACCGTTGATACCGCTTGACGATGAGCTTAGACAAGCCATACGAACGTCTACGATCGTCACGGCGAACGCAAGACAAGCGAGCGAGCTTCGATATTCGTGGGCATATGAGTGTGTACTCGACGGTAGGCACGCTTGGCACACACCCAATATCAAACACTTCGATGCATGGGTGCTCGAACTCTACGAGGAGCTCATGCGCATGGGTCACTCGACGGCAACGTTTGGTCTTCTTCATCGATCAGCGCTCAATTTGGCGTTTCGACTCTGTGCTCCCGACGATGAGTACTTCAAACATACCAGGGCAGTCGTGGATGCTTGGAGCATTTATTGTGGCTGGAATCTGCAGCGAGTTAGGCCTGATTTGGATCAAACAGAAAACGGCCGCCTGTTTCACAATTGGATCACAGAATTCGAGAAGCTTCGTAAGGAGCAAGAAGTCATTACTGTTCCACAACTCCCACGACTGATTGCCGTTGCAATAGGTGATGAAACTTTCCATCCTAGTCCAGTTAGTCTCTTTGCTTGCGATGAGCTAAATCCAAGCCAACGCGACCTGATTCAGCAATTCGAACGAACCGGTAGGCTTGGGAAATCACTTCGTCCTTTGCTCCAGAATTCTCACGATCCCAAGGTTCATGTCTTCAATTCCATTGCTAGAGAACGATCAGGGCTAGTTCAATGGGCACGGGAAAGGCTGTCAGTATTCGGAATCTCAGGACGAATTGGAGTGGTCGTTCCTCAAACATCGATGGAGTACCTCACAATTCGCCGTCACTGGGAGGCTGCGTTCTTTGATGGAGAAGGCATCGACCAATTGGTCAATGTTGGAGCAGGAGTACCGTTAATCGAAACTCGCCTCTGTCAAGACATCGTCAAGCTACTGACCTGGACGATCAGCGACCTCAACTTTTCCGAAGTGCTTCAACTGGGAAGGTCACCATATCTAACCGAGTTAGAAATTCCATCGCAGTTTCCCACGGAGTTTCCCGATCACGTTAGATTTGCGGGATATGCATCTCGAAGCGGCGCTTTGGCGCCAAAACAAATCACGAGACTTACCACCAGACGAGCAAGCCTCCTGAGTGACTGGGCAGCCGTAGCTTTGCAAGTATTCCGCCTAGCCGGATGGATGACAGACGAGCACTCTGACGAAGATCGAAGAGTACATGCGTCAATTGTCGAAGCGCTCAACAATGTTGCCCATCTGTCCGCCTTTGTGGGAAGAGTTCCGTGGCGACAAGCTGTTGAACTAATTCGCGACGGATTGAGGGCAAGTCAATTGGCCTATGACACCCGTTACGCACCCATTCAAGTTGTAGATCGAATGGAATCAATCGGTTTGCAATTCGATGCTCTGTGGGTTTGCAACGTCGCCGAAGACAATTGGCCATCGGATCCAAATCCGAATCCAATGATTCCGATTTCCGTGCAAAGACGTGCGGTTATTCCACGAGTGACACATCAGCAAATGCTCGATTGGTCTCAGCGCTTGTCGAATATGTGGCTTCTAAGCGCACCCGAAGTTGTACTTAGTGCAGCTCCCAACGAAGAGCAGACAGAAGCACGACCCAGTCGGCTGTTTTCCGGCCGGGGAAATGCTGAACTGAGCGAGATTCTCACTCGACCAGAGATCGCTGAATTCGATCATCCCTGGGGTATAGAAAAACAACACGACATGATTCGCGAGTACATCGCGGACAAAGGAACACCGTTGCCTCTTGGGGAAATTGGGAAACAGCACACCTCAATTATTCGGGATCAATCCAACTGTCCGTTTCGCGCTTGGGCGATACATAGGACAAAGCTACCTGAGGGCAAGCTACCTCATCGATTTCCCGACCCGCTAGATCGTGGAACCATGGTCCACAGGGTTTTGCAGGTGCTTGTAGAGCGAGCTAGGGATCAAAGCACGATCGCCGACATAAAAGAGACAGACATTGAACTAGCAATCGACGACTCTCTCAGACCGCTTAAGAAACGGTTGCTCCCGGATCGGTTTATCGAGCACGAGAAAGCGCGCATTCGTGAAATTGTTGCTAGTTGGCAGCAGATGGAAGAGTCGCGTGAAGCGTTTCAAGTAGTTGAAGTAGAAAAGGAATACGCCCTGGAATTGGAAGGATTCACATTTAAGCTGCGAGTGGATCGAGTGGATAGGACCGAATTCTTGAGTGCCTTGGTGATCGACTACAAGACGGGAACAGTAGCCTTGAGCAATTGGTCCGAACCTCGTCCAAGAGACCCCCAAATGCCGCTTTACTCGATGGCTGTCCCAGATTGTGATGGGTTGGCATATGAACAAATCGACGGATTGAGCATCAAGATGAAAGGGATTGCCAGCCGTGCAACTCGGGAGAAAGGCATTGCTCTTCCCGATAAGCAATTCAAAGCGGGATTTAAGCAGATGAAGAATGAGTGGCGGGATGCAGTGTCAGCAATAGCGCGGGAATTCAAGGAGGGCGTTGCGACAGTCAATCCTACGTTCCCAAACTACATTTGCCGAAGTTGCCACCTAGATAGCTTTTGCAGGACCTTCTCTGAGACTGAAATGCCTCCTCTTCCGGAAGCCGAAGTTGAATGACAGATTCTAGGAACACTCTCCGACTCGCCGTAGACGCGGCAACCGATCAATCCGTAAGGGACGAAGTTACCTCTCCCCATTCGTCTTACATAGTCCAAGCGCCCGCAGGTTCAGGAAAAACAACACTTCTAGTGTCCCGTTACCTGAGATTACTCGGAATCGTGAATCAGCCGGAAGAAATACTTGCGATAACTTTTACAAGAAAAGCCGCACATGAGATGAAGTCTCGAGTACTTCTGGAACTCACCCAGGGAGAGTCGGAGGTCGCTCAGGCAGCATTGGAACGGAGTCGGCAGAGGCATTGGGACTTGCAGCTAAATCCACAGCGTCTCAAGATTCAAACCATAGATAGCTTCGCCTACAGTCTAGTACAGAGGATGCCTTACGAGAGTCAGTTGAGTCTCGACTATCAAAGGCTCGACGACTCAAGCCTGATTTACCAAGACGCTACCGCTCAATTCCTGGGACTAATCAATTCGGACGATGCCTTCGCAGACGACATAGCGTCCATTCTTGCGCTACTTGACAACGACTACACCAAGGCTTTACGTGAATTAACAACTATGCTCGCCAAGCGACAACACTGGATCGCACCAATACGCACGCTCATGGCGGAGGTGGCGAAACCGGACGGGATCAAACATCTAACTAGAAGGCTGACCCAAGTAAGAACAAACTACCTTGATGCATTGATCGATGAGGCAAGGGCTGTTATTCCCTTGGATTTGTATGTTCTCTATGGATCACTAGCTGAGCATTCAGCAAGCTACCTAATGAAAGAGTTTTTCAATCTGCAGCAACCTAGCGATTGGAGGATTCTTGCCAATATCTTGGTTACACAGAAGGGAACACTTCGAAATGACGTTACTGTCCGGCAGGGATTTCCACCAAAGATACCAGCTAAAGAGTCCTGCAAATACGCACTGGAGCGAACGAGAATACTCGGACTCACCGACATTTTTGCACGGCTAAGAACTATTCCGGACCGAAACATTCCTGAGACACATACTGAAGCTTTGGAGAGTTTGGCTATTGTGCTTTCGACTCTCATTGAGCAGTTGAACCATATTTTTCGTCAGAGAGAAATTGTTGATTTCACTGAGTTGTCATTTGCGGCGCAGCGTGCACTATCCAGTGACGATCAACCATCAGAACTAGCGCTTGCTCTGGATTATCGAATCTCTCACATTCTCATTGACGAGTACCAAGACACATCACAAGCCCAATTCGATTTGCTTGATCGTGTCATGAGTTCGTGGAATCCTGACTCTGGCAATACCTTTTTTGCCGTTGGAGATCCGATGCAGTCAATTTATGGATTCCGCGACGCAGATCTCAAGCTGTTTCAAGACACTTTTGAACATGGATTGCATTCCGTACAAGTTGAGCCACGCCAGCTCACTAGCAATTTTCGCTCTTCAGCAAATGTTGTTGATTGGGTCAATCAATTGTGTCCAAGCATCTTTGGAGACAAAGACGACTCTTCCATAGGCGCAGTTGCGTATGCGCGGTCAATTCCAACTCAGATGGATCTGGAAGGTGAGGTGGAGATTATCGTTTGCACCAACGATCCCGATTCACAACAAGAAGCCCGAGAAGTTGCAAAGAAAATCTCGCAAATCTCGGTAGCCAATCCAGACGAATCCATTGGAATGCTTGTTCAGATAAGAACCCGTTTGCCTGTGTATTTCAATGCGCTTCGCGAAGAAGGACTAACATGGCGAGGCGTAGAAATTGCTCCACTTTCAGATGTGCCTGTAGTGCGAGATCTATTCTCCTTGCTACAAGCGATAAACGACAATCGGAACCGACTTGCGTGGCTTTCTTTCTTTCGGTCGCCGTTATGCGGAATGACCTTGCCCGATTTAGAGATCCTTTCATCGCTCGATACCGGAAGCGAGATGCTGAATTGCAATTCACTTTCCAACTTGGGAAGACGCATCCTGAATCGAATTCGAAAGCCATTCAATCAGCTGGAAGGCGATCGAAAATTGACCTTGCGATCACAACTGGAGAGGATCTGGTTCCGACTCGGCGGCAACGACGCGTACAACGAACCTGATACTTTGATCAACGCTGAAAGATTCCTCACGCTGGTGGAGTCATGTACACGTGGTGAGATTCGCATGGACGAACTCTGGACCCGAATCGAATCCGAATATGCGACCGAAGAAGCAGATTCGGCAGATGTCGAAATCATGACCATTCACAAAGCAAAAGGGCTCGAGTTCGATCACGTGATTCTGCCCGACCTAAATCGGCAGTCAAGAAGTGACTCGAGAGACTTGATTCAATGGCAACCTTATGACCGCGACCTTCTCATTGCACTGAACCTGAGTAACGAAGAGGATTCTCTGTATTCGTGGCTTCAAGAGGAACAGAAGACCAAACGTGAAAACGAGCTCAAGCGCCTGCTTTACGTTGCAATTACACGAGCACGCAAGTCCCTAACTCTGTTTGGGAGCTGTAAAGAGGAATTCATGCGTGCCAAGAAGGGAAGTCTCTTCGCTCAAATCGCCCTTGTACTTCATGACGCGACTGTCGTTAAGGGTAGCGAAATTCACAACTCTGTTGAGACGAGCACAAGCACGATGCTTACTCGTCTGGACCCCGACTATATGTTTGAGCCGAACAGTGCCAAGTTCAAAATTCCCTCCTCCCTTCAATCAGCCCGTCAAATACGCCAGGCCGACTTGTCTCCTATTGGATTTCAACGCGAACTTGCACTAGGAAATCTTGTACACAGAGAACTTCATCGAATTGCTGAGACTCAGCAATTTTCGCTTGATGTCATCGACAACGAACGAACCACTCTTTGGAGGAACCGACTGCGGGCTGAAGGGGTGGATGGATCTAACCTACCCTGGGTGATTGAAAGAGCCCAACAGCATCTCACACGGGTTTTGGACGATAAAACCGGACGGTGGATACTAGATGGCAAGCATCAGCTGGCTCAGTCCGAAGCACCGTTTTCGACTTGGATTGACGATTCAGTCCGAAATATTGTCATAGATCGGACTTTTGTGGACTCCGAAGACACCCGTTGGATTATTGACTACAAGACGGCAATGATCGGACGGGAGGAAAAAGAGGAACTGGAACGGTTCGCCGTGCGCAGATATTCGGATCAAATGGCACTTTATGCGCGTGTGCTGAGGAGAGTTGAAGATCGTCCGGTTCGCTGTGCCGTGTACCTTACAGACATTCCAAAATTGGTGGAACTCGAAGCAAGCAGCTGACGCTTTTCTCTAAAATGTCAGAAAATGCCGACTCGAGCGACGTACGCAACGGGATCGGTCTTCTCTGCAACAAAGCGACTGGTTCTTTGGTAGGTACGTGCTCGGTCCACCTCTTGGGGATAGCCACTATGAAACCATGCAACTCAGTTCGTGTCGACAAGTCGACAGAGAATCCTGTCTCACAATCGAAACTCTCTAGATTTTTCACGAGTGAGACTTCAGCCCGCAAGCGGTCGTTGCTCGGGACAATCCTGTTTTTCTTATTACTCGCTTTTGGTTTACCCGCTCTCGCACAACAAGCATCGTCTGGAGAAGAAGCAGAAGACGACGCAGAGGTCATAGAGATTGAAATCGAAGCTTCTCCGATTGAGATCGAACCCGGTACCACTACCTACACCGAGGAAGCCATTGGTGAGGCTCCACTGGGTGAAGGCAATCTTTCAGACCTTCTTCGTTTGAATCCCAACGTTAATTTTTCCCGCTCCAGCGACTTGTCAGCAGGCAATGCATCGCTTCGACCTGATGAGGTTTCTATTCACGGGAATGTGTTCTACCAGAACCTGTTCTTGTTAGATGGCACGGATACCACCAACGATTTGAATCCGGCTGCTTCCGAGGATATTTGGAGTACGCCGAGCCTCGTGGCTCCTCACGGTGGTAGTTCTCCACAGGGCTACTACATTGATGTCGAGTTGCTAGAGGAAGTACAAGTGTTCGATAGCAACATTCCAGTCGAATATGGAGGCTTTACCGGAGGTGTGGTTGCATCCGAGCTCAAATCCTACAAGGGCGAGGACATGTTCAGCTTCACCTACCAGTTGCAGCGGGACGACTGGGAAAAGTTCCATGTTACTGAGGATGACATTTCGGTTGCTGACAAGTATCGAGCGGTTTACACGCCCGACTATGAGAAAGCAAACTACCGTCTTTCCGTACAGTACGGCATAACGGAAGACTTAGGTCTGACACTCTCGTTCAATCGTCGCACTTCGGTATTTGGTCAGGAATTTGAAGATGATGCTGACATCATACGGCTCATTGATTACGAAGATTCAATCAATAACTTGGTCGGCAAGGTCAACACTACCATTGGAGAATACGATCTTGAGGTGTCCTTTCGATATTCCAACCGATCTCATGATGGACTCACATCCACCACATACACGGGAATGTTTGTCCAGGAACACCAAGGAATCGGTACGACAGTAGATGTAAGCACAGTGAAAGAAAAGGGCTCTCTGAACCTCAAGTTCTCGATCGACCAGCTGTCAGATTCCTTGGAGAGCGAGACGAGTTTCTTCACGTACCACGAGTACTTGGAAAGCAGTGGAATGTCCAGATTTGAAGGGGCGTTCGGTAGTTCCAATCAAGAGCAGACTCGTTGGAGCGTGAAGCCCAAGTGGGAGTTCAACGACTTCACACACGACTTTGGAACCCAGTCCATCACGATGGGGGGAGAACTGCGAGGAACGAGCAGTTTTTATGAACGTCCCGATGATGTAATTTTCGAACAATTCTTCTGTGTTCGGGACAACGGCAGGTTGGGATGCCGCGACCAAGATGGAGATGGCGTCAGTAGTGCGGGGGACGAGTTCCTACAACGGCGCTCGTTCTGGTATTCCGGAAAAGTGGACGTTTCATATCAAGAACTTTCTCTTTACGTTCAGGACGTAGTCACGCTACTAAACACTGGATTTCTCCAGTCGGCAGCGATCACATTGGGGCTGCGAGCTGACTGGGAGAGCTATCTCGATAATTTCAATATCTCTCCGCGAATTAGCTTAAGCTATCCAACTTCATACGGTTCTTTCTCTGCCGGTACAAGCCGATACTACGGTAGAAGCTTCTTCCGCTATGAACTTAACGATGAGATCTACGGCTGGCGAGAGTCGTATGCAAATTTGACTCGACCCAGGGGACGGGCGGGAGAGGAAGTACCGTGTTCCGTGTCGGACTTTGTGAATTGCACACACCTCACCTATGACGATCGAACCGGCGCATCGGACCTAAGTACGCCATATTCGGATGAATACTCGCTCGGCTGGTCACGGTCCGAAGGAAAGCTCGTGCATGCAACCGTCTCCTTTGTAAGTCGCAACAACAAAGATGGGGTCTCACGGCGTCGAAATGATGATGGCTTGTATTACTACACCAATCTCGGAGAGAGTGCATCGCAGAGCATTTCAACAACAATTACAAATGCCGAATCCATTTCGTTCGGACAGACGAATACGCACTTCACCTTCAGTCTAGGGTATCGAGACTCTACAAGCAACCGTCAGGACGACGCGGGATACGATGAGCAACTTGAAGAGGATTTGGTCTACTACGAAGGCGGCTTAGTCTCATTCGATGAATTGCCACCCTGGGACTACAACATTCCTTTCACAATCGGGTTTTACACAACAACAGAAATTCCCGTTTGGAGTATTAGTTGGACGAATTACTTCAATCACAGGCGCGGTGGAACTGTTGCACGCGATTCGCGAGAGGACTACACCGATGCCTCGACTGGCTTGACCTATGACATCTACCAAGATTATGACTTCGACAGTTTGCTAACGATCAATTCGAAGATTTCCTGGACCGGCAAGCTAACTCAACGGTGGTCAATGTTTGCAACACTGGAAGTCAACAATCTATTTGATCAAATTGTTGATCAGAGTACCGTAAGCACTCGGAGAAGATTTAGCCAAGGCCGTCGATTTTGGATCGAGCTAGGAACAAGATTCCAGTGATCGGCTGAAGTAGATGGAGTAAATCTAACGTTCCTCGGCTGTCACGGTGCTTCGAATCATGCCGGGGCTTGGCCAGTGTATTCGCTCTCGTGGCAGCTAGACCATCCAACGTCTATCCGCCACGATCAGCCGTAGTTGAGATTGATGGAGTCACCTAACCTTGCTTGATCATCTTGTAGATTTCCTGAATGTGGGTGGTCCCGTCGTCTGGGTACTACTGGCAATGTCAGTAGCTGCTGTTTCAATCATAGTGCTTAAGCTATGGCAATTCGCGACTACGAAGCCTGAAGACGAAGGCAATCTGGATCAGGTACTCTCAATGTGGCGGCGTGGAGACTATAAGCCAGCTATCGATCAGCTTTCTTCGGGGATTTTTGTTGGGGACGTTGCTCAATTCGCTATGCAAAACTTGAACAATGGCGAAACCGATGAAGATGTGCTAAAAGAGGAGTTAGACCGAATTGCGATATTTAAGCTTAATGCCTTGCGTTCGTTTCTTCCTGCTTTAGAGACTATTGGCACATTGAGCCCGCTGCTAGGACTGCTTGGGACGGTGCTGGGAATGATTGACGCCTTCCAAGCTATGGAGGCAGCCGGAACTCAGGTTGACCCGTCAGTACTGTCTCGTGGAATCTGGCAGGCGTTGATCACAACTGCACTCGGTTTGAGCGTGGCTATCCCAGCGCTGGTTGCTCACAGTTGGATGGACCGAAAGGTACAACGGGTCGCCACTCAGTTTAACGATTGCATAACTCAGCTGTTCACGTCGTTTCACTTCGACAACAAACGCAAGTAGTGGTAATAACATTTTGAAAATAAAAGATTATTTTCATTTTCGTAGAAAACACATTAGCTTGGTACCCCTTGTGGACGTTGTTTTTATTTTGCTCTTGTTTTTCATGCTCACGACTTCTATGGCAAAAGAGAAACAATTGCCTGTGAGTTATTCCGCTCCGTCCGCGTCCAACGTGGAAATAGTTGTTCGAGAGCTATTGATTGAAACTGAAGACGGAGTCATATCGGCCGATAATCAAAGGGTATCAACTTCAAATCCAAACGAACTTTCTCGGTGGATTGGATCGGACATGGAAGCATCCTATATCGTTGACACTCGACCCTCAATCTCTACTCAAGCTCTTGTAACTGTTCTGGACAGGTTGGCTGAGGCGGGTGCAAAAAATCTGGTGATCAAGGAAGCGGAGCCATGAAGTTGGACATAGATAGAAGTCCGCCGAAGTCGGAAACCCAGCTAATACCTTTGATTAATGTTGTGTTTCTGATGCTGGCCTTCTTCATGATCGCCGGACAGGTCCAAAAATCTGATTCCGTAACTTTAGATACACCTATTTCCGAAAGCGAGTCAGAACGTAAACCGAATCCAATCACAGTTTCTATTACGATCGATGAACAGATTTATCTAAATGGAGTACTAGTAGCACGGGATGAATTGGTTTCTCAATTGAAGTCCTTAATTGTCGAAAGTGACTCCACTCCTCCACCTCATATTCTTGTCAAAGCAGACGCTCGGCTAGCGGCGATACGTACTCGGACAATTTTGGGAATTCTTCGAGATGCGGGCATTGGCGAAGTCGCACTGGCAACTCTTCAGACTTTGAGTTCCCGTGAGTGATCCGCAAGACCAGACCAATTCGTGGATTGCGATGGGGCACCGTACGAGATGGCCGATCGCTGTACTCGTTGCTACGTCTGCGCATGCATTGGTAATTGTTTCATGGCTAGGGTTTGGAGTCAGTCATGGAGCTAGTTTTGGAAACGAAGGTGTTCATGTAGGACTTTCAATCGCCCCACCAATTAATCAATCACAGCTAACAGACTTTCTCGAAGAACCCGCATTGGATGAACTGCAAAACGAAACTGCAATGGCAGAATTCGAACAATCGGTAGATCCACCCCAACTAATTGAACAGCCACCCCCCGAAATTCCGTCGCCCGTTTTTCAGTTCGACCCAAATGAAGTCACGCCTCTAAGTGTCCCCACAATGTCCATTCCGCTTGCAGTCTTGGACCTCGAACATTCCAATCCATCAAAGGAGATTCAAGGGTCGGGACCTGGCAGCTCCAATCAAGTCGGATCCTCAGATCGGGTTTCTAACTCTTATATGGTTCGAGTAACCGCTCACCTGAATCGTTTCAAAAAGTACCCCAAGACGTCTCGACGGGCAAAAGAGGAAGGTCGAGCTGAGGTGGCTTTTACTCTCTATTCCGAAGGTAATGTCGACTCGATTCGATTGTCCAAGTCCTCAGGATTCGTGGAGCTAGATGAGGAAGCTCTCAGAATGGTACGTCGCGCTGCGCCATTTCCAAAGTTTCCGTCTACTCTGCGCAAACGAGGAGTCGAGGATCTCCAGATTCGTTCTTCCATTCGGTTTTCTTTAAAAGATTAGGAATTTGCGGCAGCAATGACACGTTCAAGTCGAATTCAATATTTTTGAACGGCATGAGGATAGGGGCAAATTCGATGGCTAGAGCGTGCCAAGCATCCAAAGTCTCTCAATCGATTCTTAAGGATGGGGTAGTTTAGAAGGTGCAACCTCCCCGACCCGCTTCCTCTATTCAGTATTTGAAGGAACAGTATCTTTATCGTTCGAAGCGCTCCTGTGGCGCTTGAGATTCAAGAAGAACTGAGCGAATGATCCCACCAATAGACCAAACACAAAACAGACAACTAGCCAAATAACAAGTGGAAGCTCCGGCGATTCCACCAACCACAAACTGACTACCGTAGGACTTCGGTTTTCGAGTACAAGCACAACCGTGAAAATTACTACTAACGCAATAAGCGAAATGAAGCATATTCGTTTGAAGATTTTCAAGACTTCACTGGAGCGGAAGAACAGGGTCCGTTAATTTGAGTGTCGGCTGCTCCCCAAGATTTTTATTCTGAAGTCTGACCGTCGCGATTTTTCCAAATCTCTTCCAGTCGCTTGTGAGTATTATCGTCTCGTTCCCGAGCTTGATCTATCCGTTCTCTCAATGCTCTACCTGGCCTAAAGTACGGTACGTGTCGTTCCGGAATATTCACTGATTCGCCTGTACGAGGGTTTCTTCCAACGCGGCTTACACGACGACGCAATCCGAATGAACCGAAGCCACGAATTTCCACCCGTCGACCGTCAACCAACGCGTCCGAAACTTCCTTCAGAATCAGATCCACACATCGAACGACGGATTCCTTTGAAAGTTCTGGTTGCTTATCGGCGATGAGCTGCTCCAATTCCGATCGAGTCATGTTGTTTGATACCAAGGCATTGAAAAGACCGCTTCTATTGTTGAACCTGGAAGCATCTAATACGATTCACTACTTCGTATGATTCTAAGAATCTTTTGATTCAGTTTCGGAATCAGATTCAGAGGTAGTCTCAGATGCTGAATCAAGAGTGTTTTCCTCAGCAGAATCTTCCGTTGTTTCTTTTGAATCTTCAGATTCATCAGATTCGTCGGAATTCAATTCACTTTGTTCGGATAGTTCAACCGCGTCAGATTCTACCGTCTCATCTGAACTATCTGCCGAAGCACTGGATTCCAATGAATCATCAGCTGCCTCGACTTCGACCTCTTCCTCGGTAGATTCAGATTCCACAGCGGAGGCAGTTTCTTCGGAATCTGTATCTGCACTGTGCTCTTCCCCTTCCTCGCTCGTTGGGCGTTTCTTAAGCTGAGATCGAATGAGTTCTCCAAAAGTAGTCTTTTTCGTTTCTTCTGCCGTCTGACGTTGGTACTCACGATGGGCTTCCGCTTCAGACTCCTGTTCACCCTGCTTGATTGACAACCACACTATTCTGTTTCTCAGATCGATGTTGATGACTTTTGCATTAACCTCGTCACCAACTTTGAGTGCTTGGCGAACGTCTTCAACGCGATCTCTTGAGATTTCTGCAGCCTTGATCGAACCATTCACTTCTGGAGCAAGCTGAATCTTCGCCTCTCGAGCTTCGACCTCAGTCACAACGCCAGTAACCATGGTCCCTTTGGGATGTTCATTTGTAAAGTCACCAAACACGTCGGAATCCAATTGTTTGATGCCAAGTCCGATTCGTTCCCGTTCGACATCAATAGCCAAGACGACGGCATCGACCTGACCGCCTTTGCTAAACCGTCGAACTACCACCTCGCCGGGTTCAGTCCAGGACATGTCTGACAAATGAACTAAACCGTCTACATTTCCATCCAATCCAACAAATATTCCAAAATCGGTAATGGACCTGATCGTTCCCGACACTTTGTCGCCGACTGAATGGGTTCGGTCGAAGACTTCCCAAGGATTTTCGAGACACTGCTTAATTCCAAGAGAGACACGACGACGATCCTCATCAATGTCAAGAATCATCACTTCTATGGTGTCCCCAGTTGTGACGATCTTTGATGGAATCACGTTTCTGCTAATCCAGTCCATTTCCGAGACGTGGACCAGCCCTTCGACACCTTCTTCGATCTCAGCAAAGCAACCATAGTCTTGAATGTTGGTGACCGTTGCATAGACCTTCGTGCCCTTTGGATAGCGTCGCGTGATGTCAACCCACGGATCGTCTCCCAATTGCTTCATGCCTAAGGAAACTCGGTTTCTCTCCGAATCAAACGAAAGTACCTTGACAGTTATTTCTTGGCCGACGTTAACAACTTCACTTGGATGTCGCACACGTTTCCATGCCATGTCTGTGACGTGCAACAGTCCGTCAATTCCACCCAAGTCAACAAACGCTCCGTATTCGGTGAGGTTTTTGACAATACCCTCCTTCACTTGTCCTTCCGCCAGGGAATTCAGAAGGGCTTCGCGTTCTTCGCTGTTTTCAAGTTCGAGAATCGCACGGCGAGAGACAACAACATTGTTTCGGCGCTGATCAAGTTTGATCACTTGAAACTCGAGCTCTTGTCCTTCAAGATCGGCTGTATCTCGAATAGGTCTGGTATCGACAAGAGAGCCAGGCAAGAATGCTCGTACGTCGTCAATACTGACGGTAAATCCGCCTTTAACCTTGCCGTTCAGCACACCTTTGATGGGTTCTTTCTTTTCAAAAGACTCTTCAAGTGTCTCCCACGTCTCCGCACGCTTGGCTTTTTCGCGGGATAGTCGGGTTTCTCCAAAACCGTCATCGACAACTTCCATCGCGACCTTCACCTGATCGCCAACTTCAAGATTGAATTCTCCGTTTACATCAAAGAATTGATCTCTTGGGATAACTCCTTCCGACTTTAAACCGACGTGCATCGTTACGAATTCGCTATCTATATCGACAACTGTTCCAACAACGATCGACCCAGGTGTCATTTCTACTGTTTGAACGCTCTGCTCGAACAATGATTCAAAGGACTCTGCCATATACTCCTGTTAAATAATTGATTTCAGTCCACGCGCATGCTCAATCCACAAAGTATTCGAGCAATTGCTTCTCGAACTGATTTGAGGTAGTTTGCCCCATTGTTGACCGTCTCTCACAAGTCATTGAAAACAGTACTAGAAACAGGCCAGACAGGGGCTAGCAAGCGCGAGAGATTGCACATTCTACACATTTGAAAGCCACACACTGCGAAAGTTTCGCACTCAATTGTGACTTGGGTTAACAGATCGCGAAAAAACAATGGTCAAGCACACTGATTCAAGCAAATTCGAACTAACCGGTAGGACCAGCGACTTTCTCAAGATCGGAGTAGCCGCTGCAGGCCGAGGGGACATCGAAGCAGTGAAGCAGCTACTGCGACTGAAACCTGATTGGCTGCATCGAGTGGGTTCACATGGAAGGACGATGCTGTGGGAAGCGGCGTATCGGGGCCGCATTGAAATGGTCGCCTACCTGATAGAACGGGGAGCCGACATAGATGTCTGTGGATGCCACTTCACTCCTCTGCTCGTCGATATTTCCGCCTATTGTGCGGCGAAGTTCAAACGGCATGAATCTACGGCAATCCTGTTGCTGGAGTTCGGCGCGCGCATCGACTTCTTCACAGATGTGTATTTGGGCAACTATGATTGCGTCAACGAGCAACTGAACGAGGATTCAAGTCTCGCGATTCAAGAAAAAGCGCAAAACGACAGAAACGTCAAGGCAACCGCACTTCACTATGCCGTAAGCCAAAGCCGAACAAGAATTTTGGATTTGTTGTTGAGGCACGGTGCAGACCCGCAGCCGTATTCGTTTTGGTTGGTTCGTTTTGCTATCTGGAGGAAGAACACTGAAGTCCTAGAGCGATTGTTCCGTGCAGGAGTCGATCCATCCGTTTCCGCAATTCCACGTTCTGGAATCACCGATCCTCTAATCAACGCGTTGCTGGATAGATATGGGGTTCCGTTCGACCCGGATGTCGCGGAGGGAGGCTGGCCTGCTCTGGTGTATTCCGCTCGAGGCGACCGAGGAGGAAATCTGAAGACTATTCGAGAATTGCTTGCGCAGGGCGCAGATGTCAATCAAAGAAATTACAAGGGACAAACAGCACTTCATTGCGCCGCCAAAGCCGGTTTTGGACACATCGTCAAAGAATTATTGCAGCAGGGTGCCCAGGTGGACGCCGTAGACGAAAACGGCGATACTCCTTTGTTAACTGCTGTCCGATCAACAATAAAGGACAAGCAAAACCTGTTTGCGGTTGCAAAAACTCTTGTGAGTGCCGGAGCTGATCTGTCAAGCAAAAACATGAAAGGACACTCACCAATGTCAGTAGCCAGCCGCAAAGCCAATGCAAACGAATGGTTGATCTGCCTGTCGATGGATTGAAATTCGCCGCCACTATTCAAACGACGAACCCAGCCTAATATCGATCCAAAAATCGCAATTCAACGCGAAGTAGTTTCACACGCTAGAGATTGCTCATCCTTCAATTATGTTGCGGTCTCGAGCCTCTCGCATGACTATTGCCACGGTCTCATCCACTGACAATTCGGAACTGTCGAGTCTTATGGCATCGGTCGCTGGAATTGCTGGTGCCACCTCTCGGAGACTGTCACGCTCGTCGCGGTCCTTCAGGCTCTGAAACACCCGACGAAAGCTAGCGTGAGTATCAGCTGCACCCAGTTGTGCCATGCGTCGTCTCGTTCGGGTTTCCAATGAAGCCTGAAGAAAGATCTTCAATTGCGCATCAGGGAATATCACTGTCCCCATATCTCTGCCATCCGCGACTAGCCCAGGCTCAACACGTTGATCTCTTTGTTTTGGTATGAGTACCGCTCGGATGGTGCGCGAAGCCGCTACAACTGCGGCACCTCGTGAAATGTCGTTGCCCCGCACGATGCTTGTGACATCCTCGCCATTCCATTGCACTGTCTTCCGATGGAGCGAGTCCGAGACAACCATGACACTGTCACGCAGTTCACGAGATTCCTTTAAAGAACTCGCTTGAATGCCAGTTGTCGAGTATTGAATTCGGACTTTTCTTTCAACTAATTCAGCAATGGCCTTTTCATCCTCGTACTGTAGTTCGTACTCTGCCACCAAAAATGCAACAACTCGATAGAGCAAGCCGCTGTCAAGCAAGTTCCATCCAAGTTTCAATGAAACGGAAGTAGCGACAGTGCCTTTTCCGGATGCGGAAAGACCATCGATAGTTATCACCGGCACTCTAGAGGTCATGTTGTGAAAATGCAGCAACGCGCAGTTTTAGACCATCCCATCAATGAGCCGTCGCCAATGCCTCGGCAAATCGCACGTTTTCTTCGTGCGTTCCGATAGTGACTCGCAGGTGGTTGGGCATACCGTAATTTGAAATAGGACGAACGATCACTCCCTGCCTCAGGAGACTGTCGTATAGACTCGATGAATCCACACCACAATCGAAAGTCACAAAGTTTGCTACAGAAGGGATATATTCAAAGCCTTGTTCACTAAGGCAATCCATTACATAGGTCATTTCTTCGGAATTCATGGCAACACTCTCAGCTAGGTAAGCGTCGTCTTTTAGTGCTGCTTGTGCCGCGGCAAGAGCCATGCTGTTTACATTAAAGGGCTGACGAATCCTATTGAGTAGTTCAGCAAAATAACTTGACGAGACACTGTAACCCACTCTCATGGAAGCAAGACCGTACGCTTTAGAAAAAGTACGAGTTATGATCAGGTTTGGGTGCTGCCTACAAAATTCGACCCCATTCGGATAGTCTGCCTCATTAACGTATTCAAAATAAGCTTCGTCGATCACTATCCACACAAAAGGCGGAACAGACTCGATAAAAGACTTCAACTCATAACCCGTGACATAGGTTCCGGTGGGATTGTTGGGATTTGCGATGTAAACAATGCTGGTAGCTTCATCGACTACTTCAGCAGTTCTTGCAAGGTCTTGCCTCCAATTTCGTGATTCAACCGAAACGAGCTTTCCGTGAGCTGCGGCAATAGCCATTGGATAGACTTCAAAGCAGTGTTCATCAACGACACAGCTGGACCCCGGAGACACGGCCACGCGAGCAGCCAGTTCGAGTACATCATTTGAGCCGTTGCCCAGGGTGATGCAATCCGAGGAAACACCAAGCTTTTGAGATAGTGCTTGTTTTAGTCCTCTCCCTGTTGGATCTGGATAACGGGTCAGCGTGTCGAATTCTTTAGCAATCGCACCGAGAACCTGTGGACTTGCACCTCTAGGGTTTTCGTTACTAGACAGCTTTATCGAATTGTGTATCCCGTATTCCCTTAGAAGCTCGGCAATCGTCTTCCCCGGCAAGTATGGGGACAGAGTAAGGACTCGAGTGTTAACGTTCGAATTCATGCACTCAAAGCCTTTGGATAGGAACCTAACGACCTTACGTCTAGAGCAATATCTCCGATGCGTTCTAGCGCATTGCGAATTGATTCAGTACTCTCGTGGCCTTCAATATCCATTAAAAAGACATACGACCACTTGCTGTGGTTGGCTGGACGGGTCTCGATTCGACACAAATTGACATCAAACTCCTGAAACGGGCCAAGAATCTTGAACAGTGCGCCAGGTTCATCGTTGCCCATTACGAGAATGGATGTCTTGTCATTGCCTGTTGCTCCGACGGTATGGTTGCCTATGACTAGGAATCGTGTGGTGTTCCCCGTTTGATCTTCAATATTTCGCTCAAGTACATCAAGGTGGTACTGTTCTGCTGCCATCGTGCCTGCAATAGCTGCAGTATTACGTTCGTCATATACCAATCGAGCAGCCTCTGCGTTACTCGAAACCGCTACCTGCTCAGTATCGCGGTAGTTCACGTCCAGCCAACGTCTACATTGAGCAAGAGAGTGCTGGTGCGAGTAAATCCTCTTTATTGATTTTGGGTCGGTGTCTGGACGCGCCAAGAAAGCGTGATGGATGGGAAGTTCAATTTCTGCGCAAATCTTGAGTTTGAACTCGATGAGGCAATCTAGTGTACGGTTTACGACTCCTTCTGTGCTGTTTTCGACGGGCACCACACCGTATTGGCAATGCTGGGCCTCTACTTCATGAAAGACATCGTCGATCGAAGCCTGCGACTTGGTAGTGCAAAAGTGTCCGAATTGTTTTATTGCCGCTGCTTCCGTATAGGTTCCACGCGGTCCCAAATACGCAACGGTTAAGGACTGCTGCAACGACAAGCAGCAAGATTTGATCTCGTTGAATAACTGCTCCACCTGTCCATCGGTCAGTGGACCTTCATTCAATTTTTTTAGTCGCGCCAGTACGAGCGACTCTCTGTCAGGATGGTAGACGGCGTTCAGATCTTCTTGCTGAGCAGCAGACTTGACCTCTGCGATTTCTTTAGCTAGTGACGCACGTTCATTTAGCAACAGGAGCATGTGATCGTCGATAGTGTCGATTCTCGATCGAATTGACTTAATTCGTTCCTTGCTCATTTCCCTACTCTCTCTTTTTCAAACTCTTGCATAAAACGAATTAAAGCCCTCACTGACTCCCATTCAACGGCGTTGTAGAGACTAGCTCTGAATCCGCCAACCATTCGATGGCCTCTGATGTGTTTGATGTTCGCGTGTTCGGCCTCGCTTAGAAAAGCTTGCCTCAGAGTCTCGTCTTCGATGGAGAATGTCACATTCATAGTCGATCGAAATCTTGGATCAACAGTGTTGCTGTATAAGTTGCTTCTGTCTATGACTTCGTAAAGTCGACTGGCCTTTTCAACGGATCGTCTTTGCATTTCCTCAACTCCGCCGGACTTTTTCACCCAATCAATAACCAGACCAGCGACATACCACGCAAAGGTGTTAGGCGTGTTGTACATCGATTGTGTGTCTGCATGTGCTCGATAGTTCAAGTACTCAGAGTCGCCTTCTTCCAGCGGGCGACACAAGTCTTTGCGTACGATAACTATAGTTAGTCCCGAGGGCCCAATATTCTTCTGTGCGGATGCGTAAATCAACCCAAATTGACTTACATCGACTACTCGAGTCAGTAAATCGGATGACATGTCCGCGACCAAGGGTACGTCTAAATTGCTCGGAAACTCGTGAAACTGAACTCCGCTAATAGTTTCGTTGGATGTTACGTGCAGATACCTGGAATTCTCAGCTCGGTTCCAAGAAGAGGGAGAGGGAATGTTGTTTGTTGCTGTCGCTACTACATGTGCCCGGCGCACTCTTGCCGCCTCTCGTATCGCTTTGCTAGACCATTCTCCCGTACACAAGTACTCGACCGTTTCGCCTTGTCGCGACAGGTTTAGCGGCACCAGTGCAAATTGAAGCGTTGAACCTCCCTGCATGAAGAGCACCCAATAGTCATTGCTAATGGCCAGGAGTTCTCGAAGAGATTGTTCAGTCCGATGTGCGATCTCCAAGAACTGGTCAGATCTGTGGCTAACCTCGATTATGGAGGTTCCCGTTCCTCGGTAATTCAGAAGCTCTTCCTGAACTTTTCTCAATACAGGCAAAGGCAGAGCGGACGGGCCAGCCGAAAAGTTAAAGGCTCGAGACATTGCGATATATTTGGACTAACGCGATCAGCGAGTCGTGGTAATTCTAGGCGTCGTTGTTCGAGTTGTCTGGTTGCGAATCATTGTCAGACTCACCACGGTTGTCCGGAGTTTCATCAATAGAAGAATCGGATTGTGTTTCCTCCTCTTCAGACAATGCTGATTCTGGGATTCGACCAATTCCAATCAGTCGCTCTTCTTCGCCCAAACGTATGAGTCTCACGCCTTGGGTATTGCGTCCTGCGATTCGGATCTGATCAACTGAGGTCCGAATGAGTGTTCCTCTATTGTTGATAAACATTACATGATCTGTGTCAAATACTTGCACAGCGCCAGCTACTTCCCCGTTCCGTTGAGAACTCCTGATCGCATAGGATCCCAGTCCTCCTCTACCGGTACGTCGAAACGCTTGGAGGTCGGTCCTCTTACCGTAGCCATTCTCAGTGGCACAGAGCAGGTAGCCGTTTTCGTGGGGAATAACTAAGGAAAGTACTTCCGCATCGCCTCGAAGGCGAATTCCCCGGACACCGCGGGCGGTTCTTCCCATCACTCGTACGTCCGATTCCATGAATTTCACAGCCAATCCCTTGTTCTGTACAAGAACAATTTCTTGGTGCCCATCGGTTAAATCCGCGCCTATCAATCGGTCATTGTCGAGCAATCCAATGGCGATTAGTCCTCGCTTTCGGGGTCTACTAAACTTGCTCAGTTCCACTCGCTTCACCTGTCCCCGTCGAGTGGCCAACACGACAAAACGGTCTTCCGAAAAGTCCTTGACGGGGCAAATCGCCGATATTCTCTCGTCACCTTCAAGTTCCAATAGGTTGACTAACGGACGCCCCAATGCGTTTCGGCTGCTCTCTGGAATTTGATAGGTCGGTAGCCAGTAAGCACGCCCTCGATTGCTAAAACACAAAAGTGTCGAGTGGTTGTGAGTTATTAGGAGGTGCTCAACAAAGTCGTCCTCCTTGACAGTTGCAGCCGTTTTGCCTCGCCCGCCTCTCCGTTGTGCCTCGTAAACATCAATTGGCTGGCTCTTGGCATACCCGCCGTGCGAAATTGTGACAACCACAGTCTTGGGGACAATCATGTCAATTGTCGTGAAGTCTTCCTCGGTTTGCAGAATCTCCGTCTTCCGTTCGTCGCCGAATTCATCTCTGACTTCGATGAGCTCTTCCTTGACTACCTCGTTCATTCGTTTATCTGATTCGAGGATTTCCTGAAGACTCTTGATAACGGCAATCAGTTCTTCGTATTCGCTGATGAGACGGTTTTGTTCCAAACTGACTAGGCGGTGGAGCTGCAAACTTAGAATTGCGTCCGCTTGATCATTGGAGAGACGATATTCTCCGGTCTCTTCATCAAACCCAAGCGACGCGTCTAAGTCATCACGCCGTGCTAGTTTCACGTCCGCTCGTCGCAACAAGGCTTGAACAGCAGAAACCCGAGAGATTCGATCACTCGAATCGTCTTCCCCGGCAACTACCCTCAGCCATGATCGACCGGTTAATGCGTCCTGTGCGTCCTGCCGAGATTCTGAACTGCGAATAAGCTCGACAATTTCATCTATATCGGCCAATGCAACGGCCTGACCTTCAAGTGTGTGCGCGCGCCTTCTAGATTCGCGCAGGAGATAGGTTGACCGACGAATTACGACCTCTCGGCGATGATGAATGAATGCCATCAGCATGTCTTTGAGGTTTACAGTTCGCGGTTGACCGCCGACAAGAGCAGTGCAATTCACACTAACGGACGATTCCAACTGAGTGTGTGCAAAGAGGTTGTTTAGCACGACGTCACCTGGTTCACCTCGACTGACTTCTATGACGATGCGCATTCCATTCTTGCTAGACTCGTCACGAAGGTCGGAAATTCCGCTAATGCGTTTTTCGCGAACCAAATCGGCTATGGACTCAACCAGCTTAGCCTTGTTTTGCTGGAAAGGAATCTCTGTGACGATTATTGTCTCTCGACCTGATTTTTCCTTTTCGATGCTTGCTCGAGCACGTACGCGAATTCTGCCCCTACCGGTCTTGTAGGATTGCACGATTCCTGCTCGGCCATTGATAATTCCAGCCGTTGGGAAGTCGGGACCCTGTACATACTGCATCAGATCTTCTACGGTGAGATGCTCATCGTCTACCAAGGCTATACATGCGTCAATGACCTCAGTGAGATTGTGAGGAGGAATATTGGTAGCCATGGCTACGGCAATTCCGTACGAACCGTTTATAAGTAAATTCGGGATGCGGGTCGGCAACACGACTGGAACAAGGATAGTGTCGTCGTAGTTGAGGGTCATGTCGACGGTTTCCCTGTCGAGATCTGCCAGCATCATAGATGCAATTCGCATCATTCTGACTTCGGTATATCTCGGTGCGGCGGCAGGGTCTCCATCAATGGAACCGAAGTTCCCCTGCCCTTCCACCAGTGGATACCGCATCTTGAAGTCCTGTGCCATATTTACGATAGTTTCGTAAATTGCCTGTTCCCCGTGTGGGTGATACTTTCCAACAACCTCGCCTCCAACCCTGGCTGACTTCATAGTGGGTCGGTCATGCCGATTGTTCAGCTGGTCCATTCCGAAGAGGCATCGTCTATGTACGGGTTTCAGGCCGTCACGAATGTCAGGCAGTGCACGGCCAATGATCACGCTCATCGCGTAACCGAGATACGAATGACGCATCTCATCTTCTATGTACACCCGTACAATATCGCCACCTGTAGAACTAGGTGGCGAAGAACTCAACTCGTCGTTGTTATTGGATTCGTCTTCGGGAGTTGTCGAACTATCGTCGTCACTCATGGCAAAGCACTAAAGTGCCAGAAAAACAGGAAGCGGGGGAACTGTTATTGTAGCGTAACCCACAGTCGATGTACAGGTTTTTCCGACCGAAACTAGCTAATTGCTACTTGTTTTCCAGTCAGCGACGGTTTAGCGGTTGCGCAATGCGCTCGCATGGAAATGTGGTTGCGAAATTTGGGTTAGAGGTGGGAATTGTTCACACTTTTAGGAAGACTTCGCACCCTTCCTTTTCGGTATATTCGGAACACTTGAATCGCATCGCAAAATGTGCCTCTAGGTTTGATGGTTGAGTCCGAGACCGACAAGCAACACACGATTAAAAGTGCCTTGCCTGTGGGTCAGCCAAATACTGAATGTTGCGCTATGACTAGTGGAAACTTGGCTAACATTGCCCATGGCGGATGCGTAGAACCCCTTTAATGAATGTAGATCCCGTTGAAATCAAGAAATTCGATTCACTTGCTCAAAGATGGTGGGATCGGAACGGTGAATTTCGACCTTTACACGACATCAATGAAATCAGGGTGCGTTTTATCAGTAAACACACGAAAATCCCGGGTTCCACCGTCCTGGACGTAGGGTGTGGTGGCGGCATCTTGACGGAAAGTCTGGCAAATCTCGGAGCAATACCTACTGGAATTGATCCAGCTCAGGGACCATTGACGGTCGCCAAACTACATGCCGTGGAAATGGGTTTGCAAGACCGAATTCGGTACCTTCAGACAACCGCAGAGGAACTTGCCAAAGATGAAAAACAATTCGACGTTGTCACGGCAATGGAAATAGTGGAACATGTTCCCGATTTCGCAGAGACGGTTCGAGCCCTGGCTAGCCTTACGAAGCCCGGAGGTAATGTATTCCTGTCAACAATCAATCGCAAGCCGATTGCTTACGTTGTCGCCATCCTAGGCGCAGAATACGTACTCAACGTGCTTCCTAGAGGCACTCACGAGTACCGAAAATTTATAAAGCCTTCCGAACTTGCACAGGCTGCAAGAAACGCGCATCTGAGTGTGCAAAGAGTGCAAGGCTACCGATACAATCCGATCATGCGGTCAACCTCCCTTGTTCCTGATGCCAGTGTTAACTATTTCTTGCACGCACAAAAACTGTAGAAGCAGCGATTCCCGGAAAGGCTCCGTCCCTTGGGATTGTTCATTTCGATTGGACTTGTGTTGACAGGGATTCCAGTGTCAGCAACACCACGAATGGACTACCAGCCCAGGGAGAATCTGCTTGATGGCCGAGTTGTGTTGGTGACCGGAGCAGGCGACGGTATAGGTCGTGTTGCAGCCAAGACCTTCGCCCAACACGGCGCATCTCTAGTATTGGTAGGTCGCACGCGAAGCAAGTTGGAGGCAATAAACGATGAAATCAAACAGCTTGGCTCGACCAATCCACTGATCGTACCAGTAGATTTAGCGAACCTTGATGACGCGAGTTCTTTGGAACTGCAGAACGGGATTCGCGACGTGTTTGGACGCCTCGACGGACTGTTGCACAATGCATCCGTACTGGGACCAAAGTTGCCGATTGAGAGCTATCCCTACACCCAATGGAAGCACGTGTTTCAGGTAAATGTTCATTCGCAATTCCTTCTGACGCAGGCATTACTACCTCTCTTACGTCAAGCCGAAGATGCATCGATCATTCTTACTTCATCAGGTGTGGGTCGTAAGGGCAGAGCGTACTGGGGTGCGTATTCCGCATCCAAATTTGCTACCGAAGCCTTGATGGAAATCCTGGCGGACGAACTCGGCGCAGAACCAAATATTCGGGTCAATTCACTCAATCCCGGCGGAACTCGTACCGCTATGCGGGCCGAGGCTTACCCAGCGGAAGATCCCTCAACTCTGCCAACACCTGAAGTCCACATGCCACTCTACTTGTATCTCATGGGTCCCGACTCCAGAGAGGTCACAGGACAAAAGCTTGATGTGATTTCGTGGACTAAATCCTAGACTTGTGTGTATACATGCCCGCGGACGTCCAGTCCTGGGTATGGAATCAATAACGACCCTTTCTCTCGCATAGTGGAATCTGAGTCAAGCTTGATGATAGGGGCGACATCTATCCATTTGCAAATGGCTTGTACGTCTCTGGTGTCCAATTCACGAATCTTTCCGGCCGGCATCGTCTTTGGGAGAATCACCGGACCAAACCGAACTCGTTTTATCCGAGATACTCTTGACCCTACGTGATCAAGCAGTCTGTGGATTTGTCTATTCCGACCCTCCATGAGTACGACGTGATACCAATGATTCAGCCCTGAACCGTTGTAGTAGCGAATGTCCGAGAACCGACACCAGGAATCATCAATTAGAGCTCCAATTTTGAGAGTTTCTAACTGCTGTTCGCTGAGTTTTCCCATTACACGAACGGCATACTCTCGATCGATCACGGAACTGGGATGCATGAGGCGATGTGCGATCAGTCCATGATTTGTGAAGAGCAAAAGTCCACTGGTACTGATGTCCAGCCTACCTATGGAAATCCATCGGCCATTGGCCAGTTTAGGAAGATTTGCAAATACCGTAGGGCGGTTTTCTGGATCTCTCCGAGCGACAATTTCACCGGCCTTCTTGTTCATTGCAAGAATGCGAGTATTTCTTACAGCCTCGAGGTTTCTTACTTTATTCCCGTCCACCTCGATCTGAGCGTCAATCGTTACTCGTTGTCCTTGATGCGCTCTCTTTCCATCAACAAAAATGCGGCCGGCATCTATCCACTTTTCCATTTGCCGTCGAGATCCAAGACCCAAGTCTGCCAGCACCTTCTGTAGCTTCTGTGAATCTTTCGTCATTGGGTCGTACAAATGGACTGTTTTGTGGAGGCAAGTCGCCAGACAGCCTATTGAGTAACAGAATCGACAATGTCGTTAGCGGGCGATTGCAATTCATGCAAAGGCGGCAAGTCGTCAAGAGTCTTTAAGTTAAAGTAGTCTAGGAAGGATCTGGTTGTCCCATACATCATTGGTCTTCCGGGTAAATCCTTGGCTCCTAGCTCGCGTATCCATCCTCTGTCTATAAGGGTACGAATCGTATATGAGCTTACTGAAACACCTCTGACCTGTTCAATTTCACCGCGAGTGATTGGTTGTCTATATGCAATCAACGCCAAGGTTTCAAGCAAGGCACGAGAATATTGTCTTGGTCGCTGCATCCACAGCTTGCCAATCCACTTGTTGAACTCCGGTCTAACTTGCAATCGGAATCCTGATCCAACCTCAACTAGCTCGTAGGCCCTCTCGGAGCAGTCCGCTTTAATGAGTTCCAGTGACTGTTCAACTAATGCCGACAGATTGCTTTCGTCCTCGTCGTGTTCTTTCAACAGACCGGCAAGCTGAGTTCGACTAAGTGGATCCTCGGCTACTAGAAGCAATGCTTCAACTGCTCGCCGGACTTCGTTCAGTTCCATCATGACTGACGTGCTCTACCCAGAGGAGTGGGCGCGTGTGACAAATATTGGCTCATAGGATCCATGCTGAATTACTGAGACGACGCTGTCTCTTATCAGCTCTAGCAATGCTAGCAATGTGACAACAGCCCCCTCGCGACTTTCTGTGTGGTCGAATAACTCGAGAAATGAGACATAACCGTCTCTATTTGCAAGCTGAGTCAACAGATTGGTCATTCGTTCTCGAATAGAAAGAGATTCGATGTCGATAGGATGGGGACGCCTCATCTTGTCACGTTCCAAGACTTCGGTGAACGCAATCAATAATTCGCGAAGTTCCACTTTCGGGGGATCAATCTCTACCGGCACGTCAGATCGATCTACTTGAGCAATGAAAATGTCTCTATCGACTCTTGGAAGCTCGTCGATTTCCTCCGCAGCTTTCTGAAACACTTCGTACTCCAACAACCTGCGCACCAGTTCTGCTCGGGGGTCCTCCTCTTCCTCCGCTTCGTCGCTTTTCCGTGGAAGCAACATGCGAGACTTGAGCTCGGCAAGGGTTGCTGCCATTACCAAGTAGTCTCCAGCTAGTTCCAAACGCAGCGACGTCAGCACATCGATGTAAGCCATGTATTGCTCAGTGACTTCGGCCACGGGGATATCCAAAATATCAAGGTTTTTTCGGCGAATCAGATACAGCAGCAAGTCGAGCGGTCCTTCGAATGCCTCCAAGATGACAATAAGAGCATCAGGTGGAATAAAGAGATCGTCGGGCACTGCATAGTCGTCTGATGCCGAGGGAGTGGTCGACGCTACAGCTTGCTCCTGTATCTCATCGTTCACCGAAATGAGACTCCCATGGCGGATCGCACGTCTTCCAGCGTCTCTTTTGCAATCACGCGTGCCTTTTCAGATCCCTTTTCGATGATGTTTCGAATGAGATTGCGATCTTCAACAAATGGCGCAGCCCGATCGTTAAATTGAACCTGTTCTGTTTTTAGCGAGTCAATGAGTGGACCTTTGCAGTCAATGCAACCGATCCCCGCCGATCTACAACCATTTGCCGCCCAGTCCAAAGTCTCCTGCGAAGAGTAAATCTTGTGAAGGTCATAGACAGGACACTTGGATGGGTCTCCTGGATCGCTCCGACGAGCCCTCGCCGGGTCCGTTTGCATGGTCCGAATTTTTGCCTCGAGAGAGCTGTGTTCTTCGCGCAAGAGCACTGTGTTGTTGTAGGACTTCGACATCTTCTCTCCGTTGAGCCCTGGAACCTTTGGAGTGTCGGTCAAAAGCACTTCGGGTTCAGGAAGAATGATGCGTCCGCCATCTGCTAGGTAGCCAATCAGTCTCTCCTGTTCGTCATTGGAAAGATGAGACTGTTCAAAGACCAGCGCACGGGCGGCCTCCAACTTCTCGTCGACTCCCTGCTCGACGTATTGTTTGCGCCACGATTCATACTGGCGAGCGATTTTTTTGGGCACTCGTCCGAGCGCTTTCTGAGCTAGTGACTTCCACTCGTCGTCTCGGCCAAAGTTCCAATTGAAGGCTCTCGCTATGTCTCGGGTAACTTCGACGTGCGCCTCTTGATCCGCCCCGACAGGCACTTTCGCACCCCGATACATGAGTATGTCTGCAGCCTGCAGCACCGGATAACCCAGAAAGCCGAATGTATTGAGATTCTTGTCATTCAGTCTGCGCAGTGTGTCTTTGTATGTAGGAACACGTTCCAACCAAGGCAATGGAGTCACCATTGAAAGCAGAACGTGGAGTTCCGCATGTTCGGGAACTTTGCTTTGAACGAATACTGTACTCGCTGACGGAGACACACCGCTCGCGAACCAATCGATAAGCATCTCATATGTGTTCTGTTCGATATTCTCAGTTTCGTTGTATGAAGTCGTCAAGGCATGCCAGTCTGCTACAAAGAAGAAGCAGTCGTATTGGTGTTGCAGCTGTGCCCAGTTCTTCAAAGCTCCGTGATAGTGCCCTAGGTGCAATCGACCCGTGGGTCTCATTCCCGAGACGACACGGTTTTCCAATTGTCCGTTGCTCACTGTGGTTTGCTCACTCTGTTGATAAGTTCCCTATTCGGATGTTTGTGTCTGAAGAATGCCTCGACCCTGTCGCGTTATCGTGGGAAATGAATCGACCAAATCTACCAGAGTCGAAGGTTCAGACCCAAGGATTCCACCATCGATTATGACATCCACTTGATGTTCAAGTCGCTCGCGAATGGCTCTTGGATCGCACATCACATCTTCTTCTCCAGGAAGCACAAGCGATGTAGAGAGTAAGGGTTCTTGAAGCGCTTCCAAAAAACTCATTGCGATCTCCGAATCGGGTATTCGAAGCCCAACGGTCCCACGATTGCTACTCGCAACCTTTCGAGGTACATCACGTGTTGCTTTCAATATGAAGGTAAATGGTCCTGGTGTATGCCTCCGAATCATCCTGTAGCTAGGGTTGTCAACTTGAGCGTAATTGGAAAGTTCTGATAGATCTTTACAGACTATCGTCAGTAGATGATTGGATTTCAACCTTCGAATGGACCGAATCCGATTGAGTGCGGCACTATCGAGAAGACGACACCCGATGGCATAGGTCGTATCCGTAGGGTAGACAATTACTCCGCCATTCCCAACGATCTCCGCCGCCTGATTCGTCAATCGGGTTTGGGGATGGGTCGGATGCACTTCAAAATATTGACTCAAGTTCGATTCCTAATTCATAAAACTGCAAACCAATCGATAGCTTCGTAGCCCTTAGAGGTCAAATATCGATTGGCATCCGCAAAGTGCCCACAACCGAAGAAACCGCGGTGAGCGGAAAGGGGAGATGGATGTGGAGCTTCCAGTACGAGATGCTTTGTTCTGTCAACCACTTCAGCCTTTCTCTTGGCCGCAGCTCCCCATAAAAGAAATACAACATGATTGCATCTGTCGTTGACGACTGAAACTACTTGATCAGTAAATCTTTCCCATCCAACACCCTGGTGC
>JAPOXO010000126.1:0-49034 GCA_026707045.1 Gammaproteobacteria bacterium | reverse complement strand
GGTTCGACCCGGCCCTTCCTTCAACAACAGTCAACACAGAGTTTAGAAGCAAGACACCCTGCTTTGCCCAGGGCTCTAGGCATCCTCTCCTCTGACGAGAGTCTGCGTCTCGATTCTCATGTCCAAACTCTTGGTCTATTTCTCTCAAAATGTTTACAAGGGAAGGAGGAGGAGGTATTCCTGGATTTACACTGAAACACAATCCATGTGCTTGATCGCGTCCATGGTAGGGATCTTGTCCAATTATTACCACTTTCACTTGATTAAGCGGGCACAGGTCCATTGCGGCAAACATCTTTGACATCGGAGGATGTATGCGCTTTCCCGAACGCAATTCGTTCACTAAAAAAGAACGCAAATTGGACATATAGCCCGACGTAAACTCGCTAGAGAGAGCTTCCTTCCATGCGGCATCGAGTTTGACACGATCCAATGCTTCGCTCATTTTGAAGTCGGTTTTAGAAGTGGAAACAGGAGCACATCACGAATAGACGTGGAATTTGTTAGCAACATGACAATTCGGTCGATACCGATGCCCTCGCCAGCTGTCGGGGGCATTCCATACTGCAATGCAAGGATGAAGTCCTTGTCGAAACGCATGGCCTCTTCGTCTCCCCTGTCTAGAGATTCCGATTGACTTCGAAATCGTTCTTCCTGATCGTCGGGATCGTTGAGCTCAGAAAAACCGTTTGCTATTTCTCGTCCGCAGACAAAGTATTCAAAACGGTCTGCAACCTCTGGATTTTCGTCGTTGCGACGAGCAAGTGGCGAGACTTCAATAGGATACTCGGTTACAAATGTTGGTTGGATCAGCTTCGGTTCCACCAACTGCTCAAACATTGCAGTGAGAGTTCCTCCCCACTTTGAACCCGGAGGGATTCGAACGGATCGTTCTCGAGCGAGTTGGCCTAGTACACTCTGAGAATATACATCCTTGAAATTTGCTAACGAGACTTCATTCGCCACGGCTTCTGCCATAGTAGTCTCTCTTGGCTCGCACCCAAAATCCAACACTTGACCGTCGTATTCAATGTCGTTCCTTCCGCATATGGAAGTGGTCAGGTGCTGCATGAGCTCTCGAGTCAACGCAATCATGTCTCGGAATGTAGCAAACGCCTGATAGAACTCCAGCATGGTGAATTCTGGATTGTGACGAGTGGATAGTCCTTCGTTGCGAAAGTTTCGATTGATCTCATAGACCCGCTCAAAGCCACCAACTACCAGCCTTTTGAGGTAAAGCTCAGGGGCCACGCGCAAAAAAAGATCCATGTCCAATGCGTTGTGATGTGTCGTGAAAGGTCGAGCAAGGGCTCCACCAGGAATTGGATGCATCATTGGAGTCTCAACTTCCATGAAGTCTCGCTCATCAAAGAACCTTCGAAATTCCTTCACAACCGCGCTTCGAGTTGCGAAAACACTACGTGATCGTTCGTTTGCAATCAAGTCGACATAGCGTCTTCGGTATTTGAGTTCAGAGTCTTCAATCCCATGAAACTTGTCGGGAAACGGTTGGAGAGATTTCGCAAGAATCTGATAGTTCTTGGCCTCGACAGTAAGTTCTCCCTTGTTAGTTCGCATCAAGGTACCCGTTACAGAGACTATGTCGCCGAGATCGGAAAGTTCGACAAAATCGTCGTAGTTAATTGAGCCGACACCATCCTTGCGGAGATAACACTGAATCGTTCCTGTTTCGTCGCGAAGCGAGATAAAGCTCGCTTTTCCCATAATTCGTCGCAAGACAATTCTTCCAGCAACGGACGCGAAAATGGACTCTTCAGCCAGTTTGTCCTTCGAAGCGTCGGCAAATTGGACGTGCAGAGTTCTTGCGCTATGTGTTTGCTTGAAGTTGTTGGCATACGTATTTCCAGCATCTCTCAGAGCAGCCAACTTTCGTCGTCTGGCAAGGACTTCGTTTCGTTCGTCCATTACATGCCCGCGATCAGACTGGCTTCCATAAACGACGAAACATCCCCGTCCAGAACCCGTGATGGGTCTCCGCGCTCTGCCCCGGTTCTGTGGTCCTTGACACGCGATTGATCTAATACGTACGAACGAATCTGACTTCCGAAGCCTATGTTGGGTTTGGAATCTTCAATGGCCTGAAGCTGGTCCAATTTTTCTTGTAGCAAAATGCTATAGAGCTTTGCGCGAAGTTGTTTCCAAGCCTGAGCCCGGTTCTTGTGTTGCGAACGCTCGCTTTGGCACTGAACTACCGTGTTGGTGGGAATGTGTGTCAAACGAACAGCAGAATCAGTCTGATTCACGTGTTGACCCCCTGCTCCGCTTGCACGATAGGTGTCTGTTCTGACATCGCTGGGATCGATCTCCACCTCAACATCATCGTCAATTTCTGCATAAACAAAAACTGACGCAAACGAAGTGTGGCGACGATGGTTGGAATCAAAGGGAGAATTGCGAACCAACCGATGCACTCCGCTCTCTGTACGCAGCCAACCATAAGCAAAGTCACCTTCAACTTGAACCGTTGAGCTGCGAATGCCCGCCACGTCTCCTTCAGACAATTCAACAATTGTTGCTTTGTAGTTTCGTTTCTCGCACCACTGCAAATACATTCGAAGGAGCATGTTTGCCCAATCTTGCGATTCCGTTCCTCCTTCGCCAAACTGAATGTCGACATATGCGTTTTGAGAGTCCAGTTCATTCGAGAACATTCGATTGAATTCCATCGACTTGAGGCTTGAATCAATAGACTCCAGCTCGGATGCAACTTCCAATAGAACTTCCGAATCTTGTTCATCCCACGCAATTTCGGCCAACTCTTCAGCTTCTTCAACTTGCGAAACAAGGTTGTCTATCCCGGAGACCGACTGAGCTAATCGCGATCTCTCTTTTGAGAGAGATTCCGAAAGTTGCTGGTTGGACCATGTATCTGGTTCAGCCAACTGCAGATCTACTTCTTCTAGCCTCTCTTTGCTCTTCTCATAGTCAAAGAGAGTCTCTTAACACAAACATGCGTGTACGAATGTCCTTGATTCTCTCTCGAATCGAACTAATTTCAGCCATTGTTTCGCCGTGAGTACATGAAGAAGTACCGTTTAATTCTTTGAGTTAGAACCAAACTTGCTCAAAATGCTATGGAGGCATTCCTATTGCGACAGGCATGTGTGCTTCCGAATTGCTATTTGCGCTTGAGCAGAGGGGATTTTAGCAATTGTTAACAAGTGCTCCGGTCAAAGCGTACCGGCAAATCTTGCATGGGGCTTACACATTCGCCTGTTGAGCACACTCAATCACCAATTGCAATGTCGTAGACCCTCGAAACTTATTCTCGGTTGCACGGTAGGCAATCTCCACTTGCTGAGCATCGATTGTCCGGTGATTGAAGGCAATTGCATCTACAAGTTTTCGATTTTGCTTCAGTACCAGCTTCAGATGCCTACCTTTTCCTACCTCCTGTTGATTCACGATTTCAAACGAGCCGTGAAATAAAGGTGGTTCAAAGTCTTTGCCCCAGGGTCCCCATCGGTTGATCGATCGAACTAGGTCGAGTGTTAGTGCGTCATCGTCTAGCTCACCGTCCGTATAAAGTACATCTTCAAAAGTCCCTTCTGCCGCTCTAGCAGTGACTGCGGCGTCGAATAGAGAAGAAAACCGCTCGAAACTATTCTTGTGGACAGTCACACCCGCAGCCATGGCATGACCTCCGTAGGATTGCAGCAATTTCGGATACTGAGCATCAATGTCGGCCAACACATCACGTATATGTATGTTCCCGACGCTTCGCGCAGACCCTTTGATTAGATCTGACCGTCTGTCCTGAGCATTTGCAAACACGACTGCTGGGCGGTTAACTCTATTCACTACTTGACTAGCGATGAGTCCCACAATTCCTTCGTGAAAGGACGAGTCGTAAATGCAGATGCCAGATCCATCCAAATTGATGAGAGAATCCAAGTGTCCATGGGCAATCTCGGTCATTTCCGATTGCATTTGCTGGCGTTCAGCATTGATTTCATTGAGGCGAGCTACGTGAATTCTTGCATCTCCAACATTGGAAGCGAGCAGCGCTTTAATGCCAATACTGATGTCTTCAAGCCTTCCGGCTGCATTGAGTCGGGGACCAAGCCTGTAACCAAGGTCCTCCGCATTGATGTCCTCCAATCTGACTTTGGCGATCTCGCAAAGCGCAATGATTCCCGGCCTAGTTCTGCGATGCCGAATCCGATTCAACCCATTCGCAATCAATATTCTGTTATTACGGTCAAGCGGCACTAAATCCACAACCGTTCCCAAAGCAACCAAGTCCAAAAAGTTTGCGATGTTCGGTTCTTTTAGCGAATTCTTTTCAAAGTGGTCAAGCATCCTCAGTTGGCGCCGAACTTCCATCATGAGGTAGAAGGCAACACCGACACCTGCAGGCTCACTGGCAAAGGTGCCTTTTGACAATTGCGGATTAACGATAGCGTGAGCAGCTGGTAGTTCATCGGGAGGTAAGTGGTGATCCGTAATGATCGTGTCGATCCCGTTTTCTCGAGCAAAAGCAACACCTTCATTTGAGCTAATGCCATTGTCTACTGTGACGATCACTCGGGGCTGTCTGCTTAGAAGAGATTGCACGAACTCCTGCGACAGTCCGTATCCAAATCGAAAACGATCCGGAACGACTGACTCAACGTGTTTTGCCCCGAATTCTCGAAGCATTGAAACGCACAAAGCACTTGCAGTAGCTCCATCCGCATCAAAATCTCCGGCGATACAAATGAGCTCATCGCCTTGAATTGCGTGGACGAGTCGAGCTGCTGCACTTTGAATCCCTTCTAAACCGTCTGGAGGCAATAGCTCTGTGAGATTGAGACTTGTATCGAATTCAGATTCCACACCTCGAGACGCCAAAATGCGACCCAGAATTGAATCAACTCCAAGTTGCTCTTGCAATTGACGCCAGTGAGCAGGTAGCGGTCGGGTAACAAACTGAAACCGACGTGTTCTTGTCGTATTCAATTGAAGTCTACGACTCTAATTCGGCGAATATCTCCATGCACAGCAGAAATACCTTGGAGATCCTCGATCGTCGCGTCTAACACAGATTCTTTGACTCTGTCAGTCAACAATACAACAGGTACCCAGCGATAGTCGCCGGTTTGCCGGACCGCATCTGATTTTTGTATGACGGCTTCCATCGAAATCAGGTGGTTGCCCATTACCTCGGCGAGAGTAGCCATCACGCCTGGTTCATCCGCTACCGGAATATAGAGGTAGTACTCGCAAGATAAGTCCGAAATCGGACTTGCGCTTCGAGTCGAGGTATTGTTGGTTGGCAGTGAGGATTTGCCTTTTGCTATCTCGATGATGTCGCTTAGTACGGCGGAAGCAGTAGGTCGAGATCCCGCTCCAGGTCCTTTTAGCAACAAACTTTCCACGCCATTTGCCGCTACTGTGATCGCGTTGTCGACCCCGTCGATCAGCGATAGGAGGTCGTTTTCGGACACCAATGCTGGATGCACGCGCATTTCCACACTTGCATCGAACACTCGTGCGATTGCAATGTGCTTTACTCGATAGCCAAGTTCCCGGGCGTAATGGAGATCATCAAGTTCTACGTTCGTAATTCCTTCAACATAGATGTTGTTGAGATCGATGGGCTGATCGAACGCAATAGATCCCAGAATCGACAATTTTTGCGCCGCATCAATTCCATCAATGTCGAAGCTGGGATCACTTTCTGCGAAACCAAGATCTTGAGCTTCTTGTAACGCAGATTCAAATGTAGAGTCGTGCATGTCCATCTGTGTCAGCACGAAGTTGCATGTGCCGTTCAGAATTCCTGCTATGGAATCAATGGAATTTCCTGCCAATCCATCCTTCAGAACGGCAACGATGGGAATTCCTCCTGCAACCGAAGCTTCAAATCCTAAAGGCACCTGGCACTCACGAGCACGAGAAATATAGGTATTTCCAAATTGAGAGAGGACGGCTTTATTTGCAGTTACAACAGGTTTCCGAAGTTCGATTGCCTTGGATATTAGGTGGTTGGCATCCTCAATGCCGCCAATAAGTTCGACGACGATATCGACATCGTCACCTAGCAGAGAGTCGAGGTCAGTGCTAAATTTGGCACCAAGAGTGTCAATGTGTGGACGTGGTGTTCGACTAGCAACCCGAGCAATCGATATAGGTCGACCCAGCTGCCTTGCTACCCTGTCGGCGTTTTCGCTCAAGAGCATGAATAGCCCTTGAGCGACGGTGCCTAAACCCGCGACCCCAAGTCGCACGTCGGAATCGCTACCACTCTAACTATCCGTGTGCGACCTCATCGTTATGAGTCTATGAGTTGCTTAAGTTGGTCAGCTTGCGTGAAGCCAGGAACAACCTTACCGTTAGGCAGGACATTGGTCGGAGTGCCAGTGATGTCGATTTCTTGTCCCAGCTTGTAGTGAACTTCGACATTCTTTGAGCATTCATCTGCAACGCTGTATTCCTCCGCATTGACAGCGCTTCCATTCTTCACTCGCTCGAGGACGTCGTGACGATCAGTCGCGCACCAAGCGGAGACTAACTTGTTGTAAGCCTTTGATCCAATGCCAGCTCTCGGATAAGCCAAATACCGGATTTCGATGCCAATGGCGTGATATTCCGGCATATGTTCGTGCAACAACCGGCAGAATCCGCAGTCGACATCCGTGAAGACGTAAACAACATCCGGTTCCGGCGACTCGACAGGACTGTAATTTATGGTGCTTGCTTCGGGCAGCGACTGAAACATGCCCAAAAGTGCTTGGTTTTTCTGTCGTTGAGTCAGATTCACGAATTTCTCTTCGCTCCAGCCGTACAAGTCTCCTACGAAAGCGTATTTGCCGTCATCGGACGTGTATACGATACGACCGTTGTCCAGTTCCACAGTTTGGAGACTCTTCATTGGACTGTCAGATACTTCTTTTGTCGGGGAACCCAAGACTTTTGAGATTTCCTTGATTGCATCCTTATCCGAATCTACCCCAGTCGCATCTTTAGCCGAGGCTGCCAATGAACTGAACGCGAACATAATTGCCGTCACTGCAATTAGCGTCGCCGAGCAATATTTGCTTCTTGAAATCGTCATGTGTAATTCAACCTCGCGGGTGGTGTTGAGCATGTAGTTCTTTAAGTCTCTGAGTAGCGACATGCGTATAAATCTGAGTTGTAGATAGATTAGCATGTCCGAGCATCAATTGTACAGTACGTAAGTCCGCTCCGTGATTGAGCAAATGGGTAGCGAAAGCATGTCGCAACGTATGTGGAGACAATGGTTTTGAGATTCCCGCTCTGTCTGCATAGCGCTTGATGGCATGCCAAAAAGTCTGTCGGCACATTCGTTGTCCGCGATTGCTTGGAAACAAAGCGCTACATCTGTGTCCGTTGATCAAATTCGATCTTGCTTCGTGAATGTAGCGTTCCAGCCACATCAACGCATACTCGCCAAGCGGAACGATGCGCTCCTTTGATCCTTTCCCCATTACACGAATCACGTTTTGTCGCAAGTTCACCGACATGATCGTCAACGAAACAATTTCGCTCACTCGCAATCCAGTCGCGTACAGTACTTCCAGCATTACTCGGTCGCGGAATTCGACCGCGTTCTTGTCCACATCGGGAGCGTGAAGCAGGTCTTCGACATCCTGTTCGGTCAAGACATCAGGCAGCGACCTACCAACCTTGGGGTTTTGAATCTTTGCGCACGGGTCGTGATGGATGTCTCCGCGTTCGATGGCATACTTGAAGAAACCTCGAAATGTCGAGAGAATACGGGCAGATGAACGTGCCGAACATCCTTGCTCTTGCTTGTACGCCAAGAAATCAAGAATGTTCGATTCGCGACTCGATAACAAACCGCACTTCGACCACTCGACAAATTGAGTTAGATCTCGTTGATACGCTTCACATGTAGCTTCTGAGAGTCCTTTCTCGAGCCAAACGCTGTTTATGTATCTACGAACTTCGGTGGGTGTCTCGTTTACCCTTGGCTGTTCCATGCTGGCCTCCTTGCCATGTCATGACTTCCTGTCTACACCGAACGGAAAGTGGTTACCTCCTCCCGGGGCAAATCCCAAACGCCGTTGCAATCAGCATCAGACCTTTTCCTTGATCCGTGCTGATCGTCCTGAGCGTTCGCGTAAATAATACAACTTTGCCTTGCGAACGTCCCCTTTTCGCAGTACCTGAATTGAGTCGATCATCGGACTATGAGTCTGGAAAGTTCGCTCCACCCCCACACCATGGGATATTTTGCGTACCGTGAAGGAAGAATTTAGCCCCCGATTTCGTTTACCGATGACCACGCCTTCAAACGCCTGTAGGCGATCTCTCGATCCTTCGCGCACAACAACTCGCACGTTTACCGAGTCTCCTGTTCGGAATTCTGGAAGGGACTCACGAAGCTGTTCGTTTTCAATCTGTTCAATGATTCTGTTACTTCGCACAACATCCACTCCTATTCGTTTTCAGTGCTGAAACCGGTACCGCAATTTGGTAATGAATTCACTATTTTACGTTCCTCTTGGTTCCAGCACCGGGACACCAGCAAATCCGGACGTCTTGTCCATGTTCGTTCAATCGCTTGAGCCTTGCGCCAGTCCTTGACCTTTTGATGGTCACCACTAAGAAGCACGTGAGGTACTTCAAGGCCTTCGAAACTTCTCGGTCTAGTGTAGTGTGGATAGTCCAAGAGACCATCCGTATAGGATTCGGAACCTATTGATTCTGGATTGTTCAACGTACCCGAGACCAACCGCGCGACCGAATCCAGTACTACCAGCGCGGGAAGTTCGCCGCCACTCAGCACATAGTCGCCAATCGACATCTCACGATCAACGTACGTTTTCACAAAACGTTCGTCCACGCCCTCATAGCGTCCGGCAATTAGCAGTAATCCATCAAGATTTGAGAATTCGCGCGCAATTGCTTGGTCAAAAGTTGCTCCTTGGGGCGACAGCAGAACTGTGCTGAGGTCGTCGCCTCGAAAGTCGCTTCGAGCACGTTTCACGCATTCGGCGAGGGGTTCCGCCATCATGACCATTCCCGGCCCGCCACCATACGGACGATCATCAACCGAGTTGAAGTTGTCTGTTGCAAAATCCCTTGGGTTGTAGAGATTGAGCTCAATGGATCCTGTCTTTACGGCTCTCCCAACCACTCCCTCACCTAAAGCAGCTTCCACCAACTTGGGAAAGATCGTTACTACTCCAAACCACATATATACACTCACCAATCAGATTCCCAGTCCACCAGGATTTGCTCTCCTTGCCTGATCTCTCGAACCGTTTTGGATACGAACGGAATCATTATTTCTTTCTTGTCGGCCTTTATTCTCAGAATCGAATGTGCTCCCGAATCGAATATTTCGTCTACGCACCCGAGAAGAGTTCCGGAAAGATTGAAAACCTTTGTTCCAATCAGATCAAACCAGTAGAACTGGTCTTTTTTTGGTGCGGGCAAAGACTCTTTCGGTACCCCTATGAGTTTTCCCGTGATCCGACTCGCATCGGTTCGTGACTTACAAGCCTCAATTCGTGCAAGAAAACCGTCCATTTGGCTTTTCGTTTGAAGATTTACAACTTCATTCCATTCCGCCACAGACTCTGATTCGATTTCGTCTCGCAATGCCCAGGGTCTATAGCTAAGAATGTTTGCCGCCGGTTCAGTGAATGACGTAATGTGCGACCAACCTTTTAGCCCAAAAGGTCTCGAGACCTGTCCGACGACAACAAAGTCATCCATTTCAAACTGCGACACCAAGATAGGAATTTCGGAGGTTTTTTGCTAGTGATAACCGACGCTCGAAACGATCAATGGAATCACGGAGTGCCCACGATTGCACGTTGTTACCGAAGGCAATGCTACGTTGGACTTGGATTACTTCGTGCTTTCTTCTGAATCCGCCCCAGAAGAGTCGTCACTGTCTTCTGATGCCGATTCTTGATCTTCTGAATTCTCTGTCGGTTCCTTCGAGTCTTCTTCAGTACTCGCTTCAGTTTCCGCGTCAGCAACGATCTCTTTGGAGTCTTGGGATTCCTCAGCAGGTGCTTCAATTGCCACCGCTTCCGATTCGGGAGCAGAGATTTTTGAATTACGCACTCTTTTGATGATGCTTTTCACTTTCGGACTCGGAACTGCACCGACGCTCATCCAATAGTCAATACGATCCAGATCGACGGAGACGCCAGTAGCCTCGCCACGCGCAATTGGATTGTAGTAGCCGACCCGTTCAATAAAACGTCCGTCGCGGGGATTTCGTCGATCTGTAACGCAAACGTGATAAAACGGATTTTTGCGCTTGCCGGCACGAGCCAAGCGTATGACAACCATAGCTATCGGGTCCAGATGAGGGAAAGCACGCGAATTGTACTTGAACGGTTGGGATTCGTTCAGCAAGATGAGCACGTTTTGCTGGAAATCCCATCGAAGTTTCGGTATTTCGTGAGCTAAATGTGCCTTGGCGGGAAGTGCGACGTAGCTCCTTGCAAATTTTCGTTCTGTAGGGCTAGAAGCGCTGCTTCTAGCGGTGCCTTCTTCCTTGATTCATCGCTTGCGCCATCTCGAGCCTTTGCAGCATCTTATTGCCCTTGCGTCCCGCACGTTTCATCTGTTTCTCGAGTTGCCGATATTTTCTCAGGAGCAGATTAACTTCATTAATTTGCACACCACTTCCATCCGCAATCCTACGTTTTCGAGAGCTATCGAGCACGGCAGGAAAATTTCGTTCGTATAGGGTCATTGAGTCGATAATCACGCACTGCCTTTTCATTTGGTCGTCGTCAAGTCCTTTCATCTTCACACTAGAGGGGTCCAAGTCTGGCAGCATATCTTTAAACCCTTCAACTCCACCCATAGCACTAAATTGCTTCAGCTGGTCCCGCATGTCGTCAAGATTGAACTTGCTGCCCCGAAAAATCTTCTTGGCAAGCCGTTCCGCCTTATTCTTGTCGACCTTCTTTTCCGCTTCTTCCAGATAAGACAGAACGTCGCCCATACCAAGAATGCGCGATGCGATTCGATCGGGGTGAAATGGTTCCAGACCGTCCAACCCTTCTCCCGTGCCAAGAAACTTAATTGGTTTTCCAGTAATGGAGCGTACAGAAAGAGCGGCTCCGCCTCGGGCATCTCCATCAGCTTTTGACAAGACGACACCCGTAAGAGGCAACGCTTCGTCAAAGGCTCGAGCCGTATTTGCAGCATCTTGACCTGTCATTGCATCCACGACAAAAAGAGTTTCGCGAGGATTGAGCACTTTGTGCAGCCGCACGATTTCCTCCATCATTTCCTCGTCGACCGCTAGTCGGCCTGCGGTGTCCACAATCAATACGTCGCTAAAACTCTTCCGTGCAATCTTTACAGCTAGTTTGGCTATTGAATCTGGCCTATCCCGTTGCTTGCTGGATATGAACTCAACGTTTGCCTGTTCGGCGAGTGCGCCAAGCTGTTCAATGGCTGCGGGTCGATACACGTCCGCCGATACTACGCTTACAGACTTTGACTCACTCTCTTTCAACCATTTGGCCAACTTAACAACCGTCGTGGTCTTCCCGACGCCCTGAAGACCCGCCATGAGCACGACATTTGGTATGTTTCCTCCTCCCAAGTCGAGTCCATTACTAGTCTCACCGAGCACCTTGACTAGCGAATCGTGTACTATTCGGACAAACGCATGACCCGGTTGGACACTTCGAGAAACCGATTGACCAACTGCTTGGCTCTGAACATCCTGAACAAACTCGGTAACAACGTTAAACGCCACATCAGCGTCAATTAGCGCATTACGTACCTCACGCATCGCATCTTGAATGTTGCTTTCCGATAGCTGTCTACTCCTCAGTGGAGTCAGAACTTTAGCAATCTTTTCTCTTAAGTTGTCAAACATCTGTGATCAGTTCACCAACGGGGTCGCACCATCGCCACCTGCCCCAACAAGCCAAAAGTATAGGCTATCGTCTATATCTTCAGGGATTGATAAGTGTCCTGTATTCTCTAACCAAACGAGTTTGTCTTTGACGTGATTCTCGCGATATCCGCTTCAGCTCTTTATTTGACCGCTACAGTACTGACTCTTCGTGCGTACCGAATCGAAAGTCGAATTGGTCAGTTGGTTGCAACGCTATTTTCATTCTTCGCCTTCGCGGCTCACTTGATTTACACCATCAAAGTATTTTGGAGTGGAGGAGGCGTCGATCTGGCTGTCTTTCCCGTTGCAGCATTGGTCACGGTATGTGTTGGTTTGATTGTTCTTGCGGAACTTTTACTTACGCCCGAGCGAGCTAGACCTGTAGTAATAGTCTTGTTTCCCCTGATTGCGTTGACCCTTCTCGCAGCAGGACTGTTTCATCGCGGATCTCTGCATACGACGTCATTGAGCGTCGGACTTACGTCGCATGTAGTGGTCAGCCTGGCGGCCTACGCGATTCTCGCATACGCGGCATGCCAGGCAGCACTGCTGATTTGGTTGGATAGGGCTATCCGAAAGCACGAGTTCAACGCGTTTCTACGTACTTTTCCCCCTCTTGAGTCGGCAGAGGTAACGCTGTTCAATGCCTTGTGGACGGGATTAGCATTGCTAACCGTAGCCAACGCTACCGGATTCGTTTTCTTCTGGGGAAAACTGTTTACCCATGCAAGTCACCTACACGTATTTTTCACCTTTGGTGCATGGATGATCTATGCGTTGCTCATGTTGGGACACACAATCCGAGGATGGCGCGGTAATTTCACAACAAAACTGTCTTTGGCAGCTTTTACGCTTCTTCTAGTCGGCTACTTTGGTACGCGAATAGTTATTGAAGCCCTTCTAACTTAACAGACACTCAAACACACACGAAATAAGCCCATGGATATTCCTACATATCTGCTTGTCATTGCCACAATTATTCTGGTCTTTATGAGTGCTTACTTCTCAAGTTCCGAGACAGCCATGATGAAGCTGAATCCCTATCAGCTTAAACACTTGGCGGAGCAAGGCCACCGAGCCGCTCGTAGATCACGAAAACTCCTGAGACGACAGGATCGGTTACTCGGGGTCATTCTCATAGGAAACAACCTTGTAAACAATTGCGCCGCAATGATTGCATACGTGATCTTTGTAAGGTTGTTGGGTGAGGTTATCGGACCACCTGTAGCAGCAATTGGATTCACTTTCATCATGCTTGTGTTCGCAGAGGTCGCTCCAAAGACCATAGCAGCCGAACGGCCTGAGTCTATTGCGTTTCCTTCTTCTTATGTTCTCAATCTCTTGGACAAGATCCTGTCCGCGGTTGTCTCATTGGTAAAGGCTTGCGCCAGTGTCATGGTCAATCCCTTCGTCAAAAACATTGCGGCAAAGTCAACGAACTTGTCGCTCGATGAGTTGCGAACTGTAGTGGGAACCGAGAGTGATCTTCCCCGTCCGAGACAGGAAATGTTGTTAGGAATCCTAGACTTAGGCAAAGCTGAGATTAACGACATCATGGTACATCGGTCCGAGGTGGAAGGTATCGACATTGGGAAAACGGATCGCGAATTGGTCGATGACCTAGTACATGCCGACCACACCGTTCTGCCAGTCTACGAAGGCGACATCGACAACGTGATCGGGGTTCTCCATCTAAAACGAGCGGGGCAACTACTTCGATCGGAGACGATTGACTTGCCCGACTTGAAAGATCAGCTCGAAGTGCCCTACTTTGTTCCAAGCGGCACGCCACTCTCCACACAGCTCGGAAATTTTCAGCAGAAAAAGACACGATTTGCATTCGTGGTTGATGAATACGGTATCGTCTTGGGAATTGTGACGCTCGAGGACATCCTTGAAGAAATTATTGGGGAGTTCACTACCGATACGGCGGCGGGGATTCCAGACATATTCCCGCAAGAGGATGGATCTTATGTCATCGAAGGTTTTGCTCTACTGCGAGACGTTAATGCAAGCTTAGGCTGGAGTCTACCAACCGAAGGACCAAAAACTTTGAACGGTTTGCTCCTGGAACACCTTGAAGATATCCCAGATGGAAACGTTGGACTCAAGATCGGCGGCTACATTTTTGAGACACTGAAGGTGGGAGAGAATGCACTTCCAAGCATTCGCGTCGTTCGTACAGAAGAACCTGAGTCTGCGAATCCGATTGATTCTCTTGATCAGGACGATCCAACTACTGACTAACTAGACGAAGGTGAGGTTCGTCTTTCGGAGAGTTTCCATCTTCGATTCATTGCAGCCATGACTGCAATCAGCGATGCGGACACGGGGTCGTTATCCACCCCAATTCCGTACACAATACTTTCGGCGAACTGCATTGAGATGATGTCCATGGACGATGATTGGTTTTCGTCGATTCCTTCTCGTTGAATTGTCTGGTGAATGCAATCTCTTACACGTAGCGGCTCGTTCAAAGTCTCGGCGAGTCCGTTAACTAGCGCATCGGTCGGACCTGGTCCTTCACCATCGACACCAATCTTGCTCTCGGCAACTTTGATCTTCGCCTCGATCAAGGTCTGATGGGATCTCTCGTTATGTGAAAGAGAGTAATGCTCCAACTTGTACGGCCCATCGGCAACTTGGTAGTGAACCACAAGCGCTTCAAGCATTTCCGTGGGAGACAGCTCGGTTTGGGTGTCCTCGGTGATTGACTGTACGTGCTGCGAAAACTCAATGAGCATCTCTCGAGGCAGGTAGATTCCAAAGTGCTCTTCGAGCACAAAGCCAACACCCCCTTTGCCTGACTGACTATTGATCCTGACAGATTCTTTGTAGGATGCTCCAACATCCTCAGGATCGATTGGAAGGTATGGAACTTCCCACCGTGAACGATCCACCTGTGACATACCCTTGCGAATTGCATCCTGGTGCGAGCCGGAGAAGGCTGTAAATACAAGGTCGCCAGCATAGGGATGTCTTGGATGGACCGGAAGCTTATTGATGGACCCAACTGTTTCTCGAATTCCGGGCATGTCTCGCAAATCCAGCTGAGGGTCAATCCCTTGAGAGAACAGATTCATAGCAACCGTAACAAGGTCACAGTTACCCGTTCGCTCTCCATTACCAAATAGCGTGCCCTCCACCCTTTCAGCACCAGCCATTAACGCCAATTCCGTTGCAGCTATTCCAGTACCTCGATCGTTGTGCGTGTGCAGACTAACAATTGAAGAATCACGAAGGTCGAAGTTCCGGCAGAAGTATTCGATTTGGTCCGCATAAATGTTTGGTGTGGCTAATTCCACAGTGGAAGGAAGATTAATGATCACTCTTCGACTCGGTGATGCGCCCCACGTCTTACAAACGGCTGAACTGATTTCAAGAGCAAAGTCAAGCTCGGTGCCGGTAAAGCTTTCAGGAGAGTATTCAAACTCAACTTCAGTATGGGTCAAGTGGCGAGTCGTATCTCGGACCAATTCCGTTCCCGATACCGCAAGATCGATAATCTGCTGGCGGTCCATGTTGAAAACAACTTTACGCTGCAAGGCTGAAGTAGAGTTGTAGAGGTGAAAAATCGCTTTTCGAGTGCCGTCCAAGGCTTCGACGGTACGTTCAATCAGTTCTTTACGAGCCTGGCAAAGTACTTGGATCGTAATGTTGTCTGGAACCAACCCATCGTCGATGATTTTTCTGATGAAATCAAAATCCGGTTGTGATGCCGCAGGAAATCCCACTTCGATCTCAAGAAATCCAACTTCAAGAAGTAACTCGTACATTCGCAGCTTCTCATCGACTGTCATGGGTTCGATAAGAGCTTGATTTCCATCTCGCAAGTCGACGCTGCACCAACGGGGAGCATGAGTCAACCGCTTGGATGGCCAACTTCGGTCTGGAAGTTCTACTGGAGTAAATGCGGAATACTTTTCAAATGGCATCGCCCCGGATTTGCTTCCGGAGACTGGGCAATCGGAAATGGGAGATTTTGCTTCCATCAACTCAGAAATTCAATCGGGGCATGGGCTGACCAATAGCTATAGTCGTGGGATTGAACGCAGTGCAAGCGTGACTATGCCAAACAAAATTACGAACAATCATTGTAGTGTTTGACAGGCTTAAAACCAATTTTGCTGCATGATCGAGCGAATGCTCCGAATTAGGTTTGCGCCCAATCGGACAGCAGCGAATAGAAAACGATCCTAATTGCGAACCACAACAATAGTCTCTTCGATCCATCCATCCGGTCAAGATTCTCTGCGAATTGTTCGGCGCGCGTATTCACGAACAAACGGCACTACTGATTGAAAAGATGCTGGTGTCAAACGAACTAAACGTTGGAAATTTGGACTCAAGCCGTTTCAAGTCTTGAAACACACCCGAGACTGTACTGTAATGCACCGTGGAAGAGCATCGCCTCCGGTGAGGCGCGCGGCCTTCAAAGCCGTTGAGACGCTTAGTCTGCGTCTGGTGGGTTCGACTCCTACCTCTTCCGCAACTGTCTTATGCTATGACGATTGCGATTCCCAAGAGTGCTATCGCAGTAACTCCCGCGAGCACCTGACCCGACTTTCCAATGCGCAGCAAGTTGAAACTTGCTACAACCACACCAGCAAGCAAACCGCAAAACAGCCCTGTCAAGTGTGCGACAACATCAGTTCTTTCAGATCCAATCCCCATAAAAGCAAAAACTCCAATGGCTCCCACAATGGGAATCGCGTTATATCGCCAACCGCGACCAGAAATGAATCTGCGACGAAAGAACATCCCTGCTATCAAACCTACAGCCGCAAACATTGCAGTGGACGCTCCAATCGATACGAACCTATCGGCCTGAACCAGAGCGTTCAAATAATTCCCTGCTGCACCGCACAGCAGAATTAGCAACCATGCTAGTCCTGAACCGTAATAGCGTCCGGCGATGATGCCAAAAATCACTCCGAATGCTGTATTCCCAACAAGATGGGCAGCGTCGCCATGAAGCGTCAGTGCTGTTAGGGTTCGCCACCACTCTCCCTGTTCCCGTACGGCATATGCCCACATCGCACCGTTTCTGGAAAATTCTCCCAACAACCCAAGCGATTCAAGAATCCAAACAGTCCACACGATTGCGACATAAATTGCGCACCCGACGAAGCCCTTGTCGATACTCGGCGATGGAGCACGCTCACGTTTAACTCCTTTGTTTTCCTTTCGGTAGGCCTCTAGCTGCTGACGTGCGGCATGTTCCATTTCTGAGCGAGCAAATAGAAGCCATCGAGCTCCATTACGTTCAATCCGCGTGTCAATTCCGGTTGCCGTCAGTACCAATTCGCACTCAATGATCGCCTTGTGGCTTATGGAGGAACCCACAAGTGTCCATCCTGTTTCCTCGGCATCCACGGTTTAGAGCTCGAATCCTGTTGGTGCGTTTTGCAAGCAAAGCATAAAGGTTGGCGTTGTTCAGTCGCTATGACCGACTCACGCTAAGTTGCTCTATTGTGCGTCACCTCACCGGCGACTTGACAAGCAAACCTTAAAATCTCACTAGGGTACATCCGTCGAACCCATCTGAAAGGGAGTCGACAGAGGAGTTAGCATGGGAGACGAAATAAGTGTTCGGCACTTCGAAGCCGTCGACTTCAGTCGATTTCGCCGCCTGCTAGAGGAAGAAACTGAACATGTAAATCGGCTTTTCGATAGCAATGGGTTCAGTACGCGCGGAGACATTGTCGGGTTTGAATTAGAAGCCTGCATTGTTGACGAGGCAGGTAATCCGAAGGGATTGAATCAGGAAATACTCGAAACTCTGAACAACCCCCTGGTGGTACCTGAACTGTCTCAGTTCAATGTCGAATTGAATGGAAGCCCGTGTTCCCTTACGGGGCGTGTGTTCTCCAGGCTACACGATGAACTATCTTCGACCTGGGATGCATGCCAGAGCGCTGCCCACCAAAACAACACGATGCTAGTTCAAGTCGGAATCTTGCCAACCATGCGACGCGACCTGCTCAACTCGCGTTATATGTCTGACATGGTGCGCTACCGTGCCTTAAACGATCGAATCATTGCGTTAAGAGACGGGGCTGATCTCAGAATTGCAATCAGTGGTTGCGAAGAGCTCAATCTTCTTCACGAAGACGTGATGCTGGAAGCAGCTACGACAAGCTTTCAAATACACTTGCAATGCAAACCGTATCGTGCAGTTCGAGACTTTAACTCTGCGATTGCGGTGTCCGCACCAATGGTTGCACTCAGCGCTAATTCACCCTACTTATTTGGAAAAGATTTGTGGGCTGAAACACGTATTCCACTGTTCGAACAAGCAACGCACATCGGCGAACGGCACTTGCAACGAGTGATTTTTGGATCCGGCTACGCGAAGAACTCGCTTTGTGAGCTGTTCTCCGAGAATCGCCTGGGACATACGATACTTCTTCCTTTCGTGCAACCAGAACCCATAAACAAGTACGCACATCTTAGGTTTCAAAACGGAACAATTTGGAGATGGAACCGACCGTTAATCGGATTTGACTACGACGGTCAGCCACATCTACGTATAGAACACAGAGTGGTTCCATCAGGACCCAGCGTGATAGATTGCATCGCTAACTGTGCTGTCTTTATCGGTTTTGTTAGGGCGTTAGGCCGACAAGAAAAACCAATCGAGGAGAAATTGCCGTTCGACTTGGCCAAGGAGAATTTTTATGCAGCAGCTCGCCTAGGGTTGGACGCAGAAGTGACTTGGACCGACGGCAACACACTAACTGTCCGCGATCTAATCTTGAACGAACTCCTGCCCGAGGCATATGAAGCGTTGGCATTGGAAGAGGTTCCTTCCGACGAAATTGACAAATACCTTGGAGTAATCAAGGAACGAGTTTCTTCGGGCATGAATGGAGCAACGTGGCAGCGCAAATGGGTCGAAACCAATGGAAACGACCTTGCAGGTCTCACCAGGTCCTATCTAAGTCATCAGGAAACAAAAGAACCAGTCCATACGTGGGACTTCACATGACGGTGCGAGTGGAGAATTCACTTGATCCTTCAATTCTCGATCTACCCGCGAATGAATTGCTTTCGGTGCTCGAAGGTCCGACTTTGTTCGATTTGACCCAGCCAAATCATCCTCCATTGTTTGTATCGGTCTTACTTCATGGCAACGAAATTTCTGGATGGGATGCCGTCCGATCTCTTCTGAAGGAACGAAATCACAATGGACAAAGCTCTTCCATGCTACTGCTCATTGGAAATGTACGAGCCGCTAGTCAGAGAGTCCGTGCGCTTGACGGCCAATCAGACTTCAACCGAATTTGGGAAGGCGAAGATAGTGATGAATCCACCTGGGCTGAAGCAGTGATTGAGAAAGTCTCATCTGCCAAACCCTGGTTCGCTCTCGATATCCACAACAATACCTGCCCCAATCCACATCATGCTGTAATTACTGATATGAACCCCGCAACTCTTTCCGCTGCGAGAAAATTCAGCGATACAGCAATATTTGCTATGCAACCCCTGGGCATACTGTCACGAAGGTGCTCGCAATTCTGCACTGCTCTTACGTTGGAAGTCGGTATTCCCTCCGATCCAACAAGCTCCCACCGCGCAAAGGACTATTTGAGCTATCTGACTGAACTAGGCGCGGTCCCCGCAACTCATAGCGATGACTTGAAGATCTACACGAACAAAATTCGAGTAGTCGTCGAAAACGCACACGAATTGGACGAATGGCAAGTCCCTGATTTCACACCATTTTTGAGCAACTGGAATTTCAAGACTCTCGACAAGGGAACAGAAATCGCCCAATTGAAGTCAGGCGGCGGCCGACTTCTCGCTCAGGATGAACGGTTGAACGATGTGACTCACACATACTTAGAGTACAAAGACGACTCCGTGCGATTGAACAACGATGTAATCATGTCGATGTATACGGATAATCCACGGATCGCACTGCAAGACTGTGTCTGCTACTTCCTAGAGCCATGGACTTAGTGCAGAAGTAACCCCGAATTCGCTATTCTTTGGGATGAAGACGGGGATCGAATTATTGCTTTAGACAAGCCTTGACCTAATGGCATCCATCGATTCGCCAATCTGAACCGCATGATGGTAGCCGGCCGCTCGCAAACGATCCACGCATTCAGCCGCGAAATCACTTGGAATTGCAGCTACTAGTCCACCGCAAGTCTGAGGGTCCACTAGAGGTGTAATGAGTGAATCATCGAAGTCTTGGCTATTGTCGTAGTCTGCCACGCTCTGCATGTTGTTATCGTGCAACGAACTACGAACCTCTTGCATGAGGGCTTCTTTCACGCCGTCTAGTATTGGGATTTGATCCACAACCAATTCCACGTGAACATTTGATCGGCGAGAAATTTCAGATATGTGTCCTAGCAACCCAAATCCTGTGACATCTGTCATTGCACTTGGTGAGAATTCGAGAAAGATTCGAGCTGCTGCTGCGTTAGATTGATCCATGACGGAAACCGCAGACATCAAGTCCCTCGCCGTGGTGGTTCTTCGCATGATCCCTGCCAGCAACAGTCCAGTGCCTACCGGTTTGGTGAGAATCAAGGCATGCCCGGAAACCATCGATGAGTTCAAAATTGGTTGATCTGGTACTGTCCCTGTAACAGCAAATCCCAGAGACAGTTCGCTGCCTTCGGCCGAGTGCCCTCCAACAAGCTGCGTATTCGACTCTCGGAACACCGACAACGCACCTGACATTGCCTGGTAGAGTTCATCCTCCATCAAAGACTGTGACATCAAAGGCACAGTGACCAAAGCCAGAGCGACTTTCGGTTCTGATCCCATCGCGTAGAGATCGTTAAGTGCGTGGTTTGCGGAAAGTCTCCCGAACTGAAAAGGGTCCGTAACCATCGCACGAAATCCATCGCAGCTTGTCGCGAATCGGGGGGAATTCCAATCAACAATTGCCGCATCATCGCCAATTTCATGGACTTGTTGACCATCCACACCTAGACGTCGCAGTACTTTCTCGAGCAGGTCGGCTCCGAGTTTTGAACCGCATCCACCGCACCGAAGAGGATCGGGTTGGTCTTTTCTCAATTCTTTTGGTTTTAGAGTGACACCGGAATTGTCCATCGAGGGGAGGGCCGAATACCTACGCATAAAAGTTCGATCTAGCCAATCTTTCCAAACCTCGACTGGACGTGAGCTCATACTTAAAGGACCTTTGGTCGCGACTGCTCGGCTATGCGAAATTCGAAGAATTGCAAGCGCTTTACGTTGTGCTCTGTACTTTCGCAATGGTCGCGATTTCAAAGCGCGTCTCGTGTTTTGAGCAAGGTAGGGTCCAGCACGAACGGCATAGACACCCGACTTGGGTCGCTCTTGCCCGTCCAAGCACACGATGTCTCCTGCAGCAAACACTCTTGGGTTGGAGATGCTCTGCAATCTCTTGTCTACGCGAAGAAAGCCGCCCGAATCCACAGCGAAACCAGACTCGCGGACCCAATTGGGAGCCTCGACACCCGCCACCCACAGAACGCAATCCGACTCCAGCTTGCGATGATCAGCAGCAAGTACAGCGCGATCCGTTACATCAACAACGTTGAAGTCATAAGAGACGGTAATATTGTTTTTTTGAAGGTGCCGGACGATCGTCCGTTCAAGTAGCTTCGGGTGCTCCTTAAGAAGTGCATCGTTTGCCGTCACGAGATTGACTTTAAATGCTTCTCCATATCGTTCTTTTATCGCCAACGAAACCTCCACACTGCCTGGACCACCACCAACCACCGTTAGTCGAAAGCCCTTGCCTTTGGCGTGTCGAGAAACAACTTGATTCCATTCCGGAATGAATCGTCCGATAGGCTTTACTGGGATTACAAGATCATTGCCTTGAAATTGCTTGCCTGGCGCTCCTCCAGTGTTTATCACGATCACGTCGTAGCGAATGTCTGGACGTGAAGCGAAACTTACCGTCTGTTCGTCCAAATTGACCCGAGTTACTTCATCAGGAACGAATCTCGCTTTAGCGAACGTGGAAAGTTTCAACAGATCTATATGGATTTCATCCCATGTGTACTTTCCAGCCAGGTAACCTGGGAGCATTCCGGAATAAGGCGTATGAGGTTCACGTGCCACAACCGTAACCCGAACCCCGGGTTCGGGTTTCATTCCGTAACGGCGAAGCACTTCAACATTGGAATGCCCTCCGCCTACGATGAGCAAATCTCTGACGTAAGGAGCTTCAGGGCGCACTCTTAAGACGCTTAACTATTGAAAAAGAAGTCCGAAGTTCGAATTGCTGTTAATTTGATCGGAAGACAGGATTAGTTCTGCCGATTGGCCATATTCAGTGCTGCAACAAACTCATCGAGATCAAGCCCTTCGTTATCGTCAGCGTCCAGTAGTTCAAATCCTTCGCGAATACGAGCCGCCCAGCCTCCCCTCAGTTCATCAAGCTTCAGCAGACCGTCTATGTTGCGGTCCAAATAGCCAAAAGCTTGAGATCTACGCATTCGGACACTGTCATGGACCTGATTCTCAATTGTCTCACCATCCCATGTGAACATAAAGCTTCCGTACAACATTTCATCCCAGGATTGTTGACCCCATGTCACCGTTCTCTGGGGATCCGGATTGGCTGGATTCTGAAGGGAATTGTCGTACACAGTTACATGATGAAGACGTGCGCCCGCTGGAACTGAAACTGGATCGACGAATTCATAGCTTGTTTGCCAGTTAAAGTCATAGTTCGGAACAGAAAGCAAAAGCTCTCGAGTTCCATCGGGATACTCAAGCGTGAATTTGGAGCTCTTTCCTCGATAGTGCGAATGAGGCAGCAGCGAGTACAGCGTCGCATTCCGATCAAAGGTCAAGTACGATCGAACTTGATGCTCTTTCGTATTGGGCGGAATTTGGAATATCGTATTGAGAACTACGCCACTCCGCTTGATTGTCTCAGGTGGTTCGTCAAAAAAGTACAAACCCACTCGGGTCTGATCCTTAACTTCTTTCCCGATTGGTGTATAGTGCATTTGGGCTCGAAACTTGGTTCCGGCCCGTACTAGGACACCTGCATTTTCCGGTCCAGTGACTCCGCTCGCTTCAGTACCAGGCGCATACCCACCCATGAACTGGCTGAAAATCGCACCGCGTCGACTGCTCGTGGCAGCATCGATTGTTCCCATCAATACGTGATGCAAAACGCGTGTGTCTCCAGGCACCACAGTGATAGCACGCAGCCACTTATCCTCTTCCATTTCGTTGTCGACGGTGAAGTACTGGTACTCGACAACACCAGTAGCTTGAACTTCGTACTCGGGAAACTCAATGATGTAGTCGGGTGGACCCAAAGGCCAATCCTCAATGACATCCTCGCGATCGGCAAGCGGATCGGGCCCTTTGCCGCGAGGAGTCCCTGCATCGATCCATCGGACTATAAGCTGTCGTTCTTGGGGTGTAATGTCACGATTGTTTTTCCACTCTCCAACGTGCGGGTCCGCATGCCAAGGAGGCATTCTCTTCTCTCTCAAGACCTGTCTTATCGTCGGAGCAAAGCTCTTTACGATCTCGTAATTCACCATTGCCCAAGGCGCGATTCCCCCAGTTGCGTGGCAGCCACCACAGTTTTCCAACAAAGTAGGTGCTACATCTTCCGAATATGAGATTTCCGTCTTGTCATTAGAGCGATCCGGGAAATTTATTAGGCAACCTTTGGGTGCAATCGAACGAAACTCAACCTCTTCTCCCGCCATCATCGATCGCAATGTGTCGCGTGCATAGTGCTCGCTTGCTTCGGCCTTTTGGCGTTCATACTCAAGTCGATCATTGATGGGTCCTCGATATTTGATCGACCAGTCGGTTGGATCGATGACAAAAACCTCGGCTGTGTGTGTCAATTTCAATCCCATACCGACAATTTGAGCCTCGTCATCCAAGATTGGAAAATCAATCTCCCATTCTTCTGCTTCCTGTTGAATGGTTAGACGGTTGTCGTACTCGACTGAATTTAATAGCAAAAAATGAACGTCGTGCTCGCGGAACTCGCTACGTAATTCACGTAGGTCAGGCAAAGCGTTGCGAACGATAGGGCAACCGTTTCCGTGCACCATGATCACAACGGCTTCAGCATCGGATAAGTAGTACAGTTTGTGAGCTTTGCCTTGGTGATCAAGCAATGTGAAGTTGTCCACAGTGTTTGCAGTCGCGCTCCAACAAAAGAAAACGGCTGCCAATAACAAGAAATAGCGAGAATTCAACATACCGCTCTCCAACTGACTACAGGCTCAATTTGTATGATAACAAGGGAATAAGTTCGGCAGAAAGTGCAGACCAATCGCTTGAACGTCGCCAACGAGCCGCGAAACCAAAAATCGACTGATGCGATGTGGTACGCTTTCAGCTAAAGTTCGGAGGGAATTTTGGGGGTCAGCATGAAGTTTCTTGTTAGACGGGCGACAATGGTCGTTTCCGTTGCTTTTTTGGCAATGTGTCTAGTGTCGAGTTGCGCGATTTTTCAACGCAATTGTGAATTCACGGGCGGAAATACACAAGAATTTACGGACATTTCTGCAAGTACCGTCGAGGCGAGTGGTGTCCTAGAGGTCGAATCGACAGAGCCTTAGATTGGCTCAACGCTAAGTCTCTACTAGTGAGGCCACCTTTTGTGAGCTTCGTTGAATTGGTCCGGAACTGCGAAAGTCCGGCTATGTTCACAAACAAAGGGGGCGATTGACAAGGCTAGTCTGGCTTCATCAAACCTAAACAATGAGAAACTCTATGAAATTCACTAAAGTTGCCACATTCATTCTCAAAAAACAATCTAGTCATACTTGGAAGCTCATGCTCTCCTTGCTTTTCTTCGGCTTGTTCGGATGCGCTTACTTTGCTGGAGCGGACGAACAGTCGGCAGAACTAGAGCAAAAAGTTGCAGTACTAGAGAAAGAGTTAGCAGCACTAAAAGGGATGCCCGAAATCAAGAGAATCCCGGGGACAAATCATCCTGATTTAAACGGAATATGGCAGGCGGCAAACACTGCGAACTACAACGTTGAACGCCATCTTGCTGCTCCAGCGCTTTTAACCGTAGAGGGTCCCCGAGGTCCAGTGCCTCATTTCAGAGTATTGGCCATGGGAGCAGTCGGTTCTGTGCCCGGAGGACTAGGAGTCCTTAAGGACGGAAACAAGATTCCGTACAAGCCCGAAGCGGCCAAGAAACGTGAGGAAAACCGGGCTAATTGGGCGGATCGAGACCCGGAGGTCAAGTGTTATCTGCCCGGTGTGCCACGGGCGAACTACATGCCTTTTCCGTTTCAAATTGTTCAAGGTGAAGACAGCTTTTTCATCGCATACGAGTACGCGGGTGCCGTAAGGGATGTATTTTTCGAGGATCCTGGTGAAGCTCCCATAGATTCGTGGATGGGACAATCTGTTGGTCGTTGGGAAGGTGACACGCTGGTCGTAACCGTGACTGCGCAAGTCGACTCTACGTGGTTTGACCGTTCTGGAAACCACCATTCAGCTGCCATGGTTGTCACCGAACGATGGACTCCCAATGGCCCCAATCACATTCACTATGAAGCCACAATAGACGACCCAGAAACGTTTACGGAACCGTGGACCATAGAAATGCCCCTCTATCGTCGAATGGAGGAAAACATGATTCTGATGGACTTTAAGTGCGTACAATTCGTAGAGGAGCTACTGTATGGGCAGTGGCGGCGTGAATCTGTACAGCCCGAAGAGTAGAGGTACTCAAGTGAAATCATTGACAATTGCAATATCGGCGTCATTACTCGCCATCCCTTTATGGACGAGTGCTTCACCACCGATTCATTTTTCTGAATCTGACGATATTCCCCGTACTTCAACGGGAAAACCCAACTTTAGTGGCACATATGATGCCAAGACCATCACACCTTTGGCAAGACGAGGCGATGCCGGTGAAAATACTCTGATCAAGCCAGAAGATGCCGAGAACTGGTCAAAAGGAATTAAGGCTAGCAACCGGGCAAATGACAATCGTGTGTTGGACCCAAACCGTGCGGCACCTCCAGAAGGTGGAGACGGTTCTCCGGGAGCTGCTGGAAACGTTGGAGGTTACAACAGATTCTGGATAGACAACGGCGAAGAGTTTACGAAGGTCGACGGAGAATATCCCAATTCGATCATCTACTACCCAGAGAACGGAAGGCACCCTCCTCCAACGGAGGCAGCCATTCAACGTTGGCGAGCACTTGGAAACTACTGGCGCAAGAATACTGGACGAGCATGGTGGTTGGACGACGGAATACCCGGTCCTCGCGACCATCCAGAAACTCTAACTCTCTCGGATCGCTGCCTGCTTGGATTCTCCTCGACTGGAGGTCCGCCAATGCTCCCAGCACTGTACAACAATATCAAGAGAGTAGTTCAATCAGAAGACACGCTCATGATCCTGATCGAAATGGTTCATGATGCACGAGTTATCAGAATCGGTGGAGAGCATGCACCTGATGATGTCCGAAAGTGGCTCGGAGATTCTATTGGTTGGTGGGAAGGCGACACTCTGGTTGTCGATACAACAAACTTCAATGACACTCCGGCTCTAGGCGGCGCAACGCGCGACCTTCACGTAGTCGAACGATTTACCATGGTCGACGACGACAATATGCTGTATGACTTTACCGTTAGAGATCCGAACGCATGGAAGGACAAGTGGTCCGGTAGATACAACTGGCCGAAGACCGAGAGTCAGCTCTACGAGTACGCATGTCATGAAGGAAACTACTCAATGCAAGGAATGCTGAAAGGTGCTCGAGAAGCCGAGAAAGCTTGGTATGCAGAACAAGCGCAGACGGAGTCCGGTGAATGAAAGTACTTCGGCTCAGCTTATGTATCGCTTTGACATCCTTTGGATTCAGCGCACTCGCCCATCATGCGTTTGGTGCTGAGTTCGATCCAAATCGACCGCTCATACTCAAAGGCAAAGTCACCAAGGTCGAGTGGGTGAATCCGCACGCATGGATTCACTTGGACCATGAGAAGGAAGACGGTACGACCGAGTCTTGGATGGTTGAGGGAGGAACACCGAATACCCTGCTACGTCGTGGAATCACAAGAAATTCGCTAAAGCCCGGTACCAAGATCGTCGTCGATGGATACCAGTCCAAAGATCTGTCGAATCGCGCCAACGGGCGTAACATCACCTACGAAGACGGCCGAACTCTGTTCATGGGTTCATCTGGCACCGGAGCCCCAAGAGACGGAGCTGATCCACAGGAACGAGCGACCGAAGAGGATAAGGATCGACTCGAGCAAGTTCGAGAGGAATCTGAAGCCTTAGAGGAAGACAGCAAAGAGTCGCAAGAACCCAGTAGCGAAGACGCATCTGAAGAGGAACAGGAAAAGTCAACAAGCGATTGAGCAGTGCTGAAATGGTGTGGTGTTCCGCAGCACTGTCCTTGCTGGTGTTCAGCGCTGGTTGTCAGCCTCAGGACACTTCAAGTCTGAAAGCCGAGATTGAATCTTCGCTCTCTTCAGACGAACTAATGCATCTGGTTATAGAACCAGCAGCCGATGTGTTATGGGATTCCGCTGGCTGGGTTATGACTCTTGAGGGGGAAACTTCATTGGTACCAACTACCGATGAAGAGTGGTATTCCACAGAGAGTGCGGCCGGAACAATCATAGCTTCTGGAGATCTTCTAAAGATTCCATATCCTTCTGAAGACCGCGGAGAACCATGGTCGGGTTTTGCTGACCAACTCTCGCAACAAGGGCGCATCGCGCTAGAAGCAGCTCTAAATCGCGATGGTGACGCTCTGTTTCAGGCCGGGGCTACGCTCTATCAATCGTGTGTTCAGTGTCACGACGTCTACTGGACCGACCAGCAATGAGGAAGTTCTTGCTGATGCTGAGCAGTTCTTTTAGCAAGTAGTTAGCCAGTGCGCTGGTTCGCCGTATGGCTCGATTCCCATGCGTGGAGCACGGCACTTCACGAGTCGTTGCACATGTATCCCATCGTGGAATCGACGCATGTGCTCTCTCTCATGGTTTTCGTGGGAACGCTCTTCATTGTCGACTTTCGATTGTTGGGGATAGCGTTTAAAAACGTCCCTATTTCAGAGCTAACAAGTCGTATTCTCCCATGGACTACTTTTGGATTTGTTGTCATCGTTTCTACCGGATTAATGCTGTTCTACGCAATTCCCATACGAACCTATCACAGTATTTGGTTCCGATTTAAGGTGGTACTAATAGTGGCGTCAGGAATCAATGCATGGCTCTTTCACAGGAAAATGACAAAGAAGCCAGTCGTATGGAACAACGATCCCGTACCTCCTCTTCATGTCCGATTGTCCGCTGCAATATCTGTTCTCGTCTGGTCCGGTGTGATCATCTGTGGCCGAATGATTGCGTACAACTGGTTCGATTGCGATAAACAGCAACCTGGTTGGGTGCAATTCCTGGCCGAATGTAGGGCAGAGGACTTGATCCATTGAACCTCTACGATATTTTTGACTACTTGGAACGTAGCCCTATAGGCGAAGCGATCCGAAACTCACACTGGTTGTTTCCGGTAATCGAAGCTTTTCACCTCATCGGGTTGGTTGTTCTTGGAGGAGCAGTACTGGTAGTGGACTTGAGACTCCTTGGACTGGGGTTAACACGGCAGACGATCTCACGCGTCACGAATGCTGCGAAGCCTGTGTTACTAGTTGGAATTGCAATGATGTTCGGAACGGGGATCCCTTTGGCTCTATCCGAAATGATCAAGCTTTATTACAACCGTTCGTTTTGGATCAAAGTCACAACATTGGCTATCGTTCTCATCTTCACGTTTGCGGTCAAGCATCCTCTCATTCGAAACGAGAACACAAACCGATTCGTGCTGTTCTTCATCGGACTAGCATCAATGGGCATGTGGTTTACGGTTGCTGGTGCTGGCCGGTGGATCGGCTTTTCTTCCTAGGATGCTGTTTAGCCCGCTAGCTACCTATTCAAAAACACTGAAGAACTCAAAGTCGTAGGCTTTTTCCGGTACTTTTCTAACGCGCTCATCGAGTCGATGGGCGTCGTCGCCTACCAGAACTCGCCACCGATTTTCCCTAACCGCATCCAGAATTGTGGTTGCAGCCTGAGCTGCACTTGTGGGTGCGTTGTCTCGAAATGAATTGCCCCGCTCCACGATACGTTCGACAATCTGATCATCGCTTTCATTGTGTACCGGCATGCCGGCCTCAATAAGCCGATCACGCCAAAAATCAATTTGCTCACTGGAAAACTCTACTTTCGTCTTCCGGCTCATGATCAATTGGCTGTTTATCGCAATTGAAGTACCTATGTGTCCCGGCATTACGACGGATACACCAAGATGCGGTGCATTGATTCGAAAATCAGTGAGTAGCGCTTCACTGAATCCCTTAACTGCAAACTTTGCAGCAGAGTAAGCAGTATGAGCCGTTCCTGGTCCAAGCGATGCCCAAAAACCATTGACGCTGCTGACATTTACCACGTGTCCTTCATCACATGCCTTTAGCATCGGCAAGAACGCTCTCAAGGTCCAATAGACGCCGTTCCAACAAATATTGAAGGTTCGCTCCCAGTTTTCTCGGGAATCGTTTACAAAGCTGCCACCCCCACCGATTCCTGCGTTATTGAATAGAAGATTTATGTGCGATGTGTCGTGCGAGTCTCGAACCTCACTCTCAAATCTCTTGATGTCCTCCTCAACCCCTACATCGCAATGGTGACCGCTCAATCGAATATCTGGACACTCCGAACGTACTTGCTCCAACGTCTGCTCAAGATTCTTTTCAATGACGTCACACGTTGCTACGTTGCAACCGTCTCGGGCAAGTTGACGAACTAGTTCGCGCCCTATTCCGCTACCTCCACCCGTGACCACTGCGATCTTATCTGTGAAATTGTCCATCGAATTGCCTTGTCAAGTTTCCGTTAAAGTGTAGATGCGAATTCCATCGAGTCGCGTGTCTAGAACTATTTGGCAAGATAGCCTGCTGGTTTCTCGACGATGAGGAGCGAAATCCAATATCTCACACTCATCTGGATGCATTGACCCACTCTGTTCAAACCATCTTTCATCTACATAGCAGTGACAGGTTGAACAGGTACAGCCACCTCCACACTGTGCACGAATGCCAGCTACTCCGTTGTCCAGAGCAACATCCATGATGCTTTCACCAATCTTGCCGAAGAGACACTCCGAGTGTCCGTTTGGATGAACAAATACGACTCGAACTCCTCTCTCAGATTGTTCTGGCTGTAGGTTTTTCCGTCCTGTGTCCGACACGTTTCATCAATCGAGATCAATCTGCAGATTCTAGGCATCCTCCCTGATCTACAGTTTGGTATCTGAGATCCTGTGTAGGACTTACACAAACACATGAACTCCTGGAGTTAGTGGTCTGCGAGATCGTTACCTTGGCACAGTGGAATATCAAGGCTCAACTAACCGTAAATTGCGGTGGCTAGAATATGGGCATGTAGACGGAGGACACGTGACTGTTATCGGGTTGACTGGAGGAATTGCATCAGGCAAGTCCACGGTCGCCAATTATTTTTCCAGTCTTGGTCACAAGGTTATCGACGCTGATCTTCTAGGACACCTTGCATATGAACCCGACACGCAATGCTACGCAAGAGTTGTCGAAGAATTCGGTACAGAAATAGTAGCTACAGATCGGACCATCGATCGCAGAAAGCTGGGTGCGAAAGTCTTTGGAGATTCGAGAGCACTCAAGCGTTTGACCGATATCGTGTGGCCGGAAATCAAGAAATTGGCGAAAGTTGAAATAGATCAAGCCAAAAGTGGAGAACCCGGTAGACTAGTTGTGCTTGAAGCTGCGGTATTGATTGAGGCGGAATGGCAAGACATCGTCGATGAGATTTGGGTTGTGACAGTGGACAAAGAAACGGCTATTTCAAGAGCGACAAGCCGCGATGGAGCGACAAGGGAGGCGGTAGAATCCCGAATAGCTTCGCAGATCAGCAATGAAGATCGTTTACAAATGGCAGATGTGAACATACCCAATAACTCGATCGAAAATGATCTTTACCAAACGTTGGATCGAGAGATAAGTTCCTTGAATCAAAGGAGAGCACAAGCTTGATTTTGGATCTTCACACTCACTCGATCAAATCCGACGACGGTAGAGCTAAGGTAGATAACTATTGCAAGTGGATTCAAGCCCGTGACATCCCAATTGATGGATTTGTTCTTACTGAACATCGGCAGTTCGACTTCGAATCAGACTACTCGGAACTTGCTGAAGAGTATTCACTCACAATTCTAAAAGGTAGTGAGGTTGAAACAGAGTACGGACACGTGCTGGTGTTTGGCGTTACTGAAGGACTTGTGGATGAGTTTGACTTTTCAAGCATCAACGTACCTCTTGCCAAAGTCATTGATTCATGTAAACGCCACGCGGCGATGCCAGTGCCCTGCCACCCAGGGCGACCTCGGGTAGGCATGAGTGCTCATCTAGCAGAGTTTGGAGTTCCCGAAGGTGTGCGCATCGTAGAGATCTACAACGGTGGAAGTCGAGGACAGGAAGATCAGATTGCGCAGGATATGGCTCGTGAACAAGGTTACTTGGGGATTGGAGGTAGCGATGCCCACATCGTGAGCCATATCGGCCGTTGTGCTACTCGTTTTGACTCGCCAATACGAAGCGAACAAGAGCTAGTTACTGCTCTAGAATCCGGCAGCTTTGAACCAATCACTTTTCGTTCGTGATTCCTTAGCTCTGCTTAAGTCTACTGGTTAGCTATTGCAGAACTTTTACATCTCCGAATTTTGCTAGAGCATTTCAGATTGGCCCGTAGGCCATCAGAATCCGAAGATTTCTGCTACTTACGTCGCCATCGATTCAACAGCAGCGAGTTAAGAACGACACTCACACTTGAGAATGCCATTGCAGCCCCTGCTATGGTAGGATTGAGATATCCGAGGCAAGCTAGCGGAATCATTGTTACGTTGTAGACAAAAGCCCAAAACAAGTTCTGATGGATCTTGTTGAATGTTCGTCTACTGACGTCCACAGTCGCGGAAACGAGGGAAGGATCGGGGTGATCGAGTGTCACCTGAGCGACCTCCATCGCAACCTCTGTTCCGGTGCTCATTGCAATGCTCAGATCCGCTTCGGCCAAAGCTGGAGCATCGTTGACTCCATCACCAACCATAGCCACGCGCAAACCAGGCTGCATCAGATTCTTTACGTGGCTCACTTTTGAGTCAGGCGAGCACTCCGACCAGTACGAATCCACACCAAGTTTGCTTGCCATAGACGCTGTGGCATTTTCCGAATCTCCGGAGAGAATGTGAACAGAAACACCCAATTCCTTGAGTTTGGCTACCGCGTCAAGGGACTGTGGTCGCAGTCCGTCCTCGTAGGAGACCACACCAGCTAGAACGCCATCATTGGCGAGCCAAACAGCGGTTTTTGGGTCTTTTACCGAGGAGGACATCGGAATCCCAAACCTATTCATCAGACTTCTGTTGCCGATTAGGAAAGAAACACCGTCCACGACTCCTTCGACACCTTCTCCCACGTGAGCTCGAAATTCAGTCAATTCCTTCAGTTCCATATCTTGACTCTCGGCGAGTTCTAAGAATGCACCGGCAATCGGATGTTCGCTACCTGACTGTACAGAGGCCGCTCGCTGAAGAAGCTGGTTTTTTTCGTTCAGAGAGGGGTTGTCGACGACTTCCATCTTCGTTATTTTGGGCTTCCCCACCGTGAGGGTTCCTGTCTTGTCGAAGACAACGTGATTGATTCGATGGCCGGTCTCCAACGCCTCGATGTCGCGAAAGAGGATGCCAGCGCGAGCCGCCACTCCAGTGCCGACCATAACTGCTGTGGGTGTCGCTAGTCCCAATGCACAAGGACAAGCAATCACTAGAACGGACACAGCGTTTATCAGAGCGACCTCAAATCCTGAACCTACAAAGAGCCAAGCTACAAGAGTCAGAATTGCTATGGCAACAATAACAGGTACAAACACTCCGCAAACCTTGTCTACGGAGCGCTGAATGGTCGCTTTTCCTAGTTGAGCTTGCTCTACAAGTCGAGCAATTTTATTGAGCGTTGAGTCTTCACCTCGAGTGGTGACTTCGATGTCAAGCATGCCGTCCAAATTGACCGTACCTTCAAGCACACGAGATCCCTTATGCAAAACTATCGGATTGCTTTCCCCTGTAACAAGGGATTCGTCGACGCTCGCGGAACCACTTCGAATTTGGCCATCAGCCGGTATGTGATCTCCGGGAAGACATCTCACAATATCCCCCACATCAATTTGATTGATTGATCGTTCCGCGAAATCTCCAGATTCCAGTAGAACTCGAGCCGTCCTAGGACGCAGAGAGCTCATGATCTCGAGCCACTCCGAAGTGCGTTTCTTTGCTCTAGCTTCGAAGAATTTGCCCCACATAACCAACGAAATGATTACTGCGCTGGCTTCAAAGTAGAGCTCTCCCTCCGCGAATTCACCGAGAGAGATCATCAAGTACCAGCTGTATACATACGCGGCGGTAGTTCCTAACGCTACAAGTACCTCCATATTCGTGCCACCAGTTCGCAAGGCATTAAACGCTGCCTTGTAGAACCGCCAACCAAACCAGAGTTGAACAGGCGTGGCAAGTACAACTTCGACCGACGGCATGAGGTGTACCCGTTCCCATCCGAGGAACTGCGCGATCATTTGCAACACCAACGGCAGAGTGAGAAGCGATGCCAATGTTGCATCGCGCCGAGCTTCAGCAAACGATTTATTCCATTCAGACTTAGAAACTTCGTCCGCGTTGTCCCCCCTCAGTTCGTATCCAATTGATGCTGCGCTGGACTCCAGTTCCGAGGCATCAGTCATACGGTCAACTATTGAGACATCCACCCGGTTTTGAGCCGTGTCCACAGAAGCGTCCAAAACTCCAGGAATATTGAGCAAACTAGACCGAATGTGGTCGCCAGAATCGAGGCTTTCCATACCCGAAATCGTGAAACTCACTAATTTGGTACGAACTTCAAACCCGGTGTCTCGTATTACGCCGAACACATCGTTACAGGAAATCGATTGGGGATCTATGTGAATTGAAGCGCGCTCGAGAGCTAGATTCACAGCAGCTCCTTCAATTCCTGGTGTTGTCGTCAAAGCACGTTCCAATCGTGCAACGCAGCCGCTACACGTCATGCCGTCTACGCTAAGCTCAAGTCGCTCTGCTGCTGCTGTATCGATGCTCACATCAAGTAGTCACGAATAACGCGACCATAGCTACCCAAATGAATAGAAGAAAATGCCAGTAGATAGCACACAGTCCAACGCTCATTCGAATCTTGGAGTATTCGATCTTGTCAGACTGTCGCATATGGCGCATCGCCCGCCACCAAGCAACAAGGCCTCCCAATAGATGAACGGCGTGTGCTGCCGTCAAGAGGTAGAAAAATGCATTTGCGGGATTGTTCCTAGCACCATAGTTCAGCGCAAGCAGTTGTTGCCAGACAATGACCTGCATGACGATGAACACTAAGGTCCCTACTCCGGCCAATATGAAGAAACTGCGTGTTCGCGCAAGATTTGTTGCGTTGGCACCACCTCTGGCAATTTCGAAGGCGAAACTCACGCCTACCAGAATAAGGCTGTTTACCCAAATGAGGCCAGGTTCGGGCATTGGTACCCAATCGACCGCCATGATCTTTCGCATGTGGGTTGCGGCGAACAAGAGAAAAAACACACTGCCAACGACACACAGAAACACAATTAAGGCCACCTTGCGATTGTGCGAGCCAACAGTACCGGTGTGTAACCGAACTATGCGGTCGTCTGCTGGAAGCCAAGGCTTTTCCGTTATGCGACTGAATATTCCCACGGCATCGAGGATTTGTATGTAATCGAGTACTTCAAGATTGTATCGTTTGAGAGTGGTTCAATGGCTCGCACTTCTATTTCTCTACTATGGACAACGAAGGGTACTGATCTTGTCCAGTGCATTCCGAAACCATGTGTAGTTCATTGTGAGTGTGCCTATTGAGGACCGCACTCCTTTAAATGGGCCCTCACGTGAACAAATTCAAGCTAAGGCACTTCCCATTCTCAACAATCATTTGATTTTCTTGTGAAACCTCTCTGGGAGCAACGTATCTAACAGTGTTCTTTGCTGACCGCAATGCATGCACTGTGCTCGGCTTTGAACCTGCGAGCTACGCAAAAGGAGCACGACAGTGGGGTACGACCCAAAATATCCTCGAGCACACTACGACAGCTTAGGAATCGAAGAGTGGACAAGGCTGACCAATAGTCGCCATGGCGAACTCAATTTTGTCGTGCATATGGACGTATTGCAGAACCACATTGAAGGCAGCATGGCTGTATTGGAAATTGGTGCCGGAGCTGGTTTCTACACGAAAGAGCTGGTCCACATGTGTAGGCGTTTAGTTGTTACAGACATATCCAAAGTACAACTCAGCTTGAATCAACAAAATATGCGCGAACTGGGCGCATTAAATCTAGTGGATGAATATAGGGAGCTCGACCTTGTGGATTTGAGCTCTCTTGAACCCGAGTCGTTCGATGCGATCGTCTGCGTGGGTGGACCGCTGAGTTACCTCTTGGACAAAGAGTCCGTCGGAGTGCAGCAGATGCTAAACACTGTGAGACCCGGAGGGATCATAGTTTTAGGTGTCATGTCACTCATCAATTCTGTAGTCCGATTGATGCATTTCATATCGCCAACAAAAAAGAACCGAGGATTGGCAAATACACGATGGTTGCTTGAAACCGGCCTACAAGATCGGGAACACAATACCGAGACAGAGCACTACTGCCACATGATGACAAGTGCGGATGTTGATACGCTTTTGGACTTAGACAGTGTTGAAGTAATCGAGAAACGTGCGGCCGGACTTCTAGGCATGGCCGGCGAGAATGCACTGAATGCAATAAGGGGCGACGTCGAACTATGGAACCTAATAGTTGATAGGGAGCTCGAATGGTCGAAACTTCCTAGCTCGTTGGATCTTGGAGAAAACCTTCTCTACGTAATTCGCAAACGCTAGCTTTGGGCTGTTGTGATTGCTTTCCGATTGAAAGTAATGAATTCACTGTTAGAAAGAAGCTACTTTTGAAGTATGGCAAAACGAAATGCGAGGCGGCAACAAGGATTGTGCAAATCGGCAAGTAATTTTCGTGATGGATGAATTCATTGATTTCAGATTTGCTTTGCAGTCAAGCTTGGCATGAAAATTGCATACTAATCAAATACATCGGGTGTGAACCGATTGTGTTCGGTATCGATTCAACGACGAAAACGGACGTGTGAGGCTAGCTAAGTCCTTGCTTGCGCGTGCTGTAGACCCAAACCAATCGCATGCCCTATACTGAAACTACGAAATTGGAGCGATGAGGTCAATATGGGACTTTGGGAGATGGTTGTTTGCGTCGTGTTCATCAGTGTTGTTGGAGGACTCATTGGCACCTACCTCAAGGGCAGGCGTCGCGCCACAACAAAGAGCATCATAAAACGCATCGAAGCTCTTGAAAACCGCATGGCTGACGACTCGATCGAGAGTCGTCTGCAGACTTTGGAAGCTATCGTTACTGACAACAAGCACACTCTGAAGGAGAAAATCGACGCACTCTAACCGCTTCTCCGTTCCCGATTGTGGCGCGTACGAATGAATATTGAACCGGCTTCTCCAAGGTTTGGTGCATTTGTTCGAAACGTGTGTCTGACCCAGTTAACGGAAACAGACTTTCAAAAAATTCTTTCTTGGTGGCACCAGTTCGCCGTCTTAGTCTTCCCTAGCCAGCATCTCTCAAGTGAGGAACAGGTCGATTTCACGAAACGGTTTGGGCGATTGGAACGCGGTCTAAGGAAGTCGCAACCTCCGGCTGCCGGCATGATCTCAAATATCGATCGGCAAGGAAATCTTCTTCCACCATCGAACATTGGGCGAAAATTCAATATTGGCAATTCCGTCTGGCACACGGACAGTTCATACAAACGCGTGGCTGCCAAAGCCTCGCTACTCTCGGCACACACGGTTCCTGCATCAGGTGGACAGACCGAATGGGCTGACATGCGCCAAGGTTACGACGCTCTAAGCGAATCCATGAAGAATTGGTTAAGCAACAAGGTGGCTGTCCACAGCTATAGATTCAGCCATGCATGGCACAAAGGATTGGAATTTCTCTCAGAAGAGGACTTGGATCAACTACCTCCCGTTGAACATCCCATTATCAAAGTGCATCCCGATACCAATGACAAGATTCTATTTGTGGGTCGGCATGCTAGTCACATCATTGGGGAAGACTTCCGGTCGAGTCGAAAGCTTTTGCGCGAGTTGACATTCGAAGCTGCGCAAGAACCGAGGACATGGAAACACCAATGGAGTGTAGGTGACATTGCAGTTTGGGACAACCGATGCGTGCTGCATAGAGCTCGAAGATATCCTTCAAACGAACCACGAGCGATGGCTCGTACCACGGTTGCTGGTGACGATCCAAATAACGAGTGGGCTGCTTAGGAATCGCTCTAGGCGAACTCTCTTGATCTAATAAAACTCGAAACCTGAATATCCGGCCGATTCGACTTCCTCGCACTGGGCCACATAGGTGGGAAATCCTATGTGAGGCATAAAAACACGAGGCTTTCCAGGAATGTTCGCCCCGCGATACCAGGAGTTACAGGAGGGGTAAAGAGTTTTGCTTGCTATCAGATTAACGTGCTCAACCCAACCATCCTGGGACCCTTGCTCAGCTTCAATCGCTGAATACTGCTTCTCGAGAATATAGCTAACGCATCTCTCTATCCACTCAACATGCTGCTCGATGGACACAATCATGTTTGTTAGAACTGAGGGACTACCGGGGCCGGATATCAGAAACATATTGGGAAAACCTTTCACTGTCAGACCCAAGTAAGTTCGAGGTCCCGCCTTCCATGCGTCCTGCAAGGTCAGTCCCGATCTTCCGGTTATTCTGATTCGCAAGAGAGTACCGGTCATCGCGTCAAATCCAGTAGCAAACACGATGTCGTCGAGTTCATAGACTGTGTTCTTGCATCGGATCCCGGTTGGCATGATTCGTTGAATGGGATCTTCTCGGATGTCCACTAGATGGACATGAGGCATGTTGTAAGTCTCGAAGTAGTTAGTGTCCAAACACAGTCGTTTACACCCAATCACTGAATCAGGGCAAAGTAGACCTGCAGTATTAGCGTCGGCAACTGTCTCGCGAATCCTCTCTCGAACAAACTCAGCAGCAACGTCATTTGACTCTTTATTGATTGTGAGATCGTTGTACGCTCCGAGGAACCCAAATCCGCCAATATTCCACCGTTTGGCGAACTCCATTTGCTGTTCCTCGGGGCTTGCCTCCAATGCCGATTGGTTACTACCAGTGAAAGTACTGCCTAGAGCAGCGGGCATCATCCGATTGCGTTTCCGAAACTCTGCGTAGTTCGCTTTGACCTCCGCTTCGTAAGTCTTGTTGATCGTTCCGTTCCTTGCCGGAACTGAGTAGTTCGCCGTACGTTGAAATACGGTCAAAGACTCGCATTCTGCTGCAATATGAGGAATTGCTTGAATTGCTGACGACCCTGTGCCAATGACTCCTACTCTTTGGCCGCTGAAATCAATCTCGTGATGTGGCCAACTCCCTGTGTGATAGGTAGCCCCCTTAAAAGATTCTCTGCCCTCTATTTGCGGAATGTTTGCTGATGACAAACAACCCGTAGCCATGATCAAAAACTTGGAGGTGATTCGATCTCCTTGATCCGTGTTGATGATCCAACAAGCATGTGTTTCGTCGTAGCGTGCCTTTTCTACTTTTGTTCCGAATTGGATGCCAGATAGCAGATCGAATCGGTTTGCAACGTGATTGATATAGTCAAGAATCTCTGGCTGACCCGAATAGCGTTCGCTCCAATTCCATTCCTGTTGAAGTCTTTCAGAAAACGAGTACGAGTATTCAAGACTTTCAACATCACACCGAGCACCCGGGTAACGATTCCAATACCAAGTCCCGCCGACACCCTTTCCTCTTTCAAGCACGAGAACTGACAATCCCGCCTGTCTCAATCGATGCAACATGTAGAGGCCCGCAATTCCTGCGCCAACAATAATTGCATCCAGCTGCCCAGTGTTAGCAATGAAGGGTCTTGTTGTCATCTCCATGGTCGTGCCAGCGACTCAGTTGAAGATCGACTTCAGCTGCCAGAAATTCAACATCTGAACGTTTGATGATGAACCCTTCGAAACTAGGCTAATTCCCGTACTGTCTTCACACACTGGATATACACGCGCCGCAACGCAGCGTCTGTTGTTGACAAAGACTTCGACAATGCTTCGATCTACAAAGATCTGTAGCCGCAGTCTCTCCTCTCGTCCAATGAAGACATTCAAGTTTTCTGGAGGTCGGGAACGAAAGTTTGGTGCGATGGATGAGTGAGAATTGTCTAACGAGACACAACTGTTTCGAACTCGTGAACCGCGAGAAGGATCGAAGTAGCCACGTTCTCGGAACACCGAAATTCGAGTGAATTCCTGCTGGTCAGGCGATCTCAACACGTTAACTTCAAAGAACGATGCGGAACTTTCGTCTACTTCAAGCTCCAATTCGTAGGAGCTTCCGGATATCTTGCCCAATACAACCTCTTGATTTGCAGGAACTTCAAACGGTTGTAGTTTGGTGACTGTCTCACGCAGTGAGTCAACGGCACTCACAGGCTTTACATCTACCGAATCACCATTCTCACCAAGCGTGAGAATTCGCGGAAGAGTCATGACTTGATTCCACCCTTGTGCAGGGAGGCCCGGGTTCATATTGAAAATCACCGTTATCGTTCCATCTTCGTTGGGAGAGGCCGAAGGCGCATGAACACCACAAGGTCCCGCTGCTCCAAAATTGAATTTTTCCCCATAGCTCACGACAAATTTGTCCCGTTGTTCGTCATAGTCGCCCAATAGGTACTGTCCGCCACTCATATGACTGAAGAAGAGTAGTATGTGCCGATTGCCGATGGACCAAAAGTAAGGGCAGGCACCGTCGTCCCAAACCCGAGTGAATCGGTCTCCCTCGATGAACGAATGGAGATACTCCCAGTCTTTGAGATTTTTCGATCGAAACAAGAAATCTGCAGCCACTTGCTTATCGGAGTGACCTAGTGTCTCTCTGCCTGCCGACAGTGAATAGTAGGCATCGCCCTTGCGCCAAATGCACGGATCGAAGACATTGAAAGGCGGTGGCCTCGAATCTTTGCTTCTGAGGGGAATTACCGGAGCATCTCCGAGCTTTTCCCAATTCAAAAGCAACGGATCTTTTGATGTGGCGATCATGTTTCCTGCTTTTGTACCGTGATACATGGCAATTACACGATCCTCTTCAACAAGAGTTGCGCCAGAGAAACAGCATTCTTCGGGATCAGGGTAGATGCAATAGGGTAGATCCTGCCAATGAACTAGATCCGTCGACATCGCATGCCCCCAATGTTGCCGCGGATCTTCCGGGGGATATGCTTGGTAGAACAGATGCCAGTTTCCTCTCCACTTGCACAAACCATTAGGATCGTTCAGCCCACCTTCAGGATTGACATAGTGATATCTCGGTCGATGTGGGTCCGTGTAATCGTTTCGTGCGGCTTTCATACGAGAGAGCAACGGGTTTTCAGCTAGTTCCTTCATTTGCGAATCAAGGTCGTCCGAGAATCGAAATCTTGGGACGAGCGATTTGTAACGAGAACTCATGGAACTGTCCCGTACTGATTTGTCGCAATACAATGGAATTCCTTCGACAGCTGCAAAAATTCATGGATCGAGAATCGCTTGGATTTGACCATATTCATTTGATCAGTAGTGCTCCCGACGAAACGGCTGATTGGTACGTTCGCATTTTAGGTGCATCGATTGTTGCTAAGTATGAACTGCGCAATGCTCCACAAATCAACCTGTCACTCGGAGGGATTACACTGCTCATAAGAGGCAGACGACCGGGTGAAAACCCGAGCCAGCGTCCTGCCATGAGAGATTTTGAGAACTATTCGAGCCATGATGTTTGGGGTACCGATCACTTCGGCTTTAGCTACAGAGGCGACTTGAGAGAATTTTGCAGCGAGATTCAATCCAAGGGCGCGGAGCTTCTTGTAGATCCGTGGGAATTCACACCGAATTCATTGATCTGCTACGTGAAAGCTCCTGACGGCGTGAGTATTGAAGTCGTTCAAGCCCGATAGTGTTGCAATCTTGCTGCTGTTGGAAGCTGAATTTCCCGAATTTGACCCTCTAGATGCTTGAGATGAGACACTTTGGATTTTTCGCAAATTAGAAGCTTCATTAACTCGCTGCTCGGGTCCAATGAATTTCTCGCGATCAGCGTGCTCCTTTTGGGGTTTGCCGCAGCAATGGTCATTCGTTTAATACTGGGAAGATTGAGCCAACGCATGAGTGGGCGCACGGATGTTTATTCGTCAAGTCTAGAGGTCGCACTGAGACGAGTTCGACCAATTTTGTTTTGGACCATCCTTATCGTCTCCGTGTTTTGGGCGTATCAAATCTTGGGTATTCCTGGAGAATGGCTTGCGCTTCAAACTGTTCTAAACCAAGCTCCCAAAATTGTCCTAGCAGTTGCGATCGTAATAGTCGCGCATCTACTAGGAATTGCTCTACGAGATGTTGTTAGGAGAACAATACGAGACAACCGATTCGCGCGTCCGGCCGGGTCCATGTCCTATCTTGCCGTGTTATTACTTGGATTGATTGTCGGCTTACAGCAAGTTGGAATAAACATATCGTTCATTGGAATCGGTGTACTCATAATCGTCGCTATTACGCTCGCCACGTTTGGACTAGCGTTTGCAATCGGAGCACAACAGCACATAGCAAACCTCATCGCTCGACAAGAACTGGACAAGTTCAGTGTTGGAGATCGCATTAAGATCGACGGAATCGAAGGAACAGTGGCCGATATTCAACGTACAAACTTAGTCTTAATAACAAGCGAAGGAACCGCATCAGTACCGGCATCCCGGATTACCAATTCCATAGTTCAAGTCATGTCTAGTTCTAAGTGACTACTCTCGAAGCCACACAGCAATTGGGAGAACTGCAAGAGAGTGGACTATTGCTCGACTTTGCCCGAGAGCACCCTCAGGAGTTTGCTCGAGTCCTGTCTAGCTACGACGCCGAAGTCGCCGCCCAAATCCTGCAATTGCTACCTGTAGAGACTTTAGTCTCAATAACCGCACATGTCTCACAGGAGATCGCCGCATCGATTTTTCGATTGTTCGAAATCGAAGAGATAGCACGGTTGCTGGACTCGGCATCAACTGATGACGCTTCTAGGATCGTGAATCGCCTTTCTGCTTCGCAACGCTCAAACGTGTTGCGCCTAATGTCTGATCCTAGGAAGAAAAAGGTACTGAGCCAGTTTTTACATTTCGGTACCAACACTGTTGGAGCAATGGCTGACAAGGACTTTCTTTGGTTTACGAGCTCTACGAGCGTGGAACAAGCTCGCAACGCCATCCAAGCTGTCACAGATCGAAATATGGTCGAATCAGCAATAGTTCTTAATGCTGATGAAACTGTACTAGGTCTGCTTGACTATGTCAGCCTGGCTCAAGCGAACACTAGCGATAAAGTGGGCAACTGTGTGGAACACACGACATTGGTTCCAGCTGAGGCGCGTCCGCACGCGGTTGTCTATTTTGATGATTGGCATCGCGTAAACCGATTACCAATTGTTGACCAAGACTTAATGCCCATAGGTGTGCTCCGATGGAGCCAACTAGCTGAATTGGCTGAGTCACCTATCGAGGAAAACGAGCAAGGGACATTCAGCCTTTTTTATGAAATTCTCAACACAATGATTGAGTTAGGTCGGAGTTTGTTAACTCTACCTGATCGACGATGAACACCGCTGCTGTCAACGCAATAGCCGAACTCAAGCAATACTACGTGGAGCACTTTCCGTCTGAAGCTTCACGGGTGCTTCAATCGTTGGACGACGATCAGCTTCGATCCGAAACAGAAGGATTGGCCGCTAATACGTTTGAAGACGTAATCGACCTAATTCCGCCTGCTCTGGCGGTTTCGTTGTTCACGGAGATTTCTCAAGATGTGAAGCAAGAGTTTCTTGTTCATGCGCCTCCACGCCTGCTGCTTAAAGTACTACTACCAGTCCAACCTACGACTCGAGAGGAATGGTTCGAGGATTTGCAGCGATCGGAACGCATAGAAATCGAACATCTTTTGAGTTTTCCGACACAATCCGTAGCCAGCGTCATGGAGTCTTCCGTGGGATCGATACAAATCGGCATGAATGTCGACGAAGCTCTTGATCAAATAAGGGTCAGATCTACGGAGAACGACTCGTTTGCATTCGTAACTGACAACAGCAATTGCTTAGTGGGGCGTGTAACTATGCAAGAACTCGCACTGTCGCACGGTTTGACGCCACTTCGTGATTTGATTGCAAGATCGGAAGCACCAATTACGGTTAGGGTCTCGGAGAACTACGATGTCGTTGCCGATCTAATCGGCGACAGTGAAATTGATGCCCTTCCCGTGGTCGACAACGAAATGAAACTGGTTGGAGTCGTCCGCCACGAGCAGCTTCGAGATGTGGTAGAAACTCACGCCCAATCAGATCTTCAAAGAATGGTTGGTGTCAGTACCGAGGAACATGCTAATTCACGGGGAAGCTTGGCTGTACGCCATCGTTTACCTTGGCTGTTCATCAACCTACTGACCGCTTTTCTGGCAGCGTCGGTTGTTGGCTTGTTCGAGAATCTTATTGCTCAGTTCACGGCCTTAGCTGTACTCCTGCCAATTGTTGCGGGACAAAGTGGAAATGCGGGATCACAAGCAATGGCCGTTGCGATTCGAGGACTGGCACTTCGAGAAATCAGCCTCAGGGAGTGGTACAAACTCTCCCGCAAAGAGTTGTTTGTTGGAATATGCAACGGAGTGCTCATCGCAATTGTATGTGCGATTGCAGTCTTCGTTTGGAGTGGGCAATCGATAGGTCTTACCATAGTCATTTCACTATCGATGGTGATCGCACTAACCATTGCAGGTGTATCCGGTCTTTTGGTTCCTATGGTTCTCAGTCGCTTCGGGCAAGATCCTGCAACCGCGTCGTCAATAATCCTTACAACCATCACCGACGTGGTTGGCTTTTTTGTGTTTTTGGGAATTGCGTTGTTGCTGGCTGGACTAATTTAAGCAACTTACACAGAAGTAGAGATCTCTACAACGCTATCTTCTTCGTGGTCTGGTGGAGCCAGGGGGGATCGAACCCCCGACCTCGACAATGCCATTGTCGCGCTCTCCCGGCTGAGCTATGGCCCCGACCTTTTCTCTGATTTTACTCTTGCGTTTTTGTTAGACACTAGATTTCCTGTCCTGACAATTCTGGTACCTCATGACTTCGCTTGTTTGCAGAGTCGCCATAATCAATTAGCTACTTTGTGTGCTGACCAAATCACGCCACTCTCTATCCAGTCTCTTAGATTCCTTCTTTGATATACCACCCAACACATCGATAGCAGATCGAATTCGCATCTTCACCACATCACGTTCCAGCAACTCCAATGAATCAAACAAGGGAAGTGTTACGGTTCTTCCTGAAACTGCAACAAAGATTGGACCAAGAAAGTCTCTAAACTTTAAACTCATCGATTTGGACAAGAGATTGAGAGACTCGTAGAGATTGTCACGATTCCACTCCTCCAATTCCTCCAATGACTTGTTGACAAAGTGCAGAATCTTCCGAATCTCATCGAGTTCCAGATTTCTGTGTTCAAAATCCTCTTCTTTCAGCTCAATTCGATCACCGAGTATGTAATCTGCCTGTCGAAAGAGATCATCAAATCGCTCTGACCGCTCCCGCACCAACGACAGGAGTCTGTCTAGACGATTGCCACCGAAAGCCCAGTCGAATACTCGCTCCTTAAGTTCTTCGGATGTTAATTCACGAATGTAGAGTCCGTTCAGCCAGCTTAGTTTCTCAATATCGAACACCGGGCCACGGGGGGAAAGTCTCTCTGGATTAAACTCGCCGTAGAACTCTTCCATCGAAAACTTTTCACGTTCCTCAGGCATTGACCAACCCATCGTCGCCAAGTAGTTCAATAGGGACTCACGAAGAAACCCACATCTACGATAGTAGTTGATCGATGTTGCGTTTCTGCGTTTGGACATCTTTGACTGATCCGGATTGCGTAACAACGGCAGGTGATAGTGCAAGGGCATGTCCCAACCGAAGTATCTGTAGATCAATTGATGTTTGGGGAACGAGCTAATCCACTCTTCACCGCGAAATATATGGGAAATGCCCATCAAATGGTCGTCCACCGTGGATGCAAAGTGATATGTGGGAAACCCATCCGACTTAATCAAAACCTGCATGTCTACTTGAGACCAAGGAATTGTTATTTCTCCCCTGACTCCATCGACAAATCTACATTCACCTTTGTCCGGTACTCCTAACCGAATGACATGGGAGTCTCCACGAGCAATTCGCTCGTCAATCTCGCCTGAATCAAGTGCCAAGCACTTTCCATCGTACTTGGGAGTCGCGCCACGTTGCATTTGATCACGCCGCAATTCATCTAGTCGTTCTTTACTACAGAAACAATGAAATGCACCACCGACACTGATTAATTTCGCTATGTACTCTTTATAGATTGCAGTACGTTCGCTTTGTCGATAGGGTCCTTTGTCACCGCCAACATCCGGACCCTCGTCCCAGTCCAATCCAAGCCAACGCAACGCATCGAAAATCGCTGCTTCGGACTCGACGCTGTTGCGTGTCCGATCAGTGTCTTCGATCCTAAGTATGAACTGCCCGCCATTTCTTTTCGCAAAAGCTCGGTTGAACAAGGCTGCGTAAGCACTACCCAAGTGCGGGTCGCCTGTAGGAGAAGGAGCTAGACGAGTACGAACAGGCATATTGTTCGGCGTGGACTGAGAATAGTCATTACAAGCATACTAGGACGACTCTAAATCTCGTCCAAAATATTTTTGGGTCAGGCTATGGTACTGTCGAGCGACAGACCGAATCGCCCGAAAAAGTAGGGAGACTTGCTATTGAGCCTGTGCCGGTCGCACGATGGGCGTATAGTCGGAGACTTCCTCGCCCTTGGAGTTGACTACCGTCCAGGCTTCAGGAGTTCGAAGCACAGCACGTACAAGTCGAGTATTTAGCGCATGGCCTGACTTGTAGCCTTCAAATTCGCCCAACACCGGCATACCTAACAAATAGAGATCCCCAATTGCATCGAGAGTTTTATGCTTGACGAATTCATCCGGATATCTGAGACCTTCTGGATTCAAGATCTTGGATTCGTCAATGCCCACTGCGTTTTCCAAACTGGACCCAAGGCAACGATTGACGGATTGCGCCATTTTCAATTCACTGACCAATCCGAATGATCTAGCACGACTCACATCCTCTACATAGGATGTGTTCGAGAAATCAAGCTCTACGTACTTCGGGCATCGGTTGAAAACCGGATGGTTGTAGACATAGGAATACGCGACCTTGAATCCTTCAAATGGTCGAAGAGCTGCCATAGCATCTCCCTGAATGACTTTTACTTCACGCTTCAGTTTCAAGTATCTGCGTGGTGCAGAACATTCTCGAGTTCCGACTGTATCAATCAAGTCAACGAACTGACCCGCACTCCCATCGAGTATCGGAACCTCCTCGCCACCAACATGAACAATGGCATTGTCAATGTTCATACCCCACAACGCTGACATCAAGTGTTCAATGGTCGATATCTCTACGTCGTTGTAAGCGATGCTGGTCGATAGGGTTGTGTCGGAAACGTGCCATCCAGATGCTCTAATGAATGTATTAGGATAGTCGTCGCGTACAAATTGGATTCCGAAGTTAGCCGCTGCAGGTCTGATAGAAATCCGCGTTCGTTTACCCGTGTGAACGCCTATTCCTATGGCATTTACGGTGCGAAAAATTGTACGCTGGAGCATCATGGGTTCGGAACCTCCTCTATCCCGTGCGTAATATACTCGAAATGCAGAAGAAAATGAAGAAAAAATGAATCCTTTATGGAATTTCTTCCAAGAAAGGAACTCATTTCACCACATTTTGGGAGCAGTTGCTTGTTAGACCAAATTCGCAAGATTTTCTCCTCTACCGTCAAAGATGCACGCAAAGACTTGGACGTTTCTGACGACGAGGAAGTTGTTCCGCTTGCCGCAGCACTCGTCTTGTTAGAAGTTGCCTGGGCGGACCATTCCTTGGAAGAGAACGAGCTGGATCTAATCAGGAACTCTCTGATTTCACTTTACGGCATAAACAGGGACAAGGCAAACGGCGTAATTGAACGAGCGCAATTCGAACGATCGAAAACTACGAGCATGTATCCGTTCACCCGACAGCTCAATGACCACTTGGATATCTCAGAACGCAAGAATCTGTTGGTTCATCTTTGGCGGCTGAACTCATTCGATGGTTCTCCTTTTCACTATGAAGAAGGTGTAATTCGCAAGACTGCGGAATTGCTGCACTTACGCCATTCAGAATTCATTCAGGCAAAACTAGAGGCGAAGAGTCTCTAGCTTCACGAATAGTGTCGGCTCAGTTCCGTGTGTTACCGTATTCGAACCTAAAACCAAGACAAAATCACATGAGGGATCAGAATGACATCAGCAAATAGAGCAGTTTCACCTAACGATGGTCCAATAGCCGTTACAGGGGCATCGGGTTACATCGGATCTTGGATAGTCAAAGATTTTGCTGAGATGGGTTACACCGTGCGAGCGTGTGTGCGCGATCGTAGCAACACCGACAAAGTTGACCATCTTCTAGCGTTAAATCAAGAGAACTTGAGAGGATCGGTGGAACTGTGCGAAGGCGACATTTGGAAGGCAGGTAGCTACGACGACGCTTTTGACAACTGTTCCGCAGTGATCCACGCAGGCGCTGCAGTGGGTTACAACAGAGAAACTCCACAAGAGGTTTACGACGGATGTTTCACGGAAAACGAGCATGTTCTCGACTCTGCTCTCAAATCGAATTCCATGAAAAGGTTCGTGTTTACAAGCTCATTCGCAGCAGTTGGACATCCAAGACCTGAAGGATATGTGTTTACAGAACGGGATTGGTGTGGAGACAACGTAGAAGGCTATCGTGGACGATGGACAGATGAGATGATCCCAAAGAATCGGGATATTGCCTATGCGATGGCAAAAGCAGCATCTGAAAAGATGCTCTATGAAAAGGCCGAAAAAGACGGGACTTGGGATGCTATGGCCATACTTCCCCTTCATGTAATTGGACCTTTAATGTGCAAGAACCATGACCAAGGATGGAGTTGGCAGAACTGCATCAGATACATGATGATGGGCAAGCCGTACAAAAAATCCCGCGGCGGGCGGATGCTTTGGAACAATGTCGATGTTCGCGATGTGGCTCGTGCCCACAGATTGTGCGCGGAAAGTAACGTTGCAAAAAATGGGTCGCGCTACATCCTGTCCGCGAAAGATCGAAGCGGGGAGCTCTTCACTTGGCAGATGCAAGAACGGTTGAGCGAGTTGTTTCCGAGTATCGAATATGTCGGCGGCGAGGAGATGGACGATGGGAAGCCAACGGAGAAAACCTATGACTCTCCCCGGTCTTATTGCTTGTTGGCTATCGAGGAGTTAGGGCTGAATCCCTACAGCATTGATGACACTCTCCTGGAAACAGGAAATTCATATTTTCGATTGGGGCTCGTGTAGCGTTGCTGTACATCAAGTGTAATGTCAGCTATTGCTGAGCCAATTCTTCGCTAAGAACAACAATACCCAATTGAACAAACGACTCTAATGTCTTGAAAGCTTGATTGCTGAGCGTATCACTCTCGATGTGAAATTCCTCGACCAGTTCCTGGGCGAGTTCTCGGCTCGTTCGGGGCTGCTCCAGCAACTCCAGCATCCGAACGGTTCTTGGGTTGGAAGCAAGAAACTCGACCCTGTTGCGTCGATCCCTATAGGCAATGAGCCAAGTTGCTTCTGAAGGCAGTTCAGAGAAATTGAACTTTTCGTCCATCAGATGGACAGGCCACTGATAACTCAGCAACCGAACCAACGGCGATCTTTGAATCCGATCATCCATACTCGAGAGCTGACCTTTTCGCTCGATAGACTCAGGAGCAAAATAGAGCTCTAGCCTCACTAAATCGTAGTGACAAAGCTCGACCATGAAGTGTTAC
>JAPOXO010000118.1:9177-103134 GCA_026707045.1 Gammaproteobacteria bacterium | reverse complement strand
GAAAGGTATTCGAAGGTTAGCTATGTTCAAAAGGGTGGAACAGCCCGTGAGCTCGAATCTCCAGCACTACCCTAAGTTAATTCGAGGCCACCAAGTCAACGGCCTTGCGATTCGGGACTCTCCTAGCCTTCGGATGCTTTTGAGTGATCTTCGGTCACAAGCTTGCCCGTGATTTCTACGTCGCCCCAGACAGTTTTAAGAACTCCCTGCAATTCGCCGTCTACTACTTCACCTTCACAGAGAAACCAAAAAGGTACTTCATCAATCACTCGCGTAAAAACGAAGATGAAATCCTTGCCGCTAGGAATAAATCTTGCCCCTGGGTTGTCTTCCAGAGCGTCCGTTGTTGAATCAGTCCAAACCATTTCAAGCTGGTTTTCAACATCGGCATCTAATATTTCCAGAATCACTTCCCCAGTCCTGGCCGACTTACGCCATTCCTCGAGTAGTCTTATGCCCCAGAATTTCTTTATCGGGGCTTCTTCTAATGTCTCACCGAATGAGAGTACATAAGTACCACGTATGTCTACAGTCTCGAGTTTAGTGCCTGCAATCGGTACGTCACCCCAAACGGTTTTTACAGTGCCTAGCAATTCATCGTTTTCTATATCGCCTTTGCAGAGAAACAAATAGGGCAAATCGTCGACCTTACGTTTAAAAACAAAGATGAAGCTTGAGTCGTTGGGATTACCGCTGGCTACCAGAGTTTCCACCTCTTCGGGTGTCGAGTCAGTCCAGATTGCGTTGAACGTATGCTTGATTTCGGTGGGGTTGAATTGAAGCGTAACTTCCTCATTCGCGGCCGATACGTTCCACTCCTCAAGTAGCTTCTTCCCCTTGTTATTGGTAAGCACACCTCCCGGTGAGAGTTCTTCACCAAACGAGACTACGTAGGTGCCTGAAATTTCTCCGACCATTGGCATCGATGCAATTAGCACACCGAGACCAATCAATTTCCTCAGAGGTTCCATCGCTGCTATTCCTAATGTATGGATTGATGGCCAATCGGAAGCCAAGTGGCACTTGACATCGTACCCGAATCGTAATTGCATGCATGATTTGATTCGATCATCGAAAAGTCACCAGCCGCTAAACCAACCAACTTCTTCGACAGGATGTTGACTCAATCTATCCTCAATCTGAGCAAGTCAGGGTAGCGGAATCACGAAGTTTCGTCGAATTGGCAAGAGGTAAAACGGTACAAGACGCTAAAATCTGATGCTTCTCGACTTTCCTGGATCTGTTTGCTTGAGGTGGGTCATCGTGTGGTCAGCAAGCTTCAAATATGACTGAAGATCAAATTACTTACGTGACAGACGGAATGCTCGAAGCCCAGGGAAAGTGGGGGCCGAGCCGAACTTCCTATCCCATCACAACAACAGACATACGTAGATGGGCAATGGCTACGTACTATCCGAAAAGGCCGCCTCCTATTTATTGGGATGAGGAATATGCGGCATCTACTCGTTGGAAGGGAATAATTGCTCCTCCGGACTTCAATCCATTTGCATGGACGCTGACTACCGGAACACCGACAAAGCGGTCCGGACCAATTCTGAACGTTCAACCTCGTCATCCAGAAGGAAGGCCTTTGACCGGAATGAATGGTGGTCAAACGGACACATATGGAGTTCCGATGCGACCAAGCGACATCATTAGCAGTCGTTCCCGATTGCTTGATTGGAATGAACGCGAAGGCAGGCTTGGACACACGATTTATATAAGGACGGAAGTTGAGTGGAAGAACCAGAACGATGAACTCGTTCGCACTCGGATATCTACTTCCATTCGCTATTGAGGGAACAATATGAGCATTTCATTTGAAGAATTGAAAGTCGGTGACTCGATGCCGAGCTGGTCGCGCAAGACAAGCTTCGCTGAATGGAACCGCTACGCAGCAGTGAATGAGGAATTTGTTCCATTTCATATGGACGATGAAGCAGGTCGACGGGCCGGAAACGAGCAGGGGGCCTTCGGAATGGGAAATCTTCGGTACGCTTATATAGTCAATGCGCTGCGCGATTGGATTGGAGACGAAGGAATCATTCGTGAAGTTGGTTGCCAATATCGCGCGATCAATCAAAAGGATGAAGTCTTGACCGTGGTTGGAGAAATCACGAAGAAACACATCAATGACGGTCACAGAATCGTGCATTTGAAAGTCGACGTGCTAAACGATTCAGATCGGGCGACGTGCCCTGGACATGCCGTAGTCGAAGTATAGATTTCGAATGTCCTTCAATCTGATGCAAACAGGCACGGGCTACACATTTCCTAGACTTGTCGTAAGCATCGTCCGGCTCTTCACCGCTGCGATATTCTGTCTGGGAGGTGCCTGTTTAGCGCACGATTCTGACGAACCAATCGCAGATGCCCAAATCGAAGGGATTGCCGAGTGTGATCTGTCCCAATTCAAGCTGCAGCCCCGGTCCGACAGCGAAGACCTAGAACATATCTCAAACGCAGTTGCCCAATTTCTTCAATCAGTTGCTACTGACCAAATGTCACGCATTAGCTATTGTCTCGGTGACACGGAAATGTACTCCTGGACCAATGTGCCCGGACGAAGGCCGGGAGGGGCGCGTTTGGGAGACTTGAGTGAAGTCTCTCAGCAAAGAGCATGGCAAGCGCTACGGTCGCTATTAAGTCAAAACGGATATTCCAAAGTCGAACTCCTGGCTACTGACATAGAACGCGCTTCCGGTGCCGGAACAGTCTCAGACTACACCGTGGCGGTGTTTGGAAACCCTGTGATTGACTCTGCTTGGGGTTTTCAATTCGATGGCCACCACATCGCGCTAAATTTTCTCGTACACGGCAATGATCTCATTCTGGCACCCTTGTTTCTTGGTTCCCAGCCACTCACAATCAATGGAAAAACCCCACTGCAAAACGAGATTCGTCTTGGGCGACAGCTGTTTGAAGCATTAAACGCGGAAGAAAGGAAGCTTGCGACAGTGCAAGGGCTAGTACGACGCGATGTTGTCGCAGGGTCCGGGTCCGGACACATCGATCAGAGCAAAAATTTGGATTATTCGATTTTCTATGATGTGGGCATTCCTTTGGCCGATCTATCGGAATCTCAACGGGAACTCTCGAACCAGCTTGTACAAGAGTATCTCTTCAATTTGTCGAAGCCTTTCGCTGATCGCGTTTGGGACTGGGTCGAGGGAAATTTGCAAAACGGTTTCTTTACGTTTAGCCAACTGCGAGACCGAATTTACTACCGCATCTACATCCCCGACACCATTTTGATCGAATACGACGATGTGGCAACCGACCACATACACACAGTCACACGTCTGCTCGACAAGGAAAGCCGAAGCGACTACGGGCCATTCGCCGCCGTGCCTTCCTCAAACTCGATTCGCGTGTTGGCCGATCACTATCGCTCCTCGCCAGATCACAATTCCGTGGCGGGAAATTAGCCAACGCGCAGCCGCCGTTCTTCTCCATCTTGAACTAACTTCACTATGCGCTGGTTCTTACCGAACGGTAATGACCGGTTCGTAAAATGTCAGAAATTCCTCCCCACCTCATACATTAAGGACTTTCCATGCTTTTTGGTGCTCAACTAGTCAACTATCTTTGCACGTGGGACGATACTCTCAAGACCATCGACGCGATAGAAAACGGTAGATGGAACAGTCTTTGGTGGTCGGATCATTTTTTGGTTCCGGCACCGGGCTCTCCGGTGGTCAATCGCGAGGCTTTGGAGGGCTGGTCGTTGGTGACCGCGGCAGCTGGCCTCACCAAGAGGGTGGATTTAGGACTGCTAGTTTCAGGCAACACCTACAGAAATCCTGGACTGCTCGCGAAGATGTCGGCAACCATTGATCACATTTCGCATGGTCGCTACATTCTCGGAATTGGGGCTGCTTGGTATCGGCAGGAACATGAAGCCTACGGTTGGCGTTTTCCTGGACTGAAAGAACGTTGTGATCGGCTCGAGGAAGCACTCGACGTGATCAAGCTATTGTTCACCGCGGGGGAAGGAACCGTCAGCTACAAAGGCAAGTACTACAGCCTTCAAGACTGCCCCCTCTCACCCCAATGCGTTCAGACACCACATCTACCCATTCTTGTGGGCGGCAACGGCGAGAAAAGGACGCTCAAGACTTGTGCGAAATATGCCGATGTCTGCAACATCGACTTCAATAATCCAGGAGGACCTGATGTGTTCAAGCACAAGATCTCAGTCCTTCATAAGCACTGTGAAGATATCGGACGTGACCCGGGTGAAATAAAGCGAACAGTACTGATACCGATGCGTCTCGAAGACAACGACGAGGTGGCGAAGCGAGAACTTGGTCGTCGCCCGTGGATTGTGTGCGGAAATTCCAACTACTGCATTGACTTGATCGGACAGTACATCGACGTGGGTGCAGAAGAGATCATGTTCTCGGGCATTCCCACAAAATCTGAGATATTCGAACGGATTGATTCGGACGTGCTATCCGCGTTTGCGTAGTCAGATTCGCCGCGTACGCGTATTGGCAAAACCGAGTAAATAGCAACGCTGAAGAACTGAGAGCCGCCGAAATTCGGGCGGCCCTCAACTACATCAAATAGCTTTCCTACATGTCGATACGAATGCCGAACCGAATCTTGTAGACCGATCGAGGTCCATTCGGGAATGCCAAGGACAACGGACGGAACGAATTGAACCTGTAGAGGCAGTCGCTTGGTTGTAGGCACGACGTTCGAGGCGCGTCTCCTTTTAGAGCTGTTGCACCAGCGACGCCATTTGCCGCTACATCGCTAGCGTCGACTAGATCTGCCCTAATAATCGCGGCTTGACCATACCTTGGGCCGTACTCAAAGACTCCCCATTCGTCATTGAGAAAGTTCAAAACGTTGTCAATGTCCAAAACGAACTTGATGGTGTTTTCACCAACAAATTGTGAGAAGTAATCCAAGCCAGGCACTGAGAATTGGAATCTAACATCCCAAACTTGATTCCATCCAGGTTCTTGTGAATATGGTGTCTGCACGCCAGAAGGGATGTCGTTGTCGTTGATATATGCAAAGAAGGCGCTTCTATCGAAGTTTGGCGAGTAGACGACCTTGCTGTCGTTCTCACCCGTTGGAATGTACAGCGGATTGTTGTCATACGGACTCTCGCCAGCACCAGCTCGACCGAACAATGAGTTGTCCCAATTGGTGTCAAACGTGAACGTGTACTTAGAACCCGTATTGACGCGCCCGAACAGATCGACTCGCGCCAAAATCCCACCCGTGATCTCTCGCTCATAGCCCACATTCACCTTGAAAGCATGTTCTGTGGCATGCGGCGAATATCTAGGAGAAGGATCATTGCGATCCACATCCAAGATACCTCGCCAGTTGGAAATTCCGCGAGATGAAGTTCCTTCACTGACCATGTTTACATCCTGCCATGCGTAGCTGATGCTCGCATCCAATCCGAATTCGTACTCCTTGGCAAGCGAAGCGGAAATTGTCTGGCTTCCGCCTTCCGAGAAATTTCGCAGCTGGGTGAGATTCAAAATGTCTAGGCGGTCAAGATCTGCGTAGATGATTCGGCCATCAGGGGCAGTACCCGTGGGTTGAGTTTCGTCCAAGTTTGTCTGCGCAAGATTCCGCCACAAGAATCCGTTGTTGGTTTGGGTGCGCAAGTACTGGACCACCAATGTGTAGTCGCTACCCCAGTCCATGTCGCCAAACACCAAATCAAAGGTGTGATCCACTCTAAGCGAAATCTTCCAATCCGAAGGAATTTCGAAATCTTCTGAAATCACATCGATGGGAACACCCGCCGTCGCACTACCCACGCGATCCAACAATTCCTCTGGAACCATCAGAGGACTGACGTTCTGTGCGTTGCTAAGGCGTGCGAACACCGTCGGTACCTGAAAGACATTGGAAGTCCAAACTTTGGGGTCTCCCCCTGAAAACAGTCCGAGTCCACCGGTAATAACGGTATTTTCCAATCCGGTCCACCTAAGGCTTGCTCGGGGCAAGAAAACTGATAGACCATCAAGGTTGGCATCGCTTCGAATTCCGTAGGTTTGTTGGAGTTCGCTACTGTGCGTTGGTCTGTCGTCTTGGCTATACCGTTCCCATCGCACGCCGACAGTCAGTTCAAAGTCGGGCCACGGCTCGAAAATATCCTGGCCGAAAAATGTTTGCTTGGTGTAACCCCACGAAGCTGCTCCATCATCGGCATTGTTGGTAACAGTGTTGACGTAATCTACCCGCGCCGTTCGAGATTCAAGTCCTGAATAGCCAAAGAACAGGAAGCGTCCAGCAGAACTCGGAACGAACAAGTTGAACAGGTCGAAAGTCTCAATCTCGATTCCGCCGCGTAGGATATGTTCGTTGTATACATAGTCCACGGCCGCATATATCTGGAGACGCTGGTCGTTGTATGCGTTTGCATGCCGAAATCTGTCGCAGCCTGCTGTCAGCGTAACTCTGCCAGTCAATAGTCCATCAAGCGGCGTACCTTCGAGTTGCGAAGCGTTGATGTTGCTGATTTCCATGGCACCCACACCTCTGCCGGCTCGACAGTCTTGACCCCGAGTAAAGTTCTTGTTGTTAATTCGAACAGTCGAGGACGCAAGTTCGGACCAATCGGAAAATAGTTGGACCGTCGTTGAATCTAGATCAACAGGAATATCGATCCAAGCCGATTCCAACCTTGAGGAACTTACCGATGTGCTGGTTTCCTTGGTGATCTGGTGCGTTATTGAAAGCCTATGCATCTCATTGATATTCCAATCGAATTTCATGAGGGTACGGTCCGACGTCACGGGGGTCGATGCAACGTCCGGGCGAGACCCGGGATCGTAGTCGTAAATATCTTGAATAACGGTTCGAAGAGCATCAAAGAATCCAGGTTGAATTCCATTGTTGGAATCGTACTGACGAAAATCTACGCTCTCAGTAGATTCGAACTGATCAATGGACAGAAAGAAGAACATTTCGTCGGCAACGATAGGGCCCCCTATGGTGAATCCCAGCTCTCTTTCTTCAAACGTACCCGGACTGTAGGTTCGGTCACCATCGTACTTGTCTCCTATGTGCCCGTCATTTTGAAAGTAGTAGAAGAAAGAACCATCCCAATCGTTGGCACCTGATTTCGTTGTAATGTTCACGAGTCCGCCCGTGAATCCAGAAGCACTTGCGGAATAATCCGATGCCACGAGTGAAACCGATTCGATTGCATCAAGATTAACGGGAGAACGCTCGGTTGCGTAGGTATTCTCTCCTAATCCAAAGTCGTCTTGCTGCAACGAGCCATCTATAGCCAATCCATTGAATCGAGGGTTTACTCCAGCCACTGAAAGATTGCCTTCCCCTGCTGAATGCGCCAAAGGATCACGAAGCAACGTCTTGATGGCATCCCGTTCGCCTGATGGTTGGTTTTGAAGGTCGTCCGACGTATATGCTGACCCGAGCCCGTTGTTCAGCAACGTGTCCAATCCAGTCCGGGTCGCGGTAACGACGAGTTCTTCCATCTCGGATGTCGACTTCAACAATATGGCGGGGGCAGCCTGATTGCCAGGCTTCAGATAACCCGCGGCAACTTCTGACTTTTCATATCCCTCGGCTGATACTTGCAGAACATAAGGACCTCCAACGCGTAAACCGCTCTGATAGAACGATCCGGCGGTACCGGATTTCGCTCTTGCAGTCGTGCCTGAAGGCTCGTGCACGACTGTGATGTCGGCACCTTCAATTGCCGAGCCCTGCGAATCCTTTACGAAGCCGTTAATTGATGCGGATGTCGCGGCGAGCGACGATTGAGCGAAGAAAAGCACCACAACCCAACAGAGCAGGGAGGTCTTCGCACAGACATTGACGACACTAGATTTCATTCGTACCTCGAAGAAAAAGGTGGTAAGAGAGGCTCATCGACAAAGATGAACGATCATTATGAATATTTCGTTACTTGGAATCAGAAATCTGCAAGAAACAGCGAGTTTTCCTATCCGGAACTGCACAACCGAGAATGGGAACTTCTCGAATATGCGATTCAGATCTTTAAGGCGAATGAGAGCGCCAGCCTACGCTGACGCTCTCGATTTCTCCAAGAAAGAGCAATTAAGCGGCTTCTGCGGATTCCTCTGGAGCCGCCTTGCGAATTTCTTCCAACTCTTCGCCTTCCGTGCTGGCAACCATTGCTGTAATACACAAATCGCTTGTTACGTTGGTAGATGTTCGGCACATATCCAAGACACGGTCCACAGCAAGAATAATTGCCAACCACTCCGCAGGTAGTCCAACGGCAGGCAGAATTATCGCAATTGCTACCAGACTTGCCGAAGGAATTCCGGCTACACCGATTGAGGTCAGCAAAGCAAGTAGCACGACAGTGAGTTGTTGTCCTATGCCAAAGTCAGTTCCGGTCGTTGCTGCATAAATTTGCGCGATGAAAATTACAACTACGCACTCGTAGAGTGCAGTTCCATCCATGTTCACTGTCGCACCGAGCGGCAATACGAAACTCGTCACTCGGTTCGAAACGCCAGCATCCGTGGCACTCTTGATGGTCACCGGCAAGGTAGCGGCTGAAGATGCAGTCGAGAAAGCGGTAAGTTGCGCCTTAACGACCTTGCCGTAATAGCTCACGGGATTTATGCCACCCACGAACCAAAGCAATAAGGGAAGCCATACAAAGAAGTGCAAAACAAGAGCCAGGAACACGGTCAGGAAGAACCAGAACAGCACCTGGAAAATGGCAAGTCCCGAAACAATTAGAACATTGGTCACCAGTGCGAATACTCCAATTGGCGCAAAACGCATGATCCACATGGTCACAAGAATCATGACATCGTGAATGCCGTTCCACAAGTTGTCCATGGTTTGTCTGACCTCCCCCTGCAGACGTGCCATGAAAACGCCAAATACCGCTCCAAAGAATATGATTGCAAGCAGATTGCGTTCGTTCGATGCCGCTGCAATCACGTTGGAAGGAATAGCTCGCTTGATGATCTCCACCAGATCAGTCGTGGCTTCCGTGCCTTGATCCTCCATTTGATCCTTTACTTTTCCAATCTTGTCTTGGTAATCGGTTCCCTCAACGCTTGCCACAAGCTCCTGAGCTGCTTCTTCTGGAATATTCCCAGGAAGGATGATGTTGACTAAGAGCAACCCGGTGAATATCGCAATGAATCCTGTCAACACGTAGAAGCCCACGGTTTTGGCGCCAATTCTTCCAAACGAATCGCGTCCAGCCATATTGGATACACCGACCACGACAGCTGCCATAATTAGCGGCACGACGATCATCTTGAGCGCACTGACGAAGAGTCCGCCAATAAACTTGAACAAACCAACTAGCGTGAAAGCGCCAATGGCGAAATCTCCCACGTTGGGAATTACTGCGACGATGCAGGCGAGAACCAATGCCGCTACGATTTGCCAATGCAAGTTTTCCGCACTGAAAAAGTCTTTCATGAGATTCAAACTCCCCTGTCCCTTGATTCGGCACAAGCCATCCGTTGACAGCAATCGCCGAGAAATTTCTCTATCCTCCGTTAAGCGTACAACAATCTAGGCTTATTTGTCATAACAATTTTTAGCAACGAATTCGTTTGCGAAATTTCTGAATGTCCGCGGCTTATTGATCCATTGTCTCTGTAACCACGAGGGCCAAGGTAGCTGTAGTCGAGGAGGTGGAATTCAACCCAGGATCTGGGTGCACAAACGAGAAGATTCATGGCAGATTTTTCCAAAATTCGTGTCGGATTGAATGCATTTTCATCCGTAATATTGGGCTATACTGACGAAGAGAGCGACACGTTGCCTCTCTTCCCAAAAAGCCCAACTGATTAAACCGCACACTATCGCCTTCCTCGCCGCCCAAATTTGCCTGAACCGATTTCTAGATCGGAATATTCTGCGCTATTGACTTCCACACTTGAACAACTCGGCTGGACCGCAAAACTCGCAGAATCCTTGATGGACCCAGACGTCGAGCCGAATTCACATCCCGCTAGAGTTATCGCCGAACACAGGAACGGGATTGTGGTTGACGATGGTGCTCACGAACAATTCATTCCCAGCCAGGGCCGCTGGTTCCACGGTGCCGAGGATCGTCGACCCATCGTTGGCGACTGGGTTCTCCTTTCCAACAAAGGTGATTACATTCAGCGGTTACTGGAGAGGAAAAACAAGCTTCAACGAGCAAGCACCAGAACTGCGTCGGCCCAAGCTATCGCTTCGAACATCGACATCATGTTCATCGTGTTCTCCTGCGAAAACACTTTCAGTGAATCCCGACTTGAACGATACCTTGCTCTTGGAGAAGTTTCGCGCGTTGAGATAGCGGTCGTATTGACAAAGATCGACTTGAATAGAAACTATGCCAGCTATGTTGAACGCGCGAGAAAGGTGACTTTCGAGACACCTGTATTTCCTGTCAATGCGTTGGATATTTCTTTACTCGATGAAATCGTTTCTCTATTTGTGGGCACCCCGACGGGAATCTTTGTCGGTACTTCAGGGGTGGGCAAGTCAACCTTGATTAACACCATGATTGGGTCCCAAGTTCTGCACACACAATCGGTTCGCATCGCCGATTCCAAAGGGCGTCACACGACGACATCTAGAAATCTAATTCGCCTTCCGTTCGGTGGTCTTGCCATTGACGTGCCTGGAACACGCGAACTTCAATTAGCAACTCGACCGGCCGGACTTCCCCTTACCTTCCCCGATGTCGAAGCGGCTATCGAGTCTTGTCGGTTTGCAAACTGTCGGCATGGTTCAGAACCCGGGTGTGCGGTCCGTGATGCACTAGAGTCGGGTGATTTTGATCAGCGCAGGTTGGAAAACTACCTATCGATGGCGGGATGACGCACAAGCTTGTGCTGTTACACCAGTAGCGATGATGGTCACGACTGTGCTACAGGCGGTATGGACGGGGTGTTTCGTTGACTTGCTGCCGCAGAACCCGTTGAGCGTCGGCAACGAACTCGCAAGCATACGCTCGAGTTTCACGCGGATCGATAATGTCTTGCCCAGTCGCTTCAGCGGTGCGAAACGGAGAAGCTATGGCGTTCAGTCGAGCCTCTATTTCTTTTAATTTCTCTTCCGGATTCGGAGCTGACTCAATCTCTCGCCGATATGCAGCCGCCGCGCCTCCAGTGATGTGCATAGACCCCCAGGAAGCCGAAGGCCAAGCATAGCGTCGAAACATTCCAGTCGGACGGTGATGACACTGACCTGCCACCCCATACAGTCGACCTATTACGATTGTGAGCCACGGCATTCGACTTCTACAGGTCGCGGCAACCAAAGCGGCTCCAGCTCTTTCTATACCGGCTTTCTCGGATTCCAATCCAACCATAAAGCCCGGTTCATCAGCAAAGCTCACAATTGGCAGATGAAACAAATCGCAAAGCTCCAACAGACGAATTACTTTGTTGCCTGCTGCTACGTCCGTAGCGCCGCCACTGAACTTTGGATTGTTCGCCATTACTCCAACGGGGTATCCATTCAGACGACCAAGTCCTACCACTCTGGCTCTTCCATAGCGTGGCGAGATTTCAAAAAAGCTTCCAATGTCTAAAACTGCGTTTACGAGTGCATGAGTGTTGAAGATCTTTCTTCGATCCCTAGGAATAATCTCCAAAAGCTCTTCTTCGGCACGGTCCACGGGATCTTCGATCGAAGTACGTGGAGCCATCTCGTGAACATTGGATGGAAGGTAGCTCAGAAAGCGACGAATTTGTTCAAATGCATCTTCCTCCGATTCAGCGAGATTGTCAATGGACCCGCTAACTCTTGTGTGAATGTGGGGACCTCCCAATTCCTCCTTGGATATGTCGTAGCCTAAGGCCGCCTTGACGACCGGGGGTCCTCCAGGAAACAGCTGGGCTGTATCCTTCACCATTACATTGAAATGTGCAAGGCACGCATTGACAGCCGGAAGTCCCGCGACAGATCCCATCACAGCCGAAACAACTGGTACTTGAGACAAGAGATCAACATCGACAGCCGATCCATGATTTCCATCGGGCAAGTAAGTGCGTCCCATCTCCTGAAAGCTGCGAACGCTGCCACCAGCCGCATCTAGCAATCGAACGTACGGTATCATCCACTGACGTGCTCTTTCGTTCGAGGCAGGTTCACCTCCCAGTCCTCCCGAACCACCTCCGGACCCTCCGCGAACGGTGAAGTCTCCTGCCGTAACGACAACCTTTCGACCATTAATCTTGGCCATGCCTTCCACAACTCCTCGGGGCATGAACGAAACCAGCTCGTTCTCTTGTCCGTAACGCGCAGCTCCGGCCAAGGAATAAAACTCTTCGAAACCTCCCGGGTCCACCAAAGCATCGATACGTTCTCGAACCGTAAGCTTCCCTCTCTTTCGCTGCCGCTCGATCCCTTCCGGACCGCCCATTTGTTTACGCAATTCACGCCGATGCGCAATTTCTTTGACTTCCTTCTGCCAGCTCATCGCCACCCTCAATAAACTTGCTGCTTGTGAACTTTATTGGCCACAAGCGTTCTAAACCCGTCTGTCAATGACTTCAATGTCCGAATAATAAGCAACTATGTCTTCCTTGGTGGTTGGCAGCACAACGCTTGCCGCACACTCACTTTCATGGAAATTCCATCTTTCTTCCGGACCTGGGGGGACTAATGCTTCCAAAGTCGCGACTGCGGTCGAACTGCGACTCGAAGTGAACGAAGCAAATCTACGACCCGATGTAGTGTCTCGGTTGCGCGAAATCGCTCGGTCTCGTATTAATCTGCGGGACGAACTTGTGATCCAAGCCAACAAGCATCGAACTCAAGACAGAAACCGACGCGCTGCTTTGGATCGCTTGGCAACTCTGCTTGATCGGGCACAAGAAAAACCCAAGGTTCGTATCGCAACTCGCCCCACAGGTGCGTCCAAGCGTGCTCGTTTGAACCAAAAGCGTCGACAGTCTGAAAAGAAGCAAAGCCGAAGATTCAGAAGCACCGACCTCGACTGATAGCTGCTACACATGGCAGTCCCTGCATAATTGCACTTCCTTGAGAGGCGAAAAGACGTAGGAAGCAACATGGTTCAGGGGATGTCTGAAGATCGCTTGAAGCGAGTAGCCGACCACATGGACGCATACGTCGAAGACGGAAAGCTACCTTGTGCAGTATGTCTCGTCAATCGCCGTGGACGGGAAACTTTCTTCTACTCAGTTGGCAAGAGCGATGTCGAAAACGATCGCGACGTACAACGCGACACCGTATTTCGTATTTATTCGATGTCAAAACCCGTCACAAGCGTAGCTCTCATGATGCTGTATGAACTCGGCAAGTTCCAGCTTGACGATCCTGTCTCAAAGTATGTTCCGAGCTGGAAGAATCTTCGAGTATACGAGTCCGGCGAAGGTGACAAAATCAAGACGCGTCCCACAAAAAAACCAATGACCATCAAGCATTTGTTGACACATACTGCGGGGTTGACCTATGGGTTCATGGACAATCACCCAGTCGACGCACTCTATCGACAACGTGGCGTGGAAGGCGGAGGTTCTCGTACCCTTGAAAGCATGATCGAGCATTTGTCGGAAATTCCTCTCTTGTATGACCCTGGTTCGTTGTGGCGTTACAGCTTTGCGACCGATGTCTGTGGCTACTTGGTTCAACGCTTTGGCGATTGCGATTTAGACGAGTTCGTGAAGAGAGAGATCAGTTCCCCTCTTGGCCTTGAGGACACTGATTTTCACGTGCGCAAAGAGAGTGCCGACCGTTTAGCAGCCTGCTATCAACACACGCGTGATGGATTCGACCTACAGGATGCGTCCAAAGATTCACGCTATCTCCAACGGCCAACTTTCCTCTCAGGCGGCGGCGGGATGGTTTCCACGGTCGACGAATACCAACGATTTGCGCAGATGTTGCTCAATAAAGGTGAGTTTCATGGCGTACGCATACTTGGACGCAAGACCGTTGAGTACATGTCGTCCAACCATCTTCCTGGCAATGCCGACTTATCCGCCATGGGACAGCCAGTATTTTCCGAAACTAGCTTTGAAGGCATAGGATTCGGGCTGGGATTTTCAGTTGTAATCGATCCTGCGGCCGCGTCGGTCTTGGATTCCCCGGGTGAGTACGCATGGGGAGGTGCAGCGAGCACGTATTTTTGGATCGATCCCATAGAACAACTGTCAGTAGTATTTATGACTCAATTGCTCCCGTCATCAACCTGGCCGATACGTAGGGAACTAAAGACTCTGGTATACCAATCCTTCGTCGACTAAATCGAAGGCGCTTGATTTCCGAGTCTAAGTATGTCCTGTGCAAACTAACCAGAGTCAATTGCCTCCGAGCAATTCCTAACAAGCACCAATTTCGCTATCATAGGCGCCTGCACAGTGGTGCATCTCGTTCGCCATCTGCCTATCGAACACGTCCGGAGCTGTGCACAACACTAATCCTTTCCCTTGTTAACGAAGCACTGGAGATTGCTCGAAAATGAAATCGAAACTTGAATACATTTGGCTCGATGGCTTCATTCCAACGCAAAGTCTGAGAAGCAAGACTCGAGTAGAAGAGGACTTCGACGGAAAGCTCGAGTCGTGCCCCGTTTGGGCTTTCGATGGAAGTTCTACCGCTCAGGCTGAAGGAAATACCTCTGACTTGCTGTTGAAACCGGTGGCAATATTTCCCGATCCTGCACGCAAGAACGGCTACTTGGTGATGACAGAAGTTTTAGATGCCGACGGCGAACCTCACGACTCCAATGGCCGAGCGCAAATTGACGACGATGATGATGATTTTTGGTTTGGCTTCGAACAAGAGTACTTTTTGTGGGACATCGACACTTCTCTACCGCCGGGATTTCCGGAAAAAGGGTTTCCGCGTCCCCAAGGTCCATACTACTGCTCCGTTGGGGCTGAGAATAATTTCGGTCGCGAATGCATAGATCAACACCTCGACCTTTGCCTAGAAGCAGGTCTTAACGTAGAAGGCATCAATGCTGAAGTCGCGGCGGGACAGTGGGAGTTTCAACTCTTTGCAAAAGGCGCAAAAAGAGCTGGAGACGAAACGTGGATTGCTCGCTATCTAGCAGAGCGCAATGCCGAAGAGTATGGATACGGCATCAATTGGCACCCAAAACCGCTTGGAGACACAGACTGGAATGGCTCGGGAATGCATGCTAATTTCTCGAACAGTCCGATGCGCGAAGCTGGGGACGAATCACTTTTTATAAAGATTTGCGAGGAATTTGGCAAGAATATCCGGCGACATATCGACGTCTACGGCGCAGACAATGCTCAAAGACTGACAGGGCTTCATGAGACGCAGTCAATTAGTGAGTTTTCCTACGGTCTCTATGATCGAGGTGCGTCAATCCGGATCCCCGTAGCGACAGTCGAAGCAGGATGGAAAGGGCGTCTGGAAGACCGGCGACCAGCATCCAATGCAGATCCATATAAAGTCGCTTCCGTGATCATTCGTACCACAAAGGAAGCACTCGACTCTTAGTTATACGTTGGAGCGACAGAGACTGCCGATTCTCCGGTTGTCTCTGTCGTGTACATTAGGGCTTCAAGTATTCGCTGTATTTGTCTTCCAAAGCTCGTATCTCATCGGTGTCCAGGCCCAGTCTTGTCGCCTCACTCAACAGACGTTTGTATGCCTGACTAAACCGGGCTGGACCTGATCTATCCTGCTCTAGCCAAGCATTGAAATTAGGCTCTCTTTTCTCTCGAAACGCAAGTCCGCCTTCACGAGCATCGGGATGATGATCGGATACTGCAGTTTTCGCAGCGATTTCATCCATCGATTGCTCGAACGAAAGATCGTACGCGTTATAAATCGATCGCTTCAAAAAACGCATTGCAACTTGAGGGCCGTTTGCCATCTCTTGAGCCAGCTGCATAACTCTAGAATCCAATTCCTCAGGACCGACTGTCTCGTGTACCAATCCGAGCTCAAGGGCTTCTTCGGCCCGAATGATTCGTTTACGCATGAGAAAATCCATTGTCTTCGGCACACCCATCGTTTGTACAAGCAGATATTGGCCGCCCTCATCCGGCAAAAGTCCAAATCTCAACGTTGCGCTCCCCAAACGGGCACCATCAACGGCGATGCGAAAATCACAAGCCAGCGCCAGAGACAGTCCAGTCTGAATTGCCACTCCGTTTATTGCGGCAATGGAGATCTTGTCGCAGTTTCTTATAGCAATATTGACGGTTTGCGACAAATGGCGTAGTCCTTCGTAAGTTCCAATGTCACTGTCGTGTCCCGGAGGAATGGGGGGAACGAGCGCTTCACCCTGAATGGGCTTTCTCTGTCCGGAAATGTCGTCACCGGCACAAAAGGCACGACCAGCTCCCGTAAACACGAGAACTCGGACACTGTTGTCCATTTGCGCCTGAACAATCGTCTCCACCAAATCCCGTTTGATCGCCTGCGTCAATCCATTAAGTCGTTCCGGCGTGTTGAATTTAATCCAGGCGATGCCGGTCTCGCGTAGATCCACATCGAATCCTGTAAAACTCCCCGTGCGCATTGGCGTTTCCCATTCTGAGGCTAATCGTCGAGCATGATAACCAAGAGGTAGATGCCTATTGAGGGACTGTCCCTTCAACAACTCGCTACCATTGACTATCTGGTATCGCCACTAAATGGAAAATGAGGAATGAGCGACGAGCCCGAACCTAGAGAGTCGAAGAGGTCGATAGCAAGCCTGCTTTTCAAGGCGTTGACTTGGTTTCTCTCTGCGGGTTGCTTCTATTTGGTTTACACCAAGATTGATGGGGCGGCAAGTCGCGACGGCATCACCGTTCTGCAATACTTGCAAGACTTCTTCTCTGGTGTGAATTGGTGGCTGTGGCTCGCGGTCATGATTCCCTACTCGTTTTTCTTTTTCCTTGTCGATACACACGTCACCTGGCGGGCGATTCGATGGTTTAACGCTCCCGCGCTTGGGTTCACGAAAATTCTTCCGATTCGAGCTAGCGCGTACATTCTCGCATTGGTGAACGAACAGGTAGGGAAAGGCGCAATGTCACTTTACCTTCTGAAGACGTACAAGGTGCCAGGCTGGCAGGCGTTGTCGACGATGATCTTTATCGGCATAGTTGAAATCTATCAGTTGCTCATGTTTTCCACTGTCGGAGTTGTACTGCGATTCGACTATGTTCAACAAGCATCCACAATGCTTCCACTGGATGTAATTCTTCCGTGCGTGTTAGTTGGGGCATTGGTCTATTTCCCTGTTCACTTCGCCTTTTTTCGCGGCTACATATTCAAACGGTCGAAGCTGAGAGAAATCGGTGTGTTGCATGCCTTGCGCAATGCCAAGTTGTGGCACTACGGGCTTGCTGTCCTATTCAAGGCACCCAACCTCATCGGTGCGGTAATTGTGTACGCAATTGCGCTCAATCTTTTTCAGGTCGAGGCAACCGTGGGTCAAATGCTGATTTTCTTGCCGTTAATTTTCCTTGCTGCCGCTCTCCCGCTACCGTTTCATGCAGGTGCGCTACTTTTGTGGACGGTGCTGTTCCCGGACTATCCCGAAGTGGGAGCTTTTAGCCTCGTGATGCATACGTTTTTTGTCCTTTTCAATGCATTGATTGGAGTCGCATTCTTGCCCAGGGCTAACAAGGAACTGTTTGGTTAGGAGCCTTCGTTTAGTCCTGCCGTGGTCGCGATTTACGGAAAAACAACGAAACTCTATCGAGCATGGAGACAGCGGTCATTGCACACATCGCCCAGCCGGCAACATAGATTTGGTGGTCGTTAAACAATTGAAAGTTAAAAGAATTTTGAACTAGAGGAACTGCCACGAGCACAAAATAGGCGATTCCGTTCCATCGGCCGATTTTGTTGGGGACCAAACCCTTTTTCTTCAGCACCCCAGAATCCAGCATGTATTGAATGAATGCAACTGCGACTAAGGCACTCAGAGCGAGAGGGACGATGGCGTGCCTACTCAATGCGAACAATCCACACACAACAAAGATGCAGTCCGTTGCGTGATCTAGCAATCCTCCAAGCTTCGATTCAGTACCTTGCCGACGAGCCAAACGACCATCCATCACATCCGTAATTACTGCTATCGTGAATACGAACAAACCGACGAAGTAACGCTGTTCGACAATCGCCCAGAGAATCGCTGGTGCTAGGGCAAGCCTTACGACGGTTAGAGTATTGGCTGCGGAAAGAAAATTTTGAGTAATGATTTGAATCAGTCCCAAACTCGGTTTAAGTCTACTCATTCCTGCCGGTCTGCAATTGAACTCCTGCTATTTCCCACATCTGCCGTTTGGGTTTTCCGCATGTTTCGATGATCAAACATAGCTATTCTTTCGGTAATCGGACTGACGGTAACAGTAAATCGAAGCTGAGCGTCCATCAGACTTTGAAGTGGGTAACAACGTTGAGCGGCAAGAACCGTGTAACTACAGGCAATCCCCTACCATGAATTCTAAAATGCAATCTACTCTTGATTCAGCATTTGAAAGGTTTTTCGTATACATTAAACTTGTTAGCTCTCGACACTTGGTACAAACAGATTCCTTTTGAATGAAGCATAGGTCTCACCGACAAGAGCCACCTTTTTCCGAAATTGATGTCAAGAAAGCACAGGGACAGTACTTCACACCTGACTACGTTGCAAGATCGCTTGTTTCCTGGGCAAGACGAACTCCACATGATCGAATGTTGGATCCCTCATGTGGGGATGGTCGATTTCTAACGCTTCATCGCGAAAGCGTTGGGGTTGAACAAGATAGCATTGCTTACTCGTCAGCTTTGGCGCGTGCTCCCCATGCTGCTATTTACCGGGATGAATTCTTCTCGTGGGCTAGACGGAACCAAGAACGATACGATTTTGCAGTGGGTAATCCGCCGTTTATTCGTTACCAACGATTCTCCGGCAAAATGCGACGTACAGCACTGGGTCTGTGTCGCACTTTAGGAGTAGATTTCACCGCACTGACCTCATCGTGGGCCCCTTTTCTTGTAGCTACTGCGAATCTCTTAAGACCTGGCGGCCGCTTAGCTTTTGTGGTACCCGCCGAGATTGGGCATGCACCCTACGCACGGCCTTTAGTTAAGTATCTTTTGCGGCATTTTCAATTTGTGCAGATTATTGCGATTAGGAGGAAGTTGTTTCCCGATTTGTCGGAAGATACATGGCTGCTATACGCAGACGAGTATTCCACCAATCATATAGATTGTGAACTGAAGTTTACTGATATTGAATGCTTTAAGTATTCCTCGCTACCACCGAAGGAAGGGCAAACAGTCAGTCGGCGGGAGATGGAACACTGGCAAACTCGTCTGCGCGCATTCTTGCTTCCTAGCCACCTGCGTGAGCTGTATTTAGAGTTTGCGAGGTCCGACAAGACCTTTCGACTAGGGCAAGTTGCCAAAATCGGAATTGGATATGTCACAGGTGCGAACGATTTTTTTCACTTACGCCCTTCAACAGCAAGGCAATTGGACATACCGGATCGACTACTGCAACCAACGGTGCGCACCAGCCGCAACTTGCCGCGTCTCGCTGTGACCCGGGCAACGGTTTCGTCTTGGTTAAATCGAGATGAACCAACATTGCTACTACGACTCGACGAAGAATCGGCTCTTCCGGCATCAGTTCGACGCTATCTTGATTCACCCGAAGGTCAAGAAGCGAGAAAATCATATAAGTGCCGGAATAGAAATCCTTGGTATTCCGTTCCCAACGTATCCATTCCTCAAGGTTTCTTGTCGTACATGAGTAGCCGTCAACCGTCCTTGGTTGCAAACCGAGCAAAATGTACATGTACCAATTCTGTGCACACAATTAGGATGAATCCAGGAGAAAGATTCACTTTGTTGCAACGTGCTTGGTTGACTGATCTAGTGGAACTTAGCTGTGAAATTGAGGGGCATCCTCTTGGCGGGGGAGTTCTCAAGCTGGAACCTGGCGAGGCTGCGCGTGTTTTGGTACCAAATTTCACTCCGACGAGTTCATCCAGTTTGGCGAGCATACGCGACGCGGTTGGGCTGTTGCGCTCTTGGAGGCATTGTGGCTCAACCTGAACCATGTCGTTGGATTTGTCTTCGTGAAGCAATAGCGAACTTTGCATCTGGTGAACATCCCACGCAAAGTGGTAGGCACATAAAACCACTCCATTGGCATATTGCTTGTCGCCTCGTCCTCGAAGGGGGATTTCATCCAGATGATGTGACTCCAAGACCTCCTTTTGCTGTGAAATCGACAAAAACCGGTGTTCTGCTTATTTATGACGAAACGTTGGGGGACGGAAGTGAGAGAACACTTCTCGGCGGGCTCAAGACGAAGAACGTTGATGTCGTTGTAACGAGAAATGGGATTGGCCCGGTCATTGCTGTTTCGATGAAAGGCACTCTTAACGCGTTCAGAAATTTGACTAACAGAATGGAAGAGGCAGTGGGCGATTGCACGAATCTTCACATCGCTTATCCTGCACTCGTCTATGGATTTCTTCACATATTAAGGGCAAATGAAGAAGGAGACAATGTAGAGTCAAATGATGTTTTTGTCTTAAAGGAAGGCACGATAAGTGAGAACATCAGTCGCTATCATGATGTTATGGTGAGGCTGACCGGAAGAAGTGACATTCGAGACGATGTCAGCAGGTATGAAGCCGTTGCTCTTCTGGCCGCTGAAACAAATCAAGACGAGCTTGGAACCACATCTGAAATATATCCACTTCCCGGGAGTCCCCTGCACTTTAGCAAATTTATGAACACTATCTACACGAAGTATGATGAACGTTTTGTATACGCCGCTCCAGTTCTTAAGCGAAAAACTCAGCGATTGGAATGGGACGTAAAGTCACCAGCATTTTCGTCACTGGGTCCTGACGATTACTCGTTTAGGACGAACTAACAATCCCGCTATAGGCCATGCTGAATAGGCAATACCGTCTTTTTCGACTGTAGCGGTATACTCGAAGCTGGCCCGCCTGAAACAATGGATGTGCTTTAAACAAAGACACCTTCATGTGTCAAGACTAACCGCAGGACCCATGGGGAGCGTCTTTCGACGTTAGGAAGTGAAGACACTCTACCGGGAAGCTTCCTGTTATCCCGCCCTACCAACACTTCCTATCCAAGTCTACGATACCGTGAAGCCTGAAATCAGGATTAGCTTTAGTTTTCGTGCAACGTCTGCCCGCATCCCTACGAGAATGAATCGAAGCGCTCTGAGCTTAGGCCATACTCCAGATCGATCTGAATCAGTGGGCTCCGCTTGTATGGACAACGCTTGTGCTGGATCGCCGCCGTCCGCAAGGCCAAATTAGTTTACAGGGCATGTTCATTTAGTCGCTGTTTGACCGTTTCAATAGGATTCTGATAGTCGACTGACCCCAAACCAAAGTTGGTCAATTTGTAGCCTATCAGCGCCTGTAGTCGTTCGGGCATAGCAACGACAACTTCTGGAGGAACCCCAACAAACTGATTTTCTCGTTGTTTGAGCCATGCCAAATTGAAATTTACATTGATCGATCTTCGGTAGGAGTCTTTTGTCGAATTGCCGCCACCGCGATGCCAAAGTGCTCCGTCCCAGAGCAAGAGACCTCCCGCAGGCATTTCCACGGTAACGGTAGCGGGCTCTTGGCTCAGTCGTTCCTTGAATCGATGGCTCTTGGGTATTACCTCAGTAGCGCCATTCTGTGCCGTAAACGGATCTAAAGCGATGAGGGTGTTGACTATTAAAGGCGGGTGCGGACGTGGAATGGGATAGTGACCGTCGTCTGTATGCAGGTGCTGTCTACGATCTCCCGGTCCTGGACGCATTGCCGCAACACCCGAAACCTGGAAGTCGGGGCCCAGAATCTCCTCGATGAGACTGAGCAGGCGGTCATCCAAAAGCAGTTCATCTACAGCCCTTGTCTTTGCCAAGAGATTGTGAGTATGCAAGGTCTGCTGTCCAAATTTCTCTGACTCTCGACTGCCTATTGCATCAAAGATCGGTTTGAGATCACTACGCAATCGGCTCAGCACTTTCAAGTCAAGGAATTCTGGGACAACTGCATATCCGTGCTCGTTGACTCGTTGTACGACCTTCGGAATGTTAATTTCCATGACTTTCCGCACGACGATGTATTGGAACTATTCTATGGACTGGCTCAACGACGATGGGCAGCATAGTCTCAGGGTACTAGATTCTCTAGTCTTGTCACCTGCTGGTTGGTCAGATGTCGACACAGGTGGACCATCGTTGCCTAGTAGCGACTGTTTCCTTAAACATTTCTACTATCCACGTTCCCCTATCCATAATCCAATCATTGAAGTTACATATAATTTATGGTCTATTTTCCCCCTAGTGCTTCTTTTGGAGACATCCTCAAGAATGGCAAGCCGATTGCCCATATTGGTCTACCCGCACCCCAATCTTCGCAAAACAGCAAAACCCGTGGAAGAGGTTACACCTGAAATTGCACAACTGGTTGACGACATGGTCCATACGATGTATGAGGCAAACGGCATCGGGTTGGCTGCGATTCAAGTCGACCGTCCACTGCAAGTAATTGTGATTGACACCTCGGAAGAGAAGAACTCTCCTCAGGTATACATAAATCCAGAAATTGGAACGAGTATGGGATCACAAACGACGGAGGAAGGATGTCTATCCGTTCCTGGATTCTACGAAGACGTTGAAAGGGCGGAATCCATCCAAGTAACCGCGTTGAACCGAAACGGCGAGCAGTTCACTCGGGACTTGGAGGGGCTAGATTCCGTGTGTGTTCAGCACGAAATCGACCATTTGAGAGGGAAGGTGTTCGTCGACTACCTATCCCGCATTAAACGTTCGAGAATCCGCAAGAAACTCTTGAAGGCGAAGGCGGCTTAGTCGACGAAAGTATGCAGATTGGATTTGCGGGTAGCCCTCCATTTGCGGCTACCGTTCTTCATGCGGTCATGCAAGCAGGTAGAACTCCAAAAATTGTCTTTAGTCAACCTCCTCGTGCATCCGGTCGAAATCGGTCGACGAGTCTTACTCCTGTTCACAAAATGGCAAGGCAATGCCGACTAGAAGTTGCTACTCCCCATGTTCTGAAGAATCAAGAACATCTATTTTTTGAATTGGACCTCCTCATTGTGGCCGCCTATGGGCTGATCTTGCCTCGCGCAGTCCTCGAAGCTCCGCGATTAGGTTGCGTAAACGTACACGCCTCTTTGCTACCACGATGGCGTGGGGCTGCTCCTATCGAATACGCGATTTTGCATGGGGATCAAGAAACCGGAGTGTCGATAATGCGGATTGAGCCAAAATTGGATGCTGGGCCAGTATTTCGCAAAGCTTCGCTACCCCTAACAGGAAACGAGACGACTGAATCATTGACTCAATCTCTCGCGATTCTCGGAGGCCACACTCTGAATCTAGTCCTTGAGCAATTCGAGAAGGGAGAGCTATCGGAACCCACACCACAAGACACCTCCTTGGTTACCTACGCGCCCTCTTTGAAAGCCCAAGATGCTCGAATTGACTGGTTTCAAGATGCGACGAAAATCGAAAGACAGATTCGAGCCTTTGTTGGACGCTCTGCGGCTTACACAATGTGCGACGACATTCGAATCCGCATTCTTGAGGCATCGCCTGTCGAGGGCAAGTACAAACCGGGAATCGCCGAATGCGAAAACAAGAGCGTCGTGATAGGTTGTGGAACCGGTGGGCTTGCACTGGAAACTGTGCAGCTCAATCGAGGACGAGGTACTCCAATGTCCATCTCATCGGCACTGAATGGATACGCCAATGTCTTTTCGGATGGTACGTCATTTGAGTAGTTTCAACGTGGGCGCATTATCTGCGCGAGTGTTAATGAAGGTGTTTCGAGGCGCTACGCTGGAATCGGCTTTGGCGCGGTATCGGAACACGGATGTGTACCCAAAGATTTCTCATATTTGCTATGAATCAATGCGCCATTATTTTTCAATATCGGAACGGCTTCAAACCATTGTCGATCGGCCAACAAGCCGATTGGATCTGGAAGTCTGGTGCGTGCTGCTGGTTGCAGCCGCACAAATTGAACACTCACGAACACCAACGCATGCCGCTGTTTCAATGGCGGTAGATGCAACAAGAAAATTGGGAAAATCCTCGGCCAGCGGACTGGTCAACGCGTCACTGCGGCGGTACAGGCAAGAAGAGAAACTTGACTCACGCGAAGCGATACATGAACTACCAGATTGGTTGATTGACCACATTGAACTACACTATTTCGACGAAAGACTTTCTCTAATCGATGCCCTTAACAGCCGTGCGCCATTGACAGTTAGGGTTAACTCTAGTAAAATCTCTGTAGGGGCGTTTTGTAACGCTCTTGAAATTGCCGGGATCAGTTTTTGCCGACCTGACATCGCTAATGCAGTCATTGTTGATCGTTCCAGATCTATGACGAGCTTACCGGGTTTCCAAGAAGGCTTCTTCGTGGTTCAAGACCTGTCCTCGCAGATGGCGGTTCCACTGCTCAATCCTCAGCCTGGTGATCGAATCTTGGACGGATGCGCCGCGCCGGGCATCAAGACTTCTCAAATCCACGATCTCTACCCAGAATGCAAAGTGGATTCGTTCGACATCAAGGAACAATGTTCCACGTGGAACAATGCATCAAATAGCCAGTTGAACTGGGGATTTGAGATTCGAAATGGAGATCTTCGAAACACTGACTGGTGGGACGGCACACCCTACCAACGTATCTTGCTGGATGTGCCCTGCAGTGGCACCGGAACTATCCGCAGGCATCCCGATATTAAAGCAACTCGTACCCTTGACCAGATTTCCGAACTTGTGGATCTGCAATTACAGCTTCTCACGTCCACTTGGAAAGCTCTTGCGCCCGCTGGTCGCCTAGTGTATTGCACCTGTTCGCTCCTTCCGGAGGAAAACGATGCCGTTATCAATCAATTCATCGAGGAAAATCCAGATGCTCAAGTCGAGTCTGTACAGTTGGTTCAAGGCCTCTCAACGTCATTTGGCCAACAGATTTTGCCTGCCATCGATGGCGGCGACGGATTCTACTTTTCATGTCTGCACAAGTCGGAGAAATAAGGCATGCACGTCGTCATTTTAGGAGCCGGCCAAGTCGGCAGTACGCTCGCTGAGCTACTCAATGACGGTTCGAACACTCTGTCAATTGTTGATACGAACAAAGAGAGAGTCGATGGATTGGCACGTAGGATGGAAGGCGCGTTGTCAATCACTGGCAATGCGGCACTTCCGCTGGTTCTCAGGGATGCGAAGATCGATATTGCCGACATGCTCATCGCAGTCACCGGAGTGGACGAAACCAATATCGTTGCAAGCCAAGTCGCAAAGTCGATGTTCAGCACGCAGAAAATCGTGGCGAGAATCCGTGCGATCGACTACCAAGAGGGTGACAATCCTTTTCGGGACGAATATCTAAATTCGATTCATATCATCAATCCCGAAACCGAAGTCACAAACCAAATCAAGCAATTGCTGCTTCATAAAAATGCACTTCAGGTATTGAGTTTCGCAAATGGACACGTAGGCTGTGCCAGCTTCAAGGCTGTTCCCGACACGAAACCTACAGATTTGTTGGTTTCAGAACTCTTTGACTTTCGCCCGATGCCAAATGTTCGTTTCCTAACAGCATTTCGAGGACACGAGGCACTTACTAAACCAAACAACATCATTAAGCCTGGGGACGAGCTCTTCACGTTTGCACCAAGCGATCGTATTGACGAAGCGTTGCAGGTGTGTACCGGACCGTCAGCAACTTTCAGCAAGGTATGCATCGCGGGCGGCGGCCGAATTGGTACGGCGTTGGCAAAGGAACTGCTCAATTCGCATGTCGTTCGACTTATTGAATATTCAGCAGAACGGGCGGAATCTGTGGCAGAGGAGCTTGGCGATGGCGTTGTCCACCCAGGAGATGCAACAGACGAAACCAAATTGCATGAGTGCGAAGTAAGCGATACCGATCTCTTCTGTGCCGTTACCAACGATGATGAAATCAACGTGATGTCGTGCTTGCTAGCAAAACAGCAGGGCGCACGAAGGACGGTTGCGCTTCTTAGCCAAGATTCCTATCTTCGCCTGATTCCTGAAACTACCATAGATGCTGGCATTTCGCCGCAGCGCAGCACCGTAAGTTCGATCCTCACTTATGTTCGCGAACAAAACGTAAAGTCGGCGCACCGCCTTAGAATTGGCAACGGAGAAATTTTTGAGACTGAAATTGAAGGTGAAGCGGGAGAAAACAAGGTTACTGGCAAGCGTCTCAGTCAAGTCCGGCTACCTAAAGATGCCAAATTCGCTGCTGTTGTCCGCGACGATACCGTACTGGATTTAGATACAGACCCGCGTCTCGAGCACAAAGACCAAGTCGTGGTCTTCGTTGCGGACAGCGGGCACGTTCCCGAAGCGCTTAAACCTTTCCGAATCAGTCAGTTTCACTTCATTTGATGCATATTCGAGCTGTTCTGGGCATTCTCGGTGCGTTGCTGATCATTTCGAGCGCGACATTCTTATGTGGACTTGTCACCGCATTGGCATTCCAAGAAGCAACTGTCGTACCGTTTCTCGGCTGCTTCCTTGGTGCCGTTGCAATTGGGCTGGTCTTTTGGTTGTTGCGTGACACGAGCCAAGAGTTGCGGTCACGGGATGCTTTCTTAGTTGTGGGCCTATGCTATGTCACCGTCATCCTAGTTGGAAGTGTGCCATTGAGCATCATTCCGGGTGTCGCCCCTTCGTTTACTGATGCTGTTTTCGAGTCCTCTTCGGGAATTACAACAACGGGAGCCACTATCGTCTCAGGACTCGACCATCTGCCAAAGTCTGTATTGATTTATCGGCAGTCGTTGCAATGGGTCGGTGGCATGGGAATCATCGTGCTGGCGGTGGCAATCCTTCCGCTTCTCGGTGTGGGAGGCGTCCAGCTCTACAAGGCTGAAGCGCCTGGTTCCGAACGAGAGCACTCACTTCCGCTAAGGGTGAAAGAAACCGCCAAAACGCTTTGGATGATCTATGTTGGATTGACCGTTGCCTGCGCCATAGCCTATTTTCTAGCTGGAATGCCCGCATTTGACGCAATAAGTCATTCTCTTACCACAGTATCAATAGGTGGCTTCTCCACGCATGATCAAAGCATCGGTTTTTTCAACAGTGCGGCAATTGAATCTGTGGCGGTCGCATTCATGCTCATTTCGGGTATTAATTTCCTAGTCCACTACATCGCATTTCACGGAAGGAAGGACGGGCATTGGATTCTTCATGCCACGCGATCCTATGCACGTGACAGTGAAGTGCGCTTGTATTTTGGAGTCGTAATACTAGTCACTGTATTGGTAACCCTCATTCTCACTATTACAGAAGGCACAGTTTCTTCCACATTGCGGCACGGTATCTTTCAAGCCGTTTCTTTTGCAACCACCACTGGGTACACCACGGCCAATTATGAAACCTGGCCGCTTGTTTGCCCCATACTCATGGTGTTTGCAAGTTTTGTCGGGGGGTGTACAGGATCTACAGCAGGAGGAATCAAGGTTTATCGAGTTCTGTTGCTTGCGCGACAGGGAATTCGAGAAATTCGAAGACTCATTCAACCGGGTGCAATATTCAACGTTGTGGTGGACGGCAGGCAAATACCGGATCGAGTGCTGGAAACTGCATGGGGTTTCCTCGCCCTTTACGCCGCGAGCTTTGTTGTTCTGCTGAGCGCAATGTTGATAGTGGGAGACTTGGACTTCAGGTCCGCATTCTCCGCGGTTGCAGCGTGTCTAAATAATTTGGGCCCGGGGCTGGGAGATGTCTCGTCCGGATATCAATCACTTTCCATCGCAGAAAAATGGATCCTTTCGTTTGCAATGATTCTGGGCCGGCTGGAGATATTCACGGTATTGGTCCTTTTTGCGCCGAGGTACTGGCGTAGATAGAACATGCTTCAAGTCGCTCGTTCGCTTCTCTTTTATTTAGGGCTCGTAATAGTCACAGTTCTATGGGGAAGTTTCGCAACAATCACTGGCAAATTCCTACCCAGACCTCGCAGGTTCAATTACGTGATCGTCACGTGGACTGGCTTTGTCCTTTGGTGGCTGAGATTGACTTGCGGAATCACCCATGAAATTGAAGGAATCGAAAACCTAAACAAGGGGCCGGGTGTGCTGCTAGTCAAGCATCAAAGCACCTGGGATGCTTTGTTCTCGCAAACCTTAGTGTCACCTCAAGCCACCGTCATCAAACGAACACTACTGTACATTCCCTTCTTTGGATGGGCGTTTTGGGTCACAAACCCTATTGCAATTAATCGAACCCGCAGAGTGGGGTCCATCCGACGAATGATCCGAATGGGAAAAGAAAGATTCGGCGCTGGTTTTTGGATTACGCTTTTTCCTGAAGGAACTCGTGTGGAAACAGGTCAAGTCGGGCGATTTCAAAGCGGCGCCGCCATGCTTGCGATAGCCCTTGGCGCGCCGGTGTTCGTCGTTGCACACAATGGGGGGCACTGCTGGCAACTTAACCGCTGGCTGAAAAAGCCGGGTACCATCCAAGTGAGGATCTCGCCTCCCATAGCGACAAAAGGAAAGACAACTCAACAGGTTAGTGCCGAAGCAGAGGAGTGGATGCGCGAAGCGATGGCCGAAATCGACCCGGAAACTTATAAGGATTAAAAGTCCAGATCCGCCATTGAGACTGTCAATGCCTTCTCTTCGATAAACTTTCGTCGAGGCTCGACATCTTCTCCCATGAGCTCGGAAAAGATCTGGTTTGCTGCCCCCGCATCGTTGATCGTCACCAAAGACATTCTGCGTACGTCAGGGTCCATTGTCGTTTCCCAGAGCTGCTCTGGATTCATTTCTCCCAATCCCTTATAACGCTGTAGGCGAACTCCGTTTCGAGCACGGGATAGCAACCAGTCATAAGCGTCTCCAAAAGTCGATATCGACTGTTCCGCATTGCCCTGCGCTACGCGTGCTCCTGGTTCTATCAATCCATCCGTTTTGTCAGAAAGACGCATGATTTCCTCATGCACTCCCGAATCCAAGAAATTGAGGTCAAGAACGATTCTTGTCTCCGTACCACGAAGTCTTCGATGGATATTAGGCAGGAAGACTCGATGTTCGGGGTCGAGATTTAAGTCGATGGTGTACTGACCTTCTTCGCCTTCCAGTGAACCTTCCAGTTGCTTGCACCACTCCCGCATTTCGGGTTCGTCCGCCAGGCGTTGAGATGTCAACGATGATAGATTGATAAGTCGCTTGGTGACATAAGTTGGGTAGACTCGATCCATCGAATCCAATCTTTTATATAGATTGAAATAACGTTGCGCCAAGTCAGCGACCGGTTCTAACCCCAATGGCGGGGCACCGGTGCTGGGGTAGATCAGTGCTCCATCGATGGCAGTCTGAAAATAGTATTCTTCCAGTTCCTCGTCGTCCTTAAGGTATCGTTCGGACCTTCCCCTTCCGGCCTTATAGAGAGGCGAAAGCGCAATGTAAACGTGGCCACGTTCAATGAGTTCCGACATGTGCCGATAGAAGAACGTCAACAGAAGGGTTCTGATGTGAGAGCCGTCGATGTCGGCGTCCGTCATGATAATAATGCGGTGATAGCGCAACTTGTCGGGTTCGAATTCCCCTCCTGACTGTCCGATACCGATTCCGCACCCCAAGGCTGAGACCAAGGTGACGACTTCATTCGATGACAGCAGTTTGTGCACCGAAGCCTTTTCGACATTGAGAATCTTGCCTCTCAGAGGTAGCACCGCTTGAGTTTTGGGGTCGCGCCCTTGTTTTGCCGATCCGCCCGCGGAATCGCCTTCTACGACATACAACTCGCTCAAAGCGGGGTCTTTCTCCTGACAGTCCGCGAGCTTGCCTGGCAATCCGGTACCGTCCAGCAGTCCTTTGCGGCGAGTTATTTCACGTGCTTTGCGTGCAGCTTCTCGAGCGCGCGCCGCGTCGAGCATACGACCCGCAATTCGTTTTGCTTCGTTCGGGTGTTCGTCGAGATATTCACGGAAACGCTTGTGCATGATCTCATATACAGCTGCGTTTGCTTCGCTCGAAACCAGTTTGTCTTTGGTTTGCGAAGAAAACTTGGGATCCGGAAGCTTGACGGAGACAATCGCTGTGAGACCTTCACGGGCATCTTCACCAGTGGTTCGCACTTGAGCGTTTTTCGCTAGCTGCTCCCTTTCGATGTATCCGTTGAGAGTACTCGTCAGTGCTCTGCGGAATCCTTGCAGGTGCGTTCCGCCATCCATCTGGCGTATGTTGTTGCAGTAAGGCCACACGTTTTCCTGATAGCCGTCGTTCCACTGCATCGCGATCTCAACGCCGATTTCGCTGTTGTGAGAAAAATGAATCACTTCATGCAATGCGTTTTTTCCGCTACTGAGGTGCGTTACAAACGAAACGAGTCCTCCCTCGTACAGAAACGAATCTTCGGCACCGGATCGTTCATCCTTGATATTCAAACGAACGCCTGAATTGAGGAAAGCCAGTTCCCGCAATTTTGAAGCAATCGTTTCGTAATGAAAGTCTACGTTTCCAAAAGTATTGCCTGAAGGTTCAAAATAGCATGTGGTACCGCGTCGATCAGTTTCGCCGATGACAGTCAGCTCATTTTTGGGAATGCCATCCCGATAGAGTTGCTCGTATACCTTTCCCTCACGTCTGATTGTCAGTCGAAACATGGAGGAAAGAGCGTTGACCACTGACAATCCGACTCCGTGAAGACCGCCGGACACTTTGTAGCTCTCGTTGTCAAACTTTCCACCTGCGTGAAGTGTCGTCATGATGACTTCCGCAGCGGATTTGTTCTCCCCTTCGTGCATGTCAACTGGAATTCCCCGCCCGTTGTCCTCGACGGTGACCGAATTTCCGACATGAATGACGACGAGAATTTCATCGCAGTGGCCGGCCAGGGATTCGTCAATAGCGTTGTCCACCAGTTCCTGGACCATATGATGCAGACCTGTTCCATCCTCAGTGTCGCCGATGTACATCCCAGGACGCTTGCGTACGGCTTCCAGTCCTTTTAGAACTTTGATGTCTTGTGCCGTATAGCCGTTAGGGTCTGGTTCAGTCATGGAATTTTTCGTTCGTCAATGTGGCGTGAACCTCTGTGTTGACCGAGGTTCCGGACCGATGTTCCACGTGGAACATCGGAAGAAACTTAGGACTGTGCGATCGTGCCGTTGCGGATCTTTACCAGCGTGGGCGTGGTGCCTGCAACACTAGACCACAGCCTTATTATATCACTTTCCTGTGTTGTCGTTGCGATGCTCTGAGCCTCTGTCCGATGAAGTGCTCCAAAGAATTTCCGACCATACTCGTCGTCGAATTCAGAAGCAACATCATCTAGAAGCACAACCGACTGAATCGACCGTGCATTCAAGTATCTGACCTGGGCAAGTTTCATGGCACACGCCACCGCCTTGCCCTGCCCGCGAGAGAGAACTCTAGCTGCTGGGCCGGCATCGTTTCCACTGTCGAAATCGAGTGCTCGAACGCGAACATCAGAACGATGAGGACCCAATCTGGTCACCCCGTATTTTAACTCAACTCGGCTGTCTCTTGCAAGTCCGTCCGAGAGATTTTCTTCCTGCCATCCTCGGTCATAATCTAGGGAAATTCGCATGTTAGGCACCATCTCGGTAAGAACTTTATCGAAGGTCTCATGCAACTCCGCCAATGTCGCCTGTCGCATGCGCGACACCTCCTCCGCATGCTGCGCAAGTTGTGCTGTCCAGCTACGAATATCCGCAGATCTGCGTCGCAAGGCTGCATTTCGTTGACGGAGCGCTCGTTGAAACGAACGAAGCTCTTGAAGGTAACTGTTATCGGTATGAAATATCAACCAGTCCAGCCACAATCGCCGTCGGGCGGGTGGCCCAAAAACCAAGTCTGCCGTGTCCGGAAGCATTATCTGCAAAGGCACTATTGCCGCGATCTGGGATACTTGTCGAACGTCCGCTTGATTCAGCCTCATTCGAACCTTGGCGGCTCGGCTCTTCTGCAACCCAATTCGAAGAGGAGTGTCGAGATGCGAGCCTTCGGCGGAAACGAGCAATTCCTGCTCGCCGAATGTGATCAGAGCGTTCAGCGCACCTGAGCGAAACGATCTTCCTCTCGCAAGCAAATGAAGACACTCTAGGAGAGTAGTTTTGCCCGCTCCGTTGGGTCCCGTAACAAACGTTATTCCAGAGTCAAGCTGTAGCTTGGCTAGTGCTACATTCCGAACGTTGCGAATTTCTAGCCGATCAACGATCACCCGCGAATGGGAGACACAACAAAGAGGACGTTTTCTTGCTCCTCCGAATCGACTCGTACAGATTCTGTGGGGTTTCGAATGTGGAACGAAACCACTTCGCAGTCTAGTGATGCCAGCATGTTTCGAATGCGGTCGTGACGGAATATCACATTTGTGCTGTTCTCGCCATAGTCAACGGGAATCACCACATCGGCTCGATCTCCGACTTCGGTGCTCGCAGAAACCTTCATGGTGTCCCTTTCCACGTTGAAATAAACTTTGTGCCCTTCGTCTGAAAGCGTGGCGGCTTGTCTTATCGCCCTCTCGAGTGCTTCGCGACTGCACTTCAAAACAGCCTCGCTGGGCTGTGGAATGGCCGGCTGATATGGTGGGAACTTGGAGTCCACATAGTTGGTGGTCAACGCGCGTCGCTCACCTTCCACACTGATGGCGTTGGAGCCGATCGACAAGGTTACGGATCCCGATTCGCTGCCAAATCCTCGAACGAGCTCCAGAACTGCCTTGCGCGGAACAATAACCTGAATGACCGAATCCGAGTCGCCTTGAATCGCAGTGTTGGTGCAAACACACATCATCATGCCGTCGGTCGCTACTGTTCGAATGTGTGTCGAGGTCAATTCTAGCAACGTGCCGTTTAGCTGTCTCCGCACATTGTTTTGAGCCATAGACGATGTGGCGGCTCTTAACAATACCATAAAGTCGTCCACTGTCAAGGTTATTCGGACTGGATCGACAATGTTGGTCGCAGGGGGAAAGTCGTCCACGGGCATGGTTGCCAGCAAGAAATCGGAACGTCCAACTTTAAGCAATACTCCCGAAGAAACAGTACTAATTTCAGCAATGCTTCCTTGTACACCGATGGAATTTACAACATCCAAACTTCTTCGTCCGGGTATGGTCACCGCACCAGGTTCCACAACATCTTCCGCCTCCAAGACTGCGATGAGGGTCATGTCGTGGTCCGTCCCTCGCAACCGCACTTGGCCATCACGGTCTACATCTATCAGGACGTTCGTGAGGATGGGATACGTAAATCTTCGTTCCAACACGTCAGATACATATCCCAGAGCATCCCCTAGTTCTTTCAGGTCGACCTTAAATTTCATTCGACTCTCCCTTCATTCGCCAATATCCAACTAAGAAGTAAGCACTCGCTCCAACCGGTTATAGTCCTCTTCGAGCTGCGCACTAGTCTGCCGAAGCTGCCCAATTCTCTTGATGGCGTTCAAGACCGTTGTGTGATCCTTTCCGAAGTTTTGTCCAATTGCCTGCAGCGGCAAGTCGGTTAGTTCGTGCGCCAGCGCCATCGCCATTTGTCTCGGCCTCACGATTTTATGAACGCGTGTGGGACTGTGTAGATCGGCGAGCCGAATGTTGTAGTAATCGGCAACCTGCTTTTGGATTTTGTCGATACTCACCTGACGTCGGTGAATTGCAAACAGATCGCGCAATGTCTCTTGAACCAATTCAATGCTGATCGGCATGCGTCGCAATTGCGCAGCCAGCAACACCTGCCGTAGTGCATTTTCCAATTCGCGCACATTCGTCTTGACGCGTTGAGCAATGTACAGCGCGACTGTCAAGTCCAGATTCACTGAATGCTCAGTGGCCTTCTGCACCAAAATCGCGGCTCGCGTCTCAAGATCCGGCGGCTTGACTTCCGCGGTTATACCCATGATGAACCGCGAACTGAGTCGGGCATCAAGCCCTTCAATCTCGCTCGGATATTGATCGCTAGAGAGCACGATCTGTGATTGTTCCGTTTCGATGAGACGATTGAAGACATGGAAGAATTCTTCCTGGCACTTATCTTTTGCGGCGAGAAACTGAATGTCGTCAACCAACAGCACGTCAGCAGAGTGAAAAGGCTCGGTAAACCGGCGCACATGTTCGGAGCTATTTGGTTTTGTTAATGCTTTCACCATTTCTGTGACGAAGGTTTGCGCGTAGATGTACGTAACTTCTATCTGAGGGATGTGCGATTTGATGTGATTTCCCACGGCTTGCATCAAATGTGTCTTGCCAAGACCTACGCCTCCATAAATCAGAAAGGGATTGAACTTTAGAGCTGGACTGGCCGCGACTTCAAGAGCGACACCCTTTACCCATCGATTGGATCCACCCTCAACAAATCGATCGAACGTGAAGTCGGCCTTGAGTAAAGTTCCATTACGGTTCGTTGCTCGTATTGGCAATGCCCGCTCGTTTTCGCGATCGCCCACGAGTAGGTCAACTTGGCGAATGGGATAGCCTGGATCGCCGAGTTGATTCACCAGTTCCTTGATGCGAGTCAGATATTTTTGGGCTACCGTTTTCTTTACATGTTGGTTGTGAGCCAACAGTATGAGTCGACCACCATCGTTAATGGCTTGAAGCGGCCGTATCCATTGGTTAAAGTCCTTGAGTGACGTTTCTTCTTCTAATCGAACTACACAGTCTTGCCATATTTCTGGTTCCTTTACTTCCTTCAATTAATGAGCCCTCTGATGAACCCCAAACTCTTACTCTGGCTAAGATTGTAGTACGCCATCCCCTTGCCTTCCATCCCGACTGTAACTATTCAAAATCGGCCTGAATCGATGTTCCAAATGACATATAAAATCAACCTACTGCGTATTTACTCGCACTTCTTGCATACCTGAAGCTCTTCAGTACGAGCATGGACAAATTCCTCTTTAAAGCCAAGCTTTCAAATCAATCTCGCAAAGCGACTAGTTAGTCGTTCAAGTTTGTGCATAAGTTGTTACTTTCTTGTGGATAACTGTGAAAGCCCCGTGGTAACACCACATGTGCACACCAAACGAGGGACATAGCAATGGCTTTTCCACTTGTTATAAGGAGTCGTTGATTCCCGTGATAGCACATCATCGACTACTTATGCACAGAGATTCGCTTCCCTACAACAACAACAAAGATCTCTCCTCTCATTTCTTCGCTCAGGTACCAATACAGCCTCACCGACAAGCAAAATGAAAATCATCGTTAGTGAAAAGATCATTGTTGTAGTCACGCGGAATTCGTGCGGAAATTTCCGCAGAGTCTGACTTTTGGAGCGCCGCAACCGGAATTGACACGAAATCGGTTACCACTAGAATATACGACCGCTCCCGGTTTACAGACTGAAGGAATGCATGAAGCGAACATTTCAACCTAGCAATGTTTCGAGAAAACGTACACACGGATTCCGCAAACGCATGTCGACCAAGAACGGGAGAAAGGTCATCAATGCGCGACGTGCCAAAGGTCGAAAACGTATAGCGGTTTAGTCATTGAACCAACGGCGATCACCGCTTAAAAACAGATTCGGAAGAAGTAGGCGACTGTCCACAGCTTCGGATTACCAGCGCGTTTTACAGTTTGCCAATTCCGCGTTTCATCAAGGACCGCTGCGTATTTCCCAAAGAACCACGAGAAAGGGATTTGCTCGACTGGGGATGATTGTCCCTAAACGAATTGCACACTGTTCCGTCCAACGCAATGCAATAAAGCGAATCATTAGGGAATGGTTTCGATGCAGTTCGAGCTCAATGGGCTCGATGGATGTGGTAGTCGCGTTGCGATCGCTTCCAGTTCAACCGAGCTCCATACCATCATCGATTCGTCGCGCGCTGCACAAGTGGGAACAAGACATCAGAGCAAGTGATGGCGAACGCTAGCAAGCAGGAAAAACACAAGGCTTCCATTGCCGTGCGATTCGTCTCGGGCGCGATACGTCTCTACCAGTTCGCGATTTCTCCCATGCTCGGTCCAAGGTGCCGTTTCTACCCGACTTGCTCTTGCTACGCTCTGGAAGCGCTTAAAACGCACGGTTTGTTGAGAGGAAGTTGGTTGACTCTCAAACGTGTCTGCAAGTGCCATCCTTTCCATCCAGGTGGTGTTGACTTTGTTCCTTCCGTAAAGGAAGAAGAACATAAGGACCCAGTCCATGACGCTGCTTGAAATTCAACGCATCCTATTGCTTGTAGGGATTGCAATCGTTGCCTACTTGCTGGTTCAGGCTTGGGTTAGCGATGCGGAAAAACTGCGGGAGGCCGAAACCGAGCAACTTCAATCGACACCTTTATCCTCAGATGAAGCAACCGGCGCGACCAGCGAAGATACTCCACAAGAGCTCGCGGATTCGAGCGTCGAATCACTGGATCAGACAGCAGCCAACGAAGACCTGGACAGCGATGTTCCGGATAGTTCGATGTTGCAATCCGACCGCGGGCAAATCATGACTACAAGCTCCGCTGAATCCGTTAGTCGAACATTAATTAAAGTGACAACGCCGTTGTATTACGCGTGGATCGATCCCGTTGGAGGAGATGTCGTCGGATGGAAGTTAATTGCGTATCCGATCAGTCTCAAGGAACCGGATTCTCCAATGACGCTCCTTGATCGACGGGCTGACAGAACCTACATTGCGCAAAGCGGGTTGATGGGAGAAGATGGGCTCGATCAACCGGGAGGCCGACCTGTATATTCCGTTACGAGAAATGATTGGAACCTAGAAGAGGGCGCTTTAAACGTCAAATTGACATATGAGGAAGACGGAGTTGAAGTCACAAAGTCATTCGATTTCTATGCGGATCGTTACGACATCGATGTCAACTACGACGTTCGCAACACGAGCAGCCAAAACTTCTCGGCAAATTTCTTTGCGCAACTAAAACGAGACGGTGGACCGGCGGACGGGAAAACAGGCGGTTTCATTCGTCCCCCAGCTTATGTCGGAGCTGCGATAACGACAGAATCAAAACACTACAAACGGCTTAAATTCAAGGACATTGACAAGAATGCCTATCGAGAGGCCGTAAATGGTGGCTGGGTCGCAATTCTTCAGCACTACTTCCTGTCCACTTGGATACCAAACCAGAACGAAAGCAATCTCTATTTCGGAAGCAAAGATCGCCAGGGCAACTATAGGTTTGGATTCACCGGTCCGACACAGGTAATTACTCCCGGAACATCAGGATCATTCGGGGCTAAGCTGTATGTAGGGCCAAAACATCAGGACGCTCTCGATGCGCTTGCGCCACATCTAGCGCTGACAGTCGATTACGGATTTTTCTGGTGGCTTTCCGTGCCGATGTTCAAGGTTCTCGACTGGATTCACTCCTTGGTCAAGAATTGGGGGTTGGCGATCATACTCATGACCATCCTGATTAAGACCGTTCTCTTTCCGCTATCGCAAATGAGCTATCGGTCGATGGCCAAGATGCGGAAACTATCGCCCCAGATTAAGCGCATACAAGAACGTTTTGGCGGCGACCGGCAGCGCATGGGACAAGAGATGATGTCGTTGTACCAAAAGGAGAAAACAAACCCACTAGCCGGATGCTTTCCGATGCTGTTGCAGATGCCAGTGTTCTTTGCGCTCTATTGGGTTTTGATAGAAAGCGTTGAACTTCGTCATGCGCCGTTTCTCTTTTGGATTCGCGACCTTAGCGCGATGGATCCGCTATTCGTCCTTCCGATACTCAACGCTGGCGTGATGTTTTTGATGCAACGCCTCAACCCACCGATGCCGGATCCCATGCAGCAACGAGTAATGATGATGATGCCGATCATGTTTGGTGCGATTTGCTTGTTCATGCCCGCGGGTCTGGTCTTGTATTGGCTTGTCAATAGTCTGTATTCGATGGCCCATCACTATTGGGCGCTCAAGAGAGCCGGAGCACCCACCTAGCATTTGGTTAACTGAGCTCTTCTGCGAAGTATTGTTTGCATGAACGACACGATTTGTGCAGTCGCCACTCCGCTTGGATCAGGTGGCATCGGCATTGTGCGAGTTTCCGGAAGCAATGTAGTTCATATTGCCCAACAGATCTTTGGGCGATGTCCAGAACCGCGAATTGCTGAGTACGGAGACTTCCGCGCTGCCGATGGAGAGTGCATCGACTCCGGAATCGCTCTCTTTTTTCCAAAACCAAATTCATTTACCGGCGAAGATGTCCTTGAGTTGCAAGGGCATGGCGGTCGTGTAGTTCAGGAACTCGTCTGCGAACGGGTTCAAGAATTGGGCGCGAGGATAGCGCGGCCGGGAGAATTCACTGAACGTGCGTTTTTGGAAGGTCGGTTGGATCTCGCTCAGGCCGAGGCAGTCGCAGACTTAATCAATGCGAGCAGTAAACAAGCGGCACACGCCGCGGCTCGTTCGCTTTCCGGCGAGTTTTCCCGTGAGGTATTGGCCATTGATCGCGAAGTACTAGAACTGCGTATGTATGTTGAAGGGTCGATCGACTTTGTGGACGAGGAAATCGAATTTCTGGATGTCAAGACGTTGGTTCAGCGAGCCGCTAACATCGAGGAACAGCTCCAATCCCTATTGCGTCGTACGGAACTCGGTGCAACGATTCAAAACGGACTTTCCGTCGTAATTGCCGGACCGCCAAACGTTGGCAAGTCAAGTCTTCTCAATGCCTTGTTGAACGAGGATCGAGCGATCGTCACCAACGTTGCGGGGACGACTCGAGATACGCTTGATGCGACGATAAACCTCAATGGACTGCCAGTCAAATTTGTCGATACTGCAGGCATGCACGAAAGTAATGATCCCATTGAAGAAGCTGGCATCGAACGAGCGAAACTTGCGATGAAACACGCGGATGTCACTCTCTGGGTTGTAGATGATCGCGTAGAGGATGCGCCCGATAGTCCCAACTGCGATGATTTGGTCGTTAGAAATAAGTGCGACCTGACAGGATTGAGTCCCGGTTCCGTGAACGATAGAACAGTACGGACAAGCGCAATTCACGGCAAGGGACTAAGTGCAATTCATGAGTTCCTAGTGAAATCAGCGGGTTATCAGGTTAACGACGATGCCTTTGCAGGCCGACCTCGCCACCTTGCATCGTTGCGACAAGCATTGGACCGTCTGCAGCAGGCGATTTTGAGCCTCAAAGCTAAATCAGGCGACATCGTCGCCGAGGATCTTCGCCATGTACACATTCATCTGGGGGAGATTGTGGGAGAGACTACAACAGATGACTTGCTTGGAGAGATCTTCTCGAGATTTTGCATTGGAAAATGAGAAGCCAGACATCAACTAACCGTTAAAAGGCAACTGATACTCTGTAACTGATTTCTCGATAGCCGCATCTGTTTATAGGATTGGGTTAATTCCAATCAACCTCAAAACTTATAAGAGGAATCATAGTGTTAACAATAATCAAGACTTTCCTACGACCGATAAGACTTGTAGCTTCTGTCGCGGTACTCTGCTGTGGTGCCTTGACGATGGCAGAGACGAATGAGAAGGAATCAGAATTCGTCCTTCTCACCGATGAAAGCGTTGTTTTTGTGTACGAATCGCGCAGTGACGAGAAGACCCCCAACAGCATTTTTGCCTATGCGCTTTCGCAAGATTTTCGAAATGCCAAGGAGGAATTCACTCGCTACGACATTGTTCAAGATCTTCAGTCAGAAATCGAAGAGAAACTCCGGCAAGCTGAAGAGGTAAAGACTGTTGGCGTTATCGTTCGAGGAAGGCTTCGTGAGTACGATTTTGAGCGGAAGCTCTTTCCCATCAATTTGGCAGGAGGACCGGAGGATTACCCGCGCCGAATTTGGTTTGACCAACACTACGCAGTAGAACTATTGAATGTTGCTGGAAAAATCGAACTTCCGGTGCCTTTCGAATCTGCGAAAAAACTTGCTGGCGAGTTGCAGAAGTCACGAGAAGTCGAGTGTGTAGTAGTGGGTCGAATTAGAGATACCGGGCAAGGGAACGACAATCGCCTACCGCCAGTGAAAGTGGTGAGTGTCCAAGCAGATCACATTACTGTGAGATTCGCTAATGGACAAGAAGTAGGATCTCTTGAGCTTTCAGTTCCGAGCTCGTAAAAGGTAGAGACCACCGGTAGGAGGTTGAGTAGGTCCCTTGGTCTCCATCTTTGATTCCCATTCGATTGAACTTGAAACCTCACGTATTTGGACTCGGGAAATATAGAAGGCTGTGAGTGCTGATCGAATCTTCTCCTCAATTGGAAACGATCTGATCAGGTCACCTAATTTGACCCATCAATGAAGAAGCAGCCTGTCCTTGTTCTTGCTGCGAATGTAGTAAAGGGCGAAGCGCAGTTAGCATTCATACTGTTGCAACTCCTCTTCCAGTTCCGTCCGTCGACGCAACGGCTCGTCACGCTCATTCCTGAGGGCTGTTAACCTTTCCCTTTCTTTTGGGGCAGGTCATCTTTGCTGTGGCTTTGGGATTATTCAGTATGCTTCAGAACAGCAGGAAGTATCTGCATTATAATAGATTATTGTGTTTGTTTAGCTGTATTGAGAGTGTTCCCGAATCCGCGTTTCACAGTTTCAGCAAAAATTCGGATTTTGCGGTACGAATGTAATCTGGAGGTTCTAAGTACTGCTGTTGCGCACGACAAAGTCACGTTGCAGTCGCAGAACCGTTCTTAGGGCCTGACTGCATAGGACAGGGGTCTATAATTAACGCAACGTCGCGACGCTGTACAAAAAACTAGCAAGAAGTCCAAAAGTTCTCAATGGCGGGCTAGTATGACATGAAATCTGTCAAGATTCGAAATTTATTTGATGTCGTGGTAATTGGCGGTGGCCACGCTGGTACCGAAGCCGCCCTCGCGGCCGCGCGGATGGGTGCGCAGACACTCATGGTCACTCAGTCGATTGAAACTATTGGTCAGATGTCCTGCAACCCGGCTATCGGGGGCATCGGCAAGAGTCATTTGGTGCGTGAGGTGGATGCACTCGATGGCGCAATGGCTTCAGCAACCGACCAGGCTGGAATCCACTTTCGAACGTTGAACGCCAGTAAAGGACCCGCCGTCCGAGCGCTTCGTGCTCAGGCGGACAGAAGTCTATACAAGAACGCTATACGTGAAATCGTCGAGAAGCAGGAAAATCTCCATATTTTTCAAGATGATGTTGTGGATTTGGATATTGCAGACGACCGAATCCGAAGCGTTCGATGTGCGATAGCTGGCGATATTGCCGCCAAAACCGTCGTGTTGACAACCGGGACATTTCTCGGTGGACTTATACACATTGGAAGACGCAGTAAAACGGGCGGACGAGCCGGAGATCGAGCTTCGACAGATCTAGCAAACAAGCTCCGTGCCTTGCCGTTCCGAGTTGGACGATTGAAGACTGGGACTCCTCCTCGTATCGATGGCAAGACAGTCGATTACTCTGAATTACTGACGCAACATTGCGACGAACACGCTTCGACAATGTCATATGTCGGGCACCAATCCGAACATCCCCGTCAAGTGCCTTGCTACATCACGTACACAAATGAGCGGACTCACGAAATTATTCGAGCCGGACTACCAGAATCTCCAATTTATTCGGGCGCAATAGAAGGAATCGGCCCACGATATTGTCCGTCAATAGAGGATAAGGTTGTTCGGTTCTCAGATCGGCCTCAGCATCAGATATTTATAGAACCTGAAGGCCTTCAAACCAACGAAATCTATCCAAATGGCATTTCTACAAGTCTGCCGTTCGATGTACAAGTCGCGGCCGTGCGGACAATCAAAGGCTTTGAAAATGCCCGTATAACGCGACCAGGCTATGCGGTCGAATACGATTTCTTTGATCCTAGAGACTTGTACCCCACTCTCGAAACTCGGTTGGTCGAGAGTCTGTATTTTGCAGGTCAAATTAACGGCACAACGGGGTATGAGGAAGCGGCTGCACAAGGGTTACTTGCGGGAATCAACGCAGCGCGAAAAGTCGCTGACTCTCCTCAATGGTTTCCCAAGCGACATGAGGCCTACTTGGGTGTGCTGGTTGACGATTTGACCTCGTTGGGTACCAACGAACCATACCGAATGTTTACAAGTCGGGCTGAGTATCGGTTGCGATTGCGTCAAGACAATGCGGATATTAGATTGACAGAAAAAGGATATGAACTTGGAGTAGTCTCGCTAGCTCGATGGAATTCGTTTAAGGCAAAACGTGAAGCAATTCAAGAATGCAAACAAAGACTTCAAGAGACAAACATACATCCTGATGAAGAAAGAGTCCGAACCTTGGAAGATCTGTCCGGTGAACGAGTCAGTCGAGAGCTAAAGTTGTATGAGTTACTTAAACGTCCGCGAATCGAGACGGAAGTGCTTCATTCAAGCGGTTGGCTGTGCGACATTCCGTACGCGATCCTCGAACAAGCTTCAATCGATATCAAGTATGAAGGTTACATTAATCGCCAAGAGAAGGAAATCGAGAGCGCAAACGCCAAAGAAAGAATGGCAATTCCAGAGACACTGAACTACCAGAGTATTGACGGACTTTCCAACGAATTGAGGCAGAAATTGAGTGAATCGCGACCTCGCACGATGGCTAATGCATCACGAATTCCTGGAATTACCCCCGCTGCTCTGTCTCTCATTGCTGTTCATTCAAAACGGGAACGCGACCAACGCAAGATCGCGTGAACTCAACCCCTCAGCAAGCTAGCAACTTTCCGAATCAGCAACATATTGAATCGGGCTCGCGGAAGCAAGTATCCGATTACCTCACTCTTCTACGCAAGTGGAACTCCGCTTGCTCTCTAGTATCGAATGGTGATCTCGAACACTTGAATGAACGTCATGTGGCGGACAGTATGGCATTGCTGCCTTTGCTGGAGCAGTCTCGATCGCATCTGGACATTGGCTCAGGGGGCGGATTTCCTGGAGCAATCATCGCAATTGCTAGCCGGAAAATGCGTGTGGTCTTGAACGACCGTAGTCTTAAGAAATGTCGTTTCTTGCGACATGTGAAAATGGAGCTTGATCTTGCAAATGTCGAGGTGCTTGAGCTAGATATCAAACGAAACTCGGAGTTCAATGAAAGATTCGATACTGTTACGATGCGTGCTGTGGGAACTGTACATCGTGTTTGGGATCTCGGCAGCCAATTTCTCAATGAGTCGGGAACGATTCTGATGCAAACATCGCACAAAATAGATGAGTCAAAACTGATTGGTGCCACCGTGCGCTCCACTCACCAGACAAGAAGAGGATTTATCTCCCTCGTCAGCAAGAGTTTTGTACGGTGACGAAGAGAGTGATGGCTGTTGCCAATCAAAAAGGAGGCGTAGGAAAGACAACTACGGCGGTGAACTTGGCGGCGGCGCTTGCTTCAGCGGACCAAGCCGTGTTGCTGATTGATCTCGACCCGCAAGGAAACGCATCCACTCACGTTGGGATCACCAGTGCGGACCAAAAGGCCAGCTCTTGGGATTGGTTTGAAGGCAAAACCGCTCTGCGGGATTTGGTCAAGAAAGTACCCCCTGGTATGGATGTGGTCCCGTCAAACTCGGACTTGACCGCAATCGAAGTAAGATTGCTCAACGAAGAGGATCGTGTGAGACGTTTGAGGACACTGCTCAATTCGGAAAACTCCTACGACTATGTAATTGTGGACTGCCCTCCGACGCTGAATGTGCTTACCTTGAACGCATTAATGGCGGCGAGCGACGTTCTAATCCCCATGCAGTGTGAATACTTCGCATTGGAGGGGCTGACAGCTCTGATGCGAACCATCGAAGCGGTGCGCTCTGCCGGCAATCCGAAGTTAAAAATCGACGGAATTATTCGAACAATGTACGATCCCCGTAATAAACTCACTCGCGCAGTGTCCAGACAGCTGTTCGACCATTTCAAAACTCAAATGTACCGCACGGTCATTCCCCGAAACGTTCGGGTCGCGGAAGCACCTAGTTACGGCCAGCCAGTCAATCTTTACGACCGACGTTCGCGTGGCGCAATTGCCCACCTTGCGTTGGCTCAAGAAATGTTGAGGCGTCACGCACAACCCGAAACAAATCATGGCTAGGGCTCCACTAGGAAAGGGACTTGATGAACTGCTTAAGATGCAGGGCATGTCGGGAGATTCATCTGGTGAATTGGCCGATCCAACGAGAGTCATTCATGTAGCGATAGAACGAATTCGACCTAATCCGATTCAACCCAGATCTCGATTCAATCAAGCGAACATCGAGGAACTCGCACAATCGATAAGAGAGACAGGAATCTTGCAGCCGCTAATCGTTCGACCTTTGGGAGACGATGAATTCCAATTGGTCGCGGGCGAACGTCGCTGGCGTGCGGCGGGCGTTGCGCAACTATCAACTCTTCCTGTCGTCGTACGCGATGTCACGGACGAGGAAGCGGTGGTGTTCGCACTCGTCGAGAATATTCAAAGAGAAGATCTCAATGTCGTTGATCAGGCGGATGCCTACGCTCGGTTAAACGACGAATTCGGATTGACCCATGAAGAGATTGGTCGAGCGCTTGGTAAAGCCAGGGCGTCAATCACCAATGCTCTACGATTGCGGGAGTTGATTCCCGAAGTTCTGCAAGCACTGCGCAATGGCGACATTGAGATGGGTCACGCTCGCGCCATTATCGCCCTAGATCCTAAGGATCAGGCTCGGGTGGCCAACGCCGTTATACAGCGCCACATGTCGGTGCGGAACACGGAACTCCTGATTCAGCGACTTAAGAAGAAGACTATAACTCGCCGTGAAGTATCTCCCGACACACTCAGAATTGAACGTGAATTGTCCGAAAAAATTGGAGCCCCTCTATCAATTCGCCTAAGCGGCAAGAGCACAAAAAAAGGATCTGTAGTAATCAGATTTACGACACTTGACGAACTGGACGGAATCCTTGACCACCTAAGACGTTAAGGTCAGATTTTTTGCGACTCAGTGGTTGCTTGTGCCTCGTTGACAGCGAAGAGTCTTCCTTATAATGCGCCCGCACAAGTGAGTTTTTTGCGCAGTAGAGACTCTCTTGAATGCGGGTTCGCTTTGTGGTCGTAGCTGGAATTTCTCCCACAGGAGATCATGAAGGGCAAAGACAGTGCCCATCTGGGCGCGGTAGCGTTTCAAGGCATTGCCGTGTTTCTTGTCGGCTTGGCTATCAGTTTGAAGGCACCTGCCGTCGCTGAAGCCGTTCTGATGAGCGGAGGAATCATAGTCTTGGTGAACGCATGGTTTGCGTGGACCGTTCGGAAGATTGAAGATCCGCAACGCATTCTTGTGCTGCACATGGTTCGTTTTGCACTTTATGGACTTGGGATCGCATTGATCATTGTGGTTAGGAATCTGAACGTATTGGCCTGCGTGATCACGATGATTGCGTCGCATCTTGTGTATGTTCTAGCGACGTTCAGAAATGGGCTGGTTGAGAAACCGGTTCAAGAGCCAATCGATTAGGACTGTGAGCCTCCTTCTCTCTTGAATTACTGACACCCATGGCATCAGACGACAAAGGATTCAGTTCGAAGGAATATGTGACCCACCACTTGACGAATCTCAAGTGGGGGCAGTTGCCGGATGGATCGTGGGGATTTGCTCACTCCGCTGAAGAAGCGGCGCAAATGGGACTTCTGAGCATACATGTCGACGCAATGCTTTGGGCCATTGGTCTAGGTGTTGTCTTTCTGCTTTTGTTTGGCATTGTCGCTCGACGGGCGACCGCCGGAGTGCCCGGAGGGTTGCAGAACTTTATCGAAGTCATCATAGAGTTCATCGACACCACGGTGGGAGAGATCTTTACTTACAAAAACAAGATGGTCGCCCCCATGGCTTTGACGATTTTTGTATGGGTTTTCCTCATGAACCTAATGGACCTCGTACCCGTCGACTGGGTTCCTTGGACTATGTCACTTGCAGGGGTGCATTTTCAGCGAATCGTCCCCACAACTGATGTAAATATCACAATGGGAATGGCGGCCACAGTTTTTCTGTTGGTCTTGTATTACAGCTTCCGCCGGAAAGGAGTCGGAGGCTTTATTGGAGAATTGGCGTTCCATCCGTTTCCAAAAGTTTTTGCTCCCTTCAACTTAGTTCTAGAAGGGATCACGCTGATTGCGAAACCGATCTCTCTCGGTCTTCGCCTATTCGGCAACCTTTACGCGGGAGAAATGATTTTCATCTTGATCGCGTTGATGTACACAGGTGGAGTTTTGATGTTCGGGTTCGGTGGTGTACTGCAACTAGCCTGGGCTTTATTCCACGTCTTAATCATCACTTTGCAGGCGTTCATCTTCGCAGTATTGAGTGTCGTCTATCTTGCGCAAGCGCACGAAGTGGCAGATGAGCACTAATCACTCGTAATAACAGGAGTATTCATGGAATCAGTCGAATTGTTGTTTATAGCGGCGGCTTTAATGATGGGCCTCGGGGCTGTGGGCGCGGCAATAGGAGTCGGCAACTTGGGAGGTAAATTTCTCGAGGGTGTTGCACGACAGCCTGAAATGTTGCCGCTTCTCAGGACCCAGTTGTTCATCGTACTTGGTTTGGTCGACGCTGTTCCAATGATCGCGGTGGGAATAAGTTTCTACATCATGTTCGCGGTCGCGGCATAGCACATGTTCAATCTGGCGACCTTTATCGGTCAATCCATCGTCTTTCTCATTTTTGTAGGAATCTGCGTTAAGTTCATTTGGCCGCCTGCAATCAACGCGATGCGCGCACGCCAGCAGCGGATTGCAGAGGGACTTGAAAACGCCGAAAAGGCGGAAAGAGCCATTGCAGAGTCGAACGAAGAAGCGGAGGATATTCTGCGCAACGCCCGTGCCGAGGGGCAGCAGATAATTGACGCTGCTCGAAAACAGGGCACAAGCATGATTGAGGACGCACGAGCTGAAGCTCGTTTGGAGGGTGAAAGAATTCTTGAGGCAGCGCGAGCGGAAGTCAGTCAAGAGTCCAATCGCGCACGCGAGCTCTTGCGCAACGATGTGGCTACTCTCGCCGTCGCGGGTGCAGAACGAATCTTGGAGTCCGATATAGACCGTGCAAAACATGCGGATTTGCTCGACCAGTTGGTAAAGGAACTGTAGGACGTGGCGGAACTAGCAACACTAGCGCGACCGTACGCGAACGCCGTTTTTGAATTCGCAAAAGAGGAGGGTCGCCTTGAACTCTGGTCAAGAACGCTAGCAGTACTGGTTCGAACACTACAGGAAGACGAAGTTCAGTCACTAGTCGCTTCGCCCATTCACTCACCCGCTAAGAAAGCAATCACTTTGACTGACATTTTGGGCGACCAGCTTTCAGACTCTATGCTTCGCTTCGTTCATGTCCTTGCGGAAAACCGACGGTTGGAATTGCTGCCCGAAATTCAAGAAGGTTTTGAAGCAAAACTTGAAGAAGAACAGCGCACTCTAACGGTCGAAATGACCACTGCGGTCGACCTTACAAACGAAGAAAAAACTCGATTCACAAACACGTTGCAACAACGCTTTCAACGAGACATAAGCCTGGCCACCGAAGTAGACCCGAATGTGTTGGGCGGCGCGCTCATTCGCGCCGGAGACACGGTGCTGGACGGGACGGTGCGAGGCAAGTTGGAGAAGCTCCGCAATCAAATGCAACGAACTAATTAGGCAAATACATGCAAGCTCTCAATCCATCTGAAATCAGTGATCTCATCAAGGATCGAATCAATAAGCTCGACGTCGAGGTTCAACCTCAGAATGAAGGAACGATTGTTTCCGTGTCAGACGGCATTGTTCGAATTCACGGACTAGCTGAAGCTCAATACGGGGAAATGATCGAATTTCCAGGAGGTGTCTTCGGAATGGCGATGAACCTCGAGCGCGATTCGGTCGGGGCCGTGGTACTCGGAGAGTACCGTGAACTCAAAGAAGGATTGACTGCCCGTTGTACGAAGCGCATCGCAGAAGTACCCACTGGCCCGGAGTTATTGGGAAGAGTCGTTGATGCATTGGGCAATCCGATTGATGCGAAAGGCCCAATTCAAGCTAGTACAAGCGCGCCCATCGAGAAAGTTGCACCGGGAGTGATCGCGCGCCAAAACGTTAGCGAGCCGGTTCAGATTGGAATCAAATGCATCGATGCGATGATTCCGATTGGTCGCGGTCAACGAGAGCTGATCATTGGCGACAGACAGATTGGTAAAACTGCAATTGCGGTGGATGCCGTTATTAATCAAAAGGGGTCGGGCATCAAGTGCATTTACGTCGCTATCGGTCAAAAGATGTCAACCATCGCGAACATTGTTCGTACGTTTGAAGAAAACGGTGCGATGGAGCACACGATCGTTGTTGCCGCATCCGCCTCAGAACCGGCACCTCTACAGTACATTGCTCCCTATGCAGGATGCAGCATGGGAGAGTACTTCCGCGACAGGGGCGAAGATGCCCTGATCATCTACGACGACCTAACCAAACAAGCTTGGGCTTATCGTCAGATTTCGCTCCTGCTCCGACGACCTCCGGGCCGCGAAGCGTATCCGGGGGACATTTTTTACTTGCATTCTCGATTGCTCGAACGCGCAGCGCGCGTAAACGCTGAATACGTCGAGAAAGTGACCGACGGAGAGGTTAAAGGAAAGACCGGTTCATTGACTGCGCTGCCAATAATCGAAACTCAAGCTGGAGACGTATCTGCGTTTGTACCGACCAATGTAATCTCAATTACGGACGGTCAGATCTACCTTGAAACGGATCGATTCAATGCGGGTATTCGCCCCGCAATGAGTCCTGGAATCTCCGTATCGCGAGTTGGAGGCGACGCTCAAGTCGATTTCATGCGCAAGCTAGCTGGCGGAGTCAAATTAGCGCTGGCACAGTATCGAGAATTGGCTGCATTTTCACAGTTCGCATCCGACCTTGACGAAGCGACGAGGCAACAGCTCGAGCACGGCCAGCGCGTCGAGGAATTGATGAAACAACCTCAATTTGCGCCGATGACGGTGGCAGAAATGGGAGTATCACTTTTCGCTGCGAACGAGGGTTACTTGCGAACGGTGCCGTTAGACAAGGTAGGTGATTTCGAGCGAGACTTGCTTAGCTACATGAATTCCGAACATGGCGAGTGGATGGACGAAATTACAAAGTCTGGGTCCTACGACGACGACATCGTTGACTACATGAAGAAAGCCTTGGATGCTTTTGTATCGACGCACGACTACGGGGAAGCATAGATGGCCGTCGGGCGCGAGATCAAGAAAAAAATTGGTAGCGTCGAAAACACCAAAAAAGTTACCAGTGCAATGCAAATGGTTGCGGCCAGCAAAATGCGCCGCACTCAAGATCGCATGCATGAAGCGCGCCCGTATTCCAATGCAATTCGTGCCGTGATCGGGCATTTGGCAAATTCGAGTCCTGAGTATCGACACCAGTTCATGACCGAACGTGAAGTCAAACGGATCGGATTTATTGTCGTATCAACCGACAAAGGTCAGTGTGGCGGACTTAACACGAACATGTTTCGGGAGCTGTTGCGAGTGCTTCAGTCGTGGGAAGAGCGAGAAATAAAAGCGGATCTCGCATTAATTGGAAACAAAGCAGCTGCATTTTTCCGTTCGGTTGGCGGAAATGTAGTCGCAGCGATAAACGGCGTGGGAGAAGTTCCCGAAGTGGAATCACTAGTTGGCAGCTTGAAGATCATGCTGGATAGCTTTTCAGATGGGACAATCGACCGACTTGACGTTGTGTCGAATGAGTTCATTTCCAGCATGCAGCAGAGACCTCAAATTCGGCAGCTGCTTCCTCTAGTGCACTCGGAAGATCCTGACACTACCCATCAATGGGACTACATTTACGAACCTGAGGCGCGGGACCTGATCGACGGCCTCGTACAGCGGCATATCGAATCGCAGGTCTATCAAGCTGTCGTGGAAAACACCGCATGTGAGCAAGCCGCCAGAATGATTGCAATGAAGAATGCGACCGACAACGCCGAAAACATGATTGAAGAGCTTGCCCTGCTTTACAACAACGCCAGACAAGCGGCGATCACTCAAGAAATAGCGGAGATCGTTGGTGGAGCGGCCGCACTTTAAGTAGGTAATTGAGAGCTCCCTCACAACTTTCAAGGAGAGAAATGAGCAACGGAAAAATCGTACAGGTCATCGGGGCGGTAATTGACGTCGAATTTGACCGCGAGTTGGTACCGCAAGTGTTTGATGCACTCAAGGTCGTTGAGACTGGACTAACGCTAGAAGTCCAGCAGCAACTTGGCGACGGGGTAGTACGGACAATTGCTCTTGGCTCATCCGAGGGACTATCTCGAGGCTTGGAGGTTGTCGATACCGGTCAACCCATTGCTATTCCTGTGGGAGAGGAAACGCTTGGCCGAATCATGGATGTGCTCGGTTCGGCCATTGACGAGAAAGGCGAGATTAACGCCCGAGTGAAACAACCCATTCACCGTCCTGCACCTACATACGAAGACCAAAAAGGAGGCAATGAATTACTAGAGACGGGAGTAAAAGTTATCGATTTGATGTGTCCTTTCGCTCGCGGCGGCAAAGTTGGACTCTTTGGTGGAGCTGGAGTCGGCAAGACGGTAACCATGCTCGAGCTCATTCGAAACATTGCAGTCGAGCACTCAGGACTGTCGGTGTTCGCTGGTGTCGGCGAACGCACGCGAGAGGGCAACAGTTTCTACTATGAAATGCTAGAAGCCGGTGTGCTGGACAAGATTTCTCTTGTTTTTGGACAGATGAACGAACCGCCAGGCAATCGACTACGTGTGGCTCTTTCGGGAGTGACTTTGGCCGAGCAATTTCGCGATGAAGGTCGGGATGTTCTTCTATTCATCGACAACATCTATCGTTATACGTTGGCAGGAGTTGAAGTTTCCGCGCTGCTCGGTCGCATGCCGTCGGCGGTTGGCTACCAACCAAATCTTGCAGAAGACATGGGGATACTGCAGGAGAGAATTACAACCACCAAGACGGGATCAATTACTTCAGTACAAGCAATTTACGTCCCGGCGGACGATCTCACCGATCCTTCGCCAGCAACTACATTTGCACACTTGGATTCAACGGTTACTTTGAACAGGGCTATTACTGACTTGGGCATCTATCCAGCCGTTGATCCGTTGGATTCGACCTCTCGGCAACTGGACGCAAACATCGTTGGGCAGGAGCACTACACGGTGGCACGAGGAGCGCAAGAAGTCCTGCAGAGATATCAGGAACTTAAGGACATCATTGCAATTCTTGGGATGGATGAGTTGACCGAAGAAGACAAAGCGCTCGTTTACCGTGCTCGAAAGTTACAGCAGTTCTTCTCTCAGCCTATGTTCGTTGCGGAGCAGTTCACGGGACAAGAAGGTCAATACGTCACCCGAGAGGACACGGTGCGGAGCGTCAAGGCAATACTGGATGGCGATGTTGACGACTTGCCGGAACAAGCGTTCAACATGGTCGGAGACATCGATTCTGCCCGCCGAAAGGCTGAAACCATGCAGGTGGAAGCATAAGCGTGGTCTCACTTACCCAGTGCGACATCGTGAGCGCCGAAGAAAAAATTTTTTCGGGACAGGTCGCGATGGTCATTGCAGTTGGCTCCTTGGGTCAACTTGGCATCATGCCAGGTCACGCACCGCTCCTTACCGGCCTCAAACCTGGTCCCGTAACTCTCCGTCTTGACGACGATTCAGAAGAGATTTACTTCGCGTCGGGCGGATTCATCGAAGTTCAGCCCGGTCACGTGACTATTCTTGCCGATACTGCGATGCGAGCTGACGATATCGACGAAGCTGCAGCCGCGGAAGCGGAAGCTCAGGCAAAACGGGCGATGGAAGAACAGGCGGGCGAATTGGACTTTTCCATGGCCACAGCAATGCTAGCGGATGCCACTGCCCGTCAAAGAACGTTGGAGGAGTTGCGCAAACGTCGTCGTTAGTATTCGTGCGCGTTGCATCTGACCGAAACTGAAGAGTTCTGTTTGGGCGAATGGAATCACACTGATGCTCCTATGGGTATTCTGCCAACGGAAGAAAGGAATATCAGGAAATTAGTCTGAGTATTCAGATTTCTCGAGCTTAGTCCATCGAATTGCATCTGCCACGACAAATCCTCGCTGTGTCGGGCCGACAACGTCCAGATTAGAAGTCCCTGACTCTAGTTCAAATTCACCCAGCAAGGTCCAACCACGTGTGTATGGCCCAACGTCAAGCTCAAGATCCCAGGTCTTGTCTTCATTCACCAAGGTAAAACGGTAGTTCGAGTCTTCAAAAGATACATACCTCGGCTCCAGAGGTAAGTGATATTCCAGTTTCCATAGTGCTGACTCCGAGATTTCCGTTGTAAACCTAGCAATATGGAACATGGATGGATCTCTCACCCAAACCACGGCTAGAGTTCGACGAATGTCGCCAAATGCACTTTGCTCCGATCTTCGCATCCAATATCTACCTGATATTCCTGGCATATATGTTCCATCCGAAATAGGAAGCCCCTTGTCCAGTTCGAAGTTCAATCGATGCGCCCGAAACCAGCCGCGGGGTCCAACGTTTGTAGACGCTCTTGTGTTCGGTGTAGGCTGAAAGACCGTGAAGCCAGAATCTAGATCGTCGATCACGATTCCTATCCGTTTTGGTTCCCAGTCGCTAAGCTCTTCTGGCTCTGACGGAATTGCATTTGGATTCTCCTGTATGGAGTCGGATAAAGTCCATAGTGATACTTGTTGTCGGTTTAGGGAAAGATAAGGTTGAAATATCACATGATTAACAGGATAGGGTGTGAGTATGTTGATTTGCTTTGCGGTATTCCCATCAATTCGAAACCCCTCGGTATGGTGATAAGAGCCGTAGTAGAAGTCGTCATATTGCTCTGCAGGGAAGCTAAGACCAATGAAACCCTGTACGGGTTGGACGTTTCTCACCGTTAATGAAGTTTGATAGCGGGGATTTCCCTGCTCGTCGTCTGCAATTCGTTCCATTTCAACTGGCTTGGTGAGATAGCCGGGCAATTGAGACTCATGCAACCAGTCTGTCAAGAACGGTTCAACGACAACCCCATGCTCTATTGCCATTTCAATTAGCTCTTCGTATGTGTAGCATTGCCCTGTAAATCGCTCACGAACATCAGTAAGCCATTCGAAAACTTTTTCAAAGCCGTTCACGTAAACCATTCCGTCTGCAATCATGTTGCTCTTCTTCACCAGCAACTCAATGTCTGATTGATTGCCGTTTGAGGAAGGAATGGTTGAAAATCCATTCTGTTCCATGTGAGCCCAGACAGATTCACGTGAGCCATAGCTAATTTCCGATTCACGGACTTCAAACGAATCAGGAGCCCACCCGCCTGGGTCGGAACCGTAATTTAGTGTGTAGGGAGTGACTGCTGTGGTGTTAGCAATGTGAAACGCAGAGTAAATTGAGAAGAATTCACTTCGAGTCCGTGTTTGAGAAGCGATTAGTGCCAATACAATCTGATCGAGCACTTCAGAGTGTTTTCCTTTTGCAGAGGTTACGTGCGACCACAAATGTTCGGGTGCCGTAGACCATGAGTTTTCGGTGCCCAATCCCATCGCAAAAAACTGCGCCAATAGGTTGACACGAATCTCAGGATGGTCATTTTCGTCTTCTTCTCGTTCGGCAAAACTGAGTGCGAGATTGAATAGGGTTCGGGGGAATCCGTGAGCTTTCATCAGCACGACTCCGGGTAATGCACTCACATTGTCCATCCGCCATCCTCCACCAACCGTCCGCAACCTACTGGGAACTTCCACGAAGGCGATTTTCTGGTGCGGAAAATTGAAGCCATGATCGGAGAACGGTTGCAGCCAGTCTTGCGCTTTGCTAACCAGGGTTTCATGAATTCCTTCCGTTAACGTCAAATTTCGAGCATGCCGCTTGTGTAAGTGCATCGAAAACGTCATACCGTTGGTCTCCAAAGATGCACTTTCGTAGTCAGCAGCAAAAAGTGCGATTTCAGGTACCGGCACATCGGATGTCATTCGATAGGGCTGTACTTGGTCGTCTAACTCGGTATTGGTACCAGTGCCAACTAACTTCAATCGGTCGCTTTGTATTTGAACCGACAAGTCCATATCGAAGTAATCTTTTCCCCTCGAATTGGAATGAAAATCTCCTCGAACAGGCCCAGGTGTGGGGTACCAATAGACGCCGGGCATCAAAGCAACAAAGTTAGATTCAAATATGCATCCATCTTTGCCCAACATTCGAACGGATCTAACAGGAACTTTAGGGTCGGTGAAATAGTCGACCGCACTGTCGAAATACCCAAAGCGAGGGTCGGGTCTGCCTGACGCCACAACACGAAGAGAGTGAGTAGAGTTTTGATTCGACCCTATCGTGCTCGCTATCTCAAGAAGTCCGTCTTCGAAGGTGTAGGTGGCTGAAACACCATCAATTTCAATTGAGTTTATGGACATTGCTGGGTTGAAAGTGAAAACCAGCCTCTCATTGGAAGTGGCATTGACAGCGAACGACAATTCAAGATCGATATCGAGTCGCTCACCGGGTGCGACATGAAGATTTCCCGAAATTTTCTGCAGGTCGATTGAGCCATTCCATTCGTATGACTTGTGTGCTTCATTCCACTCTTTAGGTTGGCCGAATTGACGATTTACATCTGTGGCACTCAGCGCGTACGCGCCAGCGCACAGCCCCATGCCAAACAGAGCCATGGCAGTGTGAGCGAACAGCCTAGCTTTATCACCTCTTCTGTCGACCGTTGCGGCTACGACGACCAGAGCAAGAGCACCCAACACGGAACCTAGTCGAACCAGCATCGATTGCCATGAAGCGAATTGTGGAACTAAGTCGGATACGAAGAGGCTGTCGTTGGACGAAGCCGATACGAACGACAACATGGAGTACGGTACGGTGAGAGTCAGAAAAAACCATGCAAACATTGCGAGTAGTGCGACAAGTACCGTAAGTATCCGCGCTCGTAACAGAGAGCTCAGAAAGACGACCACGGAACACCAAACCACTAAGGTTGCCGGTGAATCAATGAGCAGCAAATTTATGATCGAATGGATCTGAATTGGCTCTGCGTAGTTGAAGCCGATGGCTTTGGACAAAAGTCCGAACCCTTCCATGGCAAGAACGTTTGCTACTACTATCAGCCAAACTAGGAATGCAACGCCCAATACGCGACCTGCCAAGTACTCCAAATTCGACACTGGCTTTGAATCTAGGACTTCCTTAATGCGATTTCTACTGTGCTGTTGAGTCGCATCAAAAAGCAGAAGAAGTGCTGCCATTTGGAACGCCAAGAAGAAGGTCGGATCAATTCCACCAAACAGATAGTGGGGAGTCGACGCTCCGAGGGATGGAGAATAAGGTGCCGTATAACCCATGATCAGGCAGGACAGAACGTACCCAAAGAGTGAGATCAGCGAAAGTACTGCGACCGCACTCCAAAACCTTGCTTGTCTCCGCGAGGTCCTGATCTCAGCAGCAGCCACGCAGTAAATATTTGCTCCACTCAAGCTAAATGACACTAAGAGCTACCCATGCCGTCGATTTCAATTGCATGCAGGCAATATTCATGCCACTAGAGTGTTAGACTTTCGTGGATGCAACCAACTTATGCAGATTTCGACAGATTGCTCCAACGAACAATGAAGCAATACCTCAAGTGTTTATCGATGCCTTGGGAGCGAATCAGTGAATAACTGCGTCAAATTCGCGGTCAAAGGAAACCAAGAACGAGGACCGCTCGAATTGATCTTGGAAGTCCTACCTATCGGAGTAGTGCCCCAGGCTGACGGTTAAAGACAAAGGGGGTTTGAGGGTCCCGGTTGCGAATTTCTTCGGGAACAAGTCCTTCCCAATCCTCAGGCACCTCATTAGAACGCCGAAAATACCACCCCAACAAGACTGTTCGCCGCGTTGATGTGCTGTTTGCGTGTGTTCCGTGTAGTAATCGAGCATCTGCAATCACGAGTTCGCCCATTCTAACGGGAACATCGACAGCATCAGGATGATCGAAAAACATCCATTCGTTAGTCTCGTCGACTTCGTAGCCACCTCCTTCATGCGGAGGCACGAGGTGTTCGTGCAAGTCGAAACGCTTGAGGTGACTACCCGGTATAACTCTCAAACATCCATTTTTGGGATTCGTATCGGACAGATACCAATTTAGAAACACCTGTTGTGGCCACGGAGACAGACTGAGAGGATCGTCCCAGCGAGCCCAGTCTTGATGCCAGTAAAGGGGAGGACCGTCTTGTGGCTTGGAGATAATCTGAAATGCGCCTCCCGACTTGAAATCGCCCAAACCGAGTTCGCCCATGATTTCTTTCGGGTGCTCGATAAGAAAATCAACAACCTTGTCTCTTGGAATATCGGGGTACCGCTTCGCGGGATTGCGCAGACCTGCAATGTGAATGTCCGACCCTTGATACTTCCATCGTTTGGGTCGATCGAACCCATCCAACCACTCGTCAGACCACCGGCTCAAAGTGTCGATCATTCCATCTGGTAGCCTACCGTCCACGACACAGAATCCTTTGTTCAATAGATCAGATCGAGCTTGTCGCGCGTCGTCTGTGCGAGAAATCTGAAGCGGCTGGGTCATAGGTAAGATGTGAATATGGGACTAGGAATCGTCTTCCAAAGCAGATACTCGCTCGTTCATTTCTTCCGGAGTAAGCTGTTCGACGACAGCAAAGATTGTCCAGCCATTTCCTCCCATATCCATGACGGTGGCGGTTCGCCAACCATAGAACTGATCGGTGGGTTCAGCTTGAGAGGTAGCCCCGGCTTCCAATGCTTTCTGATACAACTCGTCCACTTTGTCAGCGCTGTCAACGTAGAAAACCAGCATTGCTGGAAAAGGCGGGCTATCTTCTGGTCCGGTGCCAATCTGAAACGCACTGTCCCCGATCATTACTTCGGCATGGGCGAGGGTCCCATCGGGTGCATCGTATCTTTCGATAGTCTTTCCGTCAAAGACGTTCTCAATGAAATCTAGCACTTCAGCTCCATTTGGAACAGCTGCACCGGGAGTAATCGAGTGATATCCTTCGGGACGTGGAAATGCCATGGCGGTACTCCGTGTGTAGAAATTGTTAAGGGGCTATTTTAGGCATCTATAGAAGGGCCATTGACACGAAAACTTAACCTTCTAAATCCCAGATTTTTGAAACCAACTATCTGGAATCTGCATCTAGTATTGATGTGTTGAGTGAGTAGCAGGGAGACTCCTTTTCTATGGATTTCAAGAAACTCAAGCCGCTAGGTCTAATCGGCATCTTTGTCACTGGTACAGTTCTTGGAGCAGCTGGGCTAGTGATGATTCAATCTGTGATCTCGTCTGCAGCAGACGGGAGCAACCCCGAAATCGCCAGCCATTCTGGACTACCAGAATCCGACGCAAATGAACCGAGTGGGTTGATCGATAACGAACATCGTAGCCTGGGTACGGAAGATGCGTTGTCGCGTCTCGAGGACATTGCTCAGGTTTCGAGCACGTTTGCAAGAAATGCGGAATTGCACAGACTCGTGGATTCAGCAGATCAGAAAACGCTGCTGAGCATGTTGTCCCTATCCTCGCAAATTAAACCAAGTACCGTCCAGCCAGAGTTGCAGAAACCTATCGTGCAAAGGTTGGCAATGATGGATCCGAGACGTGCGCTTTCCGCGGTGGAGAAACTGCCGCACCATCAAAATGACTTGCTTACAAAAGAAATATTTCACGAGTGGTCTCAATCCTCTCTCGATGAAGCTGTCAAGTTTGCCAAGCAAATGAAGAACGATTCGATCCAATTCACAGCTCTCAGGGGAATTTTGGAATCTAGAAGTGACCTTTCTGATGATGTACGCCGTGGAATTGCGCGCGAGTTAGGGAATGAGTCGATTGCCGAACATACGTTCGCTCAGGAAGCCATGATGGGTCAACTGGAGAATCCTGAGAAGGCTTGGTACAGCATGGTCGACGATTGGGATGGTGACTTGCAATCCTCCGGCTACCTGCTGCACGTTGCAAACGCTTGGGTGAACCAAAGTGGATTGGGTGTATTGGACGAAATTTACGAGTCTCTTGATGACCGCAATTCCAAGATGGTTGTGCTCAGCGGGGTCATTGCAAGCGCCATGCAACGAGATCCTGAAGCCACATTCAACCGAACTCTAATGATGGAAAGCGAACAGGCCAGCACCTTGGCTTTGACGGCAGCACGAACTTGGGCAAGATCGGATCCCCAGTCTGCGTTTTCCGCTGCATCCAACGTTTCCAAAGGCGGACTCCGTCTAAACTTGCAGCGGACGATCATTTCGTCGTGGGCGAGCAACAATCCAAGTGAATTACTAGCTGCAGTGAGTACATTTCCAGAAAATCTTACGAAATATGCTGAAATGAAAGCTGTCACTGGGATATCTAGGGAATCACCGGAAGAGGCAGCCCAACTGATGGCTACGATGGACTTCGGGGAGGACTTATCTAGCGTAGCTCGAACCATTGCGAACAATTGGTCGAGAAAGGATCCCTTGGCCGCAGTGGAATGGGTGCTGACCAATGCTGATTTAGAAAACCAGAGACGATCGCTGCTTCGGCCTCTACTAGGAAAATTGGCACGAGAACAGCCCGAGATGGCTATGGACATAGCGTTGCAGCAACCGGTTGAGTTTGGTTTGGAAGCCGGTGTGATTTCTAGGCTTGCGTCGGTGGATGTACATAAGGCACTGACCCTACTTTCGAGAGTGCGCCAAGGTGCTCACCAGTTCCCCGCCTACACTTCGGTAGGGTCGGCACTAGTGGACGTTGGTCAAACCCAACGTGCGATGAAGCTTGCCAACGAGTTGCCCGAAGAGTTGCGTGACGTCTACTATCGATCGGTATTCGGCAAGTGGGCACGAAGCGACCCCGAAGGATTGCTAGCGGAAATCGACAAGCTTTCGTCGGCTAGTTTAAAGTCAAGTGCAGCGTTTGCACTTGCCTCCAATTCTCGTTTTGGACAATCCTTGTCAGACGAACAGATGGAATATGCCAAGAGCTTTTTGAACGAGAAGGAACTGGAAATGTTGGATAGGACAAGGTCCACCTTTCACAGTTTTGACTCCGTTGTTCTAGAAGGGGGCATATCTGCTTCTCCGGACGTGGAAATCATGGTTGAGTCGGTAATGTCGGAAGTTGCTGGTGCGCTAGGAGATGCACTTCAGCAAGTTGAGGTCCGGAGATTCGACGTGGAGGATTTGGTGATTGACGAGAACGTCACGGTCGAGGTTATTAAGGGACCCTAGAGCCACCGCAACGAGCAAGGTGTTTAGCCTTTCGGTCTTTTAACTGCCATAGGGCTCCATGCCGAGTCGGTACATGGAGCCCTTTCTTAGTTGGGCTCTTTTGGTATTTCATTTTCGGACGCATCCGGTGATGATTGTGTATAAATCCAGAAGCGAACGATCGCCTTTGTCTCAAACTGTCGCGCATGGGGAAACGATATCGCTTAACCTTCGATAGGGCGGTTTTAGGTGGCAAGATGACATATGTTTCGGGGTGAAATTCTTGATTGACCTGGCTTACGCAACCAGATCTGGACAGGCGTTTGGCAGACCTTAAAGGAGGTTTTGTACTGCAGTTCATGGCGTAACTCCCCAAGAGCGCGAAGTTTGAACTCCAAATCTTTTGAGGTTTTGGGCAGAAACATTTTTAGACATCTACCCCATATGCATGGGACGTTGCCTATGCGCCAGTGTTGCCCTTTCCAAACAATCCTAATGGAAGTCGAGTAAGCACAAAGCAAACAAGGGCGGCTACGACTATTGATGGACCCGACGGTGTATCAAACTGAAGCGAGGCAAAAAGCCCGCCAGCCACAGAAACGACCCCGACTAGAGCAGCACCTATCGCCATTGTCTCCGGAACGCTGGCGAAGCGGCGAGCGGTGGCTGCAGGAATTACAAGTAGCGCAACAATAAGCAACACTCCGACTATTTTCACGGCGACTGCAATGACCGCTGCCACCAGGATCCCGAATAGTACTTTTGACAATAGCGGCTTTCTTGATTCCACCCGCGATAGGTCGCTGCTTATCGTTGTCAGCAACAGGGGAGTCCAAAGCCAACACAACACACCCAGAGCAATCGCTCCACCAACCCAGATCACAAGCAAATCTTGCCTCGAGACAGCCAGTATGTCGCCGAAGAGCAAGGCATGCAGGTCTATCCGTACGCTAGGAAAGAACGACAAAAGAACGAGACCAAGTGCCAATCCTCCATGCGCCAACAATCCAAGAATCGTGTCTGTCGGCAAACCCTCTCGACGTTCCAGCAAAAACACAATAAACACGACAACAGTTGCCGTGAAGAAAATCCCAAGTACGAGATTTACATCGCACAAAATAGCGACAGCGACACCGAGTAGGGAAGAGTGAGCAATCGTTTCCCCAAAGTAAGCAAGTCGTCTCCATACGATGAAACATCCCACGGGACCTGTGACGATCGCAAGCCCGATTCCTGCAATTAAGGCTCGAATGAAGAAGTCGTCTAGCACTTGACGCTCATGCCGTGTCCGAATGGCGAAGCTTCTCAAATTCGTGAGGAATCAAGACCAATACGTCGTCGAAGATATCGAATACCAATTCAATGTCGTGGGAGATCATCAGAACGCCGCAGTTCGTTTCGTCACGAACTCCCAAAATCAGCTTGTTGAGAACTTCAACACCGGAGACATCCACTCCCTGCGCAGGTTCGTCCAACACTAGAAGATCCGGGCTTCGCAAGATGGCCCTAGCGAGCATAAGACGTTGAAACTCACCTCCGGACAAAGTCGAGACGGAAGGATTTCCCAATTCGTCCAACCCAACTGCAGACAAGGCCTCATCGATTTCTCCACTCTTGAATTTTCCTGCAAGAGCTGCTAGTCGTCGTATAGTGACCGGCAAAATAGGCGTGATAGAAAGTTTCTGTGGAACAAAACCCACACTTAAAGGATCGGCTCGCTTGATCGTGCCTTCCGAATGATTTACCAGACCCAGCAACGTCCGAACGCACGTAGTTTTTCCCGCACCGTTGCCGCCTATAACGCAGACCACCTTACCGCGCTCTATCGCTAAATCTACATGCCGAAAAATCCAGCGATTTGACAGGTTAACTCCAATGTTACGAGCGTCGATTAGCATGTCGGAAGTCATTCAAACATTGAAATCCAGTTTCAGTTGGCCACATCGCAGAGCAAGCCCGATCGAATTGCCAGATAAAGTGGGCGAAGTGCGGTTTACGCTCTAGGTTTTTTCGTCCACGTGGCAGAATATTACAGAAGCCTCAAGATGGGAACGTGGGAGGTGCGAGGGAACCGGGAATATTGGTGAAGTCTACTGATTTTGTACTATTTTGTTTAGAGTGCAATTCGCCCACTCTCAGCGTTTTGTGATGTAGATTAAATACAGACATGTGGAAGGAGTTTTCATGAATACTTTCCGAGGCTTCTCCTGTGCTTTGCGATTTGCATTGAAATTGAGCTGTTGTTTCTTCGGTGCTCAGGTTGCGATGGCATCGGACTTGAAAGTTGTCGCTTCGATTGCCCCGGTTCATTCATTGGTTTCCGAAGTAATCGCGGGAACCGACGTTAGTGCTCCGGAACTCCTGATTCAAGGTAAGACTTCTCCCCATTCTTTTACACTCCGCCCTTCGGATGTCCGTAAACTTCAAAACGCTGACATACTCTTTCTGATTAGCGAAACGCTTGAGACATCCACGATGCACACGCTCGAGTCTCTTGAATTTGATACGTCTGTTATTGAACTGATGAACACCACCGGCATGCACCTTGTACACATGACCGAGTCCGACTCGCACGAGAACGGGCACGGACACGTGCATGGACAGAGTCACAGCCATGGACACGAACACGATGCAACTCATCCGATGAGCGGTTTTGATCACCATATATGGCTAGATCCGGCAAATGCAATTGTCATGGTAGACGAGATCAGCGGGTCCCTGTCCGAGCTAGACCCGGACAATTCAACAGTCTACGAAGCCAACGCGAACCGGCTTCGTCTCGAATTGGAAGCGCTAACCGAGGAAATAGCATCCAACCTAAAATCAGCCGAGATTGGGGACTTTATAGTGTTCCACGACGCGTACAAGTCGTTTGAACATAGATTTGGACTGACCAAGAAGAGTCATCCAGTTCTCTTGGGGGAGACTCGTCCGGGTGCTCGGCGCATGCAGGAATTAAGAAACAAGCTGATGTCTGCGGGAGTTCAGTGCGTCTTCAAAGAACCTCAGTACGATGCAAAAATATTGGATGTGCTCATTGAAGGTACTGACGCTAGAGTTGCAGAGCTTGACCCTCTCGGGGTGAATCTCGAAACTGGATCCGGGCAATACTTCGCCATGATGAGAAACATCGCCACGACACTGACGGACTGCCTGTCTCAATAGTTGCTACTTCGAGCGCGAGTCGGTTCAACCTCCCGCTGATCGAGTCGAGGAAGTTAAACCCTTCGACTTGTTAGCAATAGTATTCCTGATAGATTGAGCCCGGATTAGTAACCGTCGACCACATCACATCAAGATATGCGCTCGGTCGGTGGGAGCTATAATGTCATTTCGTTGAATGCGGGGTTGCTCATGCCGCTGGAAGTCATCATTCTCGCAGCGGGTCAAGGCAAACGGATGCATTCACGCACCCCAAAAGTCTTCCATCGAGTCCTCGACAAGCCAATGCTTGGGCATGTGATCAGCGTCGCTCAGCAGGCCCGCGCCGACGGGATTCACACCGTTGTAGGATCTCAAATGCTCGATCTGGCAAAACAAGAAACTGAGGGTGCAATCAATTGGGTGTTACAAGAAGAACCCAAAGGCACTGGCCATGCGGTGTTGCAAGCAATTCCGAGTATTTCTGAAGATTCACATGTACTGGTGCTGAACGGTGACGCACCGCTGATAAAACTCGACACTATTACAGCCATCTTGTCAGAGGACCCAAATTCTCTGGTCGTCGTTACAGCGGAACTGCCTGATCCAACAGGGTACGGCCGAATTGTTCGAGACGAGCGCGGACTCGTGAGTGGCATCGTCGAGCACCGAGACGCAACTCGATCTCAACGAGGGCTCAAGGAGGTTAATAGCGGTGCGATGGCCGCATCAGTCCGAATGCTCCGACCTCTATTGGATCGATTAAATTGCTCCAACGCACAAGGCGAATACTACCTCACTGATATTGTTGGGCTGGCATTGGAAGCAGGTTTGCAGGTCCGGACTGTACAGGCAGATGATCCCGAGGAGGTCCTCGGAATAAATGATCGTGTTCAGTTGGCTCAAGCCGAACGCATTCTCGCTCGAAGACGCGCAGAAACTCTTATGAAACAAGGGGTTACATTGAGAGATCCTTCACGTTTCGATCCACGCGGCAACATAACTGCAGGGTTGGATTGTTCCATCGATATAAACGTGGTTCTTGAGGGGGAAGTAATTCTAGGAGAAGGAGTTTCAATTGGACCTGGATGTGTACTCAGGGATGTTGAGGTGGGCGATCGAACACGGTTGCATGAATACTGCGTCATTGAATCGGCACGAATTGGGAGCGATTGTAGAGTGGGGCCCATAGCCCGTATACGGCCTGGATCAGTGTTAGAGGACGAAGTAAGCGTAGGGAATTTTGTCGAGATCAAGGCGTCAAAACTTAAACAAGGTGTGCGTGCGAGCCACTTGGCTTACATAGGAGATGCTGAATTGGGGACAGAAGTCAATGTGGGAGCCGGCGCTATAACGTGCAACTTCGACGGCGCGTCAAAGCATCGAACCATAATCGGCGACAAAGTATTTATTGGCACCAACTGCACGATGGTTGCGCCCCTAAGAGTGGGATCGGGCGCTTTCCTTGCCGCTGGATCGACGATAACATCCGACGTGGCGGGCGAAGTTCTAGCAGTTGGACGGGCGCGGCAACGGGTCATTTCTCGTTGGACACCCCCACAGCGTAGGAAAAAGTCCTGATTCATGTGTGGCATCGTAGGGGCAACACGCAAGCGACAAGTTAGTGGTGTTCTTATTGAAGGTCTGCTCAGACTCGAGTATCGGGGATACGATTCAGCAGGAATAGCCACACAATCTCCCAAACACGGAAAGTTCAAACGCATACGAGTATCTGGCAAGGTTCGCGACCTGGTTGTTGCGTTTTCTGAGCAACCGCTCCGAGGCACTGCTGGAATCGCCCATACTCGGTGGGCGACACATGGTGCTCCCAGCGAGCGAAACGCACATCCCCATGTTGTCAATGGGCGCACCGCGCTCGTTCACAACGGGGTTATTGAAAACTTCTCGACCCTTCGTACCGAACTTTTAGAATCCGGTCACAGTTTTGCCTCGGATACGGATTCCGAGGTAGTCGCGCATCTTGTCGACCAGCAAATTGAAGCTGGCCTGCCTTTTCTTGACGCAGTTCGCGCTGCGACGCAACGTCTTGAAGGTGCTTTTGCGCTCGGAATAATGTGCAAGGACGAACCGGGAAAGATCGTTGCTGTACGTCGAGGATGTCCTCTAGTTGTGGGTGTTGGAGACGGTGGAAACTTCATCGCTTCGGACGTGCTCGCACTGAGGTCGGTTACGAATCGTTTTGTCTTCCTGAAGGAAGGAGACACTGCTGTTCTCGATGCCGAATCTGTGCAGGTATTTGACATGAATCACGATGAGGTCGAACGCGAGCCGGTCACCGTCTCCGACGCAGGTGAAACAGTGGACAAGGGAAACTATCGACACTACTTGGAGAAGGAGATCCATGATCAGCCACAGGCGATACGAAGCACCCTAGAAGGGCGTATCGCAAGCGAGCATGTGATCGAGGAAGGGCTTGGACGATGCCTGGGAGAGGTGTTGGACCAGACACAGTCGCTATCGATTGTAGGGTGTGGAACAAGCTACTACGCTGCATGCGTAGCTCGTTACTGGATTGAAGACATGGCTCAAATTCCCTGCAGCGCCGAGATTGCATCGGAATTTCGCTACCGGAATGCAGCGGTGCTCGAAGGGAGTGTATTTCTTTCTTTATCTCAGTCGGGAGAGTCCGCGGATACGATCGCGGCACTTCGCCTCGCGGAACAACGAGACTACATGCACACACTAAATATCGGTAATGTGCCTACGAGCACACTAATGCGTGAATCCGAGACGTCGATAGCTATGCGAGCCGGTATTGAGGTTAGCGTTGCGTCAACAAAGTCCTTCACGACGATGCTTGTCGATATATTGTTGTTTGCAATCGCTATTGCTCGTCGGCACGGAATGTCACGGGAGCAGGAGAAGGAAATAGTACAGGGCCTACACGTCCTCGATGAGGTTGTAGAACAAGCTTTGCTATTGGATGAACAAACCAGAATGCTGGCAGAGGAATTTCTTCCTGCACATCATGCGTTGTTTCTGGGGCGTGGTGTTCACTATCCTGTTGCTCTCGAGGGAGCTTTAAAGCTGAAGGAAATTTCCTACATGCATGCGGAAGGCTATCCCGCAGGTGAACTCAAGCACGGTCCATTGGCATTAGTCGACGCTGACATGCCAGTTGTAGCAGTCGCACCCAACAACGACCTGTTACAAAAGGTTCAATCTAACCTTCACGAGGTCCGCGCACGCGGCGGACGGCTCTATGTCTTCACCGACGAGATTTCGGATTTCAACCAACACCGTGATGTTGTGGTCATTGAAGTACCGAAAGTGCATCCGATATTGTCTCCGATCGTATTCACCGTTCCTTTGCAGTTGCTTGCATATCACGTAGCAACGTTGAAAGGGACTGATATCGATCAGCCTCGAAACATTGCCAAATCGGTAACTGTCGAATGAAGTGGCTGGCCCGTTGCAAATTGAGCTCCAGTCCAGCTGGTGGATGGACACATTCCCGTGCAGACTTGATACATGGGTATTCAACGGAGTTGGAAAAGTACCCGCGAAAGATCAGCGGAGGGACCCTGGAAGGAATGCAGTGGAATGGTGTACTAGCGCAGTTTGGGAATTGATTGCGACAGCAGACTTTCTTGGCGGCGGTTTCCATTCGTACCGCTAACATCAGAATTGAAATTTTTGGTGGCAGACTGGAATTTCTTGTGAAAAATTGGCAGAATCCAAATTGAACCGGGCAAATGCCGCTCAGTCATATGACCATCGCTCAATTCAACCCGCAAAATTAGACAAAGTACACCTCTGACGGCCGGTATTGACTCAAGCCGATACCAATTCTCAAGAATTGCCATATCAATCGTACGAACTGATCAATTTGTTAAACTCTAGCAATAAACTAAAGCTATCTAGTAAACACTGTTCGTATCCACAGTTTAATCTTGTCTCAACATCCTTCTATCGACTCTGACCCAATTCTTGACAACCTAAATACTGCTCAACAAAATGCGGTAAGTTCGCCTCCTGAAAACATGCTCGTGCTCGCTGGAGCAGGCTCCGGCAAGACGCGCGTTCTTGTACACCGAATCGCCTGGCTTGTTGAGCGGAGCGGTGCTTCACCTTACGAAATCTTGGCTGTTACATTCACCAACAAAGCGGCCAATGAAATGCGTACCAGGATCGAGAGATTGCTCAATTTTCAGGTCAGCGCCATGTGGGTCGGTACGTTTCACGGGTTAGCGAATCGCCTTTTGCGCATCCACTGGAAGGAAGCTGGTCTTCCTCGGTCGTTTGAGGTGATTGATGCGTCGGATCAGCTTCGGCTCGTAAAGCGAATTGTCAAGGAAGCAGACTTGGATGCAGACCAATATCCTCCAAAAGACGTTGTCAATTCAATCAATAAGTGGAAGGAGGAAGGTCAACGACCACATCACGTCTTTGTGGAGAACTCGAGGGTAAAGCAGATTCATCTGGATCTTTACATCAGGTATCAAGAACTCACCAATTCCGCCGGCCTTGTGGACTTTGCTGAATTGCTTTTGCGTTCACATGAACTTTGGCTGGAAAACGAGGAATTGCTGGCTCAGTATCGACAAAGATTTCGTTACGTTTTGGTGGATGAGTTCCAAGATACAAATGGGATTCAGTTCGCCTGGATTCAAATGGTTGCTGGAAAAGACAACATTGTTATGGCAGTTGGCGACGACGACCAATCGATTTACGGCTGGAGGGGTGCAAGACTTGCAAATATCTTGGAGTTCGAAAGGCGGTTTTCGGATGTCAAGGTCGTGCGACTAGAACAAAACTACCGTTCTACACAGACAATACTCAATGCCGCCAATGCTCTCATCAAGCACAACGGACAGCGTCTTGACAAGACGCTGTGGACCGACGCGGGGAAAGGCGACCCCATTCGCATATTCACAGCTCATACAGAATTTGAAGAAGCTCGATATGTAGTGGACAAATGCCAGCAGTGGATGACCGAGGGAGAATTTGGCCCTAACGACATCGGAATTTTGTACCGGAATAACGCTCAATCTAGAGTCTTGGAGCAGGAATTTAGTCAACGAAGTATTCCTTACAGAATTTACGGAGGTACACGGTTCTACGACCGCATGGAGATTCGCGATGCGGTCGGTTATATGAAACTGATTCACGACTTTCAATCGGATGTTGCATTTGAGAGGGTCGTAAACACTCCTCCACGTGGCATCGGAGCAAAGACTCTTGAGATAGTGCGTGCTGACGCTGAAAAACAAAACACTTCACTCTGGAGTGCCAGCGAACGCTTAGTAGAGTCGGGAGAAGTGAAAGGTAGAGCAAGACTTGCCCTTGAACGATTTACGGAACTGGTCAAGTCCTTGAAAGCAGCTGCACAAGCACAGGAATTGGAGGAGATCGCACGAGTTGCTGCAATCAATTCAGGATTGTGGGACTATCACGGCAGAGAAGCCGGGGAGACCGGTCGTGCACGGCGTGAAAATCTGGAGGAACTCATTTCGGCATGCGCACAATTTGCAGGTCCGACCCACCTTCCTCTAGATGATGAGGACGGTACGGAAGGGCGCCATTCTCAGGAGAAATTGCGAGCGTTTCTTGATCAAGCGATGTTGGATGCGGGTGAATATCAGGCGACTACTCACGATGCAATCAACATGATGACTGTGCATTCTGCCAAGGGGCTCGAGTTTCCAGTCGTCTTCATTGTGGGATTGGAAGAAGATCTCTTTCCGCACAGCGATGCCAATGGCGACCCCACAGTCGAAGAAGAGGAACGGCGACTAGCTTATGTTGGAATTACTCGATCCATGCGAAAGCTCTACTTGTGTCACGCATCTTCTCGCGCTCGTTTTGGCCAACAGCACATGCGACGGCTCGCTTCACGATTCTTGAAAGAGCTACCAAAGCAAGACATCTCGTTTGTTCGCCGATCGGAAGCTCCAGATTGGACATCGTCGTCTCGGGATCACCGTTCGCGTCGAGGAGTAGCAAGAGCTTCAGATTTGGTTCGTCAGCCGATGCTTCAGCAAGTAGCCGATCAAAAACACTCTAAGTGGAAAATCGGTGTAGAAGTGAGTCACAGCAGATTCGGCACAGGTACGATAGTGAATATGCGTGGCGGTGAGAAAAACCTACAACTGGAGATCGAGTTTTCACGAGTTGGTCGCAAGTGGCTTGTCGCTGAAACACCACACTTGCAGGTGGGAGTGAATTGATGAAACACACTATGGTTGCATTCGTGCTCATGAGCTTGGTATTGGGAGGCTGCTCCTCGGAAGAAGACAGCACGGTGTCCACCGTAGAAGCGCTCGTGGTCGCAGCGAAAGAGAATTTCGAGTGGAAGCTCATTACGACATGGCCAAAGAACTTGCCGGCTTTGGGAACTGCTCCTGAACGATTGGCCGTGCTCGTCGACGAAATGTCGGCAGGACAACTCAAAATCAAAGTCTATGGAGCTGGGGAGTTAACGGGAGCGACTGAAGTATTTGATGCTGTAGCGGCGGGCACGGCTGAAATGGGACATGGAGCCGCCTACTATTGGGTTGGCAAAGCTCCGGTGGCAGCTGTATTCACAACATTGCCGTTTGGAATGAACGCCCAGGAAATGAATGCTTGGCTTCACTATGGTGGTGGATTGGAGTTGTGGCGAGAACTGTATGAACCTTTCAACCTTATTCCTATGGTTGCCGGCAATTCCGGAGTGCAGATGGCAGGTTGGTTCAACAAGGAGATCAACTCGCTTGAAGATCTCAAGGGATTGAAGATGCGAATACCAGGACTAGGTGCGGAAGTGATGAATAGGGCTGGTGCGGCACCCGTTTACCTACCTGGCGGCGAAATTTTCACATCGTTGCAAACAGGAGTCATCGATGCGACGGAATGGGTCGGACCGCTGAACGACCAAACCTTGGGACTGCACGAAGTCGCCAAGTACTACTACTACCCCGGATGGCACGAGCCCAGTGCTGCCATTGAACTGATTGTCAACAAAGACGCTTTCGAGAGTTTGCCACTCCACTTGCAGCGAATGGTGGAGACCGCTGCTCGTGCAATCAATCAAGACATGCTCGATGAATTCAACGCACGGAATTTTGCGTCTCTTCAGTCATTGGTTGAGGAACACGGAGTAGAACTTCGAAAACTCCCTGACGATGTCATCGAGCGGCTAAGGGATTTGGCGGATGAAGTAATCGCCGAGGTTGCGGGCAATGATGAGCTATCGAAGAGAATCGTCGATTCGTATCGAAAATTTCAACGGCAAATCCAGTCGTGGAGCAACATTTCGGAGTACGCCTATTTTCGAGCTCGAGATGCGAAGGACGAATAGCTTCCGGATTTGATCCGTTTCAATTGCCTTCAAAATGATTCCAGTCTCATAGGGCTCTCGGCAACCATGTAGCTAGCTGCGGAAATACCACGAGCAAGAGCAGCAACAAAAGTTGCAACGCAATGAATGGAACCACGCCCCGGTACATTTCCGCAGTACTTACTTCTGGAGGTGCAACTCCACGGAGGTAAAAGAGTGCAAATCCGAACGGAGGAGTAAGAAACGAGGTTTGCAAGTTCACCGCAACCATTACTCCAAGCCAAACGGGATCCACACCCATTGAAAGCAAAATGGGACCTACGATGGGAAGTACGACGTAGGTAATTTCGATAAAGTCGAGCACAAATCCCAGAAGAAAGATAGCGACCATCACCACGACCATCGCTGCCACAACACCGCCTGGAAGGCTCAAGAATAGCCCATGTACGAGGTCGTCGCCTCCGTAGCCCCGGAACACGAGTGAAAAGACTGACGCTCCAATCAGAATAAAGAAAACCATGGCAGTGGTCTTCATCGTTGAGAGAACGATTTCTTGCAGAACCTTGAGATTTATGGCTCGATAGACGACTGCCATTGCAAGAGCGCCGACAGCTCCAACCCCGGAAGCTTCGGTGGGCGTTGCTACTCCCATTAGGATTGCCCCCAACACGGCAATAATCAAGACAATGGGAGGTATTAAGCTCGATAGAAGCGCATGCAGATCAGGTTTTTCTTCGTCGGTGGTTGGTGGGGCGCTCGTAGGTTGGATATGTCCTCGAAGCAGAACGTACGCGCAATAGAGTCCGACTAGAGCAAGACCTGGAAATAGCGCCCCCGCAAATAGGTCCCCCACGGAAACAGTTTTGGGAGAAAAGACTCCCTGTCCCAATTGCGCTTGCTGGTACGCGTTTCCCAGTACGTCGCCTACGAGCACGAGAGCTATCGATGGCGGAATGATTTGCCCCAAAGTTCCAGTCGCCGATATGGTTCCCGTAGCAAGGCCGTGGTCGTATCCTTGTCGAATCATCGCTGGGAGTGAAAGCAACCCCATCGTGACGACGGTTGCGCCAACTATTCCAGTGCTTGCCGCCATGAGCATTCCCACCAGAACTACTGCTAGTCCCAGACCTCCACGGGTTCTTCCAGCCAGTTGAGACATCGACTTCAACAACGACTGAGCGATGTTGGTGCGTTCAAGTGTCACTCCCATCAATATGAACAGAGGAACGGCAAGGAGTGTTTGATTCGTCATCAAGGAGAATATTCGGGAAGGTAAAAACCCTAGATCCTTCGGGTCGAACACACCAAAGACAATTCCAACAAATGCAAAGAGCAAAGCAACCCCAGCAAGTGTGAGCGCGACCGTATACCCCGATAGAAGAGCGACGAAGACCGCCGCGAACATCAAAAGAGGAATAAACTCGGTCACTTATTGCGCAAGTCGGCGATGCGGCGTGATATGTCAATTAAGGACTGAAGAACCAGCAGAATTGCGGTTATTGGGATGACGGTCTTAAGGAGATAGACTCCAGGAATTCCTCCCACCTCTCGCGATCCTTCATAAACCTTCCACGAAGCCACAACATATTCCCAGCTGAATATTGCGATTACCAGAGATGTCGGAATGAGAAAGAGTAGATGACCCGCGATGTCTACGAGAGCTTTTCCTCGTGGACTGAAACGACTGTAGAACAGATCGACTCGGACGTGTCCATCATGTTTCATGGAGTAGGACAGTCCAAACATGAACACCAGCGCGTGCATGTAAATTACCGACTCCTGCAGGTAGATTTCTCCCCCGGCATGGAAGATGTAGCGTCGAGTAACGACGATTACCGTGACAATCGCCATCAGAAGCAAGAGCCACGACACACATTTGCCAGTCCACTCAACAACACTTTCGAGCAGGACTTTCACGTTACATTTGGATTGCGGGTACAGCTACGGCGTAGTTCAGCACGACTCCGACAAAGAGGACCAAACCCACTGTCGCATTGTTCTTGAACGCTCGGAAGCAGCTCTCGCGACGACGAGACCACGTCAAGAATGACTGATAGAGAAACAGCATTGCTACGACTACCAATGAGCTCAAGAACAAGACGTTCAATTGGGCCAGACCACCGAGTGTCAACAACAATGCCAGCACAGCGAATTGAAGCCCTGCAATGACGTATCGATCCATTGAACCGAACAGAATTGCGGTGGACTTTAAACCAATCTTGAGATCGTCTTCGCGGTCTACCATTGCGTACTGAGTGTCGTATGCGACTATCCACAGAAAACTCACGGTGAAAAAACACAGAATAGGCAGCGAAAGTTTGTTGGCTATAGCCGTTCCCGCCATAAGAATCCCCCAGCTGAAAGCAACGCCTAGGACTAACTGCGGAACATGCGTGAAGCGTTTCATGAAGGGATAGATTATGGAGACGAGCACGCCTCCCAGTGCCATCCACCAGGTCAATACATTAAGAGTAAAAACTAGGCAGAAGCCAATGGCAAGGAGAACTGCAAAGCAAACCAGAGCCTGTCTAGTATGTAGTCGACCGTCCGCGAGCGGTCGCGATTTGGTTCGATCAACATGTGGGTCGAATTCTTGATCGGCAATGTCGTTGATTACGCATCCCGCCGCCCGCATGACAAATGTACCCAATACAAACACTAGGAGGATAGGAGTCGGCGGCGGTCCCTCCGCGGCAATCCAGAGTGCTGCAAGGGTAGGCCACAACAGCAAGAGAGTCCCCACGGGCCGGTCCAAGCGCATGAGTTCACAATAGGCTCTTGCGGTTTCGACGATGTTTCGGTCAGATGACGAATCCATACTGTGTGATTTGCTTCGATCGAGGTCTTATTGCATAGCTAGAGTGTTCATGGGTCACGCGAGTCCTGACTTAGCGCACCAATGGCCGATTGAAAGAATTTCCACAGCTGGATTATTTTAGGAGCGAGAAACGTGCAGTTTCTTCAAAAGTACAACTAGGATTCAATATCAAAAAGGGTCAAAACACGAAAGCCAAATTGTTACTATCGTGCACCCAATCACCATCGGCTGAAAGAAATCAAGGATGCGAAAGTGGCAGTGCATCGTCTGTGGCTGGATTTATGATGAAGCCTTGGGCTGTGAGGAAGAAGATATACCTCCCGGTACGCAATGGAGCGATGTTCCCGAAGATTTCTTTTGTCCAGAGTGCGGCGTTGGCAAAGAAGACTTTGAAATGATCGAGATTTGAGGTACTGGTTGTTGCTCACACGCTAGACTGCAGCATAGTCGCTTTCGGAAGGAGTCCAAGTATCGATTATCTTTGAGGCCATTTCGGGATTCTTCTCCAGAAGTTTTTCTCCTTCAGATCTCGTTTCCTGAAGTAGCTCGGCATCCATGACCAAATCAGCGATGCGAAAGCTTTCGGTTCCTGACTGCTTCTTGCCAAACACTTCGCCGGGACCGCGGAGTGTAAGGTCGAGATGAGCAAGTTCAAATCCGTCGGTGTGCGCTTTCAGCGCGTTCAGTCGATTGCGCGATGCCTCGGAAATCGGGGGGTCATACAAAAGCATGCAAAAGCTCTTTTTCGTACCTCTCCCAACGCGACCTCTCAATTGGTGTAGTTGCGCCAAGCCAAATCGGTCCCCATCGTCTACCACCATAAGTGTTGCGTTTGGTACATCGATTCCCACTTCCACTACTGTAGTGGCAACTAACAATTGAATATCCGCAGATCGAAAGCCTTTCATGATTCGATCTTTTTCCTCTGTCTTCATGCGGCCGTGAAGGTGCCCGATCTGCACATTAGGTAGTTTTGCCCTAAGTTCTTCGAGAACATCGGCGGTACCACGAAAATCGCCGTCCTCAGGATCTCGCAAGTCAATCGCAGCGCATACCCAGTACGCTTGCTGTCCGGATGCAAGCAAGTTACCAACTGCGGAAATTACCTTTTCTCGTTGCTGAGCACTATGCACTGAGGTTTCGATCGATTGACGGCCAGGAGGCAATTCATCAATAACAGAAACGTCCATATCTGCGAACAAATACATGGCCAGCGTTCGAGGTATCGGGGTCGCAGTCATGATGAGCTGATGTGGGAGACGACCTTTGTCTCGCAACTGCATTCGTTGGTGAACTCCAAAACGGTGCTGTTCGTCGATAATTGCCAGTCCAAGCGATTTGAACTTTGTGGATTCCTGAAAGAGTGCATGGGTTCCCACAATCACCGTGTCTTCACCTCGGACAATCGCTTCCTGCCGAACTTTTCTGGCCGGTGCTGTCATTCGTCCAGTGAGCAGTCCCACCTGAATCCCCAGAGGCGATAGCCATTGAGAGAGAGTTTCGTAGTGTTGCTCCGCGAGCAGTTCCGTTGGTGCCATGAAAGCGGTTTGAGTGGAATTTTCGGCAGCGCGAACGATAGCTAATGCTGCAATTACAGTCTTCCCCGAACCTACATCCCCTTGCAAAAGCCGCAGCATCGGCTTGGCTCGAGAGAGGTCTGAAAGGACCTCCTGCGTAACTCGTTGCTGAGCTGTGGTCAGTGAGAATCCAAGCGACCGTAGGCACATCTCGTGCAGTTCGCGATGTTTGTCCAATGCAAGTGTGGAAAAGGTCGAACGTTGGATCTGCCGTCTGTGCCGCAACAGCAGAAAGGCTAGTAATTCATCAAAGGCAACGCGTTTTCGGGCCTCATGCAGCCCATCCCAGCCTCGACTGACATCGGGTTCATGAAGCAATCGAAGGGCATCTCCCAGAGTAAGTCCTTGATACTGGTAGTGTGGAAGAAACGCGATCTCGTTTAGCGCCTGGCGAATGAGACTTCCGATTCTTGCGCTTGTCAGTCCTTGAGTTGCGGGGTATACAGGTATGTATTCAGGTTGAGGGTCTCCTGGGTCAGAAGTAAACGCTCGATATTCCGGATGAATCATTTCCATACCTTTGCGCCCGAGACGCGCGAGTCCATAAACTCTCAACCACATGCCTTCTTCTAGCTGGTTTAGCTGACGAGGACTGTAGTGCAACAACCGCATGTTCAGTCGTGCTCGATGGTGTTCGCCGATGGCCACATAGACACTTGGACGCTGACTTCGAACGACGTCCACGCTGAGTATTCGACCTTGCACATAGTGTTCCGTGCCAGACGAAACTTTGTCGAGTGGAGTTACCTTTGTGCGATCTTCGTAGCGGAACGGCAAGTGAAGAATGAGGTCGAGTTTGGTGCGAATGTTCAGACGTTGAAGTCTTGCTCCAATTGCGGGACCCACACCACGAAGTTGAGCGATGGGTTCGGACGGCATTATCCGTACCTTTAAATCTATTCGCTAAGAATCGCTAAGGCTTCGACCTCGATGGATGCGCCTCGGGGTAGAGCGCTAACACCCACAGCCACTCGAACAGGATAAGGATACTGAAACGTTTCACTCATCACAGCGTTCACCATATCAAAATTTTTTAGATCCGTGAGATAGACGGTGAGTTTGACTATGTCTTGAAGAGTGCCCCCAGCTGCTTTCACGACAGCCGTTATGTTGGTGAACACCTGCTTGGTTTCCTTTCGAAACGAACTGGTGACCAGTTCCATGTTTTTTGGATTCAACGCTATCTGACCAGACATGTAGATCGTGTTGCCGATCCGAATAGCATGAGAATAGGGACCGATTGCGTCAGGTGCGTCTTCCGCGGAAATTGCTCTTCGATTCATGGAGCCCTTAATGTGTGAGTCTTTGAATGCTTGAAGTGTCGGATCTTGCATCGAGACTTCGTATGATGCGTCGCAGATGCTTTAGATTTCGCACTCCTACATCCATTTGCACGGACGACAACTGCGGAGTTCGTTCGGTCACGTCTAGCATGCTGATTCCAGCCCCCAAGGCGTTCACGGCTTGTGCCAACGAAGCAAGAATGCCTAAATGAGGTTCGATATCGACCCGAAGACGCGTGAAGAATTCACCTTCGGGATTGTCAGTCCAACTGACTGGCATGATTGTGTGTTTTGACTCGATTGATTTCATGTTCCTGCATTGGGAACGGTGCACGACCAGTCCTTCACCTTGTGAGATGTGCCCAATGATGTCGTCGCCGGGAACGGGGCCGCAACAGCGACCGTAGCGCACTCCCATGTGCTGACCGCCGTGAACATAGATTGGAGCACCGTGTTCGATATTGCTCGTATCGTGATCGGCCACGTCTTCTTCAAGCAGTCGTTGCGCTACCTGGTAGGCCAAGAGATTGCCGCGTCCGACCTCTTCAAACAATTCATTGCGTTTTCTAACATCGAACTCACGAAATACCTTCCGCAAACGCCGGAAATCAAGCTGTTCGAGAGACGTATTCGCATTAGCCAAAGAACGATTCAGCAAGTTCTTTCCTAAAACGACTGACTCTTCTTGACCTCGTGAACGAAGTCGCTCGCGTATCGCCGATCGAGCTTTCGCTGTTTGGACGAAGTTCAGCCACATAGGATCGGGATGAGCGGCAGCGGCACGCACAATAGAAACCGTTTGCCCCGATTCCAGAATTGTTGAGAGAGGGGCGACCTGACCATCGATTCGGCACGCCACGCATTGATTTCCCACATCGGTGTGAACTGAGTAGGCAAAGTCCACCGCGCAGGAACCTACCGGCAATGCCAATATGTCCCCCTGAGGCGTGAATACATAGACCTCGTCGGGAAAGAGATCAGTTTTAAGATTTTCGATGAACTGGACAGCATCGCCTCGATCTTGGAGATTGAGGAGATTGCTTATCCATTCACGCACGTCGCTTGTTGCAAGGGTCTGACTTTCCTCGTCCGCATCGTTTTCAGACTGCTTGATCCAGCCTGCGATGAGTCCGTAGTTTGCGATTTCGTCCATGTTTGCAGTTCGAATCAAGAGTTTGATCGATTTCGCGCCCGGGCCGACTAGCATCACATGTAGCGATTGGTAGCCATTGAGTTTCGGAATCGCGATATAGTCGCGGAAGGCTCTAACTTTGGGTTTATACAGGTTATGAGCCAATCCCAACGACCTGTAGCAGTCATCTGTCGTATCGACAACTACTCGGTAGATGAGGGTATCCATGAATGCATCAAACGTCTCTTCATGATCGCGCAAAGAGCGATAGATGGAATAGAGTTCAGTTTCGACGTATTCGATGCGTGCATTGATTCCCGCTTCCTTAAACCCTGATTCGAGCTTCTGATGGACAGACGTGATTTTGTCCTTATCGGTCTTGCGGACACGTTTTACAAGACGATCCAATCGATCAGCGCGAAGTGGGAAGAGGGCCTCAAACGAAAGTCGTTCGAGCTCCTGCTTGATTACATAGATCCCCAGTCTGTTGGCCAATGGAACGAACAGATCCATGGTTTCTCTTGCAATTCTCTTGCGACTCTCTCTTGTCATGACGCCAATGGTGCGCATGTTGTGCAGCCGATCTGCGAGTTTTACGAGGATGACGCGAATATCACGTGACATGCTCAGAGTCATCTTGTAGAAATTGAGAGCTTGAGCCTCTGCGTGACTATCGACCAAGTGTGAAAGTTTTGAGACTCCGTCGACGATATCAGCGATACGCTCGCCAAAGACACCAGCCAAAGAGGATTTGGTTACGTGAGTGTCCTCAAGAACGTCGTGCAGCAATGCTGCACAAATGGTTTCGGGATCTAGTTTGAAGCTTGCGAGGATATTGGCTACTGCAAGCGGATGAGTTATGTAGGAGTGGCCGGTCCGACGTTGTTGTCCTGTATGCGCTTTTTCGGCGTATTCATACGCATCGGCAACCAGTTGCACCTGTGCGGGAGAGAGATAGTTGAGTCTTCGGCTGAGTTCATTGCCGAGCAATGGGGCTGCGAGCTCATCACTACGAGCACGCTTTTCTAGTACATTCTGAAAGTAGGACTCAGAAGTCGCTGGAGGACTCATCTCCTCTATCTAGTCGAGTGACTGGACTGATTTCGTCACTGAAGTCCTCAGTTGCCTCTCGCAACGTCTCTTCATCAATCAATCCTTCGGCTATCTCACGCAAGGCGATAACCGTATGTTTGTCATTTTCTTCGGGTACCATCGGCTCTCCGTTGAAGAGTTGAAGCTGCCGTGCGCGACCAGTGGCGAGCCTAACCAACTCAAAGCGATTTTCGACGTGTTCGAGGCAATCCTCGACAGTTACTCTTGCCATGAATATCCGAATATTGCAAATAATTCCAAGCTGCGCATTGTAACTGAATATCGCTAGTCTGGGAGATTCAAGACACGTTTTGCAATGATGTTCAATTGAATTTCATTGCTGCCACCGGCAATGGATCCTGCCTTTCCCGCTAACCAACCCTGCAGGATGGCTCGGTTGGTTGCAGAACTGCTTTCGTCCCACGCAATCGCGTTGGTACCTAGCATGGAGACTTGCAACTCCGAACGTTCTTTGCGGAGATTTGCTCCGTAATACTTGAAGATGGAAGTCTGAGGACCGGGTGTCGAACCTTGCGACTCCTCGACCGTACGCCTTTGGGTCAGGCGAAACGCCTCCGCATTCATTGAATGGCGAGAGATGTCCATGCGCATGTTTGGATTCGCGATTTTGCCGTTTGTCGTTCCCAGAGTTTTTCGAGCCAGTTGATCGAGTGATGGTCCGGTTTCTCGATTACGGCCAGAAGCCAAAGTGTTCATGCCGGATCGTTCGTGCTGCAGCAGTCGCTTGGCTACGGTCCAGCCCTTATTGAGTCCTCCAACCAAGTCCTCTTTTGCCGCAATGGCATCGTCGAAAAAAGTTTCGCAGAATGGAGACGCACCCGATAGCAGTCGTATCGGCTTCACCGTGACACCAGGTTGGTGCATTGAAAACAGCAGAAAACTAATTCCTTCATGCTTTGGAGCATCGGAGTCCGTCCGTACCAAACAAAATATCCAATCTGCGTATTGAGCACCTGAAGTCCAGATTTTTTGTCCATTGACTAGAAAGTGGTCGCCTTCATCTTGGGCTCGCGTTTGAAGTGAAGCCAAGTCGGAACCCGAACCCGGTTCCGAGTAGCCTTGGCACCATCTCACTTCCCCTCGAGCGATACGCGGAAGATGGCGAGCTTTTTGATCCTCGGTGCCGTGCTCCAAAAGAGTCGGACCAAGCATCGAGGTGCCCATACCCGCCAGCGGAGCTGGAACTCCCAATGAGCGCATCTCTTCGAGCAGAATCACATATTGATCCTTGGATAGGCCTGCGCCACCGTACTCCTTAGGCCACATCGGGACAGTGAATCCCCGTTGAGCAGCTCGTTCCAGCCAGATTTTTCGGTCCCCGGATACGGGAGTTCGTTGACCGGCCTCTGGTACGACATCGCTGCGCAATAGACTGGGCGGACAGGCCTCTACAAGCCAGTCTCTAAACTCCGTTCGAAGGTCCATGAACTAATGTCTACGTGTTTGGTGTCGATCTTATTGATGGTATACGAATAGTTGACGGAAAAAACACTCTCTCACGTAATAAGACTGTGGAGATATGTTTTGTGGTTGCATGGAACGTTTCTTGAATGTATTTTCTAGAGTCCGTCAGGCCCTCAAAGTCTCCAAAAACCTAATCAATGAGAGTTTTTCGACTCTGATAAAATTCATCAAAACTCAAAGGTGCTCACATGCGTCGTCTACTCGCAGTTCTCCTGCTCGGATTCGGTTTCTCAGCAAGCGGAGCCGACATTCTTCAAGTCTATCAACAGGCTTATCAGAATGACCCTACCTACGCCCTTGCGGAGATTGGTCACAGAATTCAAAAGCTGAACAATTATTCAGCACACACACAGCTACTACCGCAGATTTCGTTCAGTGTTCCTAGAGGTAGAAATACCACTGAAACTCGAACCACCTACCCGGATGAGTTTCTCCAGGACCCACGATCTGTATTCTTGGGGGTGACTCCAGAAACCAATGGTGTGTGGGACGAGCGAGAAACAGAGCAAACTGGTTGGAGCGCAAGCCTCAATCAGACAGTTTTTAGTGTACCGACTCTGATAAACGTCCTGAATTCACGAAGATCCACAGTATCTAGCGACTACACGTTGTTCAGTTCTGAGCAGGCACTCATAGTTCGTGTGGTAAATGCGTATTTCAGCGTACTACGGGCTGGAGCCTCTCTGGAAAACGCAATTGCTTCGGAAGAAGCCATAGAACGTCAATTGGAGCAGGCGGAACAAAGGTATGAAGTTGGATTGACCGCTAGTACGGATGTCTTGAATGCACAGGCCTCTCTCGACGATGCGATTGTGAGCAGAATCCAAGCATGGAACTCTTTTGATATTGAATTTGAAGCACTAAGAGTTCTCACAGGCGAGTCAATATCGGAGCTATCGCAACTAGCGGAGGACTTTCCGATTCAGAATCCAGAGCCCAACTCCGAAGAAGCATGGGTGGAGATGGCAATGAAGAACAATCCTCAGATTCGCGCTCAGGAAATTAGCTATGAATCTGCCAAGCTTCGACATTGGGGACAGCTTGCGAAGGACCTTCCCAACATATCGATCGGTATGAGCTATAACCGATCTGAGCGCCCGTTCAATTTGGGTGGACAAAACACTCCTTGGGATGTAGTAAATGAAAGCAAGGGATTCAATATTGGTCTGAGCTTTTCGGCCAGTATTACCGGGGGATCTAGATTTGCACAGGATCGTATCAGCGCTTTGAACAGGGAACAATCGCGACTTCAAGTGGTTCAGCAACGGTTGAACGTCGAGGATCAGACTCGGCGACAATTTCGAACGGTTGTGACCGATGTCCTCCGGGTGGAAGCACGCAAGCGTGCTATCGCCTCCAGTGAGGCCTCGTTGGCGGCGACAGAAACCGGCTATGAGGTTGGAACTCGCAACATTGTGGAAGTACTTAACGCGCAACGAGCTCTGTTTGGCGCTCAGCTGGCTCTCGAAAACGCCAAATATGACTACATTCTCGGCATGCTTCGACTCAAGCAAAACGCAGGAGTTTTGACTTCCGCAGAGGTCGAGGAATTGAATCGCTTCATGGACAACGAGAACCCAGTCACCCGGCTAACTACTATGTCTGGAAGGCAGTAGATTCTTCAATCCATCGCAAAATGCAAGTATGCAATTTGGGCAGAGCACCTTTATTGAGCAAAACGACCTCGCGAACTTGCTGAGACTGGTATTGCCATAGGTGGTTGTCGTGTTTGAGTCGAATCACCGTTGAGGCCAGATCGTCGGCATTGCCTACCTCGCTGACGCAATCTTGTTGTTCGAAAAGACTGCAAATTTCAGCAAAGTTGTGGCGATCGGGACCCATTGCGATGGGTACTCCCTGAATGGCGGGTTCGATGGGATTGTGACCGCCGGTACCTTGTAGGGATCCACCGATAAACGCGAGTTTGGCGAATCCGTATAGTCGGAACAGGATTCCCATCTGATCCACCATGATGACCTCGGTTTTGTCGTCTGCGAAATTAAGCAACTCCGTCTGAAAACCGGAGTCGCGACAAAGTTCAAGCAATTCCGCACTACGGTTTACGTGTCGAGGAGCAAGGATCAGGACTGCGTTTGGAATTGACTCTCTAACTTTGGTATGAGCTTCCAAAGCAATTTCTTCCTCTCCGGGATGAGTGCTTCCTGCGATCCAGAGGCAATCATGTCTTGAACTGAGAAATTCCATCTTCCTTTGCAGTTCCAGGGGCAATGCAGGGGGCAATTCGACATCCCACTTTATGCTTCCTGTGACAATTGTTCGTTGCCTTGAATAGCCGAGATTAGAAAAACGATGAGCAGAATCTTCATCCTGACAAGCAATTCCGCTCAGGCAATCAAGCATTGAGTTAGTGAGATCCTTCATTCGAGCGTAACCTCGTGAGGATTTTTCCGACAAGCGAGCATTGATGAGATATACGGAAGCGCCGGAAGCACGAGTCCTTCTCACCATGTGAGGCCAAAGTTCAGTCTCCATGAGCAACAGCATTTTCGGTTTCGTCCGGCGCAAGAATCGCGCTACCGATCCGGGTGTGTCGTACGGGGCATAGCAATGATCCACACGGTTTCTCAGTCGTGTCAAGATTTCTTGAGATCCCGTGGGAGTTGTCGTGGTAATCAGCCACGATACTTTCGAATCAACACTTGACAACGATTCGACGACTCGGGCTGCCGCTATTGCTTCACCGGCTGACACTGCGTGAATCCAAATGCAATTCTGACGAATGTTTCGTGGTACGAAGCCAAATCGTTCACTTCGACGCGGACGGTAGGTCGGATCTCCAATTCCGCGGACGAGCAAGAACGCAAAAATGAAGGGGACGCACAGGTACGAAAGGACTAAATGAAGAGCTCTAAACACTGCCTTTTGGAGTTTTCGTGAAAGAAATTTTGTCTGATTCTCTTGAAATTCTCAATTTAGTTCCCATTTAACTAGCAAGTCCCAAGAATGAACTTGGAAGAAATTCGAGAAAGGAGAACAACAATGAGATTTATTGATCGACATCCAATTTGGTCTCCTGCAAACATTATGCAGCGAGACTTTGACGACAGTGTGTGGAATGTGCTGCCCCGCGTAGCGGGCCAACTGTCAAGGCGAGCATCGGAGTGGATTCCGGCGACCGATATCCAGGAAGACGGAGAACGGTTTGTCTTGCGTTCGGATCTGCCTGGGCTCAAAGCCGAAGATATTGACATCACTGTTGAGAACGAATTGCTCTCCATAAAGGGCGAGCGAAAGTTCAAACGAAGTGAAGAAAACGGAAACTTTCGTCGTTTCGAACGTGTTCAAGGCAGTTTCGAGCGAAGCTTCAATTTGCCGGATGCGGCCGATCCAGAACAGATCAGCGCGTCTTGTAAGGACGGAGTCCTCGAGGTGGTCATTGGCAAACGTGAGTCAATTCAACCCAAGAGAATTGCCGTAAATTCTTAAAGCTCCCCAAACTTTCCATAAGAAAAAGCGGGTGTGTCTCGTAGAGGCCACCCGCCTTTTTGTTCTTGCGATTGTTGAGACTACAAGCCGTCTGGACCGCAATCCTCCTTCAAGAATCGCAACATCGCAGTATAAAAGGTTTCGCGATGCTTGTAGTTCAATGTCGAATAGAAGTGTGCTGCGTTTTCTAGTTCGATGTATTCGTAGGGCTTTTCCCACTTGTCCAGTTCGCGACGGTATTTAGTCACATGATCCAACGATACGCGTGCATCCGCTGAGCCGTGTACCAATAACATAGGCACATTGACGTTTTCAGCTTCGTCAGTCGGATTTACTGCTTCCAACCACGTGCCCATTTGTTCATCTTCCTGGATGCCGGAAAGGTTGTAACGATAGTTGTTCAGTTGCATGACTGGATCAGCGACTGCCGCACCGGCAACCACGCATTGGTAGATCTGCGGCTCTCGGCTCGCGGCAACAAGAGAGGCGTAGCCGCCATATGACCAGCCCGCCATCGCCATGCGATCGGGGTCCGCCCATCCTTCTTCGACGAGATAGAGTGCGCCAGCATCCTTGTCGGCTTGCATGCCACGCCCCGCTTGGCTGCTCGGACTGAAGCTGGCCCTGTAAAACTTGGTTCCATAGTTGTGCGAACCACGATACTGAGGTTGAAGAACGAGATAACCGTGATTTGCCAACATTTGGGCCCATGGATCAAAAGTGATCGTTTCGGTTACATGAGGACCACCGTGCGGAAAGATGACTAAGGGAAACGGAGGATCCCCATTTGGTATGGTCAGATAGCCAGCAACTTCTAAATCATCTTCAGACTTGTACTTGATGTAGGTGACATCGGCAAGTCTCTTACTATCAATATCGGGTGCGATGCTACCGATGACCGTGAGTTTGCCATTGTTGAGCAGGAAGTAGGTTCCAGGATCGTGAGGGCTTGTGTTATAGATCACCAATGCATTGCCATCCGCAGATTGACTAATGATGTCAACAGATCCAGCATTGGGAATTATGTCGCTCAATTGGGCATCGATTGCGCCTTCACGTTCATCAAGATACTCTCTGTGCCGACGGTCGCTGAAATATTGAACTCCCGTTACCTCTCCCATGTGCTTCCATGTGTTTGTGTGGTAGATTGGCGATAGGTCGTCGACATCAGGACGTCTATAGATCAATTCTGCAAATTTTTTGTTCTCCATGTCGTAGGACCAAAAACCCGCCTTGTCGTGGCCATTTGTCGCTATTACAAACACGTGATTTGGCGCTGCAGGATCTGTGCCTACGGGAGAAAATTGCTCATAGGAGTCTTCGCTTACTCGATAGTATTCCTCCCAGTCGGTTGATCCTTCGGGACGGTAGTAGAAGACGAACTCTTGCGAACTGCTGTCATATCCTGTTGAACGAGTTGCATTCCCAAAGCGATCAAACGAGATTGAGTATTGAGACATCTTTGCCCGGAGTAAGAGGCTCTTGCTACCGGTTTCGAGGTCCAGTTCGTAGTACGCTGTAGGTCGGTAGGCAGTAGCCAATCGGCCGCTATGTGCCGCACCTTCCTGAATTGCCGTCATGACTTTGGTCGGTTTTTCAGGAAGCACGTGCACGACTCCTCCTGATTCCGAACCGAAGGCTTTTTGTGATTTATCCTTGACATTGACCAAGACAAGCTTGTATTCGAACACGCCTCGATTGAAACCTTGGACTGTTCTACGTACTTGCTGTCGCAAGTTCAAGAGAAACGTGGAGTCACTAACCCATGAGTAGGCCTGAATATCCATAGGCTCTGCCGATTGGCGGTGCACCAATTTCATTCCTTCGGGGTCTGTGATGTCAAAAATCTCAATGGAAGGGCCCGACAGAACCTTCGGATCTTTAAAGCGAATCATGCTCAGATAGGTTCCGTCCGGAGAAACGCGTACTGTTCGAATGCTAGGATTTGCAGCCCACACTTCGGGAGGATAGGGTTCTAGGCTTGCGTCATCCGCGAATACAGATCCACACACGAGCCAGATAGTTAAGGAACTCAGAAAACACTTAAGCGTAACACTTCTCATGACGACTTCATTGACTATTCATGTGTAAAGGTTGCGGGACCGTTAATCCGAGGAAACGGTCCCGCAAGCGAGGTTCTTACCTACTGCAAAGATAACTTAGAGGCCACCTCCTAGCTGGTAAGAGAAACTTGCATACACTGCACGTCCGAGTAGATCGTATCCGGCACCCAGTGGCGCATTGCTCAATGAGAAAACTTCTGAAGCATCCACAAAGGGTGGTTCGACATCTGTGATGTTTCGGATACCAGCTGAGAACGAGTAGGACTGTCGCACCAATCCGAATGAAAGGGTATGGTGAAAGTAGAAACTCATGGATGAACCAATGTCTCTGCATAGCACATCGCCTTCATCCGGACCCAAACAAGTATTCCCACTAAAATCAGGAACGGAACCCCAATCATCTTCAGCGAGATCGTCCTGATCCTGCCGTCCCAATACTCGCGTGCTCAGTGCTATGCGCATGTCATTGAACTGGGCGGAGTAGACCAATCGATGGCGATATCGATGATATCCCCATTGAGACACACGGTCATATGGTTCTTCGTCTCCGATGATAAGGAATAGAGATGATCGCTCGAGAAGCTTGTGTCCGATGTAATCCAATGAGAATAGTATCGGTCGATCAAGTATGGTGAAGGTGTCTGTATACCTGACGTTGAAGTCGATCCCTCGTACCGTTTCGTTATCACGATTGATGAATCCCTGGTGAATGTAGGTGATGATCGGATCTTCAGCGTCTGTCGACCGCGTGATTCGCGAGCAGAAGGGGCTATCGAGAGTAATTTTGTAATAACAGTCAGAGATTATGAAACCCGCGCTTGGTTCGATGATTGTGTCGTCGACAACTATCTTGTAGACATTTCCTCCCAAAGCGAGATTGAACGCATTCGTAAACGGCTGTTCGAAACTAAATCCCCAAGTCTCCGAAGTGGAAGTTTCAGGGACCAAGTCAAGAGCTCCTCCCGAAGCAACCTCGACACTATACTGTGCAAAGCGATCCATAACGAGAGGATCTGCTCCCGTCCTTCGACAGTTCTCAAGAATGTGCTCTTCTCGCAAATCGTTTTCTTCGATGTATTCCCCGGTAATGGGATCGAGGGCTTGACTTGGTATCACGCACGGATCGAACAGGTTCAAGAATCCAGTTTGAGCCTTCAGGAAGAGATTCCTCAAGTTTGGCCCTCGAAATGAGGTTCCTTTGGTCGCCCGAAGCAGCAGTGACGAGAAGGGGCGATAGGCCACCTTGCCCGACCATGTCCAAGCTGTGCCAGCAAATTCGTCATCGGAGTGTCGTGCAGACAAATTGACTGTCAATTCGTCGGCAAACTTCAGGTTGCCAATGAGCGGCATTTCAACTTCACCGAACCATTCCGTTATGGACTTTTCACCTTCTGCTCCTTGGTCGGCTGAGAATCCAAAAAACTTGCCTTCAGACGCGACGTCGTTGGGTATTGATACGATTTCGTCCAAGCGTTCCTCATAGCCAAAGCCGGTTGATACTGGGCCGCCTTGCAAGTCAAAGACCGTTCCAGTCAGAAACACGGAAAAAATTGTTTGGTAAATTTCTGTATCGAACGCTCGCACTCCAAATAGATAGTCTCGTTCCTGCTGAGTCGCAAAATTACCCTGTTGGTCGGGAGAAAGAACGCTAGGAGCAAATAAGTTCACAGGCACGCATCCTGCAAAATCTTTTGGATCCGAGACGATTCCGAAGTCATCCACACACGGAATTCCATAGAAGGAATAGTTTCCGAGTCCTAGTTGGAGACGGTCGTCCAATATTCCTTCGCGATGGGTCTCTCCTGTTGAAAAGGAATACGATACGCTGGCTTCGCCAGTCCAGTCTCCGCGAGCCCTGCTGTTTAGAAACGGAACGTCAAAGCGAACACCTCCAACGTATCTATATTGCGCGACATCGACGTGCGAAATGTTTCGGTCGCCTTCTATGACGACAACCGGTTGGACAGGCCAAGGTCCGAGAGGAGCTCTTGATTGGTCACAAGTCCCTCCTGGACCGGGGTCACAACCAAATACTTCGAATACTGCCTGGCGGAGGGATTGATTTTCGAACACTTGGCTAAATGCCAGACCGCAATCTACACCTATAGAGCTGTTGGGATTACAAATGTTATAGGGACTATTCGCATTGACTACGGGAAATAGTTGATATCCGCCGCCATTGTGAACCGAGGAACGCTTTGAATAAAGGAGCTCGTAAAAAGGTGTGATGTTGGCGTCGCCCTCAAATGTATATTCGCCATACGTCATGAAATTGACCCGGCGAAATTGTGGATAAAGCGTCCGATACTGTTCGTTTACATCTTGGATGTAAGGTCGCCATGAAACATCATTGAAATCGTCGTTATCTTCGTCGGTCCAGAACCATTGTCCCCCAAGACGTATTCGGGAAATAGAAAAGTCTTTCCATCCACCATTGGATTGACCAGGAGTGTAGAAAAGGAGCTGGGCCCATGGCACTCTCGTAACCCAATTGCCATGCAACCCTGAGTAGCCACATTCGTCCCATTCCATGCCGTACCAATATTCAAACCACAGACTCTTGGATCGAACCTCACCGTCTTGCGTTATCTCGGCATCGCTTGAGCAACCAGATGTATGGGGCGCGTCTCCAATTGTGACTACATCGTTGAACTCAACAGTCGCACCTGTTCCTATAAAGCCACGATCCCAATTCCTGCCCCAGGTCAATGCGATGTTTTTTCCCGTTGTTCCTGCGTACTGATCTCGATCTGCAAAGAGGTCGATTTCAATGCCATCAAAATCCTTCCGAAGAATGATGTTTGCTACTCCGGCAATTGCGTCGGATCCATAGACCGAGGAAGCTCCATCAAGCAACAGTTCATACTGTTGAACGAGGATACCAGGAATCATGTTTAGATCAGGACTGCTGGGTGCGCCCTCCACGCCAGCGGGAGCTAGTCGGCGCCCGTTTACTAGTACCAACGAGCGATCTGGTTCAAGACCGCGTAGTGCGATTGTCGACGCCGCGGGTCCGTTGTCCAAAACATATCCCGTGAAGGTAAGGTCGATTTGAATACCACTGGCCTGCGTTGACTTCTGAAGGATCTCAGCAGTGTCTACAAGACCCGCTTCTCGCTCGACTTCTGCGTCGATAATTTGTAGCGGCGAAATATTGTTGTAGGTCGTACGCTTTAATCTTGATCCCGTGACCGTCAAGGTCTCCATGTCTTCGTCAACAGTTTCCTCTGATTCGGACTCTTCCGCTGAAGCCTCTTCCTCTTCGTCTTCATCGGTTTCCTGTGCCCACGATGCAACCGACCATGAAAGCACGAGCAGCGTGAGCAGCCACACTAAGGTGGTTTTTGGTTGGAATCTCTTAGACATATTTCGTTGCCTCTTTTATTGAGTAAGTTAGAACGCTGTGAGCAGGAAGGAGGAGAACACTCTCAACCTCGGGATCAACTCCCCCGCGCACACAAGTTTCTAAGCGTACTTTAGCAGATTTTTTGCGTTAAAGGAAGCGAACTTTATACACCGTGCGACTTGTAAGAAGGAACAAATCTGTTGCGATCAACAGTGCTTAAAGAGCAAGTGATTGACTAAACGACTATTTGCCAGATTCAGAGTACGTTTTACGTTTACGTGCAGTTGCGATTGGTCGGCCGCTAGAGTCGGTCATCTTCAGTCGAAGAATTCGCTATAGTTGGCAGAAGTGAAAAATTCGGAGCTCTGTTCGAACTAGCTAATTCGTTTTCGAAGCAAGGCCTTTATTTCCGAGAGGTCAAATCTTCATTCGTTTATGAGGGAAAGGGTTTGAATTGGAGAGCGCTGGCGTATGTTGTTCTGGCCGGACCTCTCTTTGAGACAGAGCAAGCAAGTCAAAAGACAATAAGGATTCTGCGGATCGGGTCGACTTTTGAACAACTTCAGCTGCTTTTGTCCGTCAGTCCCGCCTAGACTCTAGTCTAGATGAGATTTACATACTTCAAATAGATGCTCGGGAGACACATATATTCGAGAATCGAAATGTGACTGGACGGGTGGAAGGAAATTAGTGGAGCCGAAATGGACTTTCTCAAACTGTCATGAAAAAGATGTCTAACGAAGAAAGTTACTAGGTTGTCGGATTGCTCCTCTGTCTTGTAGAGCATATCTTCAGCTCGACAGAGGCGTCCGTACATCAACAAGACCCGTTTTGGTCTCAAGTAGGTTTAAGACACTACGTCCAATATTCAGTCCAATCCCATGAGTTTGCATTTGCGTTTCATTTTGCCCTTCAAGTCCTCTCGGTCGCACGGAATCAAAAGCGCATCGCGAGTTGCACCACGATTTCCATCGATTCGGTATTTTTCGGTCAACCAGGTCTGGACATGAATGACTTCGACGGTGTCGTTTTTTCGAAAGCGAAGTTCGGCTGGAGCAATGTACTCGAAGAGATTGCCATCGTCCAATAAGATGAGATGTACATCACGGTCGACACGACCCACTTTCTCAATCGTAGCTTCCCATCTTTTCGTTTGCTCCTTTCCATCTAAGTCCCGTGATTGATTCTTGGCTGTGGCGCGATCTTGGTCCGACTTTCCCTGACCACGGGGCAGAACAGCTCGTACTGGAGCTGTCAGGGCACCGGTCAACCTGCCAAAGAGACCTCGTTTCTTGGGTTGTCCGTCGTTCGTTTCGTCCGACTCTGTCGCGCCACTGTTAATCGCATCAGGCTCTGTCTCGGTTCTGATTGCAGAAGTTTCGATGGGGGTCGACTTAGATTGGGTTTGAAGCGAATCTAGAAGCTCTTCAATATCTTCGGGTAGGTTCCCCTCCGCATCAAGCGCTTCGTCTTCAAGAGCCAGTTCATAGCAGCGCTGTCGGGTGTCTTCGTTGTTAATGAGGCTGCATTGTTTTAGAAGTTTGCAAAGAGCTTGTTTGCTTTCTGGCAATTCATCACAATCTATTTCAGTCTCTGTTTGTTCGGAGAATGCACTGGAACTGGCCAAGACAAAGAGCCCCGCAAACAGAAGAGAGATGTGGTTACGTTGCTGCGCGGGAATCATCTGTGAGGATACGGTCATCTGAATGCTCAATCCAAGTATACGAGCGATTCTTCTCGGTATTCCCAGTTTGCGAGTGCACTGATGCCTTTGTTCAATTCGCTTGTATTGCTGGCCATTATCTCGCCAGCGCGTAGCGGTAGATGAAGGGTACGTTACGAGTTCGTACAGGCTTACCGTTCTTGAACGATGGACGGTACTTCGCATGCTCGGCAATTACGCGAACGCGGTACTCCATACGAGTATCTGGAAAGGTCGAAATTGTTTTTCGTCCGACGACTTTTCCGCGATTGTTGATGTGTAATGAGAGCTCGACGATTCCAACCTTGCGTTTTTCTGAAACGCCCCTCTCCGGGCTGACCCACGAACGAGTGACGGACATGTGAATGATGTTGGGTTTATCAAATGCTTGTTGCAGAAGCTCTGGCGTAGTTTCAAGGAGTTCCCACGCTGCCTCGTAATACTCGATGCCCTTATAAGCTCGATTAAACAAGACGTGCCAATCTGCCAAATCCAGGAGCGTCGACGCTCGTTCAACGTTCGACGCAACGGGGTTTGAGAGCACGATATGAGAGATATCTTGTAATTCAGCGATACCTCGCGCGTACACACTCGGTCCCTTTCTGAAGCGTTTTGGTTCCCAACCGGGTACCCGAACTTGAAACCTTGGAGCAAGACGTGTTCCGGGTGTGGGATAGCGAACTTCGCGAAGGGCATTTACGTACTTTCTTCGCACCTCCAAAGCAAAAGGATTTGCAGGTGGATATTGTTCAGTTACATACTCTCGTAGTTTGTCATAGAGAATTAAGGCTGCGCCAAATTTTCTCGTCGATTCGTACCAGTCCAAGAGTTGAATGAGACCTTGAATACGCTTTGGGTCGAGTTCGTCGTCATACTGCTTGAGGACTATTTTGTAAGCATGTTCGAAGCGAGCGTTCGCTTCTTGCCAGGCACCCAATTGCGCAAGTAGGTTGCCTTCGCGATAGGCAATTCGTCGTTGATCAGGAGCGAGAGGGCCATCTACGATTCTCGAAACACCCGATGCGCTGCGGTAAGCGCCTAGGGCCTCCATGTGTTGACCGAGAACATAATTTGCATCGCCAAGCAGAACCCACGGCTCGACTAGGTCTTCGTCGTATAAGCCAGAATGCTCCTCGATGTTGCTGATCATGCTCTCGAGCACTGGAATCACAACTTCAGCTTCGCCCATATCTATTCGACTCTTCAGGACACTTAGATTTGTTGACTCGAGCGCGACCTTTTCTTGTTCAGAACCGCAACAAACAGATGCGTACAGAGCAAAACAAACAAGCAGGAATCGCCGGAGACTTGGAAGTTCTCCGAAAACACCAGTTGAGAAGTGCAATGTTTGGTAGTGTTCAGTTTGTCTAGGCGAGCATTCCAATCCGCATTTAGGCATATTTGCACTCCATGGCAAATTCTGCACAGACCCACCGAGGCGTGGATGACACTCGGGACTGGCACCCCATCACAAGTGCAGTTATTTGCAACACGAGCATTGTCGTGTTTTTGATTGCGATTTCAGACGCTGTGGCAATTTCGTTCCACGGGCTACTTGTATGTTGGAAATAGGCGAATTTGAGGTTCCGACTTTGGTTCACGAGGAAAGAAGTCCGATTGAATGTTACAACGAGAAATGTCAATGCTTCTTGAATCACTCTACAAAACAGCTAGTCGGACTCTAGGTTCTCACTCAATTGCCGTACTCGATATCTACTTGCCAAAGAAAGGAGCAAACAATCAAGCCTTCTAACTGGCAAGTTCGCCTACAGTGCTGTCAACCCTAATCGTCAGTCGTAGACGACCCGAAAACCTATGGTTTCTGTTTGGTGGTTGATCGGCACCTTTCTGCTAAACGTTGTTCTTGTCGTGTCCTCTCCCGGAAGCATCCAATTTCCGCCTTGAACCCACATTACCACTATACCGGAATCGAGTGTGACAGAACGAGTCCACTCCGACACGTTTCCACCGAGATGCCTTATTCCATTCGGCGTAATGTCATTCGTCTGCGAGTCACATTTGGCAAGTCTTCCCGAGGCGTCGTCACCCGTTGCAGCATTTGCTGGGTCGTAAGAGTCGCCCCATGGAAACAATCGTTTTTCTGTGCCGGCGGCAATGGCTCTCCATTCTTCTGAAGTGGGCAGACGCCCTCCCGACCACCGGGCAAAAGCATCCGCTGACCACCAGCTAATTCCTGTGACTGGAAACTCCAAGTTCTCCTTCTGACTAGACCAATTCATTGGTTCGTGTGAATGATCAGCAGGTTCATTGTCGTTGGCATATAGCCCAGCGCTGACTAAAGGATCGGCTAGAAACTTTGCGTAGTCTGCTCGATTCACTTCGCAGCGGTCCGCCCTAAGACGTCCCAATGACTTTTCCGTTGACAATACCAACTTTGCGAGAGACACATCGCTGTCGGGCGGAAGTGCAGTGACAAACTGTGTGACTCGTGCCTGTGCGGGGAGTCCGACAGTGTAATCACCCCCTTCGAGCAAGATCGTGCTTCCGGCTGGAGTTCCCCACGGCAATACAGCGGGCGGTGGACCCTCATAGACACACCTAAAACCGAGATGATGACTCTTGATCTCGGCGCTCACAGGCAGCCAGGCAGCAGTCAGTGCATAGAGGTCGCGTGCATTGGTACGCACAGGAGGTGCGCCAACGACCGGCACTTGACCAGGGCTTGTAAGTAGCGTGGGAGCGAGTGTGCCTGCCGTCCATTCCATCACGTTGTTTGCCAAGTCTTGCACACCCAACGGAGTTGCAGTTTTTGGATGAGTCTTGCAAGCTTGTTGAGCGTTTCGATCTGGTTCGTTGAAAGGCCAAGCCACATCACTAAAGTCATTCCCCCAAGGATAGAGGCGTCCTTGTTTTCCACGTGCGACAGCTTCGATTTCCTCCACCATAGGAAGTCGTCCTCCTACGGATCGACAATATGTCGATGCGCCACGAAAACTGACACCGCTCGCAGGAGAATTCAGTCTTCCCGCAGTCCGGTGTCCTGTAGAAGTGGAGACCAACCAATCGGGAGGCTCCGAAATGGAATTGTTTCGAGATATCGCCCACTCGATAAAACGTTCATACTCGATTTGATTGACCTCACATTCATCCACCTGAAGAGGCGAAAGCAAAACCAATCTTTCAGGTTTGTCTAGCCGAATGCGGAGCTCAGCGCTAAATCTTCCTCGATCCAACGTGTTTATGACGGCATCATCAACGTTTCGCGCTCGAAGATTTGGCGCTTCCCAAGCACGCAGTTCAACTTCGATAGCGTCAATGTTGGTTCGACCAACATTGAGCCAAGTGATAGCGACTCCCGCGAGAAGCAGCGCAAGCAGAATGAGGATTGGTTTTCGCCAGCTCATCTGGATCGGCGCATGCCTGGTCTCCAGAACAGCAACAGGAGCAGGACCAATGCTCCAAGAACACAATACAAGATCACGAGCCAGGTTCTAACTCCGAAGAAGGCAACATCTGCTTGGACTGCGATGGGCTGGTCGTCGATTCGCACACGATTGCTTTCGGCGAACACTGTCATGAAGCCATCCTCATCGATTGTGGAATAGACGAATCCCACAACAATGTCGTCGAGACTGGATGCTATGTGAGCCACTGCCCGCCAACTTGGCTCGTCGCCGGTTGTGTTGCCAAGCGGCGCAAGCACAACGGACCCCTGACCAAGTGTCACTTGAAGTCCGCGCCAAATATCTGGATATCTATTTAGGCTGAGTTTCGGAACGACCAAATCGAAGCCTTCGGGTGGATTGTTCGGATCCACTCTGGCTTCAACATCAAGGAGAATGCGATTGGCAAGAAACTTCAGGGAGGCAGCATCAGACTGATGTATTGGGGTAAGAGTGATTGGTATTGGATTAAATCGGGATGAACGATCTCCTGATTGCCCAGCCATTTGCATCGCATCGTACAGGTCTTGAACGACTGCGGCTTCTTCAGAGGTCAAGGCCTCAAGTTTGTCGAGATTTTCGGCAATTTCAATTAGGAAATCGTTTAACAACTCGGTTGGTGGTTGCTTCTTGTCCAGCGATGCCTGAAGATCGCTAATGTAAATAAGTAGCGCGCCTAGCATGGATTGCAAATCCGCCTGTTCGAGCGGCAGACTTGTTTCGGGCTGGATTAGCGTCTGAGGGTCGGCCAATCGCAGCTGAAACGGGTTTTCATTCGAATTCTCAGCTCCCGGAGTTCCCACACCACCCGTGCCTGGAGTGCCCGCAATACTTGGACGCGTTGCGTCAGGGAAACTACCTAGCGCGCTAGGGTCCAAGGGTCCTTGTCCGATGCCGAGACTCGATCCTTCGGGGATATCGGACGAGTCAAGAGCGGGTCCAGAATTCATTCCAGGCAAGTCTCCCATGGTTTCGGGCGGCCAAGCACCGCCGGGCGAATCGCTCTCCGAATCGCCGAGCTGGCCCTCAAAAAGACCTTCAAAGATGGGATCGATCTGGGAGCTCTGCTGAGATGTGCCACCGCTT
>JAPOXO010000118.1:0-9167 GCA_026707045.1 Gammaproteobacteria bacterium | reverse complement strand
TTCCCATGCAGTCTTCATAGCTTATTCCGGGCGGGCAATCACCGATGTCACCGGAGGCCAAACTACCTCCTTTGCCTCCCATGAAATGCCAGTGGTAGATGCGAATGCCATGATCCCGCAGTATGGACATCAGCAGGTAGTAGGTTCCTACGTCATAGATGTCTCCTCGGATACTCTGGCGCGCGGTTGTTGGCAGACGCAATAGAAAATCATCCAGTGTATTTGGAGTTTGGAGGAGATCTCCACGTGTCCATACCGTGCCCGAATACGGATCGCGCACTACGTTGCGGTGAAACTCCAGCACGGGCATTATTTGAGGATGCCAAATCTGATCGTTGGGAGAGTTTTCGTAGTCGTGTAGAAGTGCTGGAGGGCTAGCCGCCATTCGGTTCAATACAAGTGAAGTACTGAATTCCCGGGTCATTACTACGCCTATTTCATGAACCTTTTCCGTGTAGCGTGCTTCCTTTTCGGCACGCGCGGCGATGCTCAGAACGATTACGATCACAAGTACAGCTACTCCGTTGGCGAGGATATCGACCAACGCAATTCCTGCGAAATTGGGAATTCGAGATGCCGCAGATGTCATGGCAAATCGTCCACGTGATCCCGAATGTACTCCGGAATGTCGTCGATCATGACGGACTTGAGGAATTCATTGTCCGCAATGACCCATCCAATTCGTAGGGCCTCATGCGGCCACATGTTGTACAGGCAATTGCGCGCCTGGGTCATGGTCGCAATGCTTCCTTCGAGCAGAAAAAACAGCAATTGATCGTCCCCTTCCCCGTAGACGCGTTCCGCATATCGGCGAAAAGCGCTCCCAGGTTTGCAAATATCCGCTCGTGCGACGCCTTCAGCAGTTTCCACGATTCTTAAAGCTTCGGGAAACACAATGACAGAAAAGCCGGAACTGCCGTCCATGCGTTCAATGCGATAGTGGCCTTCACTTGTGGATTCACTGATTCGTTCTCGTACGGCCGCTTCGGAAACCACGTTTACAACAAGGAGAAATACCAGCATCAGAGCGAACATTCCGCCAAACACAGCCATCATGGGAGCACTGTTCTCTTCCTGTTGCGAGATCCCTGCGGTGCTGCTGCGAGCGGAAGAATTGTGAGTTTCAGTGAACACGTATGTTGTCGCGGAGATATCGCTCGAGCGAAGTCAGCGTACGTTCTTCACCACGCTGAACAAGTGCAAGCAGTAGTGCCAATGCAATGCTTAGAGAGAGTGCGATGAGAGTTGTGTCAAACGCAATTCCAAGAGGAGAGATCGCTGCGCCCAACTCGCTAGACAATCCACTCAGTCCCGATTCGGAAGAGATGATTCCTCGGATACCATCGGCGGCAAGAGAAATTCCCAGAACTGTTCCGATGAATCCTAACACGGGTGTTGCAAAGCTGATGTAGCGGGGTACAAGATAGGACTCGTCATGGCGTCGCCAAAGAAACTGGAGTTGAATGTCGAGAGTGTCGGCGTCATGGGCCACATTTCGTACTCGGTCAATATTTGAACTTGCAACGGGCCCGTCGTCGTTCTCCCAACGGTTCATTGACAAACGGAGAAAAAAGGCATTCCACCACTTGCTGAGCAACAGCAGAACCCCCCAATAGAAAATGAAAACGGTCAACGGGGGAATAATTCCCCGGCTCAGGAATCGTTGAGTAACACCTGAAGCAATTTCCACTACTCCTTCGAGCCACTCCATCAAGAGCAGAGTTCCAGCACACAGAATCAGTGCAGTGACCATTGTTAAATAGAGGCTGGGTCCTCCGAGAAATCTTGCCAACCACTCCAGAGCGTCTGTTTGTCGCATTGAAGCAGCCTCAATCCACAAACCTGTCACGTAAAGTGCTATTGCCACAACGAACAGGGGCGCAAGTCGAGAGGTCCACGACCCACTCTCACCTTGAAATATGACCTCCAGCGCTGGAAGAGCAAAAGTGATGGCTACGGCCGTCAGTCCCACCATCCCCGTATACCCCAACGAGAGCAGTAATGTTCGTCGAGTACTACGCCATGAATACAAGCCACCAACCACGATGATCGCAAGAATGATCGGTATCACCGCGAGCACTACCGGCTGGTTGAATACTTGAATGACGTTTACTGATACGAGACTTAGTAGTAGCAAATATAGGATTGCGGCAATAACCACACTCTATCCTTAGGTCTTATCCGGAAATTGCAGGGAAATATGAGCGTGAAATGGTATCGCATTTGGCAAAGAGGCGACGTAGCGAAGTCTAACCTCTTAGATACAAAGAACTTGAATCGGTTCGAAGGATGAACAGATTTGATTAAGATTGCGCATGTTGGTGCGTAATCGGCACTATTCATCGGGGGGACGAAGTTAAAGTCATGAAGAATCTTTGCGATAGGTTGTTTTGCTCAAGGAGGATTTTTGGATTGATCAGAGCCACATTTCTCCTCCTTGCCGTCTTTGTAGTCCAGAACGTGCTTTCTGAAGATGCTGAATCAGCCGAAGAGGAATCAAGCCTCCTAATTGAGACGAATTTCGGGATCGTTCGAGGTAGTTTGGAGGAAGAATCAGTTCGAGTATTCAAGGGGATACCTTTTGCGGCTCCGCCACTTGGAGACTTGCGTTGGCGTCAACCTCAAGCACCAAGTAGTTGGGAAGGAATTCGCGACGCGCAGGAGTTTGGGTCTGATTGCATGCAGCCTTCAAGTCCGATAGGAGGACAAGGTGAGAAGTCGGAAGACTGTCTCTACTTGAACATTTGGACCGTTAGTAGAGAGGAACCCCAACCTGTCATGGTATGGATTCACGGCGGAGGATTTAGTCTTGGTAGTGGTTCTGGCGAGGGTTACGACGGAACAGAGTTCGCCAAGTCTGGCGTTGTCTTGGTGACCATAAACTACCGACTTGGTTTTGCAGGATTCTTCGCGCATCCAGGATTGAGCGAGGAATGGGATCGGGGAGTTTCCGGAAACCAAGGCATCTACGATCAGCTTGCCGCACTCGCGTGGGTTCAGGATAACATCGCGGCATTCGGCGGAGATCCCAACAACGTAACGATATTTGGAGAATCAGCCGGGTCCATGAGCGTTTGCTACTTAGTTGCAACCCCCTTTTCAAAGGGCTTGTTTCAAAAAGCAATTGGACAGTCTGGAGGCTGTTTCAACAAACATCCGACACTGGATGATCCTTTAGAAAACCCGGAACAGACCGAAGGCGAGTTGGCTGGAGGCGGCCACGCTGCTGGTGAGGTTATTGCAAGGGCACTTGGAGCGGAAGCTGAAGGGAAGGATGCTATCGACGAATTGAGGGAGATGGAGTGGAGCGAAATTTTCGAAGCATACCAGCAAAGCGGATTTTCGTTGCCATGGAGGTCAATCTATGTTGATGGCTTCATGTTTCCGGATCAGATGGGCAATTTGCTTGGTGGCGACGGAGGCAATCCGGTTTCTGTACTCGTTGGATCAAACACGGATGAAGGAACGTGGCTTTACGCTGGTATTCCCGAGCGCAGTCTTGAGGACTGGAAGACATCCGTGAGGGAAAACACGGAACGTGATGCCGAGAAGTTCATTGAGCTCTACATGGAAGATGCAAAGAAATCGACTAGGACGGCCTCTCAGCAAATGATCTCGGATGTTGTCTTTGCGTGGGAGATGCGAAAGTGGGCTCAATTGACAGCTCGACGCGGCTTGGATGCCTATATGTATGTCTTCAGTCATGCGCCGTTCTTTCCCGGCGCTGGACCAGACAGACCCATGGGTGCGTACCATGCGGGAGAAATCGCCTTCGTTTTCAATAACCGAAATGAAAACAATTGGAATGAAGACGATCACAAGGTGGCTGATTTGATGCACGCATATTGGGTCAATTTCGCGAAGACCGGATCGCCAAACGGAGAAGGATTGCCAACTTGGTCTGCCTATGATCCGGATGTTGACAATGCAATGGAAATAAATGCGTCTCCCGAAACCATCACGGGGTGGCGAAAGTCCAAACTGGATGGTTGGGAATCGATTATCGAAATTTGAAAGTAGCCTCAGTAACGAATTAGCGGGCTGATATAGCCCATGAACAAGTTCGGCGCGGCTAATTCCAAATGCGTCTATTTAGCCTGGTGCTTTTGAGAGATTTGAACTTACTTTGATCAGCGGTTTTGCTAGGATTTAGAGTTCCGCCAGAAGAAACAGGGCCGTGGACTACCCGAAACAGCCTGACACGTACTCCAGCATTTACAGGCCTGAAACTGATGTGCAACTGCCGCTCAAGCCGGACAATCGCACACGCTACATGTACTTCAAGACTATCGCGCGAGGAGGCAAGTGTGTCATCAGTTCGTGCAAGGATCTTCATTTGAGGCGGACGATTTGCTACAAGACATTGCGTCCGGAGCTCGCGAAAAACCCCGCAGAGCAAGAACGATTCTTGCGGGAGGCACGAACCACAGCCATGTTGCAACATCCCAACACAATACCAACCTATGAACTCGGAAGAGACGGTCAAGGAAACTACTACTTCACGATGAAACTGGTTCACGGCTCGACACTCCGTGAAATCATTCAAAGATGTGCCGAACGACGATCGCATGACATCGAGGGATTTGGACTGCCGAGACTCATTGAAATATTAGTGCAGGTGTGTCACGCGACTCATTACGCACATATTCATGGCGTTGTACATCGGGATATCAAGCCTGAGAACGTCTTGGTAGGCGATTTTGGCGAGGTTATGCTGCTGGATTGGGGCAATGCAAAGGTATGGGACGACAGTAGTAGGACAAATTTGAACGAGGACATGTCCTCCCCAGACTTCAAGCTCGCAAAAATCGACATTGGCGATTCAAGCATAGAGTTGACTCGACGGGCTCCCTTGGACGGAACGCCTCCACACATGTCAACGGAGCAGTTGCTCGATCCGTTGGACATTGATCACAGGACGGACATTTACAGTATTGGAACTGTTCTCTATGAGATTTTGACACTGCGAAGGATGTTTCGAGGAGAAGATGTTGAAACAGTCTTGGAACACATCCGAAACAGGGACTTTGTGCCGCCTTGCGAGCGAAGCCCAGACTTGGAGATTCCTACTGAGCTCGAGGAAATCTGCCTACGATGTACTTTAGCCAATCGAGATGAAAGGATTCAATCGGCCGACGCACTAATCTCGCAGCTTGAGCGTTGGACTCATCAAGCCAGGGCTGCTAATTGATTTTCTTTTCAAAAAGGCTCTCATTCACGCTATATAGGCACTTTGCTAAGATACATTGGCGTACCGAACTGAGGGGAATCGCATGGACGTAAAGATCACATACTGCAATTCTTGAGGCTACAAGCCCAAAGCGGCCAGTTTGGCTGCAAGATTGGAAAGCGAGCTTCAGGCCAGTGTGGAGCTGATTGCAGGAGGGGGAGGCATTTTTGATGTGGACGTAGACGGATCTATCGTCTACTCGAAACATCAGACTGGTCAATTCCCTGACGAATCATCGCTGATAGACCAACTTCGCGCTTAAGTAGGACTTACGAAGCCCAACAAATTTCCGCCTCCAAGTCAGATAGGACGATTAGTTTCGAGTTTTCGCCTTCCAGAAAGGCGTTCCAACAATGGGCGTAGAGGCATGTGCTGTATCGCTAGGTGCCATAGGTCCTGCGAGATAGGCTAGTCTTCCTGCCTCAACAGCGCGACTCATCGCCATCGCCATAGATACGGGGTCGTCCGCTGTTGCCACTGCGGTATTGACCAGCACACCGTCATATCCCAATTCAAGTGCGGCAGCAGCATGCGACGGCAGACCGATTCCTGCGTCAACAAGCAATTTCGCCTCGGGAAGGCGGTCCCGAAGAGTCTCTAGCGCAAAGGTGTTGATTAGCCCCTTGCCTGTGCCAATTGGTGAGCCCCACGGCATGATGACTTCGCATCCTAAATTGTTTAATCGTTGGCAAACGACCAAGTCATCGGTGCAGTAGGCGAACACATCAAAATTCAGATTTAAGAGTTGCTCCGTTGCAGAGAGTAGTTCGTAAGGATTTGGCTGCAGGTTGTATTCGTCGCCGGTAACTTCAAGCTTAATCCAGTTGGTCTCGAAGATTTCTCGACTCATTTGCGCCAGAGTCACAGCCTCACGGGCGGTATGGCAACCTGCAGTATTGGGTAGGACGTGGCACCCTAGTTTTGAGATTCGGTCCCATATGCTTCGACCACCCTTCGATGCGGGCGATTGGCGTCGAAGGCTTGTGGTGACAACGTTCGTTCCCGACCGTTGAATCGCTTTTTCCATGATCGCAGGTGAGGGATAACGTGATGTTCCGAGGAACAGTCTGCTCTCCACCTGTACGCCATAGAGCTCCCAGGAATCCGACACTTCATCCACCCTCAATGGGAGAGAGAACGTCGAGTTGGTCTCCATCTTGGATTCGGTAGTCTGGCCACGACTCCTTGGCCACGAATTCTTTATTGACGGCGACGACAATCTCATTGCATTTGTAGCCAAGCGACTCAAGTACATGCGTAAGGGGTTGCGTCGCTACTTCGACTTTGTCGCCATTTAAAAGGATGCGCATTGTTTGTACACCTCCTCGGCCGCCTGGTTGACTACTGCTGGCGCGATCAGGAATCCATGGCGATATAAGCCGTTGACGCTTAAAACACCATTCCTCCAGTAGATACGTGGAGTGTTGTCAGGATATGCAGGTCGAAGTCCAGCGCCCAACTCGACAATTTCTGCTTCTTCGAAGCCGTCGTGAATGCTGTATGCGGTAGTAAGAAGCTCCAGCGCGCTCTGTACGGTTACACCACCAACAAATTCACTTTCCAGTTGAGTGGCTCCAATTACAAATTGGTCTTCGGACCTAGGAGCAACATATAGCCGATATTTGGGATGGAGCAATCGTACCGGTCGTGACAGACGGACAGAGGGCGCGTGAAGGCGAATCACCTCGCCACGTACTCCTCTCAAATCGGGATCATCCGACCCCATTCCCCGACAATCAACAACCAAATCAGCCTGTAGCTCGTAAGGATTCACTTCGGAGTTGTACTTAATGCTTCCGCAATTGTGTGCAAGAGCTTTCAACAAAGCTCGATTGTCAAGCCAACCTTCCTGCTCCAGGAGGATTCCTTTTCTGAATCGGTTTGCGAGATCGGGTTCTAGTTCGTGGATATCATTTTGACTCAAACATTGGAACCCACCTATTTTGTGGCGTCTTAGGCTAGTCTCAAACTTGCGAAGCAAGCTCTCGTCGCCGGGATGTGCAACAACAACGGACCCATCAAAGCCATAAGGCACATCTAGGTCTATAAGCCATTTTGGCCAAAGATCGAGACTCTCCATAGCCATTTGCCAGACTGTCGCGTTCGACTCAGGTCGTTCACTTTGAGGAGCCAGCATTGATGCGGATACATGTGCGGCACTGGTAGGCTCGAACGCGCCGTCTTTTTCGTAGACTGTAACTTGCTCTCCTTGGCGAACGAAGTGCCAACCCAACATTCGACCGATGAGACCGCCCCCGGCGATCTTTATTTCCAAAGCGCTATACCTTGGAGTAAATCTCGCTACCTCCTTCACGAAATTCTCTTGCTTTTTCCGCGAGTTCCGCTTCGACATCTACGAGCTTGACTGACTCTTCAGTCACTCCCGCCGCCTCGCGAATCTCCTGGCTGATTTTCATCGAACAGAATTTGGGACCGCACATCGAACAGAAATGGGCAAGTTTTGCGGATTCCTTCGGCAATGTCTCGTCATGGAATTCTTGAGCCTTGTCAGGATCGAGACCAAGATTGAATTGATCTTGCCAACGAAATTCGAACCTTGCTTTGGATAGAGCGTTGTCGCGAATCTGTGATCCTGGATGTCCTTTCGCCAGGTCCGCAGCGTGAGCGGCGATCTTGTAAGAAATTATCCCTTCTCTCACGTCTTCGCGATCAGGCAACCCAAGATGTTCCTTTGGAGTGACATAGCAAAGCATTGCGCATCCATACCACCCGATCATGGCGGCTCCGATAGCGGACGTGATATGGTCGTAGCCAGGAGCTATGTCGGTGGTAAGGGGGCCAAGCGTATAGAAAGGTGCTTCGTCGCAGGCTTCAAGTTGCTTTTCCATGTTTGCCTTTATGAGCTGCATGGGAACATGTCCAGGACCTTCGATCATGGTCTGTACATCGTGCTTCCAGGCAATCTGAGTCAACTCGCCGAGGGTTTCAAGTTCGGCGAATTGCGCTTCGTCGTTGGCATCGGCAATCGATCCGGGCCGCAAACCATCGCCTAGGGAGAAGGCAATGTCGTACGACTTCATGATTTCGCAAATGTCCTCAAAGTGCTCGTAAAGAAAGCTCTCCTTGTGGTGAGCCAAGCACCATTTCGCCATGATGGATCCACCACGACTGACAATTCCTGTAGTCCGGCGCGCGGTTAAAGGAATAAAGGGGAGCCGGACACCGGCATGAATCGTGAAGTAATCAACGCCTTGCTCCGCTTGTTCAATCAGCGTGTCGCGGAATATGTCCCAAGTCAAATCTTCCGCGACTCCATTGGTTTTTTCCAACGCCTGATATATGGGCACTGTACCGATGGGAACCGGGGAGTTACGAATGATCCATTCGCGTGTCTCGTGAATGTTCTTTCCAGTCGACAGGTCCATTACAGTGTCAGCGCCCCATCTCGTGGCCCAAACCATCTTTACAACTTCTTCTTCAATGCTGGATGTAACGGCTGAGTTTCCGATGTTCCCGTTGATTTTCACTAGGAAGTTGCGTCCGATGATCATGGGTTCGGACTCGGGATGGTTGATGTTGCTCGGAATAATCGCCCTTCCCCGTGCAACTTCGGATCGCACGAACTCGGGAGTAATCTCGTTTGGTATCGCTGCTCCAAAGTCTTCGCCCGGATGCTGGTCTGAGACGTCTATCGAATTGGCCCGACAAAGGTTTTCGCGAATCGCGATGTACTCCATTTCCGGAGTAATGATTCCCCTTCGGGCATAGTGCAATTGAGTGACGTTTTTGCCCGATTTAGCTCGGCGGGGAATGGGTAGATTGTTAAATCTAAGTGTCGCGTACTTTGTGTCTTGGTGTCTACGTCTACTAAATGCCGAAGTAAATTCCTTCAGCGGTTCCGTATCCTCTCGCTCCAAGATCCATTTTTCACGGAGTCGGGAAAGACCCTTACGAACGTCGATAGAAATATCGGGGT
>JAPOXO010000124.1:31706-103409 GCA_026707045.1 Gammaproteobacteria bacterium | reverse complement strand
CCAAGATTCGGATGCTCTAATAGGATTCCTTGAGCCCTTGCATCTTGAATTTCCTGAATTGGTTTGAAGGCCCTCTCGTAGTCCGAATAGTACTTTTTGCTGCTTGTGTCATTGCGTTTTTGAAGACTTAAGAGCCTTTTTGTGTCCTTTGCGTTCAACTCATTATTCGTTGCTGCGACCAGCACGGGGTACCCCAATTCAAGGTAGCAGTATTGAATTAGGCAAGAGAGAGCGGCTTCGTGTTGGGGAAAACGTTCAAACACATGCCTAAGCAATATGGCTTTCTCCATGAACCAAGCCTTGTTCTGTTCATCGTCTTCATATGGAGGGGAAAAACTCAAGGGCCGTTCAAACTTAACAGGTCCAACCTTTTCAAGAATTGATTCGATGGAGAGTGCATCGGGTCGGATTCTGACTTTGGTCATCGTTTGATCAATGTTCTGGGTTTTGAAGGACGGATTCTGGAGTATCGGCTAACAAGAGGAAAAGGTATGGCACAAGTTTCGAAGGGTACTTGCGGTCGCATTCCGCTCACATTCAGATCTTGGGACCTGTTGGATCGCCAATTAGGTGTGCTGAGTTTTCACCATCTTATTCCAAAGCTTGCAAGATTCGTCTAGTTCGCTTCGAAGTCGGCTTCGCGGATGGGCAAAGAATCGAATTGCGTCAATTCACGCTTGATATCGAGTCCAAAAAACGCACTTCCCCCCTCTATAGGTTGCATTGTCTTTATAGGGTGCTGGGCGGCATTTAGCGATTGTTAGTTCTCTTCACTCGAAGACCGTTAAGAGTTTTGTGACTTGATACTTAGCTGATAGGGAGCCGATTCGAGATACGACGACTCCTGCTCCAAATCTAACAGAGTCAATCGATGTTTTTTCAACCATTTTCGATCCATCATTAGCTCCAATCCGGAGTCAATCACTCGCAATGTGCACTGAGGAAGTGGCTCATCGGTTCTATTGCGACGCAGTACGACAGCAAGGCGAAGCAAAATCGTCAGCTTGTGTATTGAGGAGCTTTCCCAAGAAATGTCTGTTGGATAGGCACGTCGATGTCCTCGAACTAGACTCGACAACATGAACTGATCTCTCAATGAAAACCCAGACATGTCGAGGTTCTCCAACAGATACCCTCCATGTTTGTGATAGGAAGAGTGAGAAACATCCATACCGATCTCATGCAGCAGCGCTCCCCACCGAAGTAACGTGCTGTTGTCGCTATTCTCAAGGTTCCAGTTCGAAGCTGCTTGCGCGAGAAGGTTAAGCGCGGTTGAGCTGACTCGCTGTGCATGAGCTTTCTCGACATTGAATCGATCAATTAAATCTTGAACGGTTGTTTCTCGGATGTCGCGGTTGTGCACTCTTCCCAGCAAGTCGTGAAGCAATCCTTCTCTCAAAGCACCATTTGATACTTGCATATTGGTTAATTCCAATGCAGAAAACAGAGCTTTCAAGATTGCAAGTCCTCCGGGGAACAACGGAGCCCGATCTTTGTTTACCAGACCCACGATTTGATCTGTGTGCCCTCGCTTGACAATCAGCGATTCCAGCTGCTGTATTGCCTCAAGTGTTATAGAAAGTGGAGATTTCGCTGCTATGGCATTTTGAGTAGCGAGAATGGTTCCGCTTGTACCCACCGTAATGTCGCAGTCTAGCGACCGGAAGATTTGTTCAACCACTTCGATTTCTTGGCGTGCATTAATCGTCGCGCGTTCCATCCGTTTCGAGGTGATCTTGCCGTCTTCAAACCATCGATCAGCCATGGAGATACAACCCATCCGAAGACTCTCCATAATCCGAGGATGGTGTTCATGACCAAAAATTATTTCTGTGCTGCCGCCTCCGATGTCTATTACCAGCCTTCGATCAGCGTCGTCCTCTATCGAGCGCAATGCACCTAGATAGATCAATCGGGCTTCTTCGCGGCCACTAATGACCTCTACTCTGTGTCCAAGTAGTTTTTCTGCGGCATTGATAAATTCGTCTCGATTAGTCGCGGTTCGCAAGGCGTTTGTGCCGACTACACGAACATTGTGGCGGGGAAGGCTTCGTATTCGTTGTCCGATACGCTCGAGCGCACGCAAAGCCACAACTATGGATCTGCGGTTCAGTCTTCCTGTTTGTTCAAGTCCCGATGCGAGTCGCACCACCTCTCTATGGCGATCAATTACCTGTAACCGACCAGGTCGATCCCAAGCCACCAACAAATGGAAACTGTTGGAACCGAGATCCAACGCGGCGTATGGCTGATCCGGGTCACTAATGTGAGAGGGAAAATGTGTCTTTGAGTCTTCCTTCAAGTCCTGAACTCTTGTGGTAGAAGTCGGATTTTGTGTTGCTTGCCGGGAAGTTGGTACAACCAGAGACTTGTTAGTTTACGGAATTGTAGATCGAGGAACGTGAAAAAAGGCACAAGAATGTAGGGAAAACTATCGACTTCGAAGCAGCTGGACCCGAACGATGTTGAGCGCCGTTTGACGGGTGCCAATCAGAATGCCCCTTGCGACAGGCTCAGTCTTGACACGTGCTACATCGTTGAAGACCTTTAGTATTGAGTCTAGCTACTCCAATTGGAGGTGTTTGCAGAAACAAATTTGAACACTCTGCTTCTACAATCGTACGGATATTTCTCTCGGTTTTGATTTGAAATGACAGGAGCTCAAATTCGGAAATTGCAGTCGTGTCGCCATTGACGTACACGTACCACTAACAACAATATTGCCCAAGAATGCAGTTTATTCCTCGGCCGACTTCGTGAGTCACCATTCGATACTTTGCGGTTTGGTTCATGCATAGGAGATTCGTTTAGCGTGCGCAAGACGTGGGCCGTGTTTCACTGCGAACTTCTCGTGCTGATTCGCTCTGCTAGAACTTGGGTTGCACTCGCTATTGGGGTGTGTTCTGTTGCGTCTGCCAATGCAATCTTGAGCTATGTGAACGGACCCGGAGCAATGCTCTCTATTACTGCCCAACTGTTCGACGTCAAATACCTCACGTCCACGCTCGGCGGACCGCTAGTGCTTGTTTTCAGTGTTTTGGTTGTCTTGCTAGGTTGCGACTGCATCTCAAGAGATCGGTCTGTTGGTATTGAAGAATCGATACATGCACATGCGGTACGAAATCACGAATTGATCCTAGGCCGAACCATCTCGGTGTTTGTGGTTTCGCTTTGTTTGTTTGCAATTTGCGTGGCATTCCTGCTCGTAATGCAACGAATATTTCGAGCCGTTGAGTTGACCGCTGGAGTGTCGTCGCTGCCAAGTGGATTGGCCTATGTGTTTGGAGATGCCGCTTCGATTCTCTTGTTCTGGACTGCATTTGTCGTGCTGGTCGGAACTTTAGTCAAGAACCGCCTTCTGGTTGCGTGCATTGCACTTGGATTTGTGGTTTTCCATTACGTTGTAGCCCAACTAGCTCCGATCCATTTTTCCGGCTACATAAGTGGAGTGGGATTGCTGACTCCAAGTATGCCATCAGACTTGCTTGAATCTGTGGGGGAACGCATTCCAACTCTCGTCCACAGAAGCGCGATCTTGCTTGTTGCATTTGGCGTTGTCGTGATGGCAGTGTTGTGTTTAAGTCGGCGGGACCAGCTCAAAAAATTACCAGTCACATGCACGGCGATGCTATTTGTGGCTTTGGGTTGTTTCGTGTTGGTTGGATTGCTAACGAGGGATAGCCTTCGCGAAAAGGAAAGGGATACTTGGATTCAGGTACACCGTGAACTCGCGGAAACCCCAATTGCTGATTTATTGAAAGTCGGGGGCAGTATTCGAATCGAGCCTGGACACATGTTGGGGCTTGATCTCGTCTTGGTGCTTTCGGCTCAAGAAGCTACAGCTTTGGACGAATTGGTGCTTTCTTTCAATCCAGGAATGACCATTTCCTCCCTTAAAGCCGGACCTGACGAGCACACTGACTATTCATTTGAACATGGATTGTTACGGCTAATGCTTGACAAACCACTTCATCCCGGTGAGCAAATAGAAATTGGAATAAGGGCAAGCGGCAAACCCGATATGCGATTTGCCTATTTGGATGAATTTGTGGATTTGCGAAACCAATCACGTGCAACGGGATTTCCTGTACTCGCACTGGGTCATGTCGCGGCAATTTTTGATAAATCCTATGTTGCATTGATGCCCGCTGTGCGTTGGTTGCCGGTCCCGGGGTCAAACTTCGGCTCTAGCAACGAGGAATGGGTTAACAAAGACTACTTTGATGTAGACCTAACCGTCTCGGTACCACAGGGATGGACGATTGCTGCGCCGCATCGGGAAATAGTCAGGCAATCCGATAGCGATGAAATGGTGGCGTATCAGGTTGCACCTTCGATGTCCGTTCCAAATTTCGCACTTCTAGCGTCAGATTTCGCCAAGTACTCAATGCAACTTGAAAGTGTCGAAGCGGAGATACTGCTCCACCAGCACCACTCTTCAGTTCTCTCCTGGGCAGCAAAATACGCGTCGGGAATAGATCAGTTGACCTCACCTTGGCTGAGTCGATCAGAGGAAAAAGGTTTGAGCTATCCCTATCAGAGATTCTCACTTGTGGAGATTCCGAGTACTTTGAGAGGCTACAGTGGAGCTTGGCCTCTAGACAGCCAGCTGGCATCACCGGGCGTGTACATGTTTCGAGAGTGGTCGCTTCCAGCAGCTAGGTTTGAAGCTTTTTGGAAACGATATGCAGCAATTGTGATAGAAACTGAACAGATGCCCACCATGATTATGCGTTACTTTCAAACGTTTCTTGACAGTGACGCTTTCGGAGCCGGTTTTCAAGCGCATTTGTGGCGCAACTTTACGAACCATCAGTTCCATGCAACTGGACGGGGTGCATCTGCACTTAACTTGATCGTCCGGTTGTTAACAAGCACCGTTGTTTCTGGTTCCAGTGAGGGCTTAATGTGGTCTTATCGCCCGGAATTTAGTGCGTTAGAGGTAAACAACGAGCGACTCATTGAAAGACTGAGAAGTCGCACAGCCCCGTATGTTACGTCCTTCGGGTATGACCTCTTCGCGTATTTCATGGATCAGGTGTTTGAGGGAAACAGCAAGGGATGGGAGGCCCTATCGGATCCGTTAGTAGTATCGGGAGAACACAGTGATCCAAGATTTGAATGGAAATTGCTAAACATGAAGAGCTTTGCCGTTGCATCGATGCTTAACAGTGTTCTGGGATCAGAGGATACGGGCAGATTCTTGGCGGCGCTTCGGACAAAGTTTGGTGGCTCGGACTACACCCTTGAAGATGTAAGTCAGCTTGCAGATGAACTGGATTTGCCACTTCTCCACTGTATTGAAACTTGGATTACCCAATCGGGGTTGCCGGGATTCATCATCGACGACTTGGAGGTAGTGGAGGGAATTGACCAAGAAGGAGCTCGCGAGTATGTCATTACTGTTTTGGTGCGCAACGACGAACCCATACCTGGAATTGTCACTGTAAGGCTGCAGCAAGCTTGGAGCCAGCCACCGTATTGGACCATGTTTCCTACGAACATATCGGAGACCGTGTTTGTGGACGCACACTCCAAGGCTCGTGTCACGCTCACATCCCAAACCGAACCTGAATACCTACAAATACAACCGTTTCTCTCCTACAACAGGCACCAATGGGATGTAAAACTACCAAGACCCGTTAGAAATGGTTCGTTGGCGGGTGAGAATTCAGCACAGCTAGCCCTCGATCAGAGCGATCAAGAGCAATCCCATCGTGTCGTCGTTGACGACTTGGATTTAGCCTTCAATGTTGCCAAAAATTCGACAGCATCGAGGAAATTTCGGTTTGGGCTTCTCTTCGGTGGTGGATCGAGATTTCAATTTGACGAGGATGAGGGGCTACCCAAGTACAACGTCTTCTCAGAAGATCCGCGAACTTGGTCACGTACTAACTTTTCTGGTGCACACGGACACTATCGTCGTACCTCTGCTGTTGGAATCGGCTCGGAAGACGCAACATGGGCTCGATTTGATGCGGAACTGGATGATTCCGGCACGTGGAATCTTCAATACCATCTTCCAGTCGATCCAAGGTTGGCAGAGAGCCACGAGAATATGTACATGGGATATGCAAGCACTGCGCTCTCCAGGGCTCAGCCGTTGGGTAGACAGGGCACATACAAAATTCGCATATTGCAAGGCGGAGCAGAGGAGGCAGTCTCCTTTGACGCATCCGTTGGCACAATGGGATGGAATGAAATTGGATCTTTTGAAATGGCTGCCGGAACCGTATCCGTTGAGGTCTCCAGTGAAACGGATGGCTCATTCGTTTATGCCGATGCCGTGCAATGGTTGCTGGGGGATTCAAATGTCAACGATTCCAATTAGAAGCTCTCGAAAACACTATTTGTTGACAGTGCTGAAGCAATCTCAGTCTATGATTTCGCTAAAAAATTCGGAGGCCTAGAAATGAAGCATCCTTTGGTGGGAATACTGTCAATATTGGTCTTTCCATCCAGTTTGTTTGCTGCCGAATTGCGAATTGCAGCCTGGAATCTTGAACACCTAAACGCCGATGAGAGGGAAGGCTGCGTCATCCGTACTCAAAACGACTACGACATCATCAAGAATTCGATAGATGAATTGGAATTCGACATCGTTGCCATTCAGGAAGTCAAGGACATTGAAGCAACAAGAAGGGTTTTCCCTGAGGATGAATGGAACGTTGAAATTTCGAAACGACCTCCAATGAAGGCGACCCGTGAATGTTGGGGATTGCCAAACCAGTACCTCCAGCATCTAGCCACGGGATTCGCAATACGCCGGGGAATTTCCTACCAACGAAATCCAGATTACAAAGAATTGGGTCTCGGCGACGAGTTTCAGCGGTGGGGTACCGACATTACCATTCTTGAAGGACAGAAGCTAAGACTTTTGTCGGTACATCTCAGGACCGGTTGCTGGGGACCACCACAGGATGAAGACGAGACCAAAACGCGTACATGCGACCAATTGCGATCTCAGATTAGAGAGCTAGTTCAGTGGCGCGATGCGAGGCAAGAGGAAGAAGTAGCATTTGCGATTCTCGGTGACTTCAATCGCAACATGGACATCCCTGACGATTGGGCTTGGAAGAACTTGAGTGCTGGAGAGAATCCGCTACATCTCTTAACTGGTGGTATTGAGGCGAAATGTGACCCTAGGTATCCGCGGTTGATTGATCACATAGCGGCGAATGAAGAGGCTCAAGACCTTGTTGTGGAAGGAAGTACAAGAGAAGGTCCGAGGGTAGGTGAACATCCCGATCACTGTGCTGTATATACGAGCATTCGGCTCTGACAATTCGGGACTTGGATCACAATCCTGAATAGCCACGTCCAAGTTGTCGTTCTTCCGGCCTCTCACCTGAGTCGTGACTTTCGCGGCCAGAATCCAAAGTGCGTTGTGGCCAAGTTCCGGAGCTCCCGGCACCACCAGTTCGATTCCGAATAGGTTTCCATCGTCACCTTGCTGGGCGACAGTTCCCCGGAATAGATATGAAACTGACTAGGTCTGAGCTGCTTACGCTCGACGCAGTGTCGGTTCACGCCCTCGAAGAACATGTGAAACTAGCATTACGCCAGGTTGAGCCCAATCGATATATCATTGATTTTAAGGATGTCTTCCATCTTTTAAATACCAGCTACCTGTTAACGTAGCAAACTGGAAGACATCCATACCATCTACAAATGATCCATTATTGATGATGAACAAAAATAGAGTGTATACTCACTCTTCGCAAGACTACCTGATCGCAATCAGGAAATTGCCTCAGAGGTTTCAATGAACATAGTAAAGTGGTGTTTACTCGGTTTTGCTCTCGCGTTCCTCGTCGCCCCCGTGGGATCGAAATCCGTGTACGCGAGCACCCACTCGGAAGCTCACTATAACACACAACTTCAGCCTACTGAAAGTGTCGGATCACAGCTGAATCACAGTGATGTTGATTCCACTTATGCTGAGCATGTTATTCCTCATATATTTGGTCAGACCCAAGAAACAATTCGGTACGCTATACCCCTCATGACAGTGATGTCAATTGTGTCTTTAGTGTGGCGTTTGTATAGACTTATTCGGTGGATCTGGAAAATGTACGAAATACACAAGGAAGATGGAAAAAAGTGGAAGAAATTTAAGGATGAGATTAACAAGAACAAAACTGAATGTTCAGCCAAGGGAGGAAAGTTTCGTTCACCCAATCCCCCACAATGGACATGTGAGGGTAGAGATGGTCAGATAATTGATTCGGGAGATTACTCGCTCATATTTATTGGTGGCGGTGGAGATTTCGGCGGTGGTGGTGCATCCGGTGAATGGTAATCAGCTTGACGACAGTTACACAGTTGCAGGATTTCAACTTAAATTGTGAGCTTTCAAACAAGGGAGGCTCGGGCTATGGTTGCCATGACCTAAAGAATGTCGAGAGTCGGACCAAGCAATTTGTTATCGAGCTCTGAACATGATTCGTTAAGTTTCACAATATTCCCAATCTACGAGCATACTTTGTTAGCCTGCTTATTCCGTGGCTTATTTCTCGACGACATCGCCAATAGAGTGGACGGTGTGAGGTAAGTCTTCGGTACGTTTTCTCGCGTTAGCACTGCACTTTCAAGTGTTCGTGTTCGTTTGTTTTCCAAGAATTATGTATTGATGCGATTTGAACATGGTTCGACACCAGTATCTGGAGCCCGGACGGCACCGCACAGATTTCCAACAGGCATGCGCACTTTCTTCAGTGAGGATGGTCGCTAAGTAGCGATACTCGAGAACCACTGAATGAGTTCCGAAGACTCCCGACAACAAGAACGAACTTGATGACCGTTTGATTCTGATCGGTTACGACTAGAGATTCCCCTCGGGACAAGACGACATTGGGGTTCAATCGAGTTGCCGGCACTGAAGGGGACATAAGTTGGAGTTCGGCAACGAGCACTCCGTTCGGGGAAAAGAAAAATGTCCGTAAATCGAAGAAAAGTGGAAGCTTTCGCGTATCAAGTTTCGCAATCCATTGCTGCTGCGATGAATTGCAGTCTAGCGTACGTGGGAGATCAGCTTGGTCTCTATGAAGCGCTTAGCGACGCTGGACCATCCACAAGCGAGGAATTAGCAAAAACCACCGGTCTGCACGAAAGGTGGTTGCGCGAGTGGCTCAGGCACCAAGCATGTGCTCGACAGCTCGAATACGAACCGACGAGCGATAAGTTTTCCATCTCTGCAGAAGCTCAGCTGGTGTTGTGCGACAAGGACAGCCCCTACTACTTTGCTTCGGGATTTGCAGTCTATAACGTGCTTCAAGATGCTGTAAAACACCTTCCCAATGCCTTTCGTACTGGAATGGGAATGAGTTATGACGACCATGGTCCGGCATGTGCCACCGGGATAGAAAACCTAAACAACTACGTACCGCGCTATCTCTTGACTTCAACAATTCTGCCGGAGTTGGACGGCATGTGTGAGAGTCTCGACCGTGGAATTAGGGTGGCTGATGTTGGATGTGGAGCTGGCGTTGCACTAATACATATGGCTGGTGAATATCCAAATTCACAGTTCTTCGGCTATGAAATTTCGAGGCACGCTTTGAACAGAGCGCATGAAAACTTACGAGGAGCCAATCTCAAAAACGTCGAAATCGTCGACGTGAACAAGAACCCTTTGCCAGACGATGAGTCCTTCGATTTAGTTTGCACTTTCGATGTCGTTCACGATGTGCCATTTCCCAACCAAATGCTCTCGGCTATACGAAAAGCAATAAGCCCAAAAGGAACGTGGCTATGCTCGGACATCAGGTCGTTTCCGACCTTTGAAGAAAACCTAAATGACAATCCCAGTGCTTTTTTGATGTATGGATTTTCTATGTTGGTATGCATGTCCTCTGCGATGTCGGAGAAGAACGGTGCTGGGCTGGGCACATTGGGATTCAATGAACAGGTTGCGCGGGAAATGACCGCCGAGGCGGGATTTACCCAGTTTCGCAAGCTCGAATACGAGAATGCAACCAACTCCTACTACGAGATCAGACCGTAGTCACGAGTTCTTTCTCATGTCGCCCGGGCTAACCGAATCTGTTGATCAGGCTCTAATTGCCGAAGACTACGACCAGCTTCTAGATGTAGTGTCAAAAGTGTCAGATTGGACTGCTCAGCCTCAAGAGTCAGTCGACTACGTTCTCCAGCGTATCGGAATGTACGGTTTCTCTGGTCGAACAAATCGCTACAAAGACATTGCTGAAACGATTGTCGATGCGGGTGGTTGCCCTAGTTTGTTCACGTGCGCGCTTTTGGAGTTCAACGAAAGAGCCTTCAGTCTGCTAGACAATAGTTCCGCTCTTGTTCGATCGGTCGATGAGCACGGTAATTCGGCTCTGCACAACGCGGCCGTCCGAGGAAATCTAGAACTTGCTTCTTTGTTGTGCGAGAAAGGAGCGGACGTGAACTTGCTCAACAAGGACTTTGAAGCGCCGATTCATCTCGCCGCTCACGCGGGACCTTGGAAGCCGAAGCCAGCTACAGAATTAGTCAAGCTGCTCTTGTCTTGTGGAGCGACAACAAGCCTGCACATCCTCGCAACGGTTGGCGACCATCAAGCAATTCGCGATATGGATGATCGAAAGCAGATAAACGTGAATGAATTTGACAGCGGGAAACGAACGCCTCTGTTTCATGCTGCCCATAACAACCATTTGAAGACTGTTCGCTTGTTACTGGATATGGGAGCGGATCCGAATCTCTCGGACAAAGATGGGCAGACGCCTCTGGCCACGGCATGTCTACACATGCTGTCTCAGGAATGCGATCCGAAAATAATCGAAGGACTAATCGCACACGGAGCCAAAGATTCTTTGGAGTCCGCAATCGTGCTCGAAGACCTCCCACTCATTTCTGAACTAATAGAAAACGATCCGTCTCGGTTGAAAGGTCAAGATCATGTAAGTGCGTTGGGCTATGCGATTCATGTGTGGAGACCGAGGAGCCTGCGTCACCTATTGAAGTTAGGTGTTCGGCCAAATGCACAGAACTGGGAGCACATCGAACGAATAGCACAAGATCCACAGCTGGTTGAGCACTTACGCACTCTGGTCAATTAGCTTCGCGGTACCTCACGGCGTTTTGGTTTAGCCGTATCGCGAAGACTTGGAGCTATAGTGAAAGTCATCGATTCCGATCGAAGATCGAAGCTTTTTCCCCACATCATCTTCGTAACTATCGATAGGTATTCCGGTTGCATCAGCTACTCGAACAATTCCGTTGAATCCACTTGCGACCGCCAAGGCGTCAACAGTGGATTGCCTGCCAATCGTTTCAATTGCTTCCTGACGGAATGTGGCTAGGTCACCCCATCGCATCTCGATTGTCGCCTCTGTCAGCTGTCTTAAGAGGCTGGAAAAAGGAACTCCCGCATCCACGTCTTCCTCAGTAATTGCTTTGAGGTTCGCGTCAAAACCTTCGGACTGGCTGCTCACACGGAGCATTAACGCATGCGAACTCGTTCAGTAGAAGCATTGGTTTAGTGCTGAGACTCTCGCAGCTATGAACTCAGTCTGAGACTGTCTAAGGTCTAGCGGGACGCCCATCATCGAGTAGTGATTCTTGAAACAACTGAAGAAAAGCGAGACGGCTGAAGGAACTGCCCCCATCGCACGAAGAATGTTGGGTACCCGTCGAAAACCCAAATCAGAACGAGATTGATCGTGTCTCGCGAGCGGAACCCATGCTCCGCCATCTTCAATTTTTGCCGGTTCATATCCATTGGGTTTCTGAGTGTCTGGATCAGAAGGGTCAGGTGGAGTCAGCCCAAGCGCGCAATGCATGGTGTCGACAACCACACTGCTAGCAACCACACTAACCAGTTCGATGTATTCCTGTATCGAATAGGTCGAAACGAAGCGATCGAAGACAGTCTTGGTATAACGCCCGGGATCCGTTCGAATCCTATGAATCAAGTCGATTACCATTGGGTCTAGAGATGTTGCCGAATCGTGTTCTCCATCGACTACATTGGGGGAAATCGAAATTTTTCGCGATGCGCACAATTTGCATGTCAACGCACTACGTGCTTCCCGAATAAAAGCGACTCTATTCTCACCGGACCAGTAGGAACCGGTTGTGGCTATTTTTCTCCATACAGTCTCATGTGCTGTTCGAAGATCCTCTCGAATAGGCAATTGTGATTGTTCATACATTGACGGAAATTGGAGTTGACATCAAGGGAGGGCAATGTTACTCACAGTGTACCTGCAGCCGCAACATTGGGATTGGTTGCGCAAAGTTACTGAGAACATCCTCTGGCCCCGATTGGCCAGATATCTACGAGCTTGTTCCCCGCTACAACATGGATTTCGTTGTACAAATTGATTGTCGGGTCGCAGTGTGGAACTACGGTAGAAATCATACTGCCAACGTTGAGCTGATAGTCATCCGACTTCCAGTGAACTGCTCCGTGCTCGTCTCCCATGAAAGCATAGTGACATTCATCTGGAGCTCCATCGACGATGAGCGGTGTTTTGTCGTCTGTCGCGAAAGACTTCAGGCCAGCATCTGTGGTTGCCATGTGGGTATGGTTTGACGAAATTACCGTCGTGAAGACGAAAAGGGAAGGATCAAACTCGAGCTCAATTCCAGAGCGAGATTCAATCTCCAAGTATTGACGATCCATGAATGCGTAGGATCCTGCCTGAAGCTCGGTCATTACATTGAGCTCGAGATCAATCTCGTAGCTTCCTGTTCCGCCGCCTGTGACAATTTCACACTCGACACCGCTCTCACGTAAGTCGTGAAGAAATCTCTTCAATTGAGCATTTCGTTCTGAGTAACGTTCGCGCCTCTCCGTGTAACTCCTTACGTGCATGAGGTCACCAGAATAGAACTGAATGCCACGAAACTTTAGATAGTGACAGTCCTGAACTAGAGATTTCGCCAAATTCAAGCCCTCGGTCCCCAACTGAATTCCCGTGCGGTGCATCCCTGGATCTATATCCATGATGACATCGACTTTCGTTTGTGCTGCTTCCGCCAACTCGTTCGTTCGTTTTGCAACGATACTGCTATCCACCGTTAAGATTAGTTCTCTCGTCGTTCGATGAAGCGAAATGGCCCGGCGTATTCCCTCGTCTGTCACAACTGGTGACGTAACAAGAATATTCTCCAAGCCGCCGCGAGACATGGCCTCAGCCTCACCAAGCTTTGCACAGCAAATGCCCACGGCTCCGCGGTCAACTTGCAGTCTTGCGATTGCAACGCATTTGTGAGTTTTCGAGTGTGGACGAAGGGTGTGCTGATGACGATCACAAAGTGATTGCATACGATCAAGATTCGCATTTAGTCTGGACAGATCGACAACTAGGGCTGGCGTTTGAAGCAATCGAAGGCCGTCGTTCATGTTGAGTAGGTGTCGGTTCAGCACAATTTTCACTATCCGTCAAGAGTGAATTCGTCGGTTCAGCATGGTATGCAATTTCGTTTGAACAGTACGTCGTTTGAATCGAAACTTGAGATTCTCCAACGACAAGCAAGGAACTAGATGCACAAATGGGATATCCAAAGAATCTACGTTCATCTGTAACAGCGGTTGGAACTGAGAATTTCCTAACAACTCTTGAAACCCTTAGGGCTTCATGGGTAATCTATACACCAACCCCCTCGAATTGACACTAGGAGGCATTGCAAGTGTTACGCACCGAACACTTGACGCGGCGATTTGGAGACATAACCGCCGTCGATAACGTTTCATTCGAAATTGCTTCAGGCGAAATTGTCGGGTTGCTTGGTCATAACGGAGCAGGCAAGACGACAGTTATGAAATTGCTCACGGGCTACATCGAACCCAGTTCCGGAAAGGCTTTTGTGGATGGAATCGACGTTCAGGAATCCCCGACTGAAGCCAGAGAGTTCTTGGGTTATCTTCCGGAAAGCCGACCGTTATATTCCGAATTGTCAGTGGTCGACTATCTTTGGTTTGCGGCAACCGTACGCAATGTGCCGAAAGAATCAAGACGAGAGTGTGTAGAAGACGCGATAACTAGCACGGATCTTCGTGGCCGCGCCTTGGACACAATCGGCACTCTGTCTAGAGGTTATCAGCAACGGGTGGGTGTAGCTCAAGCGATTCTGCACAACCCCGGAACACTGATTCTCGATGAGCCAACAACCGGACTCGATCCTTCTCAAACGCAACATATGCGGGATTTGATTAAGAAGCTGTCCAAAAATGCAACTGTAGTGTTGTCGACGCACATCATGCAAGAAGTGGAAGCGATTTGCAGTCGAGTACTAATCATGCGTGACGGTGTTATTGCCGTTGACGAGACGCTCGACAATCTCAAGGAAGGGAATCGATGCTGGTTGACCACCGACTCCCCCATCGATAAGGTTCGAACCTCGCTTCAAAGTCAGGCTTCAGTCAAAGAGTTGAACGGACGTTACCTGATTACTCCAAATCAAGTGGATGCCAAGAGTGATATTCCCAGTGTGGTTCGAAAGCTGGTGTCGGACGACATTTCAGTAGGCAGCATCGAGCCGGAAAAACGAGACCTCGAAGCGCTCTTCAGGGCTGTAAGTGCGGGAGATAGAAATGCGAATTGAGTGTTTGATGGAGGTAGCGCGGAAGGAACTTCGCCTTTTTTTCGCATCGCCGATTGGTTACCTGTTTCTTGCTGCGTACTTGGGAGTAACGCTTTTTGTTTTCTTCTGGGGAGAGGCATTTTTTGCACGCAATATAGCTGACGTGCGGCCGATGTTTGAATGGCTACCGGTCCTTCTTATATTCCTGGCAAGTGCCCTCACAATGCGAATTTGGAGCGATGAACGTCGCACGGGCACCATTGAGTTTTTGTCCACTCTGCCTGCAACATCTTGGGAGTTGGTCGTGGGCAAGTTTCTTGCCTGTATGGCTTTGCTCGGAATCGCGTTGATCCTTACATTTCCACTTCCGATATCCGTAAGTGTCGTAGCCAACTTGGATTGGGGTCCCGTAGTTGCAGCCTATGCAGCTGCATTGCTGCTTGGTGCAGCCTACATAAGCATCGGATTATTTGTTAGTGCACGCAGCGAAAACCAAATTGTTTCGCTAATCGTCTCCGTATTTGTTTGTGCAGTGTTCTACATGATCGGAAGCGACTTTGTTACCGGTCTTGTAAGCAACAACATTGGGGAGCTGCTGAGAGAAATGGGCTCTGGGTCGAGGTTCGAGTCGATATCCCGAGGAATCTTGGACTTGTCAGACCTTTACTTCTATGTCTCTATCACCGCTGCGTTCCTTGTGCTAAACGTCTTCGCACTTCGCTCATTGGGCTGGGCTCAAGACGCAAGCGCTGCAAACCATCGAAAGATCGCAATGATTTGTGGGCTTGTCGTGGCCAACTTGATCATTGCCAACCTTTGGATCAGTAGCACCACCTGGTTGCGACTTGATGTTACGAAAGGAGCCCAGTACTCGATTGCATCGGTGACTAAGCAACAGCTTGATCAGCTACGCGAACCATTACTCATTCGTGGTTACTTCAGCACAAAGACCCATCCCCTTTTGGCTCCGCTGGTTCCTCAAATCCGAGATCTCGTAAAGGAGTACGCAATCATTGGCGGCAATCGTGTCCGGGTCGAGTTCGTCGATCCGGCTGCCGATGCGGAAAAAGAGGACGAAGCCAATACCAAGTACGGAATTCGTCCCCAAACCTTTCAGGTTGCGGATCGATATCAGACCAGCTTGGTGAATTCTTACTTCGACATTCTCATTCGCTATGGAGATGAGTATGAGGTGCTCAGTTGGCGAGACTTGATTGAGGTCAAGGCAACTACGGAGTCTGAGTTGTCGGTGCAACTCCGGAATCCCGAGTACGACATCACCCGTGCTATCAAGAAGGTTCTTGCAGGATTTCAGGGTGGGGGATCGATATTCGAGTATGTGACAGCCGAGGTTAACTTCACCGGCTACATTTCGGCGGCTGAAAAACTGCCGGAGCAACTCGAGGAATTACGCGTACCTCTAGCTGATGCTCTGGATGAGCTTGAGATGTCTTCCGACGGAAAGTTCGGGTGGACATTTGTCGATCCGGAAGCCGACGGAGGAGCAATAGCCGAAGAAATTGCGACGAATTTCGGATTTCAGCCCATGGCCGCAAGCCTCTTTGATACCAATAGGTTTTATTTCTATCTCACGTTGTCAGACGGACAAACGGTCGTGAGCATGGGAATTCCAGACTCCAGGGACAAAGAGGGATTTGCTCGAATTCTTGAAGAGGGACTCAAGCGATTTGCAACTGGACTACTGACTTCTGTAGCACTCTATTCCCCTTCTCAGCCCCCGCCTCAGTACATGGGTCAACCATCGTCGGGCAGCGAGTACTCCGAACTTCGAGGCTATTTGACCGCAGACTACGATGTCGAAACTACTACGCTTCGATTGCCCATACCAAACTATGTGGATGTTCTTCTAGTTGTTGCACCCGCATCACTGAGCGACGCACAAGTATTCGAAATGGATCAATTCCTCATGAAGGGGGGCACGGTTGTAATTGCTGCAGGCGCATACAAGACCATGCTGATGTCCCAAATGCTTGAAGTGATGCCAAATCATTTAGGTCTCGAAGACTGGCTAGCTCATCACGGAGTCACGATTGATCAAAGCATGGTTCTTGATCCTCGAAATTCAGCATTCCCGATACCCGTAAACCGAGAAGTGGGCGGGTTTGTGTTTCAAGAGCTTAGGATGATGGACTATCCGTTTTTCGTGGATGTTCGAAATGAAGGTTTTGTCGGTTCAAGTGTTGCAGTAAGAGATCTGGATCAAATTACCTACACGTGGGGATCACCTTTGTCAGTGGACACGGAAGCGAATGAAAATAGGGAAGTCGTTGAATTGTTGAGAAGCTCGGACAACAGTTGGGTGGAATCCTCGCCGGATGTCATGCCGAAGATAACAGAGGGGTCCACTTCCCCCTATTTCCCCAGCGGAGACGTCGAATCGAGACTGTTAGCGCTATCCCTCAAGGGCAAGTTTGACAGCTACTTTGAAGAGTCGCCAGCATTGGTAGAAGCAAGAGAACGAGCAGAGGAACTCAAAGAGCAGGAGAGCATCGAAATTCCGGAATTGGATTCTGTAGAAGAATCTGAAGAGTCACAAGAATCATTGGAGGAAGGCGAGACCAAACCTACGGGGGACTCAGAGATAGACAATGTGCCGGATGTCGGTGAGGATTTAGATCCATTGTCCTCAGATTCCGGTCAAACTGCTGACGAGTCCGAAATTCAAGCAGAAGATCTCGGCTCAGACGAGAATGATGCCGAATCGCCAGACGGGGAATCTGAAGAGGAAGAAGACACACTGGGTGTCGTAGCCAGCGTGATTGATCGTTCTCCAGAGTCGGCAAGGTTGTTCGTTGTTGGATCCTCGGAGTTCGTATCGGATCAATCCGTCCGCATGATCAGTTCTGCACGTGGGGAGCTTTACGTGAATTCCTATCAGTTTCTTGCCAACCTTATAGATGTGGCAATGGAAGATGCCTCTCTGCTATCGATTCGCAGTCGAAGTCACTTCAATCGAACGCTTCCACCGCTTGATGAGACGCAAACTAGTGTTTTCGAATATGGCAACTATGCCGCTGCATTGATCGGTCTAGCTATTGTGTTTGGAATCAATGTTTTGATGCGCAGGCGGCGAAGAGCGGATCACTCAAGATGGTTTGGAGCATAAACATGAAACAGTACCTATTAATGGCCCTTGTCGCTGTACAGATTGTCGTTGTCCTTGCGATCTGGCTCTTTGGTTTACAAGGTCCTAAAGATCCCGAACCGTTTATCCAGTTTGAAATTGATACTGTGGATGGCTTGACGGTATCCAGTTCAGAAGAGTCCATCAGTCTCACGCTTGAGGACGAGCAATGGAGATTGCCTGATGGCAATCCTGCCGACACCCGCAAGGTTGAACGAGTCCTAGACCGACTGTCACAAACGGCTGTTGATTGGCCGGTTGCGACCAGCGAAAGCACTGCAAAAAGATTCGAGGTAACGAAAGACTCCTTCCAAAAGCAGATTTCCGTACTTGCAGGAAACGATGCAGTCGCTGATGTGTACCTCGGTACTTCGCCAAGCTTTCGAAAGATCCATGCACGCTCAGTCGATGGTGGTCCTGTTTATTCGATTGAGTTCGCGAGCCACGAAGCAGGTACGACTCTGAACTCGTGGCTCGACAAGTCGTTGCTTCGACCTGAAGGTTCTATTAGTAGTCTGGAGAGAGTTGATGCGTTTGTGCTAACCAAGGACGAAGGAGTGTGGTCAGTCGTAGATGGCACTGAATTGGACCAGTCTGAGGTCCGAGACTACGTCGAGCGATTCGAGGACCTGAGCGTCTTCGAATTGAGCGAGGCTGATCTGTCGGAGACAGATCCGAGTGGACGGGTTGTAATCAGAGATGACGAAGGGTCGTACACGCTGACCGTTTTCTACGTAGAGGAATCTGAAGACTGGGTCGTTCACTCAGATCGAGAAGTAGGACATTACGGTTTGGCTTCCTACATAGGATCGGAGATCCTGAAAGACTTGGAGGATTTGTTGCCAAACGAGGAGAATGAGGAAGACGGTGAGCAGTCGTTCGAAGACGGCGAAGCTGTGATTACAGTCGAGGATATTACCGAAGAAGAATAGGTAGAGCGCAGAGGTTCTTGCCTAGCTAGTTCTCCTCATCGCCAATAGCAAGAGCGGATCGGAGTTCATCGCAAAAAGAATCAAGCTCATCGACTCCGTATGGCTCAGACTCTCCAGAACCCCAGACAGGTCCAGGCCAAGCGGCATCGTCGGTTCTGCGACCAATCACGTGTATGTGAAGTTGAGGAACCTGATTGCCTAGTGCGGCTACGTTTAGCTTGTGTGCATCGCAATACATTTGAAGGGTCTTTGAAACAGCTTCGATCTCATCGTAGAGGTCGTCTCTCTGGTCCAGTGGGAGGTCGTGAAAGTCGCGCAATCCTTCTGCTTTGGGCACCAAGATAATCCACGGGAAGCGACGATCATTCATCAGTAGAACTTCGCACAAATACAACTCGCCGATATACACGCAGTCCGCAAGCAATTTTGGGTGGATTTCAAATGCCATGGAGATTGCACCTCTTTTATTGTTTTGGATAGCCGCCAATCCAAATGGGACTCGACCAAGCGATCGCATCATTTGCTTGACGCACGCGGACGTAATAGTAGTCGCCTTGAATCGCTCCTGTGTCCGTGAACTCAAAACTCACGTCTTGAATTCCGTCCTGACGAATCCTTCGTAGCGAAATGTGGTCGTCATAAGAGTCCACCGGTACGCGTTCGATAGCCAATCCGTCCTTCATCGCGGACAACTCAAAAGTTGCCCTCCTCGCAGGAATACTTGCATTGGCTCGAAACGACGCAATGCTGCCAGTTTCCGTCGATTCGGTTAGGTGAACGGTAATTGTGGTGTCTTCTGTAATGTTCTCCAACTCTATGAAGAATGAACCAGTTGATCCTCTTGTTACGACGCGAAATTCCGCTTGGGTATCGGTAATTTGTCTAAGAGCTTGATCCGTCGCGTTGCCCAAACTCGCCATTGTGGCACCTTCAATACTCAGTTTGCCTTGCCAAACTCTGTGACCTCGAGGATTGTCGAGTGGATGGAACGGTACCGAATCGGACCAAAACACCAAGTGATACGTTTCTTCGCTGGATCGACCCTCGCTTGAATCAAGCAAATGGTCTCGCGACCAAACGACTTCGGCGTTCTTTACAACGCTGATGTCCCGAATGGGAGCAGTTCCGATCACTCGTCCTCGAACTTCGCGCGTCTCAGCGAACCTGATTCGCTGGCCCATTTGTGCGCCATTTATCTCAAAGTCCAGAATGATGCGATCTCCGGATGTTGCATAAGTACTTAGGTTTCGCATGGCATCAAACAATGAATCGCGAGATTTATCTTCTGCTCGTAGCGCGCCTAGCCCGAAGCGCTGTGTCAGCCATCCCCCTTGAGGGGCACTCCATCCGGGTTGAGACAAGTGGTCGTCGCTTGCCGCAATGAATCCGACCTGGTGGCCGTGCTGCAAGTACATGCGCGCAAACCATTCAAAAGTTCCATGAAGCGACATGATTTCGACCAACGGTTCCAATTCCGGATCGCTGTGGCGATAGTCAGCCGGTTGGTGCGCGTGCGGAATCACCACAACATCTTTGGGATCGTGTGCTTCCCGGAGCCCCTGGTACAGTTTGGAGAGAGTGCCGTGAGTTTGAGCGGGAATTCGCTTTCGTCCCTTGGATGTTCGAAATAGCACGTTGTGATGTCCTCCCTGCCACTTTCGGACCGTCCACTCATAGCCTAGGAACGCAATGAACTCTCCTTCCTCGGAATATTCCTCAACCTTTTCCTTGAGGTATTTCCACTCGAAGTCGTCCATCCATATGTCATGCTCCGAATGTGTCACGAAATCGAGTCGAGCATCGTCTCGCGCCCAAGTCATGAGACGATCAGGCGTTCCAATTCCCTCGGCGAATCCGGAATGTCCATGGGTGTCTCCCCAGTAGATGAATCGCTTTGGAGTGGTTTCAACAAGTACTGGATTGCTAGTACCCGAAATTGAACCATCGGCTGACCGGATTGAAAGCCTATATACGCCTGGTTTTTCGAAGGAGACATTTTCAATCACCGTGATTGCTTTGGAACCTCGAGGGATTCGTGCAATTTCCAGATCTCCCAAGGACACGTGCCACTCAGGCAATTCTCCGGACGCTCGATTGAAGTAGCGATCCTGGGCGCGAACCGAGATGTCAACTGCGTCCCCCGCTTGCACAATTGAAGGCACAAAACCGTGCACACCGTCGATTGAGCCGCCGCGAATGACGAATTCCTGAATCGGTAGCGAAAGGAAGTGCCGATCACTATTTAGAGCGACATAAACAGGAAAAGGCATCTTGTCGCTCGACGTGGTCGGCATTCGCATCCCTTTACCTCCCTTCGAAGTGTCTCCATAGGTGATAGTCACGACATCTCCCGGTTCGAGTCGGGCGTTGACAACCCTTGCAAACAGACTCGGAGCAGCACGACGAAAACCTCCGTGCATTCCCCGCATGTTCACAACGTCGAAGACAAAAGACACCTCGGGATTGGAAGACGCTATAGAGACGAAATTCTCTCCTTGTGGATTGCGAACCTGAAACCGGCCATGGTTCGCCAGAAAGTGCTTGGCTATGAAAAATCCGCCACCTATCTGGATTGGTTTCGTTCCCACCGTATAGGTCTGCGTCAGAGTGGACAAACTGCCGGCTGCGAAGGGGCCGCCACTAGCCTTCAAGGTCCCTAAGGCGCTAGGATTTGATTCTCTCAATGCCAGTTCTCGTACGTACCCATCCAGTTCTTCAAATCTCTGAGTTCCTTGTGGAAGTGGATAACTCAGTAGAGTGGAGACAACCTGCGTTAGATTTACCGGTACGTAGTCGCCTTGAAGCGAATACGCGTTCACCCATTGCCACATGAGTCGAGCCCGGTCTCGAGCGTTTTCTCGACTCGTCGGAGATAGATCAATCGCTCGTTTCAGTTCCTCCACCGCTTCGCGAGTCGAGGTATCCAGATAGTCGTCTGTGACCTGAGTGCTTGCCAATTGAGACCACCAGAGTGCCGTACAAAACAGGATTTTTATGGATAGGGTTGTACACCGTAGTGACCAATGGGGAGCTGGCTGTTTGATTCGATCCATCCGATGTAGTTTCACCAAGAGTTACCTCGTTTGGGCTACGACGGCTTCGAGACAATCGATTCGATTGCGATGTCTTTGGCTTTGCGGCGAACCGATTCGATTGGATGCATGACGCCCGCACCGGCCGGCCACACATCGGACTCTTCTCTGGTCCATTGAGTGATAGTTTGACCGTGTTCACTCAGTGATTGCCAGATTTCGTCAGGCATCGATCGGTGAACTCCACGTTTTGACGCCCACGGAGCGCTGTATTCGACATCAGGCAGCGCACGCACTTCGAGGCTTAAATTCGGTGTTGCACCGTGCCAACCACGATTGTCGCGAAACATGCCCGCTCCAGCCTTCGCTCCGACCAGAGTGGATGTACGCATCCATTGCGGTTCTTCGGACTGACTGGGAATCTTGCCAGCCGACAGGTGCGTCCCCGGTATCTGTCGAATCGGTCCGTTTTCCCAAGTTAGATCGCTCATCAGAAAGTTGATAGTGATCATGGGAGGAGTCCGTTGAACGATTAATTGGTGCAGTCTGGGATCGAGGCCTTCAACTTCATCGATGTCGCCGGTATCGATTCCAGTTTTTTGCGCCTGTGCAAGGCGTGCATCCGAGATTTGGAAATTTTCCTGTAGATCCGAATGCAAGGCTTGGTATTCCACGGCACCCGGAAGGCACAGATCGCCTCCGGAACCCCAAACGTAGTAGTCCGCCGATCCAAAGAGTTTCTTGAGAATTGGAGTCGTTGTCGGTAGGTCTACCATTGACGCCCACTCCCATCTGTGTAGCTGCTGGCGTGACGCTGAAGCGGTACCGTAGCTATAGCGATGAGGCAATCGATTTGTCTCCGTAATGTACTTTCTACCCTCGTGACCCTTATGAACGAGTATGTCTCTCAGTACCGCAGAACATCCCTCGCGCCAGGTCGACAATTGGATGGAATCTAAGAGATTGTCGACGACCACAAATCCATCGCGGTAGAAGATTCGTGCAATTCGATCAAGTTCGTGAGGTTGGCAAATCTCCAGTCCCGCTATGCCATTGTTTTCTTTGAGGAATTGACGAAGCGTTTCAACTTCGGGATTGTCCACCGAACGATGAGGAGGTGCGTTGGGGTCCAGTGCTGCAAATCCGACTCGTTGCAGGCTTGGTATTCCTTCACTATCCATTGTTTCATTGATGGGAGTATTCGAGCACCAACCAACATTGCATGTGCCGCTTACGCGTAGCTCATCTAGTTCGCAGTTCCCTTTGTGTTGATCTCTCATTCAACCGATTCACTCAGCATGACAATTGGACTCAACCGCTCAACGATTTTGTTTGGCACGAGCGAGAACACAGCCGAAGCTCGCACGGAAATGGGAAACGGTAGTCGATCAGATGATACTCGTGACCAGCTTTTCACCCAGTATTCTGGTTGTAACCTGCAGTACGGAAATTGTGATGATTGTGGAATGCTACAAGGTTGGCTCAAAGTCGTTTGACTTGTCAAATCATTCCAATTACGGGTCCGGATCCTACAGAACATGTCAGCACAAGTGCTTCGATACCTTCGAACCACATTGAAATCCAGTTCTCCAGGCAGTTAGAGAGCACATACTCCCTCTCAAAATTGCTGTATAGTTGACCGTAGGACTTCTCATTCGAGTTCGTAGAGTTGACACGATCTGATCGTCAGTTCATACCACGCATACGATGCACTTAGAGTTTCAATGACGAAGTCCCGGAGACAGGAGAGACCTTCCTTGAAATTGCAAGCCCTTGCATTTCTTGGACTAGGGATCTGTGTGATTGCTTTGCTGGTTGGGGTTACTCCTCTAGTGCAAGAATTGGGGTGGCACTACCTAATTGGGCGAAATGCACCAGACTCTGCTACGACTGGGACGTCCATATCCAAAGCAAGAGATTCGAATTCCCCAGCGACTTCAAATGAGTCTGTGCCCCCAGTTAGCTTGTTGGAGCTAGCTCGCACTACCAGCACATTCGAACGAAATGCCAAGCTTCATGCCATGCTTGCGAAAGCCAACGAAAAGCAGGTGGTGGATCTTTTGGACAAATCGCACGAGATAGCCAGTGTTAGTCGTCGGCAAGATATACAGCAAGTCATTTTTCGGCGATTAACCGCATTCAATCCCGTTCTTGCAATTGAGAAAGCTAAAGAACTTCCTAACAACTTGCAAGAACTCATAGTAGCTGCGATATTTGCTGAGTGGTCTTCTTCGATCGATGATGCCGTTGCACATGCTTTAACGCTATCAACCACAGACAGAAGTGCAGCTCTACGAGGGATACTTGGCGCGCGGGACGACATGCCCGAGATTGAATTGATACAGATTGGGAGGCGGCTAGGAAACGAGCAATTAGTTAGCGACCGTCTCATGGACTCTCAATCCGTAGATGGAGTTCAGAACTATGCAGCTATGTGGAGCCGGCTAACCTCTGACAGTCGCCCGGACATTTCCCAAGTCGGAGAACTAATTCGTATCGCCAATGCATGGATAGATCAGGATGGGTTGACTGCACTGGATCAGATTTCAGCGTCTTTGAATGCGTGGGAAACTCAGTCTACCGTTTTGAGTTCTGTGCTTCATCGAATTGCAAAGCCCGATGCCAGAGCAGCATTCGACTTTGCGCTGACTCTGGATAACGACCACAATAGTTTTCTTCTTTCTCTCATCGCCCAATATTGGGCAAACGATGATCCTGAGAGCGCTATGGCTGCGATCAACCAAATTTTGCCGGGTGTAAAGAAGAGATATGTCATCGAATCAGTTGTTCGGAGTTGGGCCGAACAAAATCCGCACACAATTCTTAGCGGATTGGATCTCGTGCCGGAGAACTACCAAGTTCTTGCAAAGGAGACCGCAGTCTCCGAAATCTCGAAGACCGCCCCTAGGGAAGCAGTCGAACTTCTTAAAGACCTGGAAAGCTCGAAGAGCCGTAGGGTTGTCGCCTTCGAAATTGCAGCCAACTGGTCAAAACTCGATGCGCGGGCAGCTCTCGAATGGGTGCTAAACAGTAGCGAAGTCTCGCACATGAAAAAGGATTTGCTGAGCCCTGTTTTGAGTACATTAGCAACACGAGATCCACAGCTTGCGTTTGAAACCGCACTACAAGAGCCCATGAAAATCCATGAAATTGGGTTGGAGAGTACCGTTGTGAGCTATATTGCTTGGAGTGATGTGGAGCAAGCCTTGCAATTGCTTGACAGAGTACGGGCGGGCAAGACTAAGTTTCAATCCTTCTCAGCTGTGGGTGCTGCGTTGGTCAGGCAAAACGACTCTATTCGGGCACTGGAGCTTGGAGAAAAACTACCAAGTACCGATAGACAGGCGTATCGAAATGCGATTGTCAATGCCTGGTCCAGACACAATCCTGTGGACTTGCTTAACTCGCTCGCCCATTTGCCATCAAATGAATTGAAGTCAACAGGAGCTTACTTCTTGATTGCATCTAATCCATGGCAGCGTGCTCTCACCGATGCGCAAGTAGATATCGCGAAAGAGTTTCTCAGTGAAGACGCTTTAGATCAATTAAGACAGCTAACAACTTTTAACGAATAGGGGGGACCCGATGAATTCGGGCCGAAACGCGGCGTTCACAAAAAGAAGACTGTTAGTGATTGGTTTCGCCTGCGGGGTTGTCTTTGCCGTAGGAATTGGCTTGACTTTGCATTGGACTAGTGCAACCGGCGACTCATCGGTAGTGAACAAAACAGATGGGAATCGACGATCAGTTTTGGAGTCGACTTATCACACGACCGAGCAGGAAAACAAGACACAAGAAAGTCTGGACTTTTCCTTCAAAAAGGAGGGATTCTCCAACACAGCTGCACTTTATTCACTATTGGCTTCATCCAATGAAAACCAGTTGATAGACCTGTTGCAAAGCTCAAAATCCATTGCGTCTCGGAATCTTCGTCAAATGACGCAATCGAGCATACTGCGACGGTATGCAGAACTGAATCCGAGACGGGCTTTGCAGCAAGCAATAAATTTTCCACTTCACCAGCAGTCTCCGCTGATTCAAGCAGTCTTTGAGCAATGGTCCGGCGCTGATTTGTCCTCGTCAGTCGAGGCCGCAAGTCAACTTAAGGGGTCGACGCTGCGAGTAGCCGTAAAAGCGATACTTCGTCGAAGAAGCGATCTTGACACTAACTCTTGGGATCGGATCGCTAGTCAGCTTGATCTCGAATCCTTCGTGGAAGAAATTCTCGCTGAAGAACGGGTGATTCAAATGCTCGATGATCCGCGTCGAGCAATCAGCACAATTCTTAACGATGGGATCGAAGACTCTATGCAAACCAGCTTACTTCTGCAAGTTGCTGAAACTTGGATTGAGACAGAGGGAGTCGATGTTCTTTCCGAGATAGCTGTGTTGCTAAGTGAGGGAGTGAACCAAGTGAATCTTCTTTCCCCGATTCTTCGCACTCTAGCCCTATCCAATCCTAGCGAAGCTTTTGCCTTTGCTTCGAATTTTCCTACTCAGCAAGGTCTCTTCATGATGACAACCGTCGTGCAAGAATGGGCCGCTCATGACCCAGAATCTGTCTTGAGGACAATTTCACAGATCAGCTCGGCATCGAGGCGTCAACATCTACAGGAAGTTGTCGCGCGTTCGTGGGCATCCGTCAATCCCGACAGCCTACTGAGCAAGCTTGACCTCTTGCCAAGGTCTGTTCATTCGTTCGCCAAATACGTTGCCTTGGACGCAATATCGAAGACCGATCCAAGAAAAGCTCTAGCTGTTCTTGACCTGCTCAACAATGAAAGCATGTTCGATAACGCGGTCACTGCGATACTGCGGAATTGGGCATATTTTGACGTGGATGCCGCACTCGATTGGGTACGAACAGCTCCCAATTTGAAAATGTCTCAAACTGACCTCGTTGCGAACATAGTCTATTCGCTAGCCGTCACAGACCCTGAAAAGGCGATGCAGGTTGCACTAGAGCATCCTTTTGAAAATCCGGGTCGGGATCGGGACCTGACGACTATCGTTGTAGACCGACTCTCTCACAGCGATGTTGACCTTGCCATCAAAATGCTTAAACACGTCCGAGAGACTTCTAAGCTCTCCGCCTACGCACTAATTGGCAATGTGCTCATTCGCCATTTTGACACCAAGCGAGTTCTTGAACTTGGCGAACACTTGAATCAAAGTCAAAGCGCTGATTACTTCGATCGAATCACTGGAACTTGGGCCAGTGTGGCCCCTGACGACTTGTTTGAATCCCTTGATCGACTCCCGACAGATGAGACGCGATCGCGTGCAGCGATGCACCTCATTTCTTGGCACGAAGATCTCTCCGAGGAACGGCTGAATTTCCTTCGTTCGCTTCTGATCGAAGATGACTCCGACGTAAGTCATCGATTTGAGATAGAACTGCCTGCACGGCGTTAACAATAAGGAGCCTGGAGGCAACAAGGTGCAACCGAGACAAATGCTTGAAATCGATGTCTCGATTTGTGCAAACACACCGATGTAAGTTTAGGATGATGTCTGAATAGAGAGTTCAGCGTGATTTCACCTGCATCGATTTATGACGTGGCAGTCTCACTAAAGGGTAGTTTCTCAAGAAAAGCATAAACTAGTGCAAAATCATCTTTGATGCGAGAAATTCTTCAACGTTTGATTGCGAGGAGCATGGAATGAGCAGCGATCTGACACAACCAACGCCCCATCCATCGGTAGATACGATCAATGCCAAGGCGATATATGTCATGTATATGGCGGGCTTTGGAGTCATTTTGGTTGCGATAGGAGCAGTGGTTTGGGCCTATGCATGTAGGGATGCAACTGAAAACGAGTTCCTCGAGAGTCACTACGACAATCAAATTCGCATCTTCTGGATCGCTCTAGCGCTTGGAATTATCGGAATAGTTCTGTCAATCGTAATAGTTGGACTATTCGTGCTTTTGGGACTATGGATTTGGTTGCTGATTCAATGTCGCGAAGGTTTGTTTCTGCTTGAATGCGAAGAGTTTGCTCCTTAAGTCTTGCAGTTGTTCAAATTTGACCGAGGAAGGTTGAATTGAGGAGCTGTGTCGACACTGTTAGGTCAGAGCCAAGATAGAATGAAGTTCTTATTCACACGGCTTCGACTAATTTTTTCTTAGTCAAAAATTCAATGTCCAATCCAGCTAACGACGAAATCCTTCCGGAACTCCATCTGTCGTGGATGAAGCGACGTGGTCCCTGGAATACTCATGCAGAACCCGGAAAGTATGGCCTTACTCTGGCCGATATCCAAGTCGGCGAATACGGTGAGACTCCCGAAGAAAGCAGCAACCTAACTGGTCGCTCTCGTGGATCAACTCCGCGGAGTACAGCGATGCGCATCGGTGGTTATACAGTTCGATCCAAGAGTGATATTTGGGTGGAAAACGCATCGTTCTTATATGAAGAAGCACTGCAGCGCCAATGGAGCTCAGCAACAGACGTACCGTGGAACACGATCGAACCGCTGCCAGACGATGTTGAACAGGCCCAATGCCAGTTGGCGACCTTTTTGACGGAGGTCGAGTTTGTCGCAGGGGATGTTCCTGCCCGTTGGATTTCGACGACAACACCGGACTATTTTGAAGCACGCCAAGTATTGCTCGCTCAAGTCATGGACGAATCGCGCCACATGGATGTTTTCCGCAAACGTGCACTCGCCAATGGAGGGGGACTCATGAAGGCGACGGGCGCTACAGCTGGCTTTGTCGGTGGAATCGATCTCTCTCGTGATTTCACGGAAATGTCGTCACGGCTGCACATTTCAGGGGAAGGAGCAGTGCTGACCATCTTCCGAATGGGCGAACTCATGGCGTATAACGATGCGGAGAAAGCCATATACCGTTTATGCGCACAAGATGAAGCTCGGCACGTAGCATTTGGAGTAATGCACTTGCGCTACATGTCGCAAAATGCGCCCGAACGTCGAGAGGAAATTGATACTTACTTGGATGAAGCTGAACGAGCAATGCTAACGGACGCGGCAAATCCCGCCGGAAGATTGACTCAAACTTCAGAATCTCTATGTATTTTGCTTGGCGGTGGACGCGACAAGTTCGATGAAGGATTTCGAAAGATCGTTGCAATTCGTCGACGGCAACTGCAGGAATACAAGAAACGTGTCATTTCCGCGGGATTTGGAGAGCGATTTGAAAATGGTCGTTCTCGCCTCAATGAAATGATGGCACAGGCTGCGGCCTAAGACTTAAATTTTTAATCGAAGAAAGCGGCTTAGGTTCTCCACGGGTGCGCGCATGGAACCAGAAGTTGGGTACTTTTCAGTGAAACCAACGGTTTGCTGCACGAAGTATGTATCTGGGAAAAGTAAATTACGAGACAGAATTTACAGAAAGCCGTGACAAGATCGGATTCCACAATCCAGTTCAACTGTTTGAGCAGCTATGTCAAAAAGCTCATCTAAGAAGAAACCCTCTGACGCTTCCCCACCTATGGAAATTCCGGAGCCTAAGTTCAATTGGATGAACCAATCTCGGCAATGGGGGACTAGAGTTTCGCCGGGCAAGGCAGGGTTGACACTCGACAGCCTTAACGTAGGCATTTACGGAGAAGTGCCGCCTCGATGGACTGATCAGGGACGCAATCCCCGAGGCGCGATTCCTGTAAAGGGCGCGCTACCCATCGGTTACTCCGTTACCGAGAAGATCGGCCTGTGGGCTCCCTGCGCAGCAGAACTATACGAAGAGGCAATTCAGCGCAGATGGGCACCAGCCACGGATGTGCCGTGGTCCTCAGTTCAAGCACTACCGGACGATGTTGAAACCGCCATTTGTCAGATCTGCACCGAAATCTCTCAATATGCCAATGTAGACATTGAGGTCATCACAAATTGGCAGCACCGAATGTCTTACGGCTATCACGAAGTTAAGCAGTTTCTTGCTACAGCATCTCTGGACGCTGCGCGTCGTTACGAAGCTCTTCGTAAACGTGCTCTTATCAATGGAGGTGGACTTGGTCTCGAACCTGTGGATCAGGTCAATCGATTTCTATTGGAGAGTCGGGGAGGCTGGACTGAAACTGTGGCTGGCATTGCCCTTGTAAGAGGACTGTTCCTAGCCACCATGTGTGAGTACCTGTTCAGGCACGCATACAACGATGCCGAACGCGCAATTTACTCCCATGTAATACAGGATGTCGCACGGCTCATAACATATGGTGTCGATCACTTGCGCTACAGCTTGGCTCGCGACGAAGAAAAAGCCAGCACTACAACTACGATGATCGCGATTGGCCTTGCTTTGTTAGCGCGCGACTTAAGAGATCCCGTACTCCGCGAGGCGCTAGCAATTGTTTTTGGTGGTGGAGTCGCCGGTGCACGAAGAGAAGGCATGTCTGTCTTCTTTGACTTTATTGAAGATTTTAGGGATCGACATATAGATTTGAGGCGATGGCTAAATCTTCCTGCTGATGTGAAGAGCATGCCGCGTGCGTTCAGACCTCGCGAACAACACTAGCATGACAACGACAGTGTGCTTTCCCTCCCTTGAGTGGCTGAATGCGGTTCGAGAAGTATTTAACTCCACCGACAGTTACAGAGGTGCGGGCGGCGGACAATGTGATTGCACTGTTGGTCTCAAAATCGACGGCAAGATTTTCATGATCGAGTTTGAAGGATTTGGGTGCGCATCAGTAAAAGCCAGTGATGAAATCGACTTAAGAAACGCAGATTTTTTCTTAGATATGCCAATCAATCAGTGGCAGGAAATGCTACGAAACATTCATGAAAATGGACACGCAGTTGGCGAATACACGTTAAATACGATCGACCTCGGAAGTGAGGAAGGCATCGCGCATGCTAAACATGACGATCAATACCGGCAAGACCTATTTGTACGCTACAACCAGACGCTTCAGTTTTTCTTCGATGCGTCTCATCGAGTTGAAACTACTTTCGCGAGGTCTTAGTCATGCCAGTTCCCGATTCGATGCAAAAGGCAAAGAGAAGTGTCAATCGTCAGTCAGACTTCCGCAAACTTGGAAGTGCTCAGATCACAATAGACTTCAATATTGGAAAGACGCACAACACTGTAGAGTTTGACGCATTCTCGATAGGACGCATCAGAGATTCCGTGGAAGAATCAGAATTGCGAGATATTGGATCTCGGGTCCGAATGACGCAAAAGCAATGGAATTTCTATCTGCGCCGAAGAAAATCCGGCAAGCTCCCAACACTTGTAGCTTTCAACTTGGAGAATGACGTTCTGGACTTTGCATCACCCATGGATCGTCTGCACTTTCTTCGTGTTCACAAGACGATTCAAGCTTTTGTTGATGCTTGGGCTCGATACAGCTAGAACAGTCAGCGACACCCCCGACGACCAAGAATGCCTACGTATGAATTTCGGTGTGAGAAGTGCAACCGAGTGAGTTCGATTTTCGCTTCCGTGGAGGAGCGTCCAGTTGCCATCACTTGTAGCCACTGCGATTCCAATGACACTCACGGAATAGTCTCGAGAGCGAACGTCGTTCTCTCTAGCAAATCAAAGGTTGAACGACTCGATCCAAAATATGACAAGATGGTCGACTCTGCGATGAAGAAGAATCCCAAGGCCGATCCAGATCGACTGCTCCGGAAAATGCGCGATCCTGCGACAGGTCGACCTGACGAATAGTAGACCGATCGCTTCTGAGCGAGGCTTAGTACAGTTGATCGAAACGCTAACTGAGTGAATTCAGAAATTCGATCATTGCTGAACTTACCTCATTTGGAGCCTCTTGTTGGGTCCAATGACCAATGCCGGGGAGCACGACAGGCTCTCTCAAATTCGGAACAACTGCCTCCATTGCCGCACGTGCGTATTCGCTGTAAGGAACAACGTCAAACTCACCTGTAACAAACATTGCGGGCTGCAGGATCTTTGCGCCGTCATACGGAGCACCTAGGGCCCAGTTGCGATCTATATTTCTATACCAATTAAGTCCACCGCGAAATCCCGCCTCCTCGAACTCTCCTGCAAAATACTCGATGTCTTCTTCTGTTAGCCAGTCAGGCAAGTCGTCCCCTGGGTCCGGCATTCGTTCGAGCATGTAGGAGCTCTTGTGCGGGACAGATTCGATATTGTCCATCATGGAACGTCGATTCACACTTCCTGACGCGCCAAACAACATTTTTCGCATGGTAACTCGAACATCATGCTGAAGTTCGTGCTCTGCGACTCCTGGATTTTGAAAATACAGTTGATAGAAGAACCGGTCTCCAAAATATTGCTTCATGTTCTTAAGTGGCGGTTCTTTTCCACGTGAGCCCCATGGCACGGAAAGCGATATGACAGCGTGAAATATGTCGGGCCTCATAAGTGCACAGTTCCAAGCGACTGGCGCACCCCAATCGTGTCCCGCTACAACTGCATTTTCCACTCCAAGTGCCTGCACAAGTCCCACAATGTCACCGACGAGATGCTGAATCGTGTAGGACTCAATCTTGCGTGGCCGATCGGTTTTTCCATAGCCTCGTTGATCGGGAGCTACTGCGTGAAAACCCGCATCTGCAAGTGCATGAATCTGATGTCGCCAAGAGTACCAGGACTCAGGAAAACCGTGACACATGATGACGAGCGGACCTTCACCGGCTTCTGCAATCCGCATATTTATTCCATTGGTTTGTATATTGCGATGCGTGATCGACATGGCAATTCCTCCATGAGCATTTAGTGGTGAAGTGTACGATAGCACTGTTGAGAAAACGACGGTTGTGCTTCGTAACAGTTTGCAGGATGGAGATTAGATGGCGGGTCCCTTAGAAGGTGTACGTGTAGTCGACTTCACGACAATGATTGCGGGTCCTTACGGAACCATGATCTTGGCGGATCAAGGAGCGGATGTAATTAAAGTAGAAGCTCCGGCAAGTAGCGATCATGCGCGCAGGGCCGGATACGGCGTTCGGAAGGTCACAGCGGCGTTTCTCAACAATAACCGCAACAAGCGTTCCATCGCAATTGATCTGAAGAAATCCAACGGTCGCGAGATTTTCTTGAGACTGGCTGAAACGGCGGACGTATTTGTACAGAACTTTCGTCCAGGTGTAATGAAGCGGTTAGGGATCGACGAGCCCACTTTGAGAGAGATCAATCCGAGGCTCATTTACGTGTCTATTTCTGGCTGGGGTGAGACGGGTCCATATGCCCACAAACCTGTTTACGACCCGATAATTCAAGCGCTCTCTGGGCTTGCAACCGTTCAAGCCGGATCCGATGAAGCACGACCTCGACTAGTGCGAACGATCTTGCCCGACAAGGTAACAGCTATAACCGCCACCCAGGCAATTTGCGCTGCTCTGTTTCATCGCGAACGATGCAACGAGGGACAGCACATCAAACTGTCGATGTTGGACTCTGTAGTTGCGTTCATGTGGTCTTCCGACATGGGGAGCCAAACTTTCGTTGACCGCGAAACAAGTGTTCAACGAGCTGCTACTTTTATTGATCTGATTTATGAAACGAAGAGTGGGCACATCAGTATTTCGGTCATGACCAACGATCAATGGGAAGGATTGTGCCGTGCGGTAGGCCACGTGGAGTGGATGGACGACGAGAGATTCAAGACTCCTTCAGGACGAGACCGTTTTGCCAACGAACGTCTTGAATTGACTCAAAGTGCCATGTACGAAAAGACTGCGGATGAATGGCTGATCATTCTTGAAGAGGCAGGAGTGCCGTGTGCACCCGTATTAACTCGACAGGAAATGATTAAGCACCCACAGGTAGAAGCTACGGGCGTCATTGAGGAATTGAGTCATGAATCGGTCGGTCGCATCCGGCAAGCTCGCAATGCTGCCCAGTTCGATCGTACGCCAACGGAACAGAGGCTTAGTGCACCGATGCTCGGTGAACATACTTTGGAAATCATGAGAGAACTAGGCTACGGTAATGGCGACATCTCGCTTTTTCTAGACGGAGGAACCATTTACACGTCATCGCAGCCGGACGCCTAAGGTTACACAAAGCAGCACTGAGCATCTTGTGGTGAGAACCTCGGTGAGCGAGTTGTAATACCATGATTGAAGAGAAGCAATGTGTGCTTCTTAAGTTCTGTGATTGGACGAGTGATACCAGTGGGAACAAACTCTATTCATCCGCTTGGTTTTTCCAATTGCAGGGTTTTTGCAGGCAGTAGGGCATTGCAATATTGGTGTTTCGTTGTCCTTGTGTCTATCTTCGGTTTCACCGCAACGGCCACCTCAGGCGATACGGCACTTGAAACCACTTTGGTCGATTCAGAGAGCTCAGAAACTTCCGACTCCGAGTCGGAAACTAGCGAAGAACTTGGTGAAGAATGGAAGGCAGATTCAAGAAAAAACAAAGGAAAAGAGCCGATTTTTGCGTCGCTTGAGGAAATTCTTTCATATGAAGCGACTGAATTTGACTATAAGACGACAGTCAATTGTCTAGAGAGTCGTCGAATACGCAACTACGACGTACTCAGTGCTAGGTTCATTCTGGTACAGATGCGCGACAAGGACACCAAATATTTGATTCAGCTTGCCAATAAGTGCCCTGCTATGACGCAAGGAGCAACTCTTCGTTTTGATTCGAGAAGAGGTAGCTCAGCTCGGGTGTGCGCAAACGATTCAGTACGAGCGACTATGGCAACGGATTGGGGACCTCCTTGTAGATTGCCGGGATTTGAACCAGTAAACGATGTCCAACTCGAGCAACTCACTCGAGGTATTGTGACGGATCGCGTCGAGTGAAAGAGGCGCAAACGTTCCTCTCGGTTCGCTTGTAACAGAGCACGGCAATTGTTAGAATTGAACATTAGTTCAGTGAGCACTGCATGTCGTCCAACGTAGGTTATGCCGAGACTGACGTGAGACCAGGCGAGATCAAGGCTACGACAACTGCCGATGCAGCCCGGTTATCGTCTCTGACCACGGCGCAAGTGCGGCATGTTGCCCGCAAAGGAATCGTAAATCCTCGTCGTGGCCCGGGCAATCGATACCAATTCTCTTTTCAAGACATTGTTGTTCTGCGGCGCATCAGGAGCATGTTGGACCGAAATGTGTCCATGGCAAAGATCCTAAGAGGCATCTCCGCTCTACAAGCACACTCGCCTCTGCAACCGATATCGGCAATAAACGTTCAATCGCTTGGTTCTGAGATTGTGGTTCGCGAGCGCAAATCAATATGGAACCCGGAGACTGGTCAGACTTTACTCAATTTTGAACCTGAGGACGATACATACAAGGGAAACATACAAGAGTTTCCAGTCAAAGAAGCAGGGCTCAGGTCCTTGCTGAAAGACTTGGATCAAAGCCTGAAGAAAGAAAACCTGACGAGTCAGGATTGGTTTAACATCGGAATGGAGCTGGAGTCCGTAAAGGAACCTAAGCGGGCTGATCGTGCGTATCGAGAAGCGATTCGACTCGACGAAACCAACACAAATGCTTACCTCAACCTAGGCAGATTGCTTCAATTGGATGAGAAACTGCCCGACGCAAAACGATTGTACGAGAAGGCATTGCAGCTGTCCCCAAGCAGCGAACTGGCGAGCTACAACCTAGGAACGATCTTTGACACCCTCGAAGAGTATGAGCTAGCGATGGAGCATTATCGGAACGCACCCAATATGTCGGCGGCACACCATAACTTATCGCGAATCTTCGAACTAATGGGCGATGAGGTCTCTGCACAAAGGCACCTGAAGAGATCAAAAGAGCTGGAAGATCAGCTTCACGACTAGACGGGTCAGCGCTTGGACAGATCTGTGCGGAAGATGTCTTCATTGCGCATTGCAACCTCAGGCAGTAGCATAGTTTTCAATTGCGAACGAATTAGCGGCGTTGAACGAGTACAACCAAGGACACGCATCGGGACAGCCGGTTGCAAAAGACGTACGCCTTCGCGAACCGAAGATTTACTCTGACTTCTCGGAATCGACTCGAAGTTGGCACCCCAACACCGACGAAATTGCATACTTTGTGGAACATGGCTTCCTAGTCAAACGGGGACTTGTAGACGACAGCAACGCCCTGAGCGGAGCGGTAGATCTTCTTTGGAAAAACGTGCCACGAGGCATTTTGTGTCGCGACGACCCCAATACATGGATCGACTGTCCACATGAAAAGTGGCTTGAGCAATATGTAGACCAAGTTGGTCGCTTGCATCGTGGGAACTGGAAAATGCGTTCTCGTGGAACGAATGGACTAGGTACTCAGTCTTTTCTTGTGGATCAAATCGCCAATCATCCCGGTATAAGAACCGTTGCTTCTTCAATGTTAGGGTCGCCAATAGAATTCGCGCGAAGAGTAAGGGGTGTCTATGCGATTTTTCCCAAACCACCAGAAGAAGATTGGTCATTAGGACCGCATGGTGACTACATGGCATCACAGTTGTCCGCAATGGTGTTTGCCGACGACGTTCCCCCGCACTGTGGAGGGTTTGTGGTCTGGCCGGGGTCTCACACTCGGCTTCATCAGTGCTGGGACTATGTCCACGGAAGCCACATTACAGAAGAAAACGCGAAGCGATTCGCTCAAGTGCGCGACCAAGTCTTGAGAGATACCGTTCCTGTCGAATTTTGCGGTCACGCAGGTGATGTAGTTTTTTGGCATCCCCGATTGCTGCATTCAGCTGGAATCAATCATTCAGCCACAGAAAAGAGTCCAGTTGTACGAATACTGATTCCCTGCGACTACCAGCGGGTGGGACTGTCCTACTATGACGATCTCCAGTATGGTCCGGGACCTCTATATCAATACTGGGTGGACACTCGCAATTTTCGCGAAGATGTTGCTGTGACAGACGACAACATGTGGAGCAACTGGAATATATGAGACTGTCGTTTGGAACTAGCTGTTAGATTTTGTCTCACGAATAAACGTAATGGTCATTGGTTTGAGTTTTAAACCGGTTAATCGAGAGAGCAATTGAGATGAATACTGAGTCCGCTTCTAGTGCTGAGATCAAATCCGCTCAGGTCTTGGGCCCCGTCGGCACATCCGAACGTATCGACTCCATTGATGTGTTGAGAGGTGTTGCGGTACTTGGAATCTTGTCGATCAATATTTTCGGTTTTGCACTTCCTTCGATGGCATCCCTTAATCCCTCGGTTATGGGTCCACTTAGCCAAGCCGACTGGATTGCCTACTTTGTTGCTTGGTTTGCGTTAGAGGGTTCTCAGCGAGCGATTTTTTCAATGCTCTTTGGCGCAGGAGTCATCCTTTTCACGAGCCGCATTATGGCAAGCGAAAGAGCGATATTTGGCAAACGTCTCTACTACCGCCGTACTCTCTGGCTAATTGCTTTCGGCCTGATAGACGCCTACATACTTTTCTGGCCTGGCGACATTCTCTTCCATTACGGATTGGCAGGATTGCTCCTATATTTCATGCGCGACTGGACGCCACGAAAGCTGCTTACTTTGGCGGGCATCATTTTTGCGGTGCTGGCTCTAGTTCGAATATTGCTCATGTTTTCTATGGCATTAATGGAAGGATTTGCAGACAGTCCCGACGCAGCTGAACGATTGAATATGACTGAAGAGCAGTTTGAAGATTTTCAAATGACAATGGGACATGTAGACCCTGAGTATGTACAGCAAGAGATTGAAGAACGAAGTTCTGGTTTTGTATCAGCGTTTATTCCTAATGCGGAAATCTCTTTCAAGAACCAGACCGTAAACACAATCGTGATGCTCTTCTGGGATGTGTTGATGCTCATGCTTATCGGAATGGCTCTCTACCGATGGCGAGTTCTGGATGCTTCTCGTTCCTTGAGGTTCTACGTATGCATGGCTATTGGAGGACTCGCTGTTGGTTATTCGGTAAACCTCTGGGAGATCTCTTACTCATTTGCGAATGACTTTTGGGTTGCCTACTTCTTTTGGACGTACGACATAGGTCGAATTGCAACGGGGTTAGGCTACATTGGAGTCGTGATGTTGATCTGCAAGCTGCAAATCTGGTCCATTGTTCGCAACTCGCTAGCAGCTGTTGGTCGAATGGCACTGACGAACTACGTGATGCATACGCTGATCTGCAACACGATATTTATTGGGTTTGGGCTCTTCGGTTCATTGGGAATCGCCCAAATGTACATCGTGGTAGCCAGTATTTGGATTGCACAGCTTCTCTATAGTCCTTGGTGGCTCTCGAAGTTCAAGTACGGCCCTTTAGAGTGGTTATGGCGGAAACTCACCTACGGAAAGCTCGCTCAGAAAACTATATCGATGCGTTAGTAACGGTTGACTTCCGATGCGCATTCAGTACAAGAAGATCTGTACAGCAATAGCGACCGGCAATTTGACGGAGGTTCGGGCTGAGTTGCGTACGAATCCCGCGGTCGCTGGACATTGGAAGCCTCTGTGCGATGCTGCCTTCTATGGCAACAGTGCTTGCATTGAGCTATTGGTTGACGCCGGAGCAGACCCTAATCAAGTGGCAGGTACGGCTTCGCGACACACACCTCTTACTCGAATCGCGCAATACCACAAAACAATCCCCAAACACGAAGGGCATTCGAGGTCGTTGTCTCTGCTCTTGGATCGCGGTGCAAAACCAAACATAAGCGCCGGACCGATGAATCTAACTCCGCTAGCGTACGCAACTGTTGGACCTCTACTTCCTTTAGTCGACGTGCTGCGACCTCATCGGGACCCCTCCGACATCTTTAGTGCTGCGGCACTCTACGACAAGTCATCGCTTGACCACTTTGTCAGCAAGAATCCATCTAGTTCACGCGAGGATCACAGTGGCCGATCTCCTTTGCACTATGTGGGACTATCGGGAATGTGGCGCGAAGAAGGGGCGGCGGCATCCCTTGAGTGCGCAAGACTGCTGCTTAGTAATGGGTATGAAGTAGATTCCGTAGAAGTAATTCCAGATGAAGGTGAGATGTTCGAAGCCACACCTTTGTGGTATGCGGTTGCACACTCTCAAAACCTTGAACTGATCCGACTTTTATTGAAGAAGGGTGCAAGTCCAAATCCGGCTACTTTTGCAGCGACCTATTTAGGCGACTTGGAAATTGTTGAACTACTGCATCAACACAAAGCAGATTGGAATCTTGAATTTGCTGGCCGCACTCCGATCCAGGATCTACTGATTTTTCGAAGAACCAAGCTTGTTCCCTGGTTGCTGGACCATGGAGCTAGCGTCGCTCATCGGGACCCCGCAGGCAAAACTGCTCTGCACATCGCCGCTGAAAGAGGCTGCAAACCAGAATTGCTTCAGAATATTCTCGACCATGGGGGCGAACTGAGAGCTATGGATAACGACGGGCGTACACCCTTGGATTTAGCAAGGGAAAAGAGAAAGTCACAGGCTGTGAAGTTCCTTCAGAACCTCTAATCCGATGATTCGCTAGACTTCCGACTGACCAATGTCAGGGTGTCGGTTTACTGTATTTGTGCAACCGGAATCATTCGGTCTTCAGCTGGTGCTTGCTTGCGCCCCCAGAAGATAAGAAGCCCAAAGGCAGCACAAGCGAGCAAGACGGTGAGTCCCAAAGTTAGTAATGATTGAACGGGAGTTGTACCGAGCATTCCCAACTGATAGCAGCTGACCGCGGCTGAATATGCGATCACTACGCTCCAGACCGTGCTAAATGCAGCCCAGAAAGCTCCTAGCTCTTTGTAGATTGCCCCTATCGTTGCAACACAGGGCATATATAGAAGTATGAAAACCAGATATGAGAACGCGCCAAGTTGACCGTGGAAAAGCGATTTCATCGCCTCTATCGTGTTGATTTCCACTTGATGGCTTGAAGCGGCACTCTCCAGACTCTCCTCGGCTTCTATCGCAATTCCAAGCGGATCGGAAATGGATCCTCCCAAGTCGCTAAGGTTGTTCGGTATAGAAGTGAACGCATCCTTAAGAGTTCCACCTAGGTCGAATTCATCATCAGAACTCGTTGGTGGTGTGTACAGAGTGTCCAATGTGCCGACTACCACCTCCTTGGCAAACATACCAGTGAAAATCCCAACGGTCGCTGGCCAGTTTTCTTTGTCTACCCCCATAGGATGAAAGGCTGGAGTTATGAATCGACCAATCGATGAAAGTACTGAGTTCTCCTTGTTGTCGTTGCCAATTGAGCCATCGGTTCCGATCGTACTAGCCATGTTCAAGACGACTACGACGAGCACAATTGCCTTGCCGGCTCGAAGGACGAAACCTTTCAAACGATGCCAAGTGTGGATGAACATTCCTCGAAAGGTAGGCAGGTGATACGAAGGCAGTTCGTGAGAAAAGGACTGTGATGATTGATGCACAAGGTGCTTTCGTACACACCACGCTGAGCCGATTGCGACTGCAATACCCAGCAAATACAGCGCGAAGACTATGTTTTGGCCATTCCTTGGAAAAAATGCAACAGCAAACAGTGCGTACACAGTCAAGCGAGCTCCGCAGGACATAAATGGAGCCATGATGGTTGCCAGTATTCGGTCTGGCCGGCTCCTCAAGTTCCTAACACCCATGACGGAAGGAACGTTGCACCCGAATCCTACTATCAGAGGCACAAAAGCTTCGCCCGGCACTCCGATTCTCTTCATTGGCTTGTCAAGGATGAAGGCAATACGGCTCATGTAGCCACTATCTTCTAGAAGCGTCATGGCCAGAAATAGCGTTCCGATCACAGGAATAAAAGTTGCGACAAGCTGGATACCACCACCAATGCCATGACAAATGAGAGCTCTGAGCCAATCTGGTGTGTTGATATTGGAAAGAAGAAGGTTTGGCCCCTCGACAAACAGGACTCCGCCCACGAGATCGAAGAAATCAATAAAAACTGATCCGACGTTTATCGCAAAGAAGAACATCAGATACATGACCACGAGAAAAATCGGAAATGCAAAAATGCGATTGAGAACGATCTTGTCCAGCAGACTGGATATATTGGCTTTGTTCTGCGGTCGATTGAGTGCTTCAACTGCTATTTCATCAACGAACTCATAACGCAAGTCATCTGATTCGAGCCCCTTGAAAGAGCTATTTGTCGCTGCATCGATAGCGTCGCGAAGAGCATCAAGACCTTTGCGTTTCTTGGCGGCAACTTCGACTACGGGACAGTTCAAACGATTACTCAGGTAGCCGGCATCAACTTGAACCTTGTTGCGACGAGCAACGTCCATCATCGTCAGCACAACCACTACTGGTACGCCAAGTTCGAGGAGTTGGGTAGTCAGGAACAATCCTCGTTGAATGCTGTTGCCGTCAACGATGTTCACATAGACATCGGCTTTGTGTTCAGTCAGGAATTGCCTAACCAGACGCTCGTCTTCGCCAATGCTAGACTCGGTCAGGTTGATGTCGTAGAGGCCAGGTAGATCAATGACCTCAATCCGTCTACTTTCGTGGCTGAACCAGCCGGACTTTTTCTCGACCGTTACACCGGGCCAGTTGCCTATTTTTTGATGGCTTTTTGTTAATTCATTAAAGAGTGTGGACTTGCCGCTATTGGGGTTGCCCACCAACGCAATGGTTGTCACGCAAAGCTAGTGTGGTTTGACAGTGATGCAAGCAACCTCTTTGCTTCTGACACCCAAGCTGTACCCTCGAAAAATTATCTGAAGCGGGTCTCCAAGAGGGGCGAAGCGTTCAACAGTAATAGTGGTGCCTGGAACTAGGCCCAAGCTCTTCAGCCTTCTTGTATGGTTGGAGTTGCTGGTATATCCGACAACCGTAGCTGATTGCCCGGGACGCAGTTCGTTTAAAGACTTCATGCCAAATGAGAATGCGATTGCGAATTATTCTTATTTAGATTCTAGTTCAAACCAAGTACATCTGTCAAGAACGATGACGAACCGTCTGACCCGCCCAAGTTAACAATCGCTCTGAAGAGTAGGTTAGTCCAACAAAAACTGAACGAGAACACAGGCAAATCGCTGTGTCGATAAAGAGAAACTTTTGGGTTCTGAAGATTAGTCTACGGTATATAAGCCTTCTGGTTGTTCAAGCCGTTCGCGAATACTTGCAAGAAATTCCGCAGCAGGCGATCCGTCAACTACACGATGATCCCACGTCAGCGAGAGTTTCAGTTTCCGATTCTTAATCGGTTTGTCGTCAATCCATCGGATGCCGTCGTAAATTCCACCTACACCTAGTATTCCGGTCTGTGGAGGATTGAGAATTGGAGTGAACGAATCCACTCCATACATTCCAAGTGAAGACACGGTAAATGTTCCGTCACTGACTTCGTCAACGGTAAGACTCCCATTTCGAGCACGCAGTGCCAAGTCGGCCGCCTCTTTTGCTACATCTTTGAGGATCTTGGATCCCACGTCTTGCACAACGGGGACGATTAGTCCATCTTCCAGCGCTACAGCAATCCCGATATTCATGGATTCCATAAGGACTATTTGGTTGCCGTCGATCCGGGAATTCAACAGTGGATGATCGTTGAGGGCGCGAGCCGTGGCTACCAGAATCAGGTCGGTATAGGCCACTCTCACGTTCTCATCTTTCCATTGCTCGTTGAGATTCGTTCTCAAATCAATGCAACGTTCCATGTCTACTTCCATACTCATCGTCAGTTGAGCAGTTTCACGTAGACTCTCTGACATTCGACGTGCAATTGTTCCTCTTAGCCCGGTCAAGGGAACAGTATTCAGAGATTGAACTACAGCTGAGGACTTGTGAGCCGCTTCAACATCTTCACGGGTTATGCGACCTTTTGGACCCGTGCCTTCTACATTGGCCAATTCAATACCCAAGTCTTCTGCCAATCTTCGAGCCGCAGGTGACGCAGCAATTCTGGTGGCTCCCTTGAAGAGTCTTTCTTTCTCCTTTTTTTGGTCTCGCCGTGTCGATGTCGTTTGAGAAGCAACTGAGTCAGTGGATGAGGTAGCGGACTCTTCCGCGACGGCAATTGTTCGATTGGGCTTGCCAGCGGGAAGTTCGTCTGGTATCTCTTCTGCAGGCTCGTAGATCCAACCAATCACATCTCCCGGTTCCAAGGTGGACCCTGCTTCAGCGATGTGTCTCACGGTTCCGCTGATCTCCGCTTCCACATCCATGTTGACCTTTTCGGTCTCCAATCTATAGAGATCTTCTCCCACATCAACGCTTTGTCCATCGGCCACGTACCACTCGTCGACGGTTCCTTCTTTCATCGTCATACCGACTTTGACCAGATAGATTTCCTTAGGCATGTGCGAGAACTCTCTTGTAGTCTTGTTGCATAAGTCCGCGACGGGTAACCTCCTTCAATGTAGTCTCTACATCGAACAATCGTGGGCCATCGCGTTGCACAGTACAAGTTATTTGCTGATTTGGTCGAAGATAACGGTCCCGTTCACCATCAAATGCCAGTACAGCTGGACCGCAACATATCAGCGGATCACTCAACGGCACGATCTTGCACCTGTTTATGTTGACTTCTCGAATCAGTCCGGGCGCGACTGCCGCTTTGACTGTTTTCTCAAATCTCGATTTTTCGTTGAATGTGAGAAAAACTCCATTTTCCTGATTTGGCTCAATGTGTTCGAGTGAGCCTCCAATTCCAACCATTCCCACTTTGGAAGCGTCAGCCAGTGTGAGCAAGGCAAACAGATACTGCGTTGGATCGACGATTGCTCTGGAACCAACGAATCGGTCTTTCGTTCCCACAAGATCTACCAGGGCGAGTTCAGGTACCGATTCACCTTGAATGTCTACATGAATGACCTTGCTTTTTATCGAGATCAAATCCAGCGGTAGGGCTTGATTTGCAATGAATGCGGAGGCGACACCAGCAACTGTAGGTTCCGTGAATGTCGCGAAGGCATTGTTAGTTCCCGTGCTGAGAGGCAAGAGAGGTGCATCGCTCCAACCTTTCGCTATCGCGCGATTCGTTCCATCTCCACCAAGAGAAACGATGAGACTTGCTCCTTTTAGTGCTCTCGATGCGCGGATCGAATCATCTGAAGTACCGTCCGGCTCGACGTCAATTCGAACTCCTTTCATTCTTAGCGAATCGAGGGCCGATATGGTGATGCGGTCCAAGTCGTCGAAATAGTGGATTTCCGCATCACTACACGCACGAAAGCCTGTAAGGAATCTTTTGACTGTTGCAACCTTATCGTGCGTGCTCGAGATCGAGGCACCAGCTGTCAGTCGGCGGCCAACATTGCCCGACACGGGATTGGCGATGATCCCAATCTGCAAACTTGAGCCTCAACCAAACAACAGTCGAACTTCTTCAGCGATCCTTTGTGCGTTGGGAAGATACGCTTGCTCAAGCACGGGACTAAACGGAACTGGAGAGAAAGGTGCACCCACACGAGCTACAGGTGCGTCAAGGTAGTCAAATGCGTGTTCTTGAATCTGAGCTGCAATTTCTCCACCAAGCCCACCAAACCTTACGGCCTCGTGTACAACAACAGCCCTACTTGTCTTTCGCACCGACTCGAGGATCGCCTCAGTGTCCATAGGTTGAAGAGATCGTAGATCTACGATCTCTACATCGATGTCGTCATCTGCTAAAGCTTTGGCCGCGCTTTCTGCCTCCGAGACCATTCGACTGTAGGTAAGTATTGAAACATCGGTGCCGCTGCGGACTGTTCGTGCGCTTCCAATTTCGATTTCGTAGGGATCCTCTGGCACATTTCCTCGGTTTCGAAGCGACAGCTTGTTTAGCACCACAAAAACTGGATTGTCGTCTCGCGCTGCTGAGAGAATGAGCCCTTTGACATCGTAGGGCGTGGAAGGTGCAACGACTTTAAGCCCGGGCAGGTGGCAAATCCATGCTTCAAGACTTTGGGAGTGTTGTGCAGCCATGTTGATCCCACCACCGGACATTGTCAAGACAGTGATGGGGAGTTTTGCGGATCCGCCAAACATGTAGCGCATCTTGGCCATCTGATTCGCAATCTCGTCCATGCATTCGCCCATGAAATCCATAAACATGATGTCGATTACAGGCCGAAGACCAGTCGCCGCCGCGCCCACACCTAAGCCGACTATCCCTTCCTCAGAAATGGGGGTATCGACCACTCGTTGCTCTCCGAAGGTATCCAGCAGTCCTCGAAACGAACCGAACACTCCTCCCGCACCCGCTACGTCTTCTCCAGCAACAAACGCGTCGTCCTGCTCGGTCAGGACGGTACGGACCGCTTCCGCTACCGCTGCGATATAGGTGAGTTCCCTAGTTTCAGAGTTTCCGTTTGTTGCCATGGTTGCTTCTCGTCAGCGAACGTGGAACTTATGCATAGACATCATCCAATAAAGTGGAAGGATCAGGTGTGGGACTATCCTCCGCAAACTTTATTCCTTCTTGCACATCCGCAAGAACTTTTTCGTGAATAGCTTGGGCTTGATCAAGGCTCAGAACGTCGATTTCATCCAAGCTTGCTTCAAACATATGAATTGGATCGCGTTTCTGCCACTCTGCCAGCTCTTCGTCCGAGCGATAGGAAAGGCCCATACCCCGCACTCCGACATGATCAAAAAATCGATAGGTCTTACATTCCAACAAAGTAGGGCCGTCTCCGCTTTTTGCTCTCTCTATAGCCGCATGTGTCGATTCGTAGACAGCAATTGCATCCATGCCATCAACGACAACACCAGGCATTCCGTAACCTGCAGCTCGATCAGCTACATCGGATATTGCTTGATGGGACTCTTGCGGAGTGTATTCTCCATAGCCGTTGTTTTCACAAACAAGCAACAGTGGTAGTTTATAGAGGGAAGCCATGTTCGCAGCTTCGTGAAACGATCCTTCGTTGCTAGCTCCGTCTCCAAAGAAAGTGACTGCAACGTTGTCTGCTTGTCGATACTTGATTGAAAATGCCGCTCCAACTGCGATAGGAGGCCCCGCTCCTACGATTCCATTTGCTCCCAGCATGCCCAAGTCCATATTGGAAATGTGCATGCTTCCGCCTTTTCCTTTGCAGTATCCCGTTGCCTTGCCAAAGAGCTCTGCAAACATGGGACCATATTCGCCACCCTTGGCGATCAGGTGACCGTGTCCGCGATGTGTACTTGTAATCCAATCCTGGTTGGAGAGCTGGGACATCACGCCTGCCGCGATTGCTTCTTGGCCGACATATAGATGCAACGCACCGGGTATTTTTCCGGCTTCCGCAAGTCTGCCAGCCTCGGTTTCGAAAGTTCGAATACGAACCATCCGAAGGTGAATATCGAGCAGAGTAGGGTCATCAATATCCATATCGTTCCTTACTTGAATCGCTAGTACTTTTGCCCAGCATGTAGGGATTCTTCTGGGATTTTAGTCTGCATACTCTCAATGTCTGTGAATCAGCTACCTATAAGTAAATCAAAACGACGTGAGTCGAACAAAATCCGAAATGATTGGAACAGATGGAAACGCTTGAAGCAAAGTAAGCACTGCAGCTGGAGTTACCACAACCACGATGCTGAACCCTAGTCCCTTGCTCGTCCAACTCATGAAGCCATTCACAGCAATATATAGCGACCAAACCAGAGGAATCGGTAGCCAAAAGATCGAAAGAAACGTCATTCCAAACCATCCAAACCATGGATACGGATTGAGAACTTCGATGGGGTCGGTGACTGCAAACTGCAAGATCAGTGCATTCGCAATCGACCCTAAGATCGAAGGCACTACGGTCCAGCAGGTGAAACAAAACCAGTTATGCCAACCAATGTCGATCTTGAAAGACTTGCTTGCGATCCAGTAGTAGCTTGCCCAACTCATCAGTACGACTAACGAAACAATCGAATTCCAAAGGGCCATAACTAGCGACACGAATACAGCTTGAGCAATGTAGTAGGTGAACTTGAACTCGATGACCGCTAGCAGGAAACAGACAAATCCCACGATGAGAATCGACCACAACGGAAGTTTGTATGGAGATTGCTCTCGAATCTCGTCGAAGACACGTTTTGGAAAAACCAAGACCTTCAGTAAGAGAATCATCTCGATGTTCGATAGGACTATACGGATACGTCCGTTCGACTGAGAATAGCAAAGTTGAGAGGGGTGGTTGGGAGGAACACTTCTGACTACAGTAGATCACGAAAAGGTAGATCATTAGTCCCAACAGCTAATTGTGGTCCATGGCGTCAAGGAATCAAAATGCGAACTGCGGCGCGCCATTGATTCTGATCTGCCAACAGGTACCCACTTCTCGTACTATAAGTGCATAGCTGTCGGAGTTGCATTGTTAGGCACAAAATCGACGCTGAGCAAGAGGAAATTTGGTATGGACGCAAGGAATTTGCGGTCAGATCTTGGCCATCCGGTAATTGATGCGGACGGACATTGGCTCGAGTACGGACCCGTGGTTGTTGAAGCGATGCGCAAGATCGGCGGACCGGTTGCTACCAATGCAGTGCGAGCTAATGGAGGCCGAGTAGGGAAAAGCTTGCAAATGACACCCGCTGAACGCAGGCGGGAAAATGTTGCTCAGGAGGCGTTTTGGGGCGCTCCGACCAAGAACACACGAGACAGAGCGACTGCCATGATGCCCAAGCTCTTGTACGAACGCCTGGATGAATTCGGCATCGACTTTGCAATCCTGTATCCCACAATGGGTTTGGGATTGCCTCGGGTCAATGATCGAGAATCCCGAATTGCGGCGTGCAGAGCGTTCAATATCTATTGCGCTGATCTCTTCGATCCGCTTCGTGATCGCATTACTCCAGCAGCCGTAATTCCCATGCACGAACCTGAAGAAGCAATTGCGGAACTTGAACATGCAGTTCAGGAATTGGGCTACAAAGTCGTGATGCTGAACAGCATGATTGACAGACCCGTACCTGCCGTAGAAGAATCGCAGCCAAACGCCGTGGACATGGTCCGTTGGTTCGACATGTTTGGAATTGACAGCGCTTACGATTATGACCCTGTCTGGCAAAAGTGTCGAGAGCTCAAGGTTTCACCAACCTTTCATCGAGGATCCCGTGGCCGAGCGTTCCGCATGTCCGTGTCAAACTTCTGTTACAACCACATTGGACACTTTGCGGCAGCGTCAGAGGCTGTCTGCAAAGCACTCTTCCTCGGAGGAGTTACGCGACGGTTCTCAGACTTGAACTTCGCATTTTTAGAAGGTGGTGTGGGTTTTGCGTGTTTGCTTTATGCCGACCTCATTGGGCATTGGCGCATCCGAAACCAAGAAGCCTTGTCGTTCACCGATCCGGGCAACCTAGATGTCGGAATGTTGGAAGACTTGGCGGAGCAGTACGGCGGACCTGAGATGGCAACTGCGGTGAAGGAGCGCAAGAGCATAAGTACAAGGAATGATGGGCGCACCACAGGAGGGATTGAAGAGGTGGACGACTATTCGCGCTGCGAAATTGGCAAGGAGGACGACTTTCTTGAACTCTTCGTAGATAGGTTCTACTTTGGGTGCGAGGCGGACGACAGCTCCAACGCTTGGGCATTCAATCGCAAGAACAACCCGCTCGGGGCGGAGATCAAAGCGTTATTTGGTTCCGACATTGGTCACTTTGATGTTCAAAACATGGCGGATGTCCTTCCTGAGGCGTACGAATTAGTTGAACATGAAAACATCACTTTGGATGACTTCCGACGATTTGTCTTTGAAAATCCGGTCAAGTTTTGGGGTGAAACGAATCCGGAGTTTTTTGAAGGAACCAGAATCGCCCAATCTGCGAAATCTATACTGAATAGTCAGAAAACCGCTTAATCGCTCGGTGTAGATCGTTCTTTGTAGATCAGAAACTGAACGAAGTCCGTTAGCCGTAACGAAGTGGGCTGGTACGCCCGCAGGGACTCGAACCCCGAACCCCCAGGTTCGAAGCCTGGTGCTCTATCCAGTTGAGCTACGGGCGCTAGCGATGCCTGAGATTATAAGAAGCAATTTGCTTGGAGTTCGACGAGGAAACAAGGGAAACAATGGATACGAGGAATTTAGCTAGTGACCGACCTCTGACCGGCGTTACCGTACTGGACTTCGGTCAAATCTATAACGGTCCATATTGCGGTCATTTGTTGGCCATGGCGGGCGCCAGGGTGATCAAAGTCGAAAGTCCGATTGGTGAAACGCTCAGAAACTCAACGGCCTCTTCAGGGGAGGGATATCCATTCCGTGCACTTAACGGAAACAAAGAAACGATCACTTTGAATTTCAAGCGACCGGATGGGCAGCGATTGCTCAAAGAAATGGTTCGACATGTGGATGTACTTCTTGAAAACTACCGTCCTGGGACGATGGCCAAGTACGGTATTGGAAGCGAAGAACTTATGGCTATCAATCCTCGACTGATATATGCCTCGGGCACCGGTTACGGACAGAACGGCCCGCATGCCGACTACTTGGCGATGGACGTCACCGTGCAGGCAATGTCGGGAGTCGTTTCGGTTACGGGCTACGAGGGAGATCCTCCTCTTAAGTCAGGTCCAGCGATATGCGACATGCTTGGGGGAGTCCATTTATACGGTGCGATAACCTCGGCACTGTATCGTAGAGAACGAACTGGATTGGGTGCCGTTCTCGACATTGCCATGCAAGATGCGGTAATTCCAACCCTCTGCTCAGCAATTGGCGCGTACTACAGAACAGGGGGGAATCCGCCACGTACAGGCAACCACCACCAAGCTAGGGCAATCGCACCCTACAACATTTATGAAACACGCGACGGACACGTGGCAATCATTTGCATTCGCGAGGGTCACTGGCGCAAGTTGGTAGCCGCGATGGAAAGTCCAGATCTACTTCACGACGAATTGTTTGCGAATATGGAAGCTAGATCGAAAAATATGGATCGCACTGATGCTGTCGTACTTGACTGGACGGCATCGCGTTCGACACAAGAAGTGTTCGAATTGTGTCAGCTTTTTGGAGTTCCGTGTTCTCCAGTACAGACGCTCTCAGACGTGCTAAGTGATCGGCATCTTCTGGCACGCGGAATGTTGAAGGAAGTCACTGATAAATCAAACCGATCAATGATGTTGTTTGGCACACCCATTCAATTTGAGGGTGTTAGACCGCCGGATCCCACACTGCCTAGAGAGATTGGACAAGACAATGAAGCGGTTTATGGGGAATTGTTAGGCTTGAGGAGAGAATCAGTCGACGATTACCGGCGATCGGGAGTTCTTTAAGTTCGCTGTGTTCATCCCGATACGTGGTTGGGCATGTGCCAGATAGTGTGCGTGATACCCTAAAGCCCGACTAAAGCTCCGTAGCTAGTGAGATATCCGTATTGTTCAACAGAGTTGACGAAGCAATTTCCGCGATCGCTCGCGGCGAATTAGTAGTGGTTGTAGACGATGAAGATCGCGAAAACGAAGGCGATCTAATCATGGCCGCCGCCAAAGCAACAGCCGAAAAGATTGCTTTCATGGTCCGCCACACAAGCGGACTGCTGTGTACACCAATTGACCAGGAACAAGCTGATCGATTGCGCCTAGAGCCTATGGTTTCTCGAAACGATGCGCCTCTGGCGACCGCCTTTACTGTCAGCATCGACTACAAACAAGGACTATCAACAGGAATATCCGCCGAAGAACGTGCGAACACTGTGCAAGCGCTCGCTAGCAACAATACTCAGGCAACCGATTTTGTTCGTCCCGGTCACATATTTCCATTGGTGGCACGTAGGGGAGGAGTCTTGGTTCGATCGGGTCACACTGAAGCCGCACTAGACCTTGCCGGATTGGCGGGATGTGCTCCCGTTGGAGTCCTTGCTGAACTAGTAAACGATGATGGAAGCGTGATGAGGCTTCCTGAACTTCTCGAATTCTCAAGACAGCATGAACTGTGCATCATCTCGATTGCAGACCTCATTGCATGGCGGCAACGTCGAGAAAACTTGGTGGAACGAATTCATGAGTTCTCAGTTCAGACCCGAGTTGGTGTTGCAACCGGATATTCGTACCGGACTAAGTTTGAAGACGCAGAGCACCTTGCTTTGGTGTTCGGCAGTCTCGACCCATCAAGCGACACGCTAGTGCGGATTCACCGAGAGAAACTAGTAGAAGACATCTTTGGTCCCCAAGACGAGCACGAATCTCGTTTAGTAGACGTTGCTATGGAGAGGCTTGTTCAAGCGGGAGCGGGTGTTTTCATCTACCTGAGAGGCGGTTTTGCGGGAGTTCCTCTGGATCGCTTACATGGTGAAAAGGGGAGCCGGGAGTCTTTGCGGGCGCGCGAATGGTTGGAAATTGGGGTCGGGGCACAGATTCTTCGAGACTTGAGACTCTCGAATATTCGGATTCTCGCAGGTCGAAAGGTTGACTACGTGGGTTTGGAAGGATTTGGACTGAGTGTGAAAGGCGTTGAGTTGATTGAATGAGTTCAAAGCAGTTTAGGAATAGAAATGGATACTGGTGAACGGCCAAAGATAGGTATTACCCTAGGAGACCCGGCAGGTATCGGGACTGAAGTTCTGGCTAAGGTTTTGCCTGAAGTTCAGAACAGGTGTGAGCCTGTGCTTTACGGTTGCGAATGGGCGTTCCAAGACGGGGCTGCCGCTGGTGGAGTGGACTTGGATACCGCCAATGCATTGGAGTTTGTGGATATTGGGCTGGCAAAGCCTAGTGCGTTCGAGTTTGGCAAAGTCATGGCGGCGTGCGGAAAGGTTGCCGTTGAGTCCGTTGAGCGAGCCATCGCCGACGCTCTGGCCAACGACATTCAAGCGATCATGACGTGTCCTCTGCATAAAGAAGCGATAAATGCAGCGGGCTATACCGACATTGGGCATCAAGAAATTCTCGGCCGACTAACAAATGCGGAGTCAGTGGCAACAATGCTCATGACTCCCGGTTTACGTGTTGTGCATCTATCCACCCATAAGTCACTCATCGAGGCCGCTCGTTTTGTTACACGAGAGAATGTACTGGAGAAGCTTCGTCTCTGTTCATCAACTTTTGAAGCCTGGGGACTACCCAACGCTAGAATCGGAGTTGCGGCCCTAAATCCTCACGGAGGCGAAGGAGGACTATTAGGCAGGGAAGAGTTGGATGAGCTGGTTCCAGCTGTTGAAGAAGCTCAAAAGGAAGGAATTCAAGCAATGGGACCCTTTCCCTCTGACTCGATCTTCAACAAGGCAATCGGCGGAGAATTCGATGTGGTGTTAGCTATGTACCACGATCAAGGTCACATCGCCGTCAAAGTTCACAATTTTCACGAGAGCATTTCGGCTACGTTAGGTATTCCGTTTGTACGCACGTCTGTCGATCATGGGACAGCGTTTGACATAGCTGGGAAAGGTATTGCTGACCCACGAAGCACTCTCGCAGCAATTGATGCAGCTGTTGCATTGTCCACAGGAAGCCTAACAGTTTCCTATTAGAAGAGAACGTTGGTATATTTGCGGCAACTGTGAGATTCGGCATCGCGCAAGGACTTTTATGGTTGAAAAGGGCGTGAATTGCGTCACTAGTCAAGAATTCATCACAAGGAACTGATCATGGCAAACGCAGCTGTATTTCGGCAAGTCAATAGGCCAATGGAAATTGAAGAAATTGACATCGCGAAACCAGGTCCGCGTGAGGTTCTTGTACGAACAAAAGCCGCAGGAGTCTGTCACTCTGACTTGCACTTCTACAACGGAACCTATCCAAGCCGACCTCCCATGGTTCTGGGTCACGAATCGGCAGGCATCGTCGAGGAAGTGGGTTCCGACGTCTCGTACGTCAAGGCAGGAGATCATGTAATCACCTGCCTGTCTGTTTTTTGCGGACATTGTGAGTATTGTCTGACTGGGCACATGTCGTTGTGCCAGTCTTCTGAGACAAGACGCGGGTCCGAACAAGAACCTCGCCTTTCTCAGGCTGGTAGCAGTCTGGTCCAGTTTGCTGATCTCGGATCTTTTTGCGAGCTCATGCTGGTACACGAACATTCAATCGCGAAAATTCGAGACGACATGCCAATGGATCGAGCAGCGTTGATTGGTTGTGGGGTGACTACCGGAATTGGCGCGGTGATTCATACTGCGGGAGTCGAGCCCGGTGCGACAGTGGCTGTTATTGGATGTGGCGGGGTAGGTCTTTCGTGTGTAAACGGTGCAGCGATTGCAGGAGCAGGGAGGATTATCGCAATCGACCGTATTGCGTCCAAGTTAGAGCTAGCGAAGACATTTGGTGCTACTGATTGCGTGAATGCATCGGAATCCGATCCTGTACAGGCTGTTAGAGATCTGACAGACGGAGGTGTCCACTATTCGTTCGAGGCAATTGGACTCAAGATTGCAGCAGAGCAAGCGTTTCGCATGTTACGTGCTGGAGGCACTGCGACAGTCATAGGCATGATCCCGCCAGGTGAGATGGTCTCCTTGCACGGACCTGATTTTCTTCAGGAAAAAGCTCTACAAGGATCGATGATGGGCTCCAACCGGTTTCGCGTAGATATGCCCCGCTTCGTTGATTTCTATATGCAAGGATCATTGCATCTAGACGACTTGGTCAGTAGGAGAATCAAGATTGAAGATGTGAACGACGCTCTTGCACAGCTTGAGACAGGCGAAGAAGCTCGCAGCGTCATCGTGTTTGACTGACTAACTCACAAAAAACTTTTCTTGCTTGCACTAGAGTGACCACGCACTTTCTCATTGTCGAAAGCAACAGCTTTTCGGTAAATTCATGAGTTCGAAAATATACGTTCGTCATGACTGATCACTAACACAGCCCATTGAGGAGATTTAAGAATGCGTTGGTTGTCTTTCCGCCACAACGGAGTTGATTCATATGGCTTTATCGGCGACGACGGTCTTGTCGTCGATGCTGGCAAAGGAAGCAAATTTACAACGTTGAGGTCCGCAATAGCTCACCGAGATTATGAAGGGCTTTCTACAGACCGAGATACCCAAACACCAAGGTATGAACTTGAGGCGATCGAGTACTTGCCTCCAATTACGAATCCGGACAAGATTTTGTGTGTGGGTCTGAACTACAAGGCACATCAAGAAGAAACCGGTCGTGGCGGCGAAGCGAATCCGACGGTTTTTGTACGGTTCGCTGAAGTACAAGTAGGACACAAGGGAAACATGGTCCGCCCAAGCGAGTCGAACACGCTCGACTACGAAGGAGAAATCGCCATGGTCATCGGCCGGCGTGGAAGGAGAATCATGAAGGAAGACTTTCTCGACTACGTCTTTGGCTTTAGTTGCTACAACGATGGAAGTGTTCGTGAGTATCAAAGACACACAAGTCAATTTACTGCCGGTAAAAACTTCATGAATACGGGAGGCTTTGGTCCTTGGATCATGACTCCGGACGAAATTGGAGACTTGAACGGCATGGAACTGAAGACCCATCTAAATGGAAAACTCATGCAGCACGCCGTATCGTCGGATCTTGTATTTGGATTTGCCGAACTGGTGGCTTACTGCTCAACTTTTGTCGAGCTTGTCCCGGGAGACATCATCGTCACAGGGACGCCAGGAGGCGTTGGCGCTGCTCGAAATCCACCTGTCTTTATGGACGAAGGCGATGTTGTGTCTATATCAGTTGATCCAATCGGAACTCTTGAAAATCAGGTCGTGACAGGGTAAAACCGCCGGTACTTCTAGCTATCCATTGAGCTCTGAATAAAGTCCAAGACTTTCTCGGGGTGATCGGCCGCCTTTTGCACTCTACGCCAATGCTTGGCGACTTTGCCATTGGCATCGACTAGGACGGTTGACCGTATCACTCCGATCATTTTGCGGCCGTACATAGTTTTCTCTCCGTACGCTTCGTAGTCTTCCATGACTGAATGATTAGGATCGCAGAGCAATATGAACGGTAGGTCATACTTGTCCACAAATTTTCTGTGAGCCTTTTCATTGTCGGGCGAAATGCCGAGTACAACTGTTTGTGTGGATTTGATGTCGTCCCACAAGTCCCGAAAGCCACAAGCCTCTTTCGTACAGCCTGGAGTGTCGTCGCGAGGATAGAAGTACACAACTACATTCTGACCTTTGAAGTCTTTCAATGAAACGCTGTTGCCGTCTGCGTCGTTCAAAGTAAACGCTGGAGCCGCTTTGCCTTCAGAAATTGCCATAGCCTAGTTTGCCGCGTTGAGAAATTTCGCAAGTATACAAACAGAATTTACTTACCGAAATGAAAATGCATCGCTTGTCGGAACGATTCTTGCAACATGTGCTCGTAGAAAATGATTGATCGAGAAATTTTGCGAGTTCGTCCTAGCCGAGGAGAGAACCTGTGACCTACTTGCATTGCCGCAAGAGTCGAGATACTGGATAATGAGTGAAGCCAACAAGGACGCTGAACGGAGTCGATTCGTGGTTAAGGGACTAACGCGATTCAAAGCCGAGTACTTGGTGATGGGAATGTCAACGACGCTCGTGCTCGCTTTCATGGTGCTTGTTGCAAGTTGCATGTCTCTCAAACCTCCAAGCAACACCGCGGATCTTTGCAAGGTGTTTGACGAAAAGCGGTCGTGGTACCGACACGCGCTAAGCGCCGAGAAAAAGTGGCAGGTTCCATTGCCCGTTCTTATGGCCGTCATCTACCGAGAATCGAGCTTTATCCACAACGCAAGACCAGCGCGATCAAGGATTTTGTGGGTTATCCCGTGGAAGCGTCCGTCAACAGCGTACGGTTACTCCCAAGCACTTGACGAAACTTGGTCGGACTATGTCAAGCAGACTGGCCATCGCAACGCCAAACGAACCAGTTTCCGCGACTCGGTGAATTTTGTCGGATGGTATCTCGATAGCACTGCTCATCAAGCCAATCTCAAGAGGTGGGATGCGAAGAATCTTTATATCGCCTACTACGCAGGAATATCGGCCTATATGAAGGGCACTTGGAGAGAATATCCCCGTCTGGAGTATGTGGCGAACGAAGTCGAACAGATCACCTCCAATTACGAGAACCAATTGCGAGAATGCAAAAAGGGTCCCGGTCGCAACTACTACTAGCTTTCGGCGTCAGGCTTGTAGACTACGCGATAGATGGCACCTCGAAAATCATCTGATATCAACAAGCTGCCGTCATTCGCGACCAACACATCGGCAGGTCTCGCATCGGCCCTTTCTCCTTTGAGCCATATATCGACAAATGGATAGTAAACTGGCTTGCCGGTGTCAAAGCGAACGACAGACACACGATATCCGACCTTTGATTCTCGATTCCACGATCCATGTTCCGCGATAAACAGAGCATTCTTGTAGATGTTTGGAAAAGCGTCATCCGTGTAGAACTTCAGGCCTAGCGCTGCGCTGTGGGCTTGAATGTTCACAGCCGGTTTGATGTATTCGACATCCTTTTTGCGTTGATCCCCAAATTGCGGATCTGGCATATTGTCGCCGTGAAGAAACGGGTAGCCAAAGTGAGAACCGGCTTTTTCTACGACATTCACTTCCTCGGGAGGTCTATCGTCTCCCCACCAATCTCGACCGTTGTCTGTAAACCACATGAGCTTGGTATCTGGGTGCCATTCGATTCCCACGGTATTGCGTACTCCGTGTGCATACACTTCGGTCTCTCCGTTTGACGGATCCATTCGAAGTATGCTTGCAAACCGCTCGTCGTCGGAAAGACAGATGTTGCATGGCGCGCCCACATTGAAGTACAAGAATTCGTCAGGTCCAACCGAGAGATACTTCCATCCGTGACCCATTGCTTTGGGCAAATCGTCTGTGATTAGTTCTGGTTCGGGACTTTTTCGAAACGTCTCTTCAATGTCTGGATAGCGGAGAATGCGGTTGTGGGCAGCGACAAACAACGTTCCGTTGTGCAATGCAAGACCGCTAGGCATTGACAGGCCTGATTCAAAGTTGACTACTTCCGGTTTCTTTCCTTCTGCGGTTGGAGGCACGACTGCATAGAGGTTTCCTCTTCCCCGCCTACTTCCCACAAACAATATTCCAGACTCTGACTGTGCCATTTGCCTAGCGGAAGGCACTTCGTTTGTGTACGTCGTCAATTCAAAGGAGTTGCCTTCGTTGTCCGTAATTGTTACGGGCTCTTGAGCATGAGAAGCACAGGCTAATATGAGCGTTGCACCGATTGCGAGAGAACGCATAAATCTTGCTTTTTGATTAGAACATGAGAGTAGAAGATAGTACCAGCCACTTGTATGACGCGTGGCTGAGGGCGAAGAACTTTCGTGCACGCGACGGGCAGTTGCAGATGATTCGGTTCATCGACGCAGCATTGCGATCCAGAGCTCCGCGAGTCGCCGTGGTTGAAGCTGGACCGGGTACTGGAAAGACCATCGCGTACTCGACTTCAACGGTTCCCTTTGCTCTCGAACAAAACAAGCGAGTGGTCATCGTAACCGCAACAGTGGCTTTGCAAGATCAGATTACAAGCAAAGACCTTCCCGAATTGCGCGTCTTGCCTGACGTCTCATTTTCGTACGTCTTGGCCAAAGGGCGCCAACGCTATGTATGCCCAAGAAGATTGAGCCATGCCGCCAATTCCACGGATGTGCAAGCACTGACAGACTTGGGCGGCAATGGTGGAGATCGATCAGATTATGGCATCCGCTATGTCGAACTTTTCGACTCATTGACAAGCGGAAGTTGGAGTGGCGATATCGACCATTCTCCTGTCACACTGCCACAGCGTCACTGGTCGAGCATTACGACGGATTCGAGAGGCTGTACAGGCAACTCATGCAACTGGTACTCAAAGTGTCCGTACTTCAAGACACGACAACAGTTCTTCGATGCGGACGTAATCGTTACGAACTATGACCTACTTCTCACTCATCTTCGTCTCGGCACGGACATTCTGCCAGCTATCGAAGATTCGATCTTTGTGCTGGATGAAGCACACAACTTAGTACCCAAAACGATGAATGCGTTTTCGAAGGCATTCAGCGTTGTCGCAGGTGGTACTCGCTTGAACGAAATAAGCGCAAGGCTGATAGAGATTGCATCTAAGTTTGGAGGGGAAGAAATCTTCGAACGCACTCTGGGGGAGTTTAGTGAACCCTATGAATATGCTCGAAGTCTGCTTAAACGCCTCATCAACCTCATTCGTCGGTTAGATTATGGAAACGGTTGGGAAGGAGTACGTCAATTTCGATTTGTAGACGGGTCCATACCTGAAGACATTCAAGCTGCAACCGCGCAGCTTGGCAAGGAATATTCAGACATGGGTAGTGCAATTTCTAGGCTATGTTCTTGGCTACGCGGACATGCTGATGCAGAGAACTCAGAGTTTGAGAAGGAAGCCATGACAGAGTATCTCAACGAGTTCGTAACGGCAGAACAACACTTGGAAGAATCCCGTGAACTGTTCTTGGATTTTGGTTATGTCAATGAGGACGGGGTGTCAAGCAGGTGGGTAGAGCATGCGACGAATGAAGCGAGAGAAGAATGGAGGCTCAAGTCCGTTCCCGTAGAAATCAATCAGATCCTGTCCGAGAAAGTTTGGAACAAAGCGTACGCCGCGGTGCTTACATCTGCAACTTTGGATGCAGGAGACGATTTTCTTCACTTCAAGACCGAATTAGGTTTGGAAATTGACACTAAGACTTTGGGACTCGAAAGCCCGTTTGACCTTGAAAGGGCGGTCACCCTCCAGATTCCTCGAATGCAATCGACTGCTGGCGGGAGGAATTCGGATCAGCATTCCTTAGAGATTACGGAGTTGCTCCCCGACTTGCTTGGCCAGGAAAAGAGTGCACTAGTTCTGTTCACGTCTAGAGTCGCAATGGACTTGGTATACAACGGTCTGTCCAAGAGAATTCAACGAAATTGTCTTGTACAAAGCCAAATGGGGAGACATGCCCTTCTGGAGATGCATAAGGACCGAATCGACAACGGCCAAAACAGTTACATTTTCGGTCTAGCGAGCTATCGTGAGGGAATCGACTTGCCAGGCGACTACTGCCGTCATGTGATCATTACGAAAATCCCGTTTGATGTACCAAGCGACCCAATTGTCGAATCCAAGCAAGAGCTCATGCTTAAGGCCGGATGTGAAAAGTCCCATCTGTTTACTCGTTATCAAGTGCCTGAAGCGACGCTGAGACTAACTCAAGCGTGTGGTCGATTGATTCGCAATGAGCACGATTGGGGTCGCATAACAATTCTTGATAGGCGTTTGGTGTCCAGAAATTACGGCGAACAAATGCTGCGGGCATTGCCGAATTACCGACTGGACATAGAGAATTGACAGTTTGTTCGGTCGCACCAGGTTTGCTATCGCATTCCATCGTCACATCTTCTACCAATCGATAGATGCGACCATTTCAGCTTGTCGAAGAACAAATTGTTTCTCAGCGAACACGAGACTGTTTTGAATCACTCGACAAAGCTGCCCCTATCGAATATAGAGAGCTGGCGTCACTTCTCGCCAGGCGATGGATTGGAACAGAGCTAACCACTATTGGAATCGGAGGCGGGCAGGGGTGCGGCAAGTCGACTCTCTGTGGACTGGTAGAAGAGGCTTGTGCGTTTTTTGGAGAGAAAGTAGCGGTCTTGAGTCTTGACGATTTCTATCTAACCCGAAAACAAAGACTGTCCCTAAGTAACGAAGTACATGGCCTGTTAGCCACAAGAGGTCCACCTGGGACACACGACATCCACCAATTGATTTGTGCTGTCCGTTCGTTGCAGAACGGCAACTCAATCAGGGTTCCGATATTCGATAAGGGACTGGATGACAGAACGGGTTCGAGACTTATAGAACCCGGAGTCATCAGAGTGATTGTGGAGGGATGGTGCATCGGGGCTCGTCCGGAACCCCTCGCTCGGCTAAGTAAGCCGATCAACACGTTGGAGTCTGATCTAGATCCCAATGGAGATTGGCGTACGTGGGTCAACGATCAGCTAGATGGACCCTATGGCGAGTTGCGATCCGTGTTAAAGGAGTTGGTGTTCATTCAAGTACCTAGCATTGAGTGCGTTCGAAAATGGCGTTTGCAACAGGAGTCTGAGAGACCTTCTCACTTGCGTATGGACGAAGCAAGAGTGCGGAGTTTTGTGGAGCATTACGAACGGCTTACATTCTGGATGCTAGAGGATCTTGGTAAACGCGCAGATATCGTCGTGGAACTCGATGTGTCTCATGATGTGGCTAAATTGCGTGGCCTCTGACCGGACCGTGAACTTTCGCTGTTAATTCTCAGACAGTTTCTGCAAGTGTTTTCGGATTGCAATTTGGAATCGTTCACGCAGAGGCTGTTCTCCGTAAGCTTGTGAGCACCACGATTGAATAAGCCGTTCTACTTTTTGTTCCTCGGATTCACCTCCCCGCGTCAAACCGTGTTGTAGTCGCGAGACTTGGACTTGCATTCGTTTTCCAGCATCTTCTGACGGGGAAGGAATGTCGGCTAGGACCTCCGCTCGCAAAACCAACTCGTGCAGGGCGAAAACACTCTTTGCTGCAGTCTCGGCATTGCGAGTTGAGAACCAATTGCCTTCTGCACTAGCCCGTTTCAAAAGTTCAGCGTCAGGTTTCTCACCCTTCGCTTCGTATTCGCCGATCTCTCGATCTAAATCCATCAGCATCAATAGCTCCGCTGAAGTTCGCCGGGTCTCGAGCGTTTCTCTTCGCTGCGACAGCTTGGTCGATAGTGATGCCAGTTCCTCGTTTAGTCGATTTCGAATTCTCATGGGCAGTTCGATATCGCTAATCTTGGCTCGCAAATCGGAAACCAGCGAAGCGCTCAGTTGAGGAAGAGTCGATTCCTTGTCTTCGATTATCTTGGAGACTTGTGCAACTTCCTCCTTTGCCAAATTAATGTTTGCATCGATTTGAGAGCGTCTCTCTTGCTGTTGTGTCTCGCGCATCTCAAATGCTGTATTGCACTCTTTTCGAAATTCATTCCAAAGTTTTTGTTCGTGTCGCCGACCTGCCGGTCCCACTTCTTTCCACTGTGCTTGAACTCCCTTCACCAGCTCGATGAGATCCGACGAATTCTTGGATTCGTCCTCTAGAGCGTTCTTAACTTCCTCGATTAAAGCTTCTTTCTTCTTTTGATTTTCCGACCAATGAGTCGAAAGATGTGCCTCTAACTCCTTAAGCAACTTATTGAACGTCGCGTTGAGTTCTTTTCCTTTGCTTCGTTCTACGGGAATTAGCGTTCGCCACTCGGTTTGAGCTGTGCGGAGCGTTTTGTGCACAAGTCTGAAATCGGGACTCTCCCAGTCGTATTCGTCTACAAATGTCCGCAAGTTATCGCAAATTGCTTGCCGACCCTGTAGATTGTTAGCTCGTATCGCCGCTTGTTCTTCAAACCACGCCTTGCACACTCCGAACGCAATGTCCGCTGCTTTGTCGAATCGATCCTGCAAAGTCCGTTCATTTCGAGAGCGTAGAATCCCCAGCTCATTCCATTGATTCAGTAGTTCGCGAATTTTCCTGTATTGCTATTCCGGACTAAGAGGCTTCTCAACTAGTTCCTCAATGGACTCGCACAGGGCCAAGCGCTTCGGTTCTTCCGCAAATTCCTGCCAGCCGGAGAGTCTTCGGATTGCTGCCATCGCCGGAGTGAGTTTAAGGTTGAACGAGGATTGCCGACGCTTTGGAAGTCGATTGATTAGAGCGATTACGTTTCGTTCTGCAGACTTTGCTTTCCTAAGAGATCCCGATTCGATGAACTTATCCAACGACACAAGATTGGACTCAATGTGGCGGACAGTCTCATCTTCGAGTTCAGTGCATCGCTCGATGGTCTGTCTGAGCGTAGTAGTCATTGTTTCAAGTGCAGCCCGATCTTCCTGAAGCTCTGGCGATTCGCTCTCTTTGCCCATTCGATCCACAAAGCGTGCAATGCGATCGATTCGACTCGAGGCAGCACTTCTTGCGGACCAAACGTGCTGCCAGTCACTAGAACGAGTATCGGGTTGTTCAAACTCGATGGGTTCCAACAAACGTTTCAAATTGCGTTTGTGACGTTTCTCCGATTCTTCTTGCCGGAATTCTCGACGCTTCTGATTGGCCAAGTGATAAAACTGATCGGCCACGTCACTTGGTGCTGAATGTGCTTTAAGCGCATCAAGCCACTCCCTTTCGCATTCGTCAATGTCGCTAAGTCGATCGGAGTTTTCTTTCAATCTCGCAAGGATGGCACTAAATTGCTGAGGTCCAGAAATGTCCGCAGCTACCGGATCTACTCGTTGGGGGAATCGCTTCTTTAGCGCTTCAATGTCAATTCCCTCACGTTCAACCTCAACCAACTGTGCATTGAGTTGCGTGATGGCATCCAAAGTGTGTTCCCACTCTCGTTCCGATTTTTCTCTTCTTGCCAGATAGTGGGCGTCACTCGGAGATGATCGTTCAGCGGACTCAATGACGTGTATGGCTTGGGCAGTAAGGTTCTGACTTCTATTGCGAAGTTCCTTTATTGTGTTAAGGCGTTGTCGCACAAATCTATTGACGTTTTTGTCTTGATGACGACTCCCCTTTTCCATCTCGCTGAGGATTTCTTCATCAAAGCAGAGCTTTATAGCTTCGTCGCGCACTTCTCGGGCAGGAAGTCGAACTAGCGCTTCGGCAACCTCCGAGGTCGATCCAAGTTGACGGGCCAGCTTGTAGACTCTCATTGGGTCTGCTACGGTCAACAGTCTTAGCGGCCACACCTGCGGATGTGTGGCTAGGGGATGATCGTCGTCTATTCGTTCGCTGATTGCCTTGCAGCAAGTCTTGCCCAAATCGGCGTCATCGATCAGTTCTACGTATAGGTCGAGCGAATCAACCCTTTTCAGCGCCGACATTCGAACATTACGATCACTGTCGTCTCGAGCGACGCGCGTAAGGTCGTCGACCGAGAGTTTCTGGTCTTCTTCCAATGCACGTAGACGCACCAGAGGATCGGGATCATCTAGCCGCGGCCTACGCTGAAACAAGCTCTTGAGCATGCATACATACCTAGTGTTGCTTGTGTTGGCGACTCCCACAAGCATTTGAGTAGCTGCGTTAGCAAGCTATGCGGCAATTCGTAGCAGGCTCCTACAAACCTGCTTCGAACGCAATATGTTACAAAAGGTTGCATTCCGAACAGTCTCTTGGTGTTGCAACTTTGAATGTTGCTCGAGAGATTGTTTTGAAGTTCTTTTTTGAAGAATTGCTTGGCTGAATTGCCCGTTGGTCATCCGAGTGGCGGAGGATTGGAAAAATGGCTCGTTGGGATAGGAATCAACCACAATCGATTCCAGACTGGTTCTGGCAAGCGGTAGAGACACCTGCATTGGAACATACAGTTGAAGTCGACGAATGTGAGGTGACTTATCGAGAGTGGGAGATTGACGATACAGGGAGCAGCTGTATTTTGTTCCTTCACGGACTATTTGCGCACGCGCGATGGTGGGATTTCATTGCGCCGCAGGTTTCTGCATGTTCTCGAGTTCTTGCTATGGACTTTACGGGAATGGGCGATTCAGATCATCGCTACGAATACACAAGCGCAACATACGCACACGAAATTCTTGCAGTTGCGGACGCTGCATGCCTAGATGAAGCAACAATTCTGGTAGGTCATAGCCTTGGGGGTCGTATGGCGACTAAGGCAATTAATGCTTGGCCAGATAGATTCGGAGGGCTTGTATTGGTGGACTCTGGTGTGCACGACCCAGAGGAGCCGGAGCGAAATCTAGAGGATTCAATGCCACGGGCGGGCCGTCCAAAGCTCTATCCTAGTCGAGAAGTCGCAGAATCAAGATTTCGACTATTTCCCGCACAACCTGTTGCCAACCACTATCTGCTGCACTATATCGCCAGGAACTCTGTTGAAAGAGTTGAAGGAGATGCTTTCACTTGGAAGTTTGATTCAGATTTGCCATTGGCTCTAACAGACATTGAAGCTTCCACAGCGGATTACAAAAACCTTAGTCTTCCAGTATCGATCATTTACGGCGCAGAGAGTGAATCGTACACCCAGGCAACACACGAGTACACGGTGTCCTTGATTCCTGATCCGTTGCGATCGGTATCAATAGCCGACGCCCGACATCACGTATTTTTAGACCAACCCGAACGCTTTGTGGACGAACTGCAACTCAGTTTGCAATGGATTAAGGAACAGACATCAAATAACTAGATTTCACAGAAGACTGCAAGAAACCAGCCTGTAACAGAATCGATCAGGCCTAAGAGTTTTTCAGTCCCACGATAGTGCGCCGCCCGTTTGATAGTCAATTACGCGAGTCTCAAAGAAATTCTTCTCTTTCTTGAGATCCATAACTTCCGACATCCACGGGAATGGATTCGAGACGCCACTGTAGTAGCGCGGCAATCCAATACTGTTTAGTCTGCGATTGGCAATGTACTGGAGATATTCTGTCATCTTGCGTGCATTCATGCCGAGAATGCCGCGAGGCATGGTGTCATGAGCGTACGCTACTTCAAGTTCGGTTCCTTCAACGATCATGTTGGTGGCGAGAGTTTGCATCTCATCGTCCCAGACATGTGGGTTTTCTTCGATCACAGTGTTTATTAGATCAATTCCAAAGTTCATGTGCATGGACTCGTCTCGCAAGATGTACTGAAATTGTTCTGACGTTCCGACCATCTTGTTTTGACGACCCATAGCCAAAATTTGAGAAAACCCGCAATAAAAGAAAATCCCTTCCAACACGCAGTAAAACGCAATTAGATTCTTCAGCAGCGTCTTGTCGGTTTCCGGAGTACCTGTACTAAACGTCGGATCGGACAGCTCCTTTGTGTAGTTGAGAGCCCAGGACGCCTTTCGAGCTACAGATGGAATCTCGTGATACATGTTGAAGATCTCGCCTTCGTCCATACCTAATGACTCGATGCAGTACTGGTACGCATGAGTATGTATGGCTTCCTCAAATGCCTGGCGAAGCAAGTACTGGCGACATTCGGGATTTGTGATCAGTCGATATATCGCTAGAACGAGATTGTTCGCAACCAAGGAATCCGCAGTCGAGAAGAATCCTAAGCTTCTCTTAACAATGCGCCTTTCATCATCGGACAATCCATCCGTGGATTTCCAGAGAGCAACGTCGGCGTTCATGTTGATTTCCTGAGGCATCCAGTGGTTGTTGCACCCCTGAAGGTACTTTTTCCATGCCCAGTCGTACTTGAATGGAACCAACTGATTGAGGTCAGCACGACAATTGATGATGCGCTTCTGATCAACAGTGACTCGCTCAAAGTCTTCCACTTCCGTATGGCTGGATTCTGGTGTCGCGCTCAATTCAGACGCGATGTGTTGTTGGTTTTGTCGGTGATTCGTATCCAAGCGATTGTTTTGCCCTTTTTGTATACCGTTGTTAATCGGCGGCAAACGGGTTTCAGCTGTTCTCGATTCCGATACGTCCTTGTCTTCGTCCCAAGTCAGCATTCCGTTGATTCCCTCCCCATTCTCTTATGGTCTCTAGTGCTCTGATTGAAACCGACATGTTAACAAAATCTTCACGTCGATTTCTAGGGTTGTTGGAGCCGGATATGAGAAGTACTAACAGGTCAAACCAACTGTGAATTAGTGGCATTCACACTGAGCGTATTATGCTCGTCCGAAGCTCCTGTAACAGTGCGTCAATGTGCGAAGAAACGACGAACCAAGCTGCAGTTCGAGCAATGTGAGCAAGTCGTTGTCGAAGTCGGTAACGGTGAATCGTTGCAATTTACCTCTAGCCTAGCTTGCTCGTAGTTCTTAGACGTTGTCCAAGTGTGTGGTCACAACAGAGTTACGACACATAGCGATTAACTATTGAAAATCGTGGCATTGAACATGCCCAAATTAGTGGTTCGCCAACGAGGGGTCAGATTTACTCTTCGAATGCTGATAGTACGCTTATTTGCCCTATTTGATGGAAGATACTTAGGGATTGGCGTTTGATTGATTTTTCGTACACCGGTACTCGCGCTGTCACCCCGTCACGCCAAAGAGTCTCATAGTGGCTAGATTCTCTCAGTAGTTCTCCGTTTCATATAAACCAATGTAGTTGTGGTGCTGCTCTTGCACATCGTTACTATGACTTTCATCACACGTCTGCCAAAATATTCAATTTGACTGCAAATTTTGCTAGCATAACGTCAAATTCTCGCACCCTTTTAGGGATTCGCTTTGAGCGGGAGAATCCAGGTGAACACAAGCATTACAGTTCGCGACATCGACCCGGCAGACAAGTCCTGGCTCCGTCGTCACTCAAAGCAGCTTGGGGTGTCAATGGAGGAACTCGTCCGCCGTCTCATACACGAAAAGCGACGCAAGACTGAACGCCGTCCAAAACCTTCCGAGGCTTTTGCTAAGTTCTTTGGAGAGCAACACGGGATTGAGTCGTTGCCTTTAGCTCGTTACAGCTACAAGCCACTGTCGTTCGTTGACGAAGATGAAAAGTGATTGTTGCCATCAAGTGGTTGGTAGATTCCAACGTCGTATCCGAAATGATGCGACCACTTCCCGACCGACGGGTAGCAACCTTTTTGGATTCAATCTCAAACGAAGGACTCGGTTTGGCCACAATTACCGTTTGGGAAATATTGAACGGCATCGCGCGACTCGATTCTAGTCGGCGTCGAAGCACTCTTACTGATCAATTTCAAAACACTGTCGATGTGCTGTTTGAAGACCGGATCGTAGAGTGGACTAAATCTGATGCACAGTCGTGCGCCTTGATAATGGAGCGTAAACAACGACGGGGCGAAGCATTGGATGACCATCTACCGGATGCAATGCTTGCTGCGGCTGCATATAGCCGGAACCTCTCGATAGTGACACGAAACACGCGTGATTTCCGCAATACCGGAGTGGACACCATAGATCCTTGGATCGCACCGTTGCGATAGCTATTCTCGACTGGTCTGCGTTTTGCGAACCTGCGTGAAAGCGATTCAGTTTCGCCCAGTTGTCTCTCTACTCATGAGTTTGTTGAAGCTACTTTCTGAACCGCCTATTGACAGGCCTCACAGTCTGGATCGTCAAATGAACATGATGGTGGTAGCGTTGGATCAGACTGTGTTTGTGTAGTAGCTTTTGACTGGGCCGGTTCTCGTGGCCTATTTGCTCCGACTTCAGGTGCCTTTACTTGTGCTTCCTTAGGTCGTGTTGCCTTCACCGAAATCAGGGATTGGTCGTCATCTAACGTCGACTTCTCAGCGTCGGAGGCTCCAAGAGTACGCAGGTAATAGGTCGTCTTCAGTCCAAGTTTCCAGGCACTTCGATACATCGAATCCAACGTTGGTCCATCTGCTATGCCGAGGTGCAGATTAAGTGACTGGGATTGATCAATCCACTTCTGTCGTCGTGACGCACACTCGATTAACCAGTGTTGGTCGATCTCAAACGCTGTCTTGTAGAGTTCTTTGAGATCCTCTGGAATTTGTTCAATTTTCTGAACACTCCCGTTGTTGGCTTTAAGCTCGACTGACATAACTCGATCCCACATTCCGATCTTTTTCAAGTCTTCGATGAGATAGGGATTCACAACAGTGAAATTGCCGGAGAGATTTGCCTTGACAAAAAGGTTCAAGAGCGTCGGTTCAATCGATTGAGTGACTCCCGTAATGTTCGCTATGGTTGCAGTGGGCGCAATCGCCATCACATTGGAGTTCCGCATTCCTTGATCGCTCACCTTTGAGCGCAAAGTATCCCAATCCATCGTTTCGGAGGTGTCGAACGTGCAGTACTCGGCGTTGTCGCGTACTTCCTGAAGATCTCTGAGTGAATCTATCGGTAGTGTTCCTTTGTTCCACAACGAACTGTCGTATGTGTGATAGGTTCCTCGTTCTTGAGCGAGATCTGAAGACGCTTCAATCGCAAAGTAGGAAATGGCTTCCATAGAGTTGTCGGCGAATTGCACGGCAGCAGGGCTGCAGTATGAGACTCTCTTTTTATAAAGCGCGTCTTGGAAGCCCATCATCCCCAAACCAATGGGTCGGTGGCGAGCATTTGAATTTCGAGCGGCAGTTACTGCGTAGTAGTTAATGTCAATGACGTTGTCCAACATGCGTATGGCTGTCCGAACCGTCGTTCTCAGTTTCTCGTAGTCCAATTCGCCTAGTTCGGTCATGTGATTCGACAAATTCACAGACCCGAGGTTGCAAACGGCAATCTCGTCATCAGCTGTGTTGAGAGTTATTTCTGTACAAAGATTGGACGAGTGAATAACTCCCACGTGTTGTTGTGGAGACCGCAAATTTATGGGATCTTTGAATGTAATCCAAGGATGTCCAGTCTCGAAGAGAGCTGTAAGCATTTTTCTCCACAATTCGACTGCATCCACAACCTTGTGCTGTTTGAGTGAACCAGCACGCGCTCGGGCTTCTGCGTTCTCGTAAGCAACCCGAAACTCATTGCCATATAGCTCGTGTAGTTCTGGCACGTCGTGTGGTGAAAACAACGTCCACGACTTGTTTTGAAAAACTCGTTCCATAAACAAATCTGGAATCCAGTTCGCGGTATGCATGTCTGGAGTGCGGCGACGGTCGTCTCCTGTGTTTTTTCGAAGTTCAAGGAATTCTTCGATGTCTAAATGCCAAGTTTCCAAGTAGGAACAAACCGCTCCTTTGCGCTTTCCTCCCTGATTGACCGCAACCGCAGTGTCATTGACTACCTTGAGGAACGGAACAACCCCTTGAGACTTGCCGTTTGTACCTCGAATGTATGCACCAAGAGCACGAACTCGAGTCCAATCGTTGCCCAGCCCGCCGGCCCACTTTGAGAGCATCGCATTGTCATGTATCGAGTTGTAAATGCCTTCTAAATCGTCGGGTACCGTTGAGATGTAGCAGGAAGACAACTGTGAACGGACAGTTCCTGAGTTGAATAGGGTAGGTGTCGAACTCATAAAATTGAATGAAGACAAAGTCTCATAGAACTCTATCGCTCGCTCTTCCCGATATGACTCGCCCAATGCCAGGCCCATAGCGACCCGCATGAAAAAAATCTGGGGCAATTCAAAACGAGTTCCTTCGCTGTGCAGGAAATATCGGTCGTAGAGAGTCTGCAATCCAAGGTAGGCAAATTGTCGGTCCCGCTCTGGCCTTAAGTTCTTTGCCAGCGCATCAAGATCAAATTGAGCAAGTTCGGGGTTAAGAAACCCTAAGTCGATGCCGCGTTGAACAAATGCCGGAAAAGCGTTCGCATACACATCGCCCATGTCGTGTTCGGATACGTTAGAACTAAGCAACAATCGATCCGGCAGTAGGAATTCAAGAGCTTCATTGCGCAACGTCACGAACAGAACACGGGCTGCCACAAAGCTATATTCGGGTTCTTCTTCAATGAGAGAGCGTGCTGTCATCGTCAACAGCGAAAACACTTCTTGTTCCGAGATGTCGTTGTGTGCGTCTTCAACCATCGCCTCAAACAAGCGATCGGGATCGACTTCGGTCAAACCGCCGCAAATTTCGTTCAGGACACCGGACCACACTGCCTTTTCCAAAGGTGCTCTGGAGCCGTCAGCGCGAACAAAGCTAATCGTTGTATCTGAAAGCTGAAAGTCTTGGATTTCTCGTTCACGACGTTCAGCTGCCCGTTTTTCACGGTAAATTACGTAAGCCCTTGCGATGCGCTGCAATTCAGAGCGCATTAGCGCTAGTTCGACTTGATCTTGAATGTCTTCAATATCAACGGTTCCGCCGTCAGGATTTCCTCTACCAATCCTTTCCGATACGGACTTCGCCAGTTGTTGTATCTGACTTCGAACCGAACTAGCGGTTACGAAATTCGAACCTTCGACCGCAATAAATGCCTTTGTTATTGCAGCGACAATCTTGCTTCCATCGAACGCAACAACGTTTCCATCGCGCTTGATTACGCGTATTTCCCCAGCGATATTCATGTTGTGTAACCGGCTACGATCTCATAGTGCTAGCCACCTTCTAAGAACGTTGGTTGCGCCAACAACCCGGCCTCGTTTGTCTCCCCCAGCAAGCACCAAAATACAGTGTCGTGCTTGTTTATGTTAGATTGATCCATAAGCCTAACACATCGGATCGGTATTTTGAGTGTGCAAAATAAGGATTAATAGATTGGAACACTTAACACTTTGAAAATAAAGGAAAAACCTCTCACACATACTGAAAAACAAGTGGCTGCACTTGATTGGTCGGTCTTGGACAAGCGGTGCAACGCTTTACAGGATATGTGTCGGTCTCAACCACGTGTTTTTGAGAATAGATTACTTCGATTGGGCGTTGAACGCGGAAACTTGGGGATTTCCGATGTGGCGCAAGAGTTAGTTGCAAAAGAACTTGGATTTGATTCATGGGAGCACCTGAAAGTCTTGGAAGAATTGGAAAAGGCGAGTTTTGAATCACTTGAACGCGCAGTCATTGCAGCAGCATTTGTGGGAAATTCCGGGAAGGTTCGACGACTTTGCGAGAGTCACACCCACCTGCTGAGAGATTCTCCTAGCGTCGCACTTTCACTTGGAACCAAAAAGGCTAACAACTGGATTCAAAAGTCCGATGTAAATACACGAATGGGTCCAATTGGTTGGCACCCCCTTACATATGCTTGTTGCGTCCGTGCCAGTCCTGCTGCAGGATCGCGTGAAGACCGGTACGGTAACGTGTGGTCGCTGATTCAATCTGGTGCGGACCCGTCCGTTGGCTGTTTTGAGAGCGACACCCTTCGAGGGTTTCTGACCGTGCTTGGAGGAGCAATTGGTCGGTGCAAAGACCACGGTATAGTCGTTGCATTGTTGAAAGCTGGCGCAGACATAGACGATGGACCAACGCTGTACGAAGGAAGTGCCATGTGGTACGCCGTCGAGCAAGAAGACGAGGAGTGTTTTCGAATGCTTTGGAGAGCAGAACCACCCATGTGGCATCTATGCCATGCCTTGCCCCACGCGATTGATCTCGGTTCTAAGAGAATGGTTTCGTTGTTGCTTAAAGCCGGTGCTGATCCCAATTGGGACAAAACTACTCTAAGTTATCGTGGTGGTTCTCTTCATGAAGCCATTGTTACCAACGGCTTTCCAACGATGTGTCAACCATTAATCGATGCTGGCGCGTCGCTGACTCAGCTCGACAGTTGCGGGCGAACTCCTTTGGCAGTTGCTGTCGCGCTTAATCGAACAAGAAGCATCAATTTGCTCCACAAGCTTGGTGCCTCCGCCGAAGAATGCAAAGAAGTGGATCATTGGGTAGGAGCGTGTTTTGCAGGTGAAGCTAAAACAGCTCGCGATTTGGCTAAGACCCTTCCCGATCCGAAAGACTGGCGATATGAAGACCATTTGTGGCTTCGCTATGCGGCAAGCAGAAGATCAAGGCAAGCAATGAAACTGATGTTGGAAGGTGGTATGAACCCAAATGCTGTTGACTATGACGGCTACACCGCTCTACATGGTGCTGCCTTGCTGGGTGATCTGCAGAAATGCAAGCTGTTAGTTGAGAATGGTGCTGATCCAAATTTGTTGGACTTCCAAGGACGCACGCCACTAGACATTGCACTCGAGGACTTGAACTGCTCAGAAGAGCTCATTGAGGTCTTAGGAGGAGTAACCGAACCACGATCCAATTTGTGCCTGTCCCTTTCGGACAGAGATGCATTCGAGAAGGCAGCTTCTGCAATTCCTGCGGGTGATTTGGCTGCGTTAAAGCAAATTTGCAGCGTACGACCACATTTTGCGCACGCAAGGTCGCCTCGACCTCACCATTGCACCTTGCTGAACTATGTGGGCGTAAACGGTTTCGAAGGTGAGAGGCAGGTGACTCCCACCAACATCTTAGAAATCATGGACTACTTGATTGACGACTTGGGTTGCGATTCTCGAGCGTTGACCTATACGTATCGAGGAGGGCCCGGAAACGATACTGTTGGTTTATTGACGTCCTCAGGACATCCGCGCGAACAGGGTTTGACAATGGCAATGACCCACAAACTTGCGAAAGCAGGCGCTGAGGTCAGCGACGGATGGAAGTTTCTAGTGAAGATGCAGGATCAAAGAAACCTTGGGATTTTGGACGTGTTTCTCGAGAGTGCCGATATGTCGGAAAAGATGGCAATAGAGGCGTTCATTGAATCGACAAACTTGGACGATGAAGAATTTGTTGAAGGAATGCTGCGTGCCGGAATCGATCCTAATGCCACGTTGTGGGGCGGAGTAAGGGCTATTCACCAAGCATCGATCAACGGGAGCAAACAGCTCGTAGAGCTGTTGCTTGCAAACGGGGCAGATCCTCTTCTCAAAGATTCAACGTTTGATGGAACCGCGGTTGGTTGGGCATATGCCGGAGGACACGAAGAACTTGCCGAATGGATTAGGCAGCAAGTCAACAAGGACTAGTCCTACCGAAGCAAATATTCGATAAGAGCCTTTTGCGAATGAAGTCGATTTTCT
>JAPOXO010000124.1:0-31696 GCA_026707045.1 Gammaproteobacteria bacterium | reverse complement strand
CGCCCCATTCCACGGGTCTCGTATCGTCGAACACGTACTCGTCGACTTCCTCTCCTCGATGGGCCGGCAAGCAATGTAGGAAAATACAATCGTCTTTGGCTTTATCCAGCAATTTGGAGGTTACTTGATAGCCTTCAAACGCATTCTTGCGACCATGTTCCTGCTCGTGACCCATGGATGACCAGACATCCGTGACAACCAAATCCGCATCGGCAACTGCTTCGTTTGGTTCTCTATGTAGCGATACGTGACTTTCCGCTTGCCTCGGAACGTCAGGGGCGTGCTCGCGAGGAGTGGCGACGTGGAGTTCAAAATCAAACTGCACGGCTGCTTCAACGTAGGAATTGCACATGTTGTAGCCATCACCCACAAAAGCTACCCGCTTTCCCTCAATGGATCCGCGATGTTCAACAAAGGTCTGTATGTCCGCGAGTAGCTGACAAGGATGAAGTGTGTTGCTCATACCATTGATCACGGGTACCGATGAATACTCGGCAAAACGAACTATCGTTTCGTGTTGTTTGGCTCGGATCATGACGATATCCACCATGCGAGACACCACCCGGGCAGTGTCTTCAATGGGCTCCCCGCGGCCAAGTTGGGTATCAACCGGACTAAGAAAGATCGATGTTCCACCCAGTTGGTACATTCCGGATTCGAAAGCGACTCGTGTTCGCGTGGAACTCAATTCAAAGATCATTCCGAGTATCGATCCGGCGCAAGTGTGATGCTCTTGTCGGCGTTTCTGGACCCCTTTAAGTTCGATCCCGCGGCGTATGATCCTCCTGAGCTCGGGTGGCTGAAGGTCAAACAGACTTAGAAAATGCGTTGGCTTCACATTCGTTCAAGAACAAGGCCTGTGACTATTTGAACTACCTTGTCGGCATCTTCAGCTGACAGGTTTAGGGGTGGAAGGAGTCGGATAACCGAGTCGGCGGCCACGTTGATCAGCAATCCCCGCTCCATTGCTTCGAGAACTAGTTCCGTGCAAGATTCGTACAGTTCTACTGCAACCATCATGCCTTTGCCGCGAATGTCCTTCACCTTATTGCTGCCTTGAAGAGAAGCCTTGAGGCCTGACAATATTCTGGCACCTGTCTCGGCTGCTTGATCAATGACACCATCTGTCAACTGATCAAAAGTAGCAATTGCAGCAGCGCACGCAAGTGGATTGCCGCCAAAGGTTGTGGCATGAGTTCCCGGTACTAGAGTGCTTGCGGCTTCTCCACGGGCGAGACACGCGCCGATCGGTACGCCATTGGCAAGTCCCTTTGCCGTAGTAACAACGTCTGGTTGGATTGATGTGTGTTGAAATGCAAAGTACTTTCCCGTTCTTCCATTTCCCGTCTGAACCTCGTCCAGCATCAGCAACCACTTGAAGCTGTCGCTGATCTCGCGTAATCGCGACAGATAGTCTTCAGATGGAATCCGAACGCCTCCTTCCCCCAATATGGGTTCGACGAGAATGGCTACAACCGAATTTTCCTTTGACGCTAGTGCCTCGACTGCGCCCACGTCATCGTAGGGCACCGGAACGAATCCATCAAGCAGAGGCTCAAATCCTGCTTGGATCTTGGTGTTTCCAGTGGCCGCTAGCGTTCCCAGCGTTCGGCCATGAAAACTGCCTTCCATTGTTATCACGGCGGGATTTTCAATTCCTTTTTCATTACCGAATCGTCGAGCGAGCTTGAGAGCAGCTTCGTTTGACTCAGCGCCTGAATTGCAGAAGAAGACGCTGTCCATCCCTGAAACTGCACACAGACGCTCAGCTAAAGCTTCCTGTAATGGAATGCCGTAGAGATTGGACGTATGGAGAAGTGTCGAGGCTTGGGACTCTATTGCCTTGGCCACCGCTGGATTTGCATGCCCCAGTCCGCACACAGCAATTCCCGACAGTGCGTCAAGATACTGCCTTCCATTTTCGTCTTCCAGATAGGAACCCTGACCGCTGACGAAACTAACGGGATATCGGTTGTAGGTTTGCATGATCCCAGGCATGATTCTTGTCCATGTAAGTACTCAATTTTCCAAAATGAACCCACCGAGTGAGCCAGTCCTGAATTTGGAAAACGGGGATAGTAGTTTATTGACCCTAGTGGGTCAATTCAGATGCCAAGTGTAGCTCCAATCATTGGAGTTTGTTTGTGTTTGTCCTTGTTTGGAGTCTCTGTCTTGATGTACACGCATCAAGTGCAGACTTGCTGATTCCGATCTACTCCTTGCAATTGATTCTCCGTCGAGCCGAGCGACTGATGAGTCAGTCGCAGTAGGAGAAAGAACATGCCTCTACCCTGAGGTACCTGCTTGAGTGCAAGTGAATAACGAACAATATTTTCGTGTCTATTCCGGACGTCGGGCTAGTGCGAGCTACGCTCTAACGCTGCTTTTCTCTATCCCATAAACAACGAACTAGCCGGGGTTTTCCATGTCAAAACGTCTGCGGTCGCCGCAGTAGCCGCGTTGGTTGCTGCCAGAAGTGGGAGCGCAGTGGATTCAGAAATTGCGCATGGACAGCGCGGAATTGAATAACAGGAAACATGAAGCACTGTTCACTTGGGTTTTGCTTGCTAGTGATTCTAGGGCAAACAGCTTGTGGCGGCGGCAATCTCTCGCCCCCTGAACCACCTCCGGATTCGGCGCCGGGCGATCCTCCTTCTCTGACGACGCCATCGCAACCACCAGAGGAGCTAACGACCGATGCGCACGCGTGTGGGGGTGGAAGCGCTGGAGACTTCGCTTGCAAAGACATCGCATTGCTCAGCCGGATTTCGCTGGACACAATGGAAGGTGGATCCGGCAATGACGTCTGGGGATGGTTTGACTCACTGACGGATCGCGAATATGCCCTCATGGGCTTGGACAATGGCACTGCGTTCGTAGACGTATCCGATCCTGAGAGCCCTGTTTTTCTGGGACGCCTCCCTACGCGTACGTATAGCTCGACTTGGCGGGACATCAAGGTCTATGATGATCATGCATACATCGTCGCCGATGATGCAGGAGCTCATGGAATGCAAGTCTTCGACCTCACTCGCTTACGTGACCAGACTATGCCTCAAACCTTTTTTGCCGATCAAGTCTATGTTGAGTTTGATCGCGCGCATAATCTAGCGATTAACGAATTGTCAGGTTTTGCGTATGCGGTAGGCACAAATACGTGTGAAGGTGGATTGCACATGATTGACTTGAGCATGCCAATCAATCCGCTGTTCGTGGGGTGCCATTCAGCTGACCGCACCCATGACACGCAGTGTGTCACCTATGAGGGACCAGATGATCGGTATCAGGGCAAGGAGGTTTGCTTCAGCTCAAACTATACAGAACTGGAGATCGTGGATGTCAGTAGCAAGTCATCGCCTATCACAATTAGCACTGCTATATATGACAATCTCGGCATCGTTCATCAGGGCTGGCTGACAGAGGATCATCAGTTCTTTCTTCTAGGTGATGAAATTGACGAAAGCATCTATGGGTTCAACACTCGAACTCACGTATTTGATGTCGCTGATCTAGAGTCACCCCGTTACGTGTATGCATTCGAGCATGACACGGAGGCTACAGACCACAACCTGTACGTCTTGGACAATCGAGTGTTTGAAGCGAACTACAGTGTCGGCCTGCAGGTATTGGAATTCACCGATCCCTCAACACAAGATCTGCAATCAGTTGCGTCGTTCGACACGTATCCTGATCATGACAACTCTTCGCTAATTGGCGCGTGGAGCGTCTATCCGTACTTGCCATCGGAAGTGATCTTGGTCAGCGATATCGTCAATGGTCTGTTTGTGCTCGAGATTGAGTGATTGATGCTATGTGAGAGCTCGGAATTGACGTATCGCAAATGATCGAGGAATCGCAGTCTCGTTTGAATGTTGTTATCGTCAGTGAATTAGTGTCACCAGCTCTCCCAAATCTCAACCTCTTTTGAATCCTCCTCATCCAAGAAAGTTTTGGCTTGTTCCAACTCTTCTTGGGAGAGAACGGGGTCAAATTTATTCGTCTGAACGAGTACTTTCGACATATCCGACTTAAGCCTTTCTGGAAGTTGATCAAGTTCCGTCAACATTTCCAGTGGTTTCAATCTCGCCCACATCCATCCGACTGTTTCGTAGTATGTAGGACGATACTCTTCTGCAAGCTCCTCTCCAAGTGCGATTGCTCGTTTCGTCTGAGCAGTGTTCACCAGTCCCATGCCAACGCTGGCGAATGCGCCCGCACGGGACCCTTCTCGAACTCTCGGAAGGAGTTCCATCGCCAGTTCGACATTCCCTCTAAAGCAAATTTGTTTGATGACCTCTTGTTCCAGTCCGCCTCCAAACTCTTTAAGAGGTTCAATCAATGCTGCTTCAAATGCCAGTTTCGGATCTACGTTGATGAGTTCGAGTACAACGGTGTCGACCATTTGGGCTCGAAGAGGATGTTTTGCTCGTGATTCATCCATTACCCATTCGTAAGCACGTTTGGGGTCGATTCGGGCCCATTGAACTACCATCCCACTCTCAATGCTTGATGTATCTTCGAAAGTGCTGCTCAATTGCTCTAACGACTTGACTGCATCACTTGGCGAGACTTGAACGACTAAACCAAGTACCGAACCCGCTACTTTCAATTGCAAGCGCTTCGGGAATTTCTCAATGTGTTCAAGAACCTTATAGGGATCGCGTTTAGCCCAAATACGAATGAAACCTTCGAATATTTGGTGACTCAGCATGTCGAGATCAAGCCTGGAAAGCGCTTCGATAGCTTCATGGGGATTAGATTCAGCCCACTCTGCCAATACTGCCGACAGTTTGTACCTGTCAAACTCAGACAAGCCGAGTACGTACTCGAAGGCTGCCTCGGGGTCAAAGGCACTGATTGCAGCTACAACGTTGTTCAATACTTCTTGATTCGTGCCGGTTTCGTCCTTTGAGTAGAGGCGCGAAAGGATTTCCACACCCTCTTTTTCGACCCATCGTTCAGTGATTTGGACGATCTCTTCAAGCTGATAGATGTCGTGTAGCTCATCGGTTGTTATCGCTCTCCAAGCGAGACCGGGATCATTGGATAGTTCCGAGGCCTTTTCATGGCTAGTCATTCTCAGAGTTGAGAGTTCATTTCCGGTTACAGCAGCAATCCTTTGGCGGTCGATGTCAGGCAGGTCGCTTCTAGTTCTAAGTATTGTCTGAATGGCTACGTTTAAATTGCTTTGATCTAACTCCTCTAGTGATTCAAGTGCATCATCCAGATTCTTGTACGACCATTCTCGAAATAATCCCTCTATGAAGGTAGCCTGTTGTGTTGCGGGCAGAAGTGCGATTTTTGTCAACGCCAATCTAGGATCTGCCGCCGCAAGTCTACGACCCAGCACCTCCTGTAGCTTCTCTCGCCCTAGGGTGTTCTCGATTTTGGCAGATGTCTCCACGAGGCTCGTTAACTCGCCAACACCGAAGTACAAGGCGATGGTGTACAGGAACAACTCCGTTTCAAACGCACTACTACCGGTAGAGTCAAGCAGATTCGCCACCGCCGCAGAGTCGGTTACAAATGAATAGAGCTGCACTGATTCGTCTTCGTCCAGGGTGGGTTTCCACTCAGCCGTAAATTCGAAGAATCTTGCTTCGTTTTGGAAGTCTTGCGAGGAATCGACTACCAGATAGATGAAGACAATCAAAGTGGTTAAACAAACTCCGATTGCCGTTCCAATCAGGTAGGCACGGCTTTCCTTCAGTTTTTTCTTGATTTGCACGGTCATTCGGATAGCAGTAGTGTCAAACCTCGGTCATTGGGAGAGCATCATCCATTCTTGCGTCTATCGTTCTTGACCTCTTCCACCCACAACCTTTATAGGCTTTGTGTCGAGGAGGGACTCGGCTCGATCGAGTTGACTTTTAGTCAAAACAGGATTTCTCCTGTTATTCCGAATAAGGGACTTGGCCACGATCGATTGCAGTTCTTTGCTCTCTAACTGATCAAGAGCCTCAAACAAATGGGTAGGATTGGTTCTGGCCCATTGATCGCCGATTTGCTGATAGTAGAAGTCTCGTTGCGACTCCGGCAACTTTTCTGCCAACTCCAAAGATCTGAAGGGATTGCGTTGCTCCACAAGTGCTAGCCCTACCGACAGATGAGAAAGAAACTTCGATTCCTGACGTACGGAAGGAAGTAAGGATATTGCGGTTTCAATGTCAAACGTTGACACTTCACTAATAACGTCAGCTTCCAGTCCGGTGTCGTGTTTCGACACCAACGGTTGCAGCAATCCGATTTGGAATGCTAACTGTGGATCTTCACGTGATAACCCGCGGAGAGACATTCCGATCAAGTTACGACGTTGGATGCCACCACGTTGAGAGTCTTCAAGAATCCATTCAATGGAACGTCGAGGATTGCTCTTTGACCACTCATCCATCAGTGCAGCTTCAATACTGGCTGTGCTGCTTACTCTGGATTTGAGTTCGTCTACGATTTTGGCCGCTTGTTCTGGGTCTTGAGACCCAATCTCTTCTATTGCTCGTTCCGCAGCCGTCAATTGAAGCTCTGAATCGAATTGATCGAGGCTTGCCAGTAAGCCAGAAGGATCATGGCGAGCCCAGGTATACAACACGTCACTCAACAAGAGCTTCGAGGCTGAGGAAGGCTTGATCTCTGAAACTGCCTCAACCGCGACTTTCGGTTCTGTCCGAGCCCATATTCTGATGACTGCGCTCAAGAGATTTGCGTTTCGCTCGATGGGTAGGGAGTTCACATAGTCAAATGCTTTTTTGGGATCGTTTTCGACCACGCTAAGGATCAATTGATTTCGTACGTTGAAGTTGCTGGAATCCTGGAGCGTGGAAAATAGTCTGGGTAGGATTGCGAAACCGTCTCGTTCAAACCACGCTTGAGCAATCTCCCGTAGCTCACGCATTTGGTATGCATTGTCCAGACCGTCGGCCATGTGCACATCCCAGGCTTTCGCTGGCTTGTCGACATGCAATGCCGTAGTTTGCGCGGTGATTAGACCAATAGCAAACTCCTCCCTGCCAATTTTTGCTGCTATCTCAAGTAGCCGATTGTCTGAGAGATCACTACGAGTCTGCAATATTGTCTGCAATGCGAGATGAGTTGTGGCTTTATCCAACGGTTGTACGCTTGCTATGGCATCATCCAAGTCCGAGACTGACCACTCTTGATAGACACCCGTCAGAAGGCCAATGCGGTCAGCTATTGGGGATCCCATGGCTACTTCGAGCGCTTTGTTCGGATCGATAGATGCCATGCGTTGACCGATCGCAGCTTGAGTTGCACGACGTCGATCTGGATGCTCTATGCTGCTTGATCGGTTTGATAGATCAGTCAGTTCTTCTTGATTCAATGTGTAAAGTAAATCGTACAAGGCAACGCTTCGAAAAAAGTCGCTCGAATGTTGCGTTATTTCTCTAAGGTCGCTGCCGAAATCTGAGTCTCGAAAAACGGAGCCTACAGTCGTGTTTTCAGCAGCAGGGCTAGAACTTTCGCTAAGACTTACTGGCAGTGTCCCGCGAGATTGATCCGATCCAAAAAGGGTCGTGTAGCCGAAAAACACAATGAACGTCAAGCAAGTACCTAAAGTGATTCCGATCAGATAACGACTGACAGTGGACGAGCGAGTCCTTTCTGAAGATTTCGTAGAACTAGCACTCATCGGAGAACTTTGCGCTTGTCTCTAGAAAGTTGGACAGAATTCAATGATTTCTATGAATTTAAACGACACTTTCCAGATTCTAAACCATTGCAGACTCTATGCCGCTAGGTCGATGCAGTTCCTGTTCTTGACCACTATCAACAAGAAATAACCGACCAAAAAACCAGTCACAAGAAATCACTCCTAATGCAGCAAGGCTCATGTCACCCGACTCATGGCACTTCCTGAGATTTAATGCCAATGTGGATTCCGTAGCAACATCCACAAACTGAAGCTTTTCCTAATACACAATTTCAGGCAGCTGCGCCTTAGCAGATGTCAGATTAAGTTGACGATATAGCAGCAATTACTAGTCGATCAAGTCCCTGTCTAAGAAGCTTCTTGGGTGCAGCGAAATTTAATCGAACGAATCCCGGCGTTCCAAACTCTGCGCCGTCGGACAGCCCCAGGCCATGACTCTCGAAGTGTTTGGCTACATCTGACACACCTAGGCTACGGCCGTCGATCCAGCACAGGTGAGTGCCTTCGATGTTGCACGAGTCGATTGTGGCCACCGAATTGATGGTTGTCAGCACCATATCGCGATTTGCACGGAGATAGGCGGTAAGTTCAGGCAACCACTTACTTGTGTCGTTGTACGCAGCGATTCCCGCTGCGTAGGCTAATGGTGAACCACTAGGCATTGTTCGCTCGACCAGCGTCTCGAATCGCCGTCGAATAGCAGGATTCGGTATTACGGCGATCGCCGTTAGGAGTCCGGCTACGTTGTAAGACTTTGTGTGGGACACTAGGGTGATTGAATTGTTGGCTATTTCTTCCGAGAGACTCGCAATAGGAATGTGCACATGCGAAGGTTCAAGAACGAGTCCCCAATGAATTTCGTCGGAAATCAACAAGGTCTCGTTTTCTAAACAAATCATCCCCAGATTTCGCAATTCGTCTTCGGAATAGACTCGCCCCGTTGGGTTTTGTGGGTTGCAAAACATGAGTGAGGAAGCAGTCTTTGTCTTCGAGTAGATGTCTCCAAAATCCATGACCCATTTGTTGCCATCTAGGACGAGATGCGAGTAGACACCCTGTCGGTGACTTTGAGCGGGGACCTCGAGAAATGGGGGATATACAGGTACGGGAATGAGGCAGTTATCGCCTTCAGAACCAACCGATCGAACGCTCAGGTGTAACCCTGGCACAACCGCTGAGATTGGGACGACCCAATCCGGATCGACAACCCAATCGAAGTTTCGAGCGCTCCACTCGACAAAGGCATCTACAAGTTCGGAAGGAGGCGATGTGTATCCAAGTATCGGATGCTCTAGACGATCACGTATTGCATCAACAATGAACGAAGGCGTCGGAAGGTCCATGTCTGCCACCCAAAACGGCAACACGTCACGGTCTGCATACTTGCTCCATTTGATATTGTTCCAATTCTTGCGGTCAATGACGGAGTCGAAGTTAAACGTCGATTTCACAGGATTTTGTACATTTTTCGATCACGTTTAGAACACAATGCAGCACCAAAATTCCCGAAAGCTCTGTGCGATTTGTATTTAAGGCTCGATCTTTTGCTTCGAATTTGGACGATGTAGCCTAGACGATCAATGGACGGCCGTAAATGTCATATTTGTCGTATTTGAGCCACGAAGGGTCGTAGTTGTCATCGCGGTCAAATCTCGGGGTTTGATCCCATTGAGCCCTTACGTTGGCATAGTCACCAGGAAGTTCACCAGAAGATCGTTTAGACAGTTCATCGTGCAGGACAGCCATGACTCTGGCAAGAGAGGGAGGCATTTCGGGTTTTCCATCTTTGAAAGATTGCTGAAAGAATGGTTGTTCTCCCTTCTCGGCGTCGTGGCGAAAAGCAGTTCTTGAGTAATCGCGTTGCTGCTTGCGATCCTCTTCAGTCATCGAAGCTTCAACGGTTCGACCAACAGGTACGACGGGTACATACTCTCCTTTGTTTTGGAAATTCGCCGGTTGTAAGTGATCTGGCAATTTCCCGGATCCCACTGTGATGGAGCCTCTATCGCACCGAATCCAGAATCCAGCCGGAGAGCCATCGGGAAACGCATACTTAGGAGGATTAATAAATTCTTCGGAGAATGTATATTCGACATCTGTTAATCCGTTGCGATACTTCTCAGACAAGGCTCTTGTAGAAACTATGTGGCGAGTGCAAGCTACCCATTCGGGAGACATCCATACAAAACGAGGCATGGTCAGTACTGCCATCTGATCATGAGTGAATCGAAGTGTCTGAAGCAAAGCCGGATGCGAGGGCATAGATCCCTCGAATTTCCATTTTCCTATTGTGTAGAGCCTGTTTTGTGCAGCTGCCACAATTCGGGGGTCTCGATTGTCGTACTGGATCCGAGCCAAATTGCTCATCAAAGAGTGGTCGCCTGTGATTTTTAGGTCACACTCGGAGTCGCTGAGCTCTCCTTGGCTAACCGTGACGGCATCATCTTCAAACACCGCGTTCCAGGCCAATCGTCCTTTACAGCGAAGGTATGCAGGAGCATTCACCGCCACTTCACAGACTGTGAATTTACCAAGATTGCTTAGTTGGTTCGCTCTTCGGTTTGTTTCTTGCTCTAGCGTGTCGCGAATCGTATCGATCCACTCGTTTGATAGAAATACCAGGTCCCCAATACCGTTTGCCATAGCAGCTAGCAGTGTTGAGGAAGTTTCGGGCCCGTAGTTCATGGTTTTGCGTTATCTGAATTTGTTCCAATGATAAGCGGGGACTCGATTTGAGACCGCGTGTCGCGGATTGCGGTTTCGAGACGTTAAAATAGACAAACTAATAAGTACTAGAAAGCCCCACAAATGACTGACGACATTCAATCTGCGATACAGGATCAGATTTCTGGCAATCCTATTCTTTTGTACATGAAAGGTTCGCCGAATGCGCCCCAATGTGGTTTTTCGGCTCGAACGGTTCAATGTCTCATGGACTGCGGGCAAAGATTTGCATATGTCGATGTGTTGAGCAATCCCGCGATACGCCAGACTTTACCGATCGTTGCCAATTGGCCAACTTTTCCGCAGCTCTATGTCCAGGGAGAATTGGTCGGCGGATGCGACATTGTTTCGGAAATGCACGAGAACGGCGAACTAAAGCCGTTGTTGGATTCGGCAGCTGAAGAATCTCAGGAATCCGCGTAGTTCGACTGAACGAAAGGCAAAGTCAAAAACCATAATTTGGATCAGTAACGCTACTGATTCCAATTTACAACTAGTGCTAGGCTCACTAGTCTAGGGCAGTGAGGTGTGGACTCCGATGAGATTCCCAATCATGGCTGGCATCGACGTGCGCGTGTCTTAAGTGAGCTGATTACACAAATCATCTTGCTCCCTTCCCGGTCTGGAGCTCAATAATTTCCGCCTCGCAAAAACACTCTATTCGGCCCGCAACGTTGAAAGCCATCGTCGATGCTGCAATTCAACTGCTCAATATCAACGTCGGAGCAACGATGCGAGAAATTGCAGCGCATGCCGGCGTGGGCAGTGCCACTCTACATCGCCACTTCCGTACCAAAAGTGACCTTATTGATGCTATCGGCATCCAGTGCATCGACGAAATGAATGTAGCTGTACGGGCCCATTCGGTGAAGGGACAACTGGCTGTAGATCGACTTCGTGGTATGTTTGAAGCAGTCATTCCCCTTGGTGATCGTTACAACTTTCTCGGCACATTCAGAACCCAGGATTCAAGCATCGAGGAGGGTTACTCCGCACAACTCCGATGGGCAATCTCATTAGTTGAAGAACTTAAACAGCAAGGTGTTGTTCATGGCGATATACCGACACGTTGGATTGTGGCACAGATTGATCAACTGGTTTGGGCTGCCTGGAACGGTATTGCCGAAGGATATTTAAAACCTGAAGAGGCGCCAGAGTTGGCCGTGCGAACATTGCTGTTTGGACTTCGCTAGCGTCCTTTTGTCGTCGCCACATCATTGCGGGCGCAAGGTAAAGTTTCGCCTACCCTGGATCGCTCAGTCAGAATCAAGCTTGACTATGGGAGGCCAATTCGCCGCTGGAGTCTAGCTTTACAAAGTGGGTTCCGTGTGAACCGGCGGCGGTTCCACTTTGTTGAGCCGCCAATTGAGATAGTGTCCAAAGTCCACCACGACGCGCTCTACTGGCAAAATCCGTCCGGGAGTGTAGTGCCCGGTAAAACCTCGTTGAACGCGTTCGCAAATCGCCTTATCTTCGGGTAGGAAATCGGCCAGCGGAAACGACTCTACGGCCATTCGTGTAAGCCACTTGCCCACAGGTCCGAGAGTTCTATCGTCTCTTCGACCCATTGCGCCACCTGTACTGACTACACAACCGTGCGTTCCATTTGGCTGCACTGCCTGCCAGACAAAACTGTCGTCCGTAATCACTCCTACGAAACTAGGAGGAAGACTCATCAGTAGATAGTCCTCTTGACCCGGTGACGTGCCTCCAGTTACTGTAGCCCGTGCCGAGCCAGAAATGTAGTAGGAGCCCTTAGTAGGAGCAAAGGGTTCGAGTGTCTTAGGATGAACCTTGAACAAGTGATAGCTCTCCATTGCATTGACCAATGAGAGCTTCCAGTTGCATTCCCAAACTTCGGATTTCTGCAATTCCTTGTCTTGTACGAAATCGCCAATGCCACATTTACTTACATAGGAGTCAATGGCGGCGAAACGCTCAGCAACTGGTTCCACCTCAAGATTGAGGCTGACGAAGACCAGGCCATGCCAGGATTCCACGCGATATGTCGGAAGGCAGTGCGCCGACCTGTCGGACCAATTTTTGGGCGCGAAGGGCACTCCTATCAATCGCCCACCGTCATCGTACGTCCACGCATGGTACGGGCATTGGACACGCTTGGCATTGGTCGGTTCTTCGACGAGCAGCGTACCTCTATGGGCACACAGATTCGACAAGGCGACCAATTCGTTTTCCTGATTGCGCATTAAGAGCACATGCTCATCACCGACCACGATCGGAACTTGGTCGCCCCTCGAAGCGAGTGCACTCTCGGTGGTTGCAAAGACCCAGTCGTTGTGCCATATGTGTTGCATCTCTGAGGCAAGCCATGTTGGATCACGGAATGCAATGGCCGGCAACGCTCGTTCCGGGTCAAAGGAGAGAGGATCGCTACTGACTTCTAACATGTTGGTTTGAGGCATTGGAGGCATTGTTTCGCGTTCCGAATTCGTTACAGATCTGGTGTTAGACGAAGAATTCCAAGCAATGCAAGATACTCACCGATGTCCGGAGGGCACTAAGAATCCACGGTTCGTCCCAGAATCAAAATGATACACAAGTCTCTCATTTAGGTCGACACCATAATCTAGGTTCACTCATTTGTTCTTGCAGGCTTCACCATGAACTCTTATGTATCTCACTGTGATTGAATTTACTTTCAGTTCCTACAAGACTTCGAACTTGGATTCTTGCTCGATGCGAAAAAACAAAACGTACTGAATAGAAACAAGCTTATTTTCCTTCGTAATCCACCGGCCCAAATATTGAATTTTGCGCTCCATACAATTGAGTTGTTGCGTGCTCAGCGCAGCACTTTGGTTTTTTGAGGAGGAATAAACATGTGGAAGAGTCGGAATTTGTTGATCTGGCCGATAGCAGTATTGGCGATATCAGCCAGTGCCCAAGAGATAGAAGATCTTGATTGGATGACAGGCAATTGGGTCGGTGATTTGGGTCCAATGGAGCTTGAGGAGACGTGGAACGAACCGAAGGCCGGGTCGATTCAAGCAATGGGCCGCCTGCGGAATGGAGAAGAAATGATGTTTGTCGAACTGGTCGTCATCGAGGAACACAACGACAGTTTCCGATTGCGGTTCCAGCAGTGGCAACCAGGTATGGAACCCGCTGAATTCGGACGACAGTCTATGCGATTGGTCAAAGTGGAAGACCAAATGATCGCGTTTGAGGCGGAAGACGAAGGCCCGCTAAAAGAATTGAGCTACCGACGGAAATCCGAGTTTGAATTGGAAATCTCGGTAGTGAACGCCGAAGGCGAAGAGCACACCATCGTGCTCAACAACAAAGAGACAGCCAATGAGGAATCTCAGCCCGAAGAGGCTGACGACTAGACCTCGGTACGTCCGTCAGACTCAGATAGAGCTCTCCCGAGCATCTCCCCTTAACTAATCCTCAAGGGGCCAGGCCGGTTCGAATTTGAAGCTGTTATAGATCTTGCAGAACAGTTCTGCAGTTACGACGGCATCATACGTAGCCGAGTGAGCGCGGTCTGGCTCGTAGTTAACCCCAGCTCTCTCACATGCAATTCTGAGTACGCTGTGTCCATACTTCATCATAGACATGGAAGCTGTGTCAAGGACAGTAAACGGATGAAACGGATCTCTCCCGATAGAGTTTCTTTCTTGCGCAGCTTTGAGAAACTGGCGGTCAAAGTGTGCGTTGTGACCGGCTAGAAGGGCTCGTTTACAGTTGTATTCTCGGATCTCCTTGCGTACCAATTTAAAGCACTCGCGTATGCAGTCATTTTCCGGCCGAGCCTGTCTCTCAGGATCGTAGGGATCGATTTGATTGAAGACCAGAGATTTCGTATCGACTTCCGTCGACTCGTGAGGTGCGATCGACCAAGTCTGTGTGCTTTTGCATCGCAGCGAGTCTTCGACCCAATCCAACGTCACAACTGCCAATTCGAGCAACGCGTGACGATTCGCTGATACACCAGCTGTTTCTACATCAACCACGACTGGCAGAAATCCTCTGAAGCGCTCACTAAGTTCCATATGGAAGACTTCACACCTGTCAACTCAAAGTGTACCCCACAAGCGACTCTGCGATTGTTCTGGCCACTGAAGGAGACGAAAGAAGCACTTGTATACGTCTAGGCATCCGGGTAATTTTTACTCCGATCGTTTCATTTCGGCAAAATGTAACTAATACGTCGTGCAGACCATCTATGTAATGGTCTGAGGATTCAATCGAGGGGCTTGGCATGACTCTATTCGCAAATCAGAAAGTACGCACATTGGGATTTGTATCGCTTGGGGTAATCGTTGGCGCTGCATTGTCCACGCTTGTATGCATGGTATTACTAAGTCCAGACACCCACTCTGACAGCTACGTAGTCGATTCACCATCGGTCACCGACGATGAGAACGCTTCACTTTCAAAAGGATTATCTGAGAGTAGTGTTGCTTCCATGTCTCGCATCGCTGATCTCGACGATTTATCAGAAATAGAAAGCGCAACTGAGCGCACTTTCAACCTGCATGGATTGTTGATGCACGCCGACGAAAGTCAATTGAACAGTTACCTTCAACAATCCGCAGTCATGGACCGCTCTGCGCTCAGGGACCAGATCCAATCGGCGGTCGTGCAACGTCTCGCGGAGTCCAATCCTCAGGCTACACTGAAGGTAATTGCTGGCTTGCCCGACCGTCAAGGCCAACAGTTGGTAGCGACCGTGTTTGGCGAGTGGTCGAACTGGGACCTGGATGGTGCACTTACCGGAGCTAAGACTCTTACGGAATCAGAGCGACTAGCTGCGTTGAACGGAATATTGGCAAGTAGAAGCGACCTGTCAGATAGTCTCCAGCAGCAGATTGCGCGGCAACTCGGTCACGAGCATTTTGCTATGCAGACGCAAAGTTCGGACACCGCCTCATCATCTGAAGGGGATCCCAGGCAAGCATGGAACGCATTGGTGAACGATGCGTACGAAGACATCGCTCAGATTGGATCTCTTGTACAGATCGCTCAAACGCTTGTTCAACAGAATGGATTTGAGGCACTTGACTGGATTCGAGACTCGTTGGTTGACGACACGGTTCTCGACGCCACTGTTCGCTCGGTACTGCATCATGTAGCTTTATCAGATCCACAAGCTGCCTTTTTGCAGGCACAATCTATTTCTCGTGATGCTCAGGATGTTGCATTGCCGACGATAGTTGAGATGTGGGCTAGATCGGACCCGCTAGTTGCAATGGGAAGGATTTCCTCATTGAAGAACGCATCACAAAGAAAGAAGCTTCAAACGACTCTGCTACAGGCATGGGCTGAGAACGATGCACAAGATTTGTTTGACAATCTCGAGCAGATTCCAGAGTCCCTGCGTCAAAACGCCGAACAAGAAGCAATGCTCGCTGTAGCCCGTTCCTCTCCCAGCGATGCGGTTGCATATTTGGCTGAACTAACAGCATTAGATCGACAGCAAACGCTGGCTTTGGAGATAGCGGAACACTGGTCCCAACAAGACATTTACGCTGCTCTTGATTGGGTGTTGTCCGAGCAGTTTACAAACGAGTCAACAAAACGAAGAGCTCTCACGGAAGTACTTCGCAATCTCGTCGATGTCGACCCCGTATTGGCACTTCAGACTGCGCTAAAACAGCCCTTGACGAAGTACGGGCGGGGACTTGAAGCAATGGTAATTGAACAACTGGCTCGAACGGACCTTGAAAGAGCAATATCTTTGCTCTCTCAGGTACGAGACGGAAGCACAAAACTTCATGCCTACATTTCCGCCGGCCGTTCTCTGGTGCAAAACGGACGATACGACAGAGCGCTTCGTTTGGGACAGCAGTTGTCCGACGAACAACAGTCTGCTTACCGCCACAGCATCATGTGGCAGTGGGCTGAAGCCGACCCGCAATCATTGTTAGCCTCATTGGACGACCTGCCATCCCAAGATGCCAAGACCCAGGCTGCTCTTGGACTCGTCATGGCAAATTTCCGCACTAAGGCGCTGTCTGACGACCAGATGAAGTATGTCTCCAGTGTGTTGCCCCAAGGATCACTGGGGACATACACCTTTTCACCTACTTCAAGCTCAGTGGGACTCCACGTGGTTTCCGACCAACTGAACGCACAAGTAATGCAAGTCGTCGAACAAGCGATGGCTGAAAGAGCAGCCGCCATAACTGTAGATGGGGGAGCCTCTGAAAATGCGGTCATTTTTTTGCAGTCCGAGGAAGTCGTAGTTCACGATAGTGAGGAAGAGGACTAAGTTCGACTCGACTAAGTTCTTCGAAGCCGGTAGTTTGGTGACGTACGGTGTCGCGAAACTGCCGGCTATTTCTATTCAATCCTTCATGATGCAGTAGTTACCATGAGTTGCGCTTGAAGCCAAATCTTCTAATTTGGTCTCCGCGCGCCGTGATAAAACCAGGGCATTGGACAGCAAGTTGTCTAGTCGACGTCCTGTGCTCCGAGAGTTGGCTCCAATCTTTGAGCTCCGTGTGCGAGTTGAACTTTGTATGTCTCGTCGCTCAAGACTTTTGAAGCCGTTCATATGTACTTTGGCAGTAAGGTTGGACTTCGGCTGAAGCTGCGTAATGTGCTACGACTGGTCGTGCAAACCAGTTTTTGCGATTCTATAATCGGTCGCCAAAACAGGTGGACGAGTAGTACGCCATGACTGATAAAGTCGTTCTTGCCTACTCTGGCGGATTGGACACCTCTGTAATTTGCCGATGGCTGCAAGATTCCTATCGTTTGGAGGTGGTTACGTTCACAGCCGACATCGGTCAAGGCGAAGAAGTCGAGCCGGCTCGCGCGAAAGCCGAAGCACTCGGTGTCAAGCAGATTTTCATTGAGGATCTATGTGAAGACTTTGTTCGCGACTACGTGTTTCCGATGTTTCGCGCAAACACTGTCTATGAAGGCGAATATCTTCTAGGGACGAGTATCGCGCGCCCACTTGTAGCAAAGCGTCTTGTGGAAATTGCAGAAGAAACTGGCGCGGAAGCAATCTCCCACGGTGCCACAGGCAAGGGCAACGACCAAGTGCGCTTCGAAATCGGCGCCTATGCATTAGATCCTGACATCAAAATCATCGCACCGCACCGGGAATGGGAGCTAAATTCACGGGCGGCTCTGATGAAGTATTGCGAGGAACGCCAAATACCCGTTGAGTTCACACGGGGCAATGAGTCTCCATATTCAATGGATGCCAATTTGCTCCATATTTCCTATGAGGGTGGCGAACTCGAAAATCCAAACGTTGAACCTAGTGAAAAAATGTGGCGCCGCACGGTATCCATCCTAGATGCGCCAAATGAACCTGAACAATTGACCATTCGTTTTTCTGATGGAGATCCTGTTAGTGTCAATGAAATTCCAGGAATGACTCCGGCTGGGATACTCAGAACACTGAATGAAATTGGTGGTAGAAACGGAATCGGCCGAAGCGACATCGTCGAGAACCGATTCGTCGGCATGAAATCCCGCGGGTGCTATGAGACTCCCGGGGGGACGATCTTGCTGAAAGCGCACCGAGCCATGGAGTCGATTACTCTGGACCGCGAGGTTGTGCATTTACGTGATGAGCTCATGCCTCGCTATGCAAAACTGATTTACAACGGATTCTGGTGGTCTCCGGAGCGCATGGCACTGCAAAGCCTTATCGACAAGACTCAAGAGCCTGTTTCAGGGGTCGTAAGCTTGAGTCTGTGCAAGGGAAACGTACTAGTCACCGGCCGCGAATCAGAATCTAGCCTCTATGATGCAATGGCTGTTACATTCGATGAAGACGAAGGGGCGTACGATCAGAGCGATGCGACCGGGTTCATACGGTTGAATGCACTGAGACTCAGAACAGGAGCGAGAGTTGGAAGAAAGTACGACTCGTGATGCCAATAACACCTGTATTACACGCGCCCCGAATCGCTTCAGGAAGAGACCTCGTCAATAATCGTTAGTCGGTTTCTAAGAGTGCCGATCTACAGATATTTGGGGAGGTAGTCTTCTTGAGAGCTTTATCTCCGGTGATCTTGCGAACAATCTTTGTTGCAATTGCGGAAGCACGAACAACGATTCGGCTTGTTCGACTCTGGACGTTTGCAGTTTTGTTCGCCGCACTTTCATTTGTCGGTTACTACTTTTCCTGTTCGATGGCGAGTTATGTTGCTCCATACTCACTATCACTGGGAATCACAGCCCCGCTATATCTCCTGGGCGACATTGATCCAACCTATTTTCTGGTCGTTCAGCTAGGAGTTCTGTTTCTTTTGTTCGATTCACGTTATCGAATCGCAAAGGACCGAATAGTGGAAGTCCTAGACGCGAAACCTGTAGCAAACGTTGAGTACATTGCCGGAAGCGTCATCGGAACTGCGATTTTGGTATGGATCATCGTAGGTGCCGTAGTACTCCTAATGCAAATCTCGGGCTTAGTCTCAAAGTTGGCCGGCTTCGATTTCCTTATGCCGTTTCAATTTCAGTCTGTGTTGAGTCTCTTGTTCTTGGATGCACCGGTATTGATTCTGGCTTGGTGCTCCATGACTGTTTTTCTAAGCACAGTCCTACGAAGTAGGCTTGTCGTAGCAAGTATTGCGATGTTTTTGATGCTTATCTGGCATTACGTCGTACTCGAAGCACCATTTTCGGTTCTCTCGCTCATATCTTCTTCATCTAGCGAAGCTGCGCTTGTTTCGGACATTCAACCCCATCTTGCAACATGGCAAAGCATTGGAATGCGTGGGTCGTTTGTAATTGGTTCTGTAGCCCTAATTGTCGCTTCCGCATTGTTTTCAATCCGTAGTGACACAGACTCTGTCCTGAAGAAAGTCGTTGCTACGACGCTCGTCTCTGTCCTTTGCGGTTTATTGGCGATTTGTACCGTTATTGGCAATATGCAGAAGTTCAATCAATCCTCAAAGTGGAGAGACTTTCACGCCAGCTATCAATGGACGAAAGCAATCGACCTCCAAAGCATCACCGGAAGTGTTCATATCGATCCATTGAAACGGCTGGAAATTGAACTGGCTGTGCTGTTTAGCACCACAGAAAACACTGCGAAAGAGCTGGTTTTTACGTTCAACCCCGGGATGAAAATTCGAACTTTGACCCTTGGAGATCAGCAGAAAGCGTTTGTCTTTGAAAATGGCCTCCTAGAAATCCCATTGACTAACTCGCTTGACGCGAACACATCGCACGTATTGCGTATCGAAGCTGACGGACGCCCCGATCCTAGATTCGGGTATTTTGACAGTGCGGTTAACCACCTTACCGACGGCGATACACCAGTTCGTGCAGTGAAACTGTTCGGTAAGGACGCTTCGCTCTTCGGCTCTCGATATGTGGCATTGATGCCTGGGGCGTTCTGGTATCCGGTGCCAGGTCCGGTTCACGGGCGATTTGCCGCTACAGAGGCGGGCTCGGACTATTTCAATGTAGACCTCTCGGTCACTTTGGCACCTAGCAGTTGGACGCTTGTGGGAACTGGAGTTACTACCGAAGTAAACGAAGACGAACTGTCCTACAACGTCACTTCAATCTCTCCCGTACCTGAAATCGGCTTGTTCGCATCAAAATTTGAACGTGTTTCTCTTGATGTCGAGGAAGCTACTTTCAATCTGTATCTTCACAAGCGACACGCTCGAATCACGAAGTCTTTTGAAGGGGTCAGTGAAAACTTGGCGAGTCATGTACAAGACAGTTTGAAGCGGTTTGCAGACCACAAACTGGTTCCTCCACACGTTGAACTCTCATTCGTTGAGGTACCAAGTCGGCTAAGAACCATTGGCGGGGGCTGGCGAATGGATTCAGTCAGCGTGCTTCCCGGAGTTGTCCTGCTCAAAGAGTTCGGCTTTCCAACGACACAATTTGCTACAGCGCTGAATCGGATTGAAGAACAGCAACTGGGAGAATCCGAATTCGCAGCTCGCCAAGCCAATCTGCTGATTCAGTATTTTCAATCTGGTCTCGGAACGGACAATCCTTGGCACAACCTAGCCGAATTGGCTTGGTCGCACGCTACGTCGGCTAAAGGCAGGTACGCTGCGACACTAGATCAAGTGATGCAGGCTGCCATCTCTACGTTGGGAGATCATCCAGAATCCTTTTTTAGTGTTTACTCCACCTTCAACATTTCTGATTTAACACGCGTGAACGGAGTACAGGCCAGACTAGGAATTTCAACCACGCCTCAATCTTACGGACACAGTCGCCTTCGAGCTCAATTAGCAGAAATGTTGTATGGCAGGCGTAACTCAGTTTGGAGATTTGCCGAAGAGGCTAGCCTTGCAAATATTCCCTCATCCGACGGGCACCAACGTGACTTGGAGTTTTTCTTGTTCAAGACCAATCAAATCGCCCAAGGACTACTTGGCGCAAACGAAGAAAAGGACTTATTCAGCTGGATTTCTGATGTACGTGCAAAGCATTCCAATGGCAACTATACCTACGGTGACCTAGCGGCGGCAGCTCATGAACACGGAGTTGTTATAGATCCATTTCTTACGACTTGGCTATGGGAATCCAGTTTGCCCGGATTCGTCGGTCGGTTTGTTGGTACTAGACGCATCGCTGACGACGAGTTTGGCAATAACAGGTATCAATCAGAGATTGAAATCCGAAATACAGAAGCCATCTCGGGAATCGTTGCAATGCGATTTCCACCTGATACGAGTAGAGGCTATTACATCGACGAGTTTCTTACGACACCGGCTGTCTTGATCCCCGGAAACTCCGCGAAACGGATACGACCCATCACGACCTATCCTCCACTGCAATCGTTAGTTCGACCTTACTTGTCTCTTAACCGCGAAGCCTTTGTGGTTACGCGTACCGTCGAACTTATCGAACGTGGGACGAATGCAGTGGAATTCCTTTTTGAAGAATCGAGCGATTGGTCTCCATCGTTCGAGGGAATCATCGTGGACGACCTAGATTCAGGTTTTGTAGTAGATTCACAGGGATTGACCAACAGACCTTTCGATCTTAAGCCTTTCGGACCGTTGTCATGGATTCAATCTGCAAGTATGAAAGTTGAGCTAGACAATGGTCTGCCCAATGTTGAGACATCCTGGCACGGGAGAGTTGCACGGGGTAGATGGCAACGAAACGAAGGATTCTTTGCTTACGGATTGCACCGCAGTACATATGCTCTCGTTTCTATGAAGGGTCGTGCTCCGCCTGCTCGGTTCGTTTCAAGTCTCCCGGAACGCTCAGATTGGATGCTTGAATACCACATGCCCTTTGGTCGGCAAGTCTCGGTGCCAAGCGAATTGAACTACCTGTTTTCAGTATCCGACGGCTTCGACTCTTGGCCCGTGGAATTTCCTATTGGTACGGCCGAACGAGGCTGGAATTCTCTTGGTACGTTTGAGCTAAAAGGAGGAGACGTTGTCGTCGAATTAGTTGGTCTATCGGAGCCGGGCACAATGTACGCTGATGCGATCCGATGGAGTAGAGCGAAAGTCCCCTAAGGTCCTTCATACTGAAGTGTGAGAAGGTGTGCAGAACTTGCCAAAAAAGCGTTCCCGTCAGTCGAGATTCTTTTGCTTGAACTCACAGAGATCCTCAATGGGACATGAGGCGCATCGAGGACTTCGCGCCGTGCAAACGTATCGCCCGTGCAAAATCAGCCAGTGGTGCGCTCCTAGCTGATATTCCGTAGGCACCAAGCGAACAAGTCGATCTTCGACCTCTCGTGGATTCTTGCCTTTAGCTATCTTCGTTCGATTGCAGACTCTGAAAATATGGGTATCGACTGCAATTGTCGGCATTCCGAATGCAGTATTCAAGACGACGTTGGCGGTTTTTCTCCCTACGCCTGGCAGTCTTTCCAATTCTTCGCGAAACTTTGGTACTTCGCCGTTATGTTGTTCCAAGAGGATGTGGCATGTCTTGAGCAGGTTCTCTGCCTTAGTGTTGAATAATCCGATTGTGCGGATGTAGTCCTTAATCGCATCAATGCCTAGTTCGATCATCTTTTCCGGGGTAGGCGCAGCTTGAAATAGTTTCGGAGTAGCGGCATTGACACTTACGTCTGTTGCTTGGGCCGAAAGCATTACTGCGACCAGCAGCTGAAACGCTGATTCGTACTTCAATTCCGTTCGAGGATCGGGATTCTCCTTCTTCAGTCGGCGGAAAATTTCTTGTCGAATTTTGCGATTCATTACCTTGCTTTGGCATTGGATCAAGCGGCGAGCAGTTCGATTATAGGAATGCCGGATTAGTTTCTCGCTTGAAAACAGTGCATCTAGAAGACAATAACTATCCAGAAACCTGAGGCACGGCAGATTAAAAATATTCCATGAAAATTGTAAAAATAGTTGTAATGAGAGATTTTATAAAATATAATCAATATTCAACTTAACTTTATTTCAAACCAACACATCAAGGAAAATCAATGTCAAACGCTACAGAGAAAGTCTTGTCAATGCTCGTCGCAGAGAAGATCGAAGTGGAAGAGGCTCGTCGCCTGTTGGATCGACTGAATGAGGGCGCTAACGAAGTCGAAGCTCTGAATGAATCGAAATCGTCGGTCGTCGACTTGATGGAGGCTGAAAAAATCAGCTTCGATGAGGCATTGCGTCTTTTGAATCAATTGAATGAACGGACAGAGGACGCCAGTTCACTTTCGGGATCTAAGCAAAAGATCATTGACATGCTGGCTGAAGACAAAATCAGCGTCGATGATGCGTTTCGTCTAATGGGAAGAACCAATGAGTCCGTTCGTACGACCGAGACATCGGGCGAATCGGGTGGAGATTTCCAGTCAGCAGCAGTAGTCCGTCTCGCGTCCAAAAAACGACCGAAATTTCTTCGGGTGCTAATCCAGGATGGCGAGTCGGAAAAGGTCGACGTTCGAGTTCCACTGAAGCTGGTCAAGATGGGAATGGCTTCATCTGAGTTCGTGCCGGAGCCAGCGAGGGAGATTATTTCCTCTCAAGGTATCGATCTATCAAATTTGTCCGGCCTCAGCGACGAAGATTTTTATGAAGCATTCGGAGCACTAAGCGTCGACATTGTCGATGAGGATTCGAGCGTACGGGTCTTTTGCGAGTAGCAATTGTTAACAGACACCATGGTGTCGGGTGAGGTACCGAAACATATTTTCGAACGCAATCGGTCGTGTTAGGTCGGTCTGCGCATATCTTGCAGCATCTACGCTTATCGGCTTGGCATTTCGTGTTCTGAGATGAGCAGCACACACTCGCTCGAGTAGAACGAACCGTACGATAGCGGAAGCCACGGTCGTTCCAGCAGTGACAAGTCCGTGATTTCGGAGAATGATCGAGTGCTTCTTTCCAATGCACTGCGCTATACGTTCGCCACCAGCCAAGTCCTGAATTTGCACCTCTTCGTCGTCGAACAAAGCGACATCCTCAAAGAAGAAACACGCTTCTTGCGTAATTGGTTCGACGGGACGTACTTCAGCTGAAAAAGGAGTGCCCCACGGAGTATGAGTGTGCGCGATCGAGACGATGTCGGGCCTTGCCGTGAGAATTGGGTGATGGATTCTGAAAGCCGGGTTGTTGACTGTCCCTTCTCCGTCCACGACATTTCCGTCGGGGTCGAGCAAGACGAGCTGATCAACCGAGGCTTCGGTAAATGGAACACCATAGCGAAGAAGCCAAAAGTGGTCTGAACGTTCCGGATCTCGAAGGCTTATATGTCCATCTCCGGTGTCGCCCCAACCTAACGCGGCAAATAGCCGATAGCCACGACACAGGTCATCGAACAATTCCGAGTGTTGTGTATTCATCTATTTGGTGCTCCTACATAGGAAAGTTATTGAAGACTTTTTGTGCCAATTCTGTCACTCGATTTAGGCTAAGCCAGTGAATGCGAAGTCCGCACCAAGGAATACCACATGTTGACGGGTGCAAATACACATGATTGGTTAAATACTTTACGGATTTCTCCCAATAGCGGGCAAAAACTCGAGAATTCCAGTATGTCAACACATGGCTAAGACTTGCGAAACATGGCAAATTGATACTTTCATGGAGATTAATTTGCACGTTGACTGGAAATCGCAATAGAAAATCCAATTTCGTCCACACTGTAAACCCCTTCTTTCAGCTGTTGTGTAAAGTCGATTTTCTCACCGGTGGACCAGAGATGATCGGTCTTACAATCAGGTGTTCAAGGAATACAAACTTGCGTCGGCAGAATCACTTGACGAGGATCGTCGAAGCGACAATTTTATGAAACGAAACGCAGGCTCATTCAGTCGTGGACAAAGGATCAAGGCCGTTATGGCAGACAGATTGGGCGAAGGGGTTTTATGGGGCATCGCGATTGGAATGTTGCTCTATGCCGTGTTTTCGCCGTTGATTGGATACGGTTGGGGCTTTATCCCCTATGTGGTCGCGCTGGTGGCGGTCTATTTTGTGATCGACCTTGTTGCTGACAACCCTTTCTCCCGCTTCAGCTTTGAAAATCTGCAAAAAGGAGAGAGTGCCGAGACTCGCGTTGGGCAACTCATCGAGCACGCAATTACGAGGGAAAGTTGTGCAGTGGCACATTCCGTAACAAAAATTGCAGAAATTGGTGACATCGATCACATCGTTGTCATGCCTTCGGCAATCTGGGTGATTGAAACCAAATATAAGAGAGTACCCCGATCTCGGTTTCCAACGGTTTTGGGTCGTATCGCGGCTAATACCCGTGCTGTGCGCCAATGGGCACCTGCTGGTACGACTGTTCGAGGTTGCCTCGTGCTTGCTTACGAGGACTCCATCGGGAAGAGGAATTATTCTCACGCCAATGAAACGATTAGAGTATTTACCCCGGAACTTTTGGGAGAGGAGATCCGACGCGAATCACAAAGCAAGAGGATGGTCGATGAGCGTGTCGCAAAAGACGTTTGGCAACTTGGACAAATTGATTAATGAACAATCAATAGCAGAGTACATTTCGGTCCGAAACAACTGGGTATTTCTTAGGTTTTTCGTAGCGCTGGAATCTTTTTGGTGATCTGTTCGGACACAGTATTCAGAGTCGCCAACGCAAGGCCTACAACTAGAAACGCTCCAGCTGGATGAGCAGCCAAGGGTATTGCCAGCTCCAAGTATTGGCGAATTGTTCCCAAAACCAAGAGTGCGGCCGAAAATCCCAGTGCTGTTCCAATTGCGCTGAACAACGATTCGCTGACCGTCTTTTTTGAAGCAATTGACTCGATATGACCCAGAATCATGCAGTTGGTAACGATTATCTGAACGAACAGCGCGACTTGAACGTATAGGTCATACGCAAATGCCTGCATATACATCGTTGCTACCGTTGTTAATGTCGCAATCACAAGCACGAAACACGGCAATCTCACGTTATCGGGAATGAATTTTCGAACTGATGAGATTGTTAGTGAAGATCCAATCAGAACGAACGAGCTTGCTATCGAGAGGCCAAGTGCGTTGCGCACGTTGTAGCTCACTGCAAGGAGGGGACACAATCCCAACAACTGAACGGAAGCGACGTTTCGCCTCCACAATCCGTCAATCAGGGCGTCTCGATACATTCCCCAAGTCCCGATTCATAGAGTCGCATTGCGTCTTCGACAGCCAGCAAGACAGCACTGGTCGTGACAGTCGCTCGTGTTACGGCATCAATGCCTTCCAACTCTTCGACTGCAAATCGACCAATCCAGTCGTCTGGACTTAGAACCTCATCGAAGCCGGGAGTCTCGGAGTGTCTAACAACACGAACACCTAGCACACTTCCGTCTTGAATTGCGACTACTACGTACATCTCACCTCCATAGCCTCGACGCTCTACTTCGAACAATTCAATACCTTGCTCGCACAGAAGCTCTCGGTCCAGCTCATCTACGAGCCCTTCAAGTCTGGCGAGTTCCTGCTTCTCAATGTTTTGCTGAATGTACGAATTCGTATGAACATTAGCCAGCGCAAGGAGGCTCGCGGATGCTATACACAGTAGAGTGAACGTAAGAACAGACTTCATCGGTTCCAGGCTTTTGCGACAGGCACTCTTCGTTCAATGTATGGCAGCAAGATGTTCGCAAGCAGAATAGCGAAGGCGTATCCATCTGCCCATGCGCCGTACTTTCGAATCGCCATAGTTGCGATACCTACGAAAAGTCCATAAATCCAAATCGGAACGCGACCGGAAGGTGAAGTCACAGGGTCGGTTGCAATGAAGAATGCAGTGAGCATCGTACCACCTGCAAACAGGTGAAATAGGGGCGATCCCCAACTTGCTGCGCTTCCACCGTCGTAGAACAACACTGTGGGTAGCGCGGCTCCAACGAGAACAGCCAAAGGCATGTGCCAGGAAATTATGCGAACAACACACAAGTAGGCTCCGCCCAATAGAAACGCACAGTTGACCCATTCGTACCCCGCTGCTCCAAAGAATCCGATTGATGGGTGCCCGCTCAATTCCACCAGCGTGGAGCCTCCGCGGTGAGAGACGACCTCGAGTACTGTTGCTCCCGTTACTGCATCGAAGTGAGTTAGTTGTTCGGGAAAGCTCACTAGAACGGCGACGTAGCCAACCATTGCGGGATTGAAAAGGTTCTTGCCAAGTCCGCCGTAGACGTGTTTCCCGATTCCAATGCCGATGAGGGAACCAACAGCAACGATCCAAAAAGGTACAGTCGGCGGCATGCACAGCCCTATGAGAATCCCTGTGACTAGGGCACTTCCGTCGCGAATCGTCTTAAAGGAGCGAATACAAACTACCTCGGATGCAACTGCAGCAAACGTTGCGGTGACTACCACGGGAATCATTCGTAGTCCGAATGCCCATACGGCAACCGCAGTACCAGGTACGAGTGCAATGAGCACTCGCACCATGATTCCTGTGGTTTGAAATTTGGGCTCTGGGCTTATTGCCACTTATGCTCTTGTTGCATGCGTCGCTCTCGTTCGTCCATTGTGCGTTGGTTTTGAGAGTCTATGCGTTGCTGCTTCGCTTCAAACCGTTGACGGGCTTCGTTCGCTCTCTGCGCTATATAGCCCGATTCATTTTGACGGTCTCGGGATTCTCGGATGTAGTCGATGATGGGGATTCGACTAGGACAAGAAACAACACAAGCCCCGCAGTCATTGCATTCATTGAGATGTGTCTGTGCTGTAGGACTGGAAATAGAACCCATTGACTCGCTGAGCAATCGTTCCACAGGAAGATCTTTGGGGCATGCGGAATCACACCATCCACATCGAATGCACGGTAATGCTTGACTTGACAGGTTGATTGATATTGCATTGTGGATTGGTTTAAGAGTGTCCTGGTCCTTGACTGATCTGCCGTTCGCAAAGCTACCAACTCGCAACTTCTCGGATGTGTTGGCAAGCTCGTGAACTGGAGTGTCGATTTCGCACCATTGGTCTTTTCCAAGAACAGTTGCGATTCTTTTGGTTACCGCCAAACCGTCGCGAACACATTCGCAAATAGCGAAGAGGGTTGCGACATTCAAGACCGCTATTCCGTTGTGTGCAGGATAGGAATCCTGACTGATTGGTTCACCGGTGATTTTCTCGATCAGAACTCGTTCTTCACCGTTTTGATAGTCGTTGTCGATTACGCTGATTGCGATGTCATGGTCATTGCAAATTCGCAATCTCTCGGCAATGGATTGATTGGAAACCGCTAGGTAGGAGGACGATGCGTTAAGAATGCGGGCCACGATTCCAATTCCTTCCAAGACATCGCTACCTTTCTGCTTGAGCAAAGCTCTGTCCGCCGTCACACCCGGATCCGTCTCGACTCCGTTTGCTACAACTGTTCTGTGGTCGCTCTGCAAAGCAGCTTGCAGTTTCAAGTGAGTGGGAAATCCGGCACCTCCCATTCCCACGATTCCTGCATCTCGAACTCGGGCGAGCAGGACCTCTGGAGATTTCCCTCTCCAGTCCAACGGAGGAAACTGTTGCTTGGGAGAGTTCATTTGTTCGAGACCAAATCAATGCAGTCGACCGGACACGGCTGAATACAAAGCTCACATCCCGTGCAGTGCGATTGCAAGACCGTGTGCGAGAACTGAGGTGCACCAACGATGGCGTCTACGGGACACGCCTCAAAACACAGTCCACACCCGATGCACTCAGATTCACGAATCCGTGCTATCAAGGAAGTAGGTTCATTTAGCTGTTGGTCATCCAGTTCGCGATCGAGAAGCGATGCTAATGCCTGACGGGTCTGCTCCCCTCCGGGGATGCAGAGTCCGAGATTTTCACCAGCGATGACGGATTCGGCATAGGGTCGGCAACCGGGATAGCCACATTGAGCACATTGTGTCTGTGGCAAGAGATCGTTTACTGCGGCAATGAGATCGTCTTTGGGTAGTTTGTCTCTGACCCAAGTCTCGAAACTCACAATTAATAGTGACAGTACCAATCCACACGACGTAAGCGTGATAACCGGAACCGCGAACTGAGCAATCACAGCATTCCTCGAAATCCGACAAACGCCAACGCAATGATTCCAACTGTGACTAGGGCAATAGGCGCCCCTCGAAATGATTTGGGTGTGCTGTTTTGATCGATTCGCAGGCGAAGCCCGGCAAAGAGAACAAGGACGAGGCTAAATCCTAGACCCGCTCCGACGCCAACGGCGAGAGCTTCGGCCAATCCTAGGTCGGCAACGGTCAGCGCAATGGCTAGCACTGCGCAGTTGCTTGTTATCAGAGGAAGGTATAAACCCAACAATTGGTGCAGAAGGGGACTGGCAAACCGAATGTAGCGTTCGGTGAGTTGCACCACGGACGCAATCACAACTATAAATACGATGATCTGCAGGTATTTCAGGTCCCACGGATCGAGCACATACCTGTTCAATAAGTTAGAGATCAGTGTCGAAACTGTTATCACGAACACGGTCGCAATCCCCATGGGCAATGCGGTTTCGATTCGATTGGATGTGCCCATGAAAGGGCACAGGCCTAGTAATTGAACCAGCACGAAATTGTTGACTAGTGCCGCGCCGCCAAGGAGTAAGAGGAGGTCTGACACGGCGAAGTGGTTCTAGCGAACCTCCATACCTGACAGGGCACCATCGTCGGGTGACACGAGAAAGATGTCGCTACCACCGGGTCCGGCAGCAAGAACCATCCCTTCGGACGTTCCGAATCGCATTTTTCGTGGTTTTAGATTTGCCACAACCACGACATGGCGTCCCTTCAATTTCTCAGGATCATACGCCGTGCGGATTCCCGCAAATACGATTCTCTCGCCCGTCCCAACTTTTAGCTTGAGTTCCAGCAATGAGTCAGCGCCGTCCACGAACCGAGCGTCGAGGATCTCTGCGACTCGGAGGTCAATCTTTTGGAAGTCTTCAATTGTTATCTGATCTTCATCGGACTCAGGTTCGATAGCAGATGTTTCCTTCGATGCCTCGATGAGTTTATCAATCTGTTTTTGATCGATGCGATTCATTAATCGCTTGAATTTACCCAATCTGTGATCGAGAAGCGGCTCGTCGACATCGTTCCACGTGAGAGGTTCCGAATTCAGGAACTGTTCGCTTCGTTCAACAAGCATGGGAACGATGGGTTTGAGATAAACGCAAAGCGTCCTGAAGAGATTTATGGCGAGAGTACAAGTGTTCTGGAGCTCTTGCTCTTTGCCTTCTTGTTTCGCTAGTTCCCAAGGAGGATTCGATGCAATATATTGGTTGGCTTTATCTGCCAGCGACATGACAGCACGAACCACTTGCGCTGTATCACCTAGTTCGTAGAGTTGCTCGATAGATGCCTTACTTGCCGCAAATTCTTCAAAAAGCGAAGGCTCGCTCAATTCCGTGGAGAGTTGGGAATCGAATCCTCGAGCCAAGAAATTGGCGCATCGAGAAGGAATGTTGACCAGTTTGCCGACAAGATCGGAATTTACACGGGCGAGGAAGTCAGCGAAACTGAAGTCAATGTCATTAATTGTCGGTGTGAGTCGCGCCGCATAGTAGTAGCGAAGCGTTTCCGGATCTAGGAACTCACTGTATGTCTCCGCCTTTATGAATGTACCCTTGGATTTCGACATTTTCTCGCCGTCTACGGTGATGTAGCCGTGCACGTGAATTCGAGTGGGGGTTCTAAATCCAGAACACTTCAAGACAGCGGGCCAGAACAGGGCGTGAAAGTTCACAATGTCCTTGCCAATGAAATGGTGAACCTCTGTATCGTTCCCGGGTTTCCAAAAATCGTCGAACTCTACGCCGGACCGGTCGCACCAGTTCCTAAAACTGGCCATATAACCAATAGGCGCATCTAACCATACATAGAAGTACTTGTTTGAAGTTTCCGGAATCTGAAAACCAAAGTAGGGAGCGTCACGGCTGATATCCCAGGGCTTTAATCCTGATTCGAGCCATTCTTTCAACTTATTGGAGACATCCTCTCTCACGGTTCCGCTAGTAGTCCACTCCCGGAGAAAGGAAGTGAATTGAGCGAGATCGAAGAAGTAGTGTGTGGATGATTTGAGAACAGGCTTCGAGTCGGAATGAACTGATCGCGGCTCAATGAGGTCGGTCGCAGCATAAGTCGCGCCGCACATGTCACAGTTGTCTCCGGGCTGATCTTCCGCACCGCACCTAGGACACTTTCCGCGCACGTATCGGTCTGCGAGAAACAGCTCTTTGGAGGAATCGTAGAGTTGACTGACTTCATCCGTGAAAATCGCACCATTCTCGAGGAGCTTCAGGTAAATCTCTTGTGTTAGCTTCTCGTTCTCGGGTGAATGCGTGGAATAGTAGTTTTCGTGGTCAACTCCGAATGCCTGCAGATCCTTTATGTGCTCCTCGCGAAGTCGAGAAATCCATTCTTCCTTAGATACACCGGCTTCTTCAGCGCTCAACATGGTTGCAGTGCCATGTGCGTCATCGGCACAGAAGTAATAGCACTCATTGCCGTATAGTTTCTGAAAGCGCACCCAGATATCGGTTTGAATTTGCTCCAACAAATGGCCGAGATGAATTGACCCATTCGAGTATGGAAGTGCGGCTGTAACTAAGATTCGTCGCATTGGGATTGAAATTCAACCGGTCTTGAATGCCCGATTGCGCTCCAATGGGCGAATCGGGAGTGTTTGGCGTGCAAAGCATACAATACACGCCCCTTCTTCGCACCACATTTTCTCGTATGGCTCAAGCCTTGGAACTCTTTCGAGATCCCGTATTGGGGACCACGTGGGGTGAACTTGGTGCTGTACGGCATGCAGGACGCTTCGGAGACGAATGGCATGCCGATGTAGAACTTGGATACCCGATCGACGGGTTGGTTGATGACTATCGAGCAGCAGCTGCGGAGTGGATTGGTGACTCCAATCTGCAGTTGGAGTTGAGCTTTCGGTCTCCCGTCACAACAAAACTGAGTGGTGTTCGGAACGTAATTGC
>JAPOXO010000046.1 GCA_026707045.1 Gammaproteobacteria bacterium | reverse complement strand
GTGTCATAGACTCGAACAGAGGGATTACGCTCAAGGCGCGATACGCTCTCGGCCGACGTTCCTATCGATGGGGTGGGAGAGACGAGAATTTCACGCATTGCTACGCGAAAGTCTTGATCGGTGTCTACATAGATTTTCCGCGAGCCAGTCAATGGCTGCAGCACTTCGTTGTCCAGACCGGCGATCTGAGACAGATCGGAATGTTCTGACATTATTCTTACCTCGTTCCTAGAACGGTCGAGGTACGTTCCCTACGCCGGTACTAACCGGATCAGGTTCTACGGGTTCGCAAATAGCGTCTCAACCGGACGGTACCCCGACTACCCTATAGTATAAACGTGTCTTCCGAGAATGTTATGGTCGCCCTTGTTGGTGAATGGTGGCATTGAGGTGTGACGAGCGAATCGCCTGTTGCATCCGCTATGGAAATGTGGGTGTCCATGCATTGGGTATACCAACGAGATGTTGCAAGAAATAGTCTTGAAGATCGAGAACTATGAATGTCATCGCTGACAAGCAAAAAACATTGAACGCTTTAAGGAAGCAAGTGGCACAGTGGAACAATTTCCGTATGATTCAGTCTATATTCACGTTCTTGAGGATCGAGTAGCGATGTTCAAGCTAGATAGTTCGAATGGTCGTGCTAGAGACTATTGTGAACGCACCGCATGAGGGGAGGATGTGCATGAGAAGACTTCTTGCAACGACGCTCGTCGTTATCGGAACTTCGACGACAGCCCAACAAGACCACTTCGTTTTAGGATCTTTGGGATACAGCTCGATCAGTTTCAACGAGATTCGCGGAAGTGCAGAGGTATATACGGGTGGATTTGGTTACTACGGATTCTTCGAAAATGGCCTACATCTTGGCGTTCACGTGGGGTATGACTATGGTGAAGGCCTTGATTGCAGTTTCTTTCCTTGTCAAGATGCAATACTAGAGAAAACAGATATCGGGTTGGATTTAGGCTTCAAGATTGGCCAGTTCACGCCTTTTGTGAGTGTGTACTCCTCGAATCCGGTCTGGGACACCACCGAAATTCTGCGGAGCTTTGGATTTGAAAGGGAGGAAGAAGTAAAAGACTACGGGATCGGCACCTGGGTAGGAGGCGGTGATGTAATGCCAAACTTGTGGTTCAGGTTCTCAGCGGATGGATTTGAAAAGGACAAGGGCCTTGAGCGAACAATAACCGGCATGGGTATTTATCGCCTTACTCGGAATCTCATGGTCGGTGGTAAATTTTCACTTTTCATAGCAGACGAAGATCACGGCTCAAAGACTGCATTCATGTTGGGTTGGAGATTCTAAAATTCTCAATTAGGCTCATTTGCAGAAATACCAATTCGACTATCAATTTAAAGCTTTTACGCCATGTGATGCCTTTAATTTGTTCGGCTTCAACTAATCAAGAGCTCTTTTGAATTAGTCTATAAGGGTGGGCAGCCGAGGGTTGGCTTCTGTGCGTAGGATGCAATGGTGCTCTCAGATACCTGACTAGGCCATGATCGATTCAAAGAGCATGCCCTCAAACATTCGGAGTTCAACGATTCCTCGGATTTTGTAGCGTGATTCAGCCTGGTAAACCCGATCTAAAGAGAGTTGCCGTGGTGGGCCGAGGCACCGCGGGATCCTTGGCAATTGCCAATGTAGCACGCTTCTTGTCCGAGGGCGAGCACGAAATACACCATATCTACGATTCTCGCATTCCAACCATTGGCGTGGGCGAAGGTAGCTGGCCCAGCTTAGTCCAAGAAATAAAGCAATTGACTAATGTTCCCCATGAAGAGATTCAGAAGAGATTGAAAGGGACTAGGAAGTACGGTGTTGCATTTGAAGGATGGGGATGTCGTGATCGGGACTTCACTCATTTCTTCACTCCGCAGCAGGTTTCCTATGCCTACCACCTTTCCGCAGATCTTCTGGCGGAATTGCTAATCGAAAACGTCGCGGCGAAGCACATCGATGAAAATGTTTTAGAAATCATCAGCGAGGAGAACGGTGCCATTATCAAGTTCGAGAATCGGTCTCCCGAACACTACGATTTGGTGTTCGACGCTCGAGGATTCCCAAAGAGTCTTAATCCCGACCAACACATCGACATTTCGTTCATTCCTACTAACACAGCAGTTATACGTCGGTGCCCCAGTATCTTCGAGGAGCGTAACGAGCTTATAGTCGAACATACTTATACCCGAGCAGTCGCGCGACCTCATGGGTGGGTGTTTGTGATTCCGCTGTCGGCACACACGTCATACGGCTATATTTTCAATCGAGATGTAACCAGTCTCGAATCAGTCGAATCGGATTTCGACAAGCTTCTACAAACCGAAGCTGTACCCGAATTTGAGCAGCGAGCGGTTCTTCGATTTCCCAATTTTGTACACCGAAAGCTCTACGACGGAGTGGTGGCCCGTATTGGGAACGCTGGGGCCTTCATGGAACCCTTGGAAGCGACGGCCATCGTAACTGCTCAACTTCAAATCGGAATGGTCCTTCACATGCGACTCAATCGCCCTAAAGACCACTGGGAGCGTGATGCTCCAGTTGTCAATCGATTTCTGATCAACACGGTTCTTCGGTACGGACTCTTTGTTGGTTGGCACTACGCTCGCGGCTCTCGCTATAGCAGTGAGTTTTGGAATTTTGCTCGGGACCAAGTGTGGACTCAGCATTCGGCGGTGGCGGATCCCAAGAATGTGAATTGTGATGCGCTTGAGAAATTTGAGGAGATGTTACAGGTGCTCAATAGTCCAGTGATTGACAGAGCAGACTGGCACAAGACCTGTGCTGTCCCATTGACCAGCTATTCCCAGATTTCTCAGGGGATTGGCTACTAGAATTGTCGCCCCAGATTCCCTCTGACACTCACCATTCTTCTCAATATTGCATGCCTGAAAAGCTAGACATTATTCGAGCTCAGAATGGGTTGGCACATGCTCGACGTTCTTGATACCGATCAGAGTCAATATCCCTCCTAGGATACCCAAAGTAAAGAATATTGCAATGTATCCGCCAGCCGTCCATAACACTCTAACCACGTCCGAGTCTAAGGTATTTCCAATTTCCGATGTGGTGTATTCGATAGGTCCGGTTAGCAAGTAGTACATGAAAATTATGGATGCCAGAACGGTACCGATGCAAGAGCAGGTAAGTGAAATCCAAAAATATTTCATTCGTGGATTCTTGAAGGCAAAGGATCCGTATACGACGAGCACGAAAGAAAGGATGAGACCTACACATCCCATCACAAACGTCAGAACTGAGTATTCTTCGTTTAGGCGCATTCCTATTGCTGACGTAAGAATGCATGTCACAGACTCAACGCTGCCTACAACCCCACCGATTACTACTAATACGGAACCACCTTTTCTCACCGAACTCTCACCTCCCCAGTCTAGGTAGCAACGAACTGACCTGCTTTAGGAGCATGGTATGCGGTGAAACGTGCTCGAGGAGAGAAAAGTCTGGTGCGATACTGACTCGCGTCATGGTAGTCGAAAGAGAGTTTAAGTAATTGATTCGGTGACGTTTTTTGGCCCGGTACCAACGACTATTAGTATTCCCCCGATGAGTCCGAGAGCCATGAATCCAATATAGTCGCCAATTGCTCTCACGACTACTTCAACAGCGAAACTAGCCATCCTCTGATCAGTATTTGTGGCAGAACTGTCAGCAAAAACAAGAGCTGTGATCAGAATAGCAAGCAGTAGATTGAGTGCTATAGGGCCAGTGGAACAAAAAATTAGTGTCCACCCATACTTTCTATTTGGTGTTCGTATAGAAAGTATCGCAAACCAAACTATCGCAACGGAGAGGCTTAGAACCAGAATTCCTGCAACGCTCAAAAGCACTGCTGTCAGCCGCTCAAGAAGCGAATAAAGTGTTATCGCGCTAACAATCCCTTGTGCGGATTCAACAACGCCAAACACACCTCCGATAATCGCAAGGACAATGCCAATCTTTATTGCGGTACTGCCAAACTCGTCTTGGGACATCACTCAACCTCTTTCTGATCGACCATTGTAAGTGCCTATCTTGTTATGGGGGTGTTTTTTGGGTGTGATTGTGAGGGTCTTCTGTGCCGTAAGCGAAGGTATCAAATGCTTGATTTGCCGTGTTTTATTCTGACAGAAGCCCAGGGTCAGATGCAGGCGTCCGCATCTCTTGGCTTTGTGACTTTGAATTCGACGGATGTCTTGAACGGTTTCCGAAAACGTCACTGATGATGACTAACTTACGGTTTTCTTGCGACACCAAAAACCATCAATACCCCTCCGATGATTCCCAACGAGAGGTACTTTGGAATATCGTGCCACACACTGACCGATGCCCAGCTGGTCGTATGGGTTATTGTGTTTGCGAACTCCGAATTGTTTATAGATTGGTGTGTTAGAAATAAATCTAAAGCAACTACTAATGCGCTCAGTCCGACTGCAAGAGAAGAGTAGACAATCACCATCCACCCGTACTTCCTTTCTGCCGAAATGAGAGCCTGAATACCCCTCCAAATCAGTAAAGACGAAAGAACAAGCCCGAGCAATCCTGCTATTCCATGTAAAGCGACACCCAGCGAGTTTGAGAGCATCACTAAATGTAGGGCGTAAAAAATCACTGTCACAGATTCTAGTAAGCCAAACACGCCCCCAAGAACTGCAAAAATAATCCCAATTTTTACTACGGAACTGGTTAAATTAGACTCGGACATTTCTCAACTTCCCACTCCGATAATTCAGAACACTCCAAGCAAAAGTGCGATTCAGCTGTGTTGTCCGCTGAACCAAGATTCTTGGCTAGATATATTTTTCTTCATACTCTGAGAGTGAGGTCTATAGTGGCTGCGATTCAGACCGTGAGACGGCTGGTTCGGCCTTGTCTTCGATCATTCTCATATAGTACTCGCGAATTTCTTGAGTTTGCTTGTCTGTGAGCCCCGGATCTTTGAAGTAGTTGCTGCGTCGTTCAGATCCCCTTCTTCCTGTCTCCGAGTTGTAATCCTCAGGGAGGAAATCTCGCACATAATCCATCTGTGTTTTTGTTAGAACATTCGTCCCGACATTGCGACGTACAAGCCCCATGGCCGCTTCATATTTTGCTTCCGTCGAAGGCAGATTCTCCAACTGATCAACCAGTGTCTCAGGTTGAGACATTGCCCATTCATGTACGACTCGATTGTAGTACGCACCTCGCTCGTCTTCAGGCAGTCCCAACGCCAGATCGAGTACTCGATCAACTTGATTTTCATGTACTAAAGCTCTTCCGACCACTGAATAAGAGAAAAACTTTGTTAAGCCTTCACGAACTTGGGACAGCATTTCCAGAGCCAACTCAAGATCAAATGCGGCTACTTCTGAAACCACCGAGAGCTCCAGTCCAAACAGCGAGTTGTCGTTTGGCTGACTCAATGCAGTTTGGAGTGCGAGTTTTGGGTCTTTTCGGGCAAGTTTGCCGAGGATCAGCGTCAGCACCTGATCTTTTGCGAGAACGTCTTCCGCCATTGCCCATTCCAAGGCGGCTTCTAGGTCCAAATCAGACCAGTTCGAGGCGAGTTCCATGGTCAATGCGAGTTCAAGTTCTGGGTCGGATATTCCGTTTAGTAGTGAAACCGTTTCCTCTGGGGCGGTTCTAGCGAGTGCTAGCAACGCTTCTCTTTCCCCGAGGTTCCTCAAGTTTTCAGGAACCAGCTCAATTTCATCCAGAACAGTTCTAGGATTGTGTTCAGCCCAGGACCGGACGAGCTTCTCCAGCAACTGGCGACGTACACTTCCAGAATCAATCGTAGAAACGTAACTCAATGCTTGAATTGGGTTCGTGTCCGCCCACGCACTGGCTACGGACGAAAGTGCAGTCTCTCGTAACGGGTCCGAGAGCCCGAGCGCATATTGCAGTGCATTTTGCGGATCGTTTTGTGTAGCTATGTGCAGAAGCTTCTTAACGACAGCATTTCGAACAGTAGAGTCAGTGAGCGAGTCACTAATTTCTTGAATTACTTCAAGCCCGGACTCATCTATCCATAGGCTGGCAACGCTCATCAAATCTTGAAGCTGTGCCACATTCGGCCGATCATCCAAAATCATTTCGTACCATACGGATTCGAGTTTTTGTTCGACCTGCAGATTTTTCGTGGAGGCGGGTGCAATCTGCTTTGCAGAGAGATTACTCGGGTCTTGATCGGATCTGAAGGCATAGTCTTTAACTTCCTCGACGGATTTCAGACCTTGCACTTGATCGCTCTTGAAACCGGATACGCCGAAGAACAGCCCCAAAGTCACAGTCATGCCGAGTACTGCTCCTAAGGAAAGCCAAGAAAACGTGCGTCTCCGATTTGTTGGCGATTTACTCATGAGAAGACTCGTGTGGCCAGAAACTCATTCAAACTTGATTCATGCTAAACGCAAAACAGATTCTGCTCCTTGAGACTAAGGAGACCTCGAGAAAATGATTGCAGAAGTTCCATCGAAGTTTGACGACATTTCCCGAGTAAGTCGATTGGTTCGACTCCAAGGATCCTCATATCCCTCCGGCAAGTACGTTTTTAGTTGCTCCAATTGCTCGTCGTTCAAAGCATATGTCTCAGGGTTGTAACGAACTAGACCTCTTGCGGCTTGATCTTTGATTTGTTCGGAAGGTAGCCCTTCCAAGGCCGCAAACAACGATTCTGGATCGGACAGTGCCCATTGATACATCAATGATCCGTAGTAGTTTCTTTGGCCCCGTTCCGAAAGACGCTCTCCCAATTTAAGAGCTTGATCGAACTCACCATTGCGAATGTACGCCCTTCCAACCTCGCTGTATGCATGAGCTACCGTCAATCCTTCGTTGCGGATCTGCGAAAGCATGGCTTTCGCAGCATCAATGTCCGTTTCTACGAGATGTTGAATGACCGTAACCTCAAGTCCGCGATAGAACTGTCCTCTCAACACTATCGGTTGCTCTCGCGCAGTTTGAAATGCGAGCTCTGGATCTTCTGAGGCAAGATTGGCTAAGACGATCATCAGCGCTTCAGCTTGAATAACGTTAGTAGGAAACTCGTTCGTAAGTACCCAATCCAGCGCAGCATGTGCGTCCTGTTCGGACCAGTGAGTCGCAATTTCTTTGCTGAGTTTGTCTACAAGCTCCCGATCGGTCAAGTCTGCCATTAACTGGATCGCTTCTTGTGGTGACTCCCTAGAAATCGCGAGCAAGGCTTCTTCCATGCCGAGCTGTCGCATGTTTTCGGGCAACAAATCAATTCCATCCAGCAGTCCTCTCGGGTCAACGTTTGCCCAAATTTTCAAGACACTCTCTTGCAGTGCTTGGCGATCAGTGAACGATTCCAGGATTGAGACACCTGCCAGCGCAGATTGAGGGTCAGCAGATGCCCAAATCTCGATTATCGTTTGCAATGCAAACAGTCGAGCAGGACCCTTCAGTTCAAGAGCTTGTTGAAGCGCGGTCTGTGGGTCTGTGTGTGCTGCGTCTTGAAGCACGGACGCAATGACTGCGTCGTGCACCGTGGCGTCTGACAGAGTCGAGCTGATTCGGTCAATGACCTTGATCCCTTCTTGATCAAGCCAAGTCTGGGCATGCCGAAGCAGCAACTCAAACTGTGCAATATTGGACTGGCCGTAAACTAGGGCTTCCCACTTGTCTTCCGGACTCTCGTATTCCGACGTGGTGCTAAATTGCATTTCGCTGTCTGGAATTTGATCTACCGTACTTGGACCAGACTCGTCGTCTAGCAGGGTGCTCGCAGACTGGTTCCCAAAAAGCGAGGGTGGGGCTTTGTCACTTGTCAACGCAACTACGCCAAGGGCCACCGCAAGTGTAGCGATTGAACCGACGACGGCACCGATAGCGAAAAGTCCCGCTGCTTGAAAGCCACGCTCATTCAAGAATTTCATGGCTGTGCTCTCACTAAAGTAATCGAATATTACAGTACAAATGTGACTACGAGAACAATTTCGGATTCTGCTCAAGAACAGGCGTCTTTAGAGCAAGTTATGCAACCGCTTGCATGCCATTAAGAGAGCTGCGGAGTGCCTGCGAAGCTATCCAAATCGAATGTGCTCACTGCAATCTGAATTCAAGACTTTCGCGTTTTCCTCGTAACTGAAACTAGCCGGACTTTGGGAGTGGAATTTGAAACTGCTTCAGAGTTGATTCCATGGTGGGTTTTCCCAAGCGCACTCTTTCATTGCTAAGCAACATCGAGAAGATAAAACCAAGGCTTAGGAACAGCACTCCGATCAAGAAGCAATAGATCACCACTCGATTTGGATAGTTGTCCTTGAGATAGCCAACGTAAAGCGGGCCAATAATTCCAGCAAACGACCACGCGGTCAGAATGAATCCATAGAGCGTGGACATTTTCTTCTGTCCAAACACATCCAGAACGAAGGATGGCATGGTGGCGAATCCGCCGCCAAAGCACAGCATGATGTAGCACACGAGTGCCGAAAAGATCCATGGGTCGCGTTCGGTCATCAATATTCCGAACACTACCGTTTGGCTTGCTAGCAAGATGCGAAAGACCATCACGCGTCCGATATGGTCAGAAAGGAGACCCCACAATAGGCGTCCCAATCCGTTGCAGACAGAACTGGCGGCAATCAAGTTGGCCCCGTATATAGCCAACATTTCAGGCTCGACCGACGCATCGTTTAGCTCCCAGACATCTTGAAGTAGAGGCGATTGAAAGCTAATTACTGAGATTCCGGCTGCGATATTGAAAAAGAATATCAACCACATAATCACGAACTCATTAGAACCTAGACACCTGCGTACGTAATCGGGGCGGTCTTCATCCGTTTCTTCTGCGGTAGGAATCGCTAACGGAGTCTTGAGTGTAGTCTCAACTTGTGGTGGATTGGTGACAAAGAAACTGGAGGGCAGCAAAATACACGCAAACAACACGCCCAAAAGCAAAAACACTTCCGGCAGGTTTTCTTCGGTATGGACTAGGAGTACAGGAGCGAGAAGCTTGCTAAGAAACAATGCTCCCAGACCGAATCCCATTACCACAAGTCCTGTAGAGAGTCCCTTGTGTTCGGGAAACCAATTGGCGACCGTGGCAACTGGAACTACATAGCCAAATCCCAATCCCGTGCCACCGACAAATCCGTAACCGAAGAGGAACAACGCAAGATTGTCATTTTGCAGTGCCCAACTGGCGATGAAGTAGCCTGAACAAAACAAAATGCTCCCAGCTATTGCCAGTTTGCGCGGACCAATCTTAGGCAACATCATTCCCGCCCATGCTGCAGACAGGCCGAGCGAAAAAATTGTCAGTCCAAAAGATATGGATGTATCTGTGAACGACCAGTCCAAGTGGTCGACCAGCAATACTTGGAAGAAGCTCCAAGCGTATACCGTGCCGAAGCACAGGTGCAGCAGAATGCAGAGAAAGCCTCTGAGTACGCGGCTAATGTTGTAAGTAATTGAAGTCACTAGACCAGAGGTTAGCTAGTCGATTCAGGTGAATTCTGATCCTCTCCCAATTTGCTGGGATCGGCCACAGTCGAAAAGTACTGAAACAATCGAGCAAGATCACCCGCTTCATCTTTGCGTTCTAGCAGTTTTGCGAAGCTCGACCCTTCATTGGAATCGCTCTTCGCGAGTCCAACAGCATAGGACTGTAGTTGCACAATTGGCTTGGAAGCAAAACTAACGAACCAAATGGCGGAGAAGAACCCCACGATGAACACAATGGCAATCAAATACACCTGTGCTCCGATTGCGGCTTGAATCTTCATCGACACCGACTTGAGGTCCATTCCTATGTGGACGGTTCCTGCGACACCGGCAAGAATGGGACTGGCAACTTCGACGAAATCGCCCATACCCCTTATAGTCCGTTGTACCGTCTCCGTGTTGGATACATCGCTGTCGAGAATGGATTGGGGTATTCCGGGAACAAATGTATGTGCCAAGAATTCGCCATTTTCATTGGTGATATAGATGTACTCGATTCCCTGAATTTTGAGAAACTGATCAATGAGCGACTGAAGCGAAGATAGATCCCTGTTCAAAATAATGTCAACGCTCGCGTCGGCGATTGTACGTGCGTGCCCTTCGCTATTGCTCTCGTATTCTTTGGATAGGTGACTGTCCACAGCGTTGATGCTCAATACCGATGTGGAAATTCCAATGAGACCGAAAAGCGCGATGATGCCGAAAACGGTGCGTTGAAATAGTTTGGTGATTTTCATTACGAGAATGTACCTTTCCAATTTCTCAGAGGGACGAAGACGCCATCTTCTACCACTGTGTAGTAGACCCGGTCGAGTCCCTGTCTGCGGTCGGTGTGAAACGAAACTTGCTCGCCAATTCCCAAATCGAAATCGGTGATAGAGAACACTGCACTTTCCAAGTCCAGGCGGCTCGGGCTTTCCCCCACTCGTCTCAAAATCTCCGTCATCAGTTTGGCGTTCAAAAAACCTTCCAGACTGACGAAGCTGCGATCGAAAGTTGTGTATTGGTCGTCGTCGAATTCCTCTGGAACGGTGGGGTTGTAACGAGTCATGAATTCGTTGTACTCCTCAACTCCGGGCAATGTGTTGTCGCTGTAGCTGGGAACCACTTGGGAGTTTACGAGGAACCTCGTATAGTCCTCGCTGTTTTCCTGTGAATCGTCTATGAGCTTCAAGAGGTTTTCGCTTCCGACAAAAGAAAGGTTGGCTATCGGAACCTCTAATCCGCCGTCGATTGCATCCCGCAAGAAAGCAGCGCACGCTGCATAGGCACCAATACAGATGATTGCCTGGGGCTGAGCCGTTTTCAGAATCTCCACCTGTTCGCGAAGGTTGGCGGTGAATTTGGTGCCTCGCCGGTAAGTTGCCTCCCCGACCATGTTGAGACCATATTTTGAGAGAGCAGCACGCACGCCTGCCCAGCCGCTACGTCCATAGGCGTCAGCTTGGTAGAACACGCCAATGCGTTCTCGCCCGATCCCCACAAAATTGTCGACGAGACCGCCAGTTTCTTGGCGATAAGAAGCACGGAGATTAAAAGCGAAATCTCCATATGGAAATTCCCGTTGCGGCTGTGCTCCAGTGAACGGAAACATGAGCATGAACTTGCGGTCCTGGAACTTCTTGAGGAGAGGAAGTACACGAGTAACGGTCGGCGTCCCGACATAGCCGAATAAAGCGAAGACATCGTCCTCAACCATTAACTGTGTGGTGTTTGTAACCGCAGGATCGGGTTGATAGCTGTCGTCGTAAAGTTGCTGTCTGATTTTTCTACCGAACAATCCACCTTGTTCGTTTACGTGCGTAAAGTAAGCCGTAGACCCTCGATACAGCTCTATACCCAATCCGCGAGATGGGCCAGAGAATGCCGCAGATGTCCCAAGAACGATTTGCGTGTCGCTGACCCCTTCAGAAAAGACTTCTTGCCCTAATAGAGGGCGACCGATGAAGGGTGCGGCAATCGTTCCTGCCAATAGCGACTTGAGGACATTACGACGAGATGTCGGATTTATTCGAATGTTACGAGGCTTCGACATCAACAACGATCATGTTTTTTCAGAGGCAGCGTTACGGATTCTTGAGATGGCCAATCGAATTGGACCAGGTCCCACAATTTGGGAATACATGATATGCGGAACTCCCAGCTTGGTCGCCAGTAACTTGGCTGCAGAGAAAGCCATTTGAAAATTGAATCTTAGATTTGCGACTATGTGAAATGCTCTGGAGCACGAGAATTTTCCGCGCGTGTATGCACGTCAATTAGTACTGTCTTCCCCTCCTTGTTCAGGCGCGCCGCAGTCTGCAGCGCCGGAGCCATTTCTCTCGAGTTTTTGACGCGAATCCCTTCTGCGCCCATGGCTATGGCAAGACCCGCATAGTCGCCTTGCATGTGTGACACTCCAAATTTCTTTCGAGCAACCGGAAAACCGCCGGGATACGTAGCCATTATTCCGTTGTTTAGCACGATGGTGGTTATGGGGACCTCGGCACGAGCGGAAGTCTCGATGTCGAGGCCGGACATTCCAAAAGCTCCATCTCCCATCAGATTCACGCACATTCGTTCAGGCATACCCATCTTCGCGCCGATCATCAGAGGAATGGAAAATCCCAAGTGTGTAGACTTTCCCCATCCGATGTAGCTGTGAGGCGTTGTCGCTTGATAAAAAGGAACGATTTGGTCACGCGGAGCTCCGGCATCATGCGTAACGATACTGTTTTCGCTATCGAGATTCTCATTCATTTCGTGGATTACACGGTAGGGTGAAAGAGGACTGTCATCGTTGGTTAGGTAGGGTTGCCACATTGCCATCCAAGATGCTTTGGATTTCTGCACTCGACTGTGAGTACCTCGATCTCGGTTTTCGTTGCCAATCAATCCACGCACGGAATCGATGATTGAGCCAAGGGTTAGTCGCGCGTCTCCGACGAGTCCAATGTCCGCCGCAGTGTCCTTGTTGATTTCGTCTTGATCTATAACGGAATGAATCAGAAACTTGTCAGCTCCCACGCGCTGTGCGTAGGGAGAGGATGTCAGTGATGCTCCCACAGCAAACAAGACGTCGCAACCGCGTAGCCATTCTCGAGCGGGCCCAGTAGTTGTCGATCCTCCCGCACCCAGGGAGAGCGGGTGTCGTTCGTCGAAAGCAGACTTGCCCGGCATTGTTGTGAATACAGGAGCATTCAGTAATTCCGCTAGAGTCTTCAGTTCTTCTGTTGCGCCTGCGTTCAACACACCCGAACCTGCCCATATCAGTGGATTCTCCGCATCAACAAGCCTTTTGGCTGCATCGCTAATATCGCTGGTTGATGGTGTGTATCGAATTTCTTGGGGAGACTTGTAGGCAAGGGCGTTGTCAGGTATCGGCTGGCTGCACACATCGGCGGGCATCTCTACAACAACGGGCGCTGGACGACCAGTTCGCAACGCATGAAAAGCGCGCCGCATCACAATCGAGGTCTGGTCGGGCCGAGTGATCAATTCTGCGCTTTTGACAACATCGGACCAGGCTCTGCTTGCCACAAAATTTGGCCGCACGAACAACATGCTGAGCGGATTTCCACCGGGAAGAACAAGAATGGAAACGTTGTCGGCGTTTGCTTGGGCCAGACCGCCTACAGAGTTTTCGGCACCGGCTTGAGATTGCATCAATACAACGCCAAAACGCTTGCGATCAGATACTCGCGAATATCCGTCTGCCGCCATGACCGCACCTCGTTCATGGCGAAATGCGATCGGACGAATTCCTTCTTGAGCAACCGCTTCAATTAGCGGGTTGGAAGGGTAGCAAGACACCCATTGGACGCCTTCTCCCTTCAGAATCTTTGCAATGTGATTATTGCTGTTCATAGACTTCCCTCCACCCTGCTGCTGAGCATTGTATTGAGCGTATTTGTTACAGTCTGCGCGGACACAACGTCGGATGAAGAAGTGAAAAAGCCCATTCCTGTCCTGGTTGACACGGACGCAAACAACGAACTCGATGATCAACATGCGTTGGCCTACGCCCTACTCAATCAATCAGATTTCAAAGTCGTAGGCGTTACAGTCAACAACACTCCAAACGGAGGTGGCATTGAGGGCCAATATCGAGAAGCGGAAAGGGTCATACGACTATGCGATCGATTCGATGATGTTCGTGTTTTTCGTGGTGTTGAGGCAAGCCTAGGCGATGTGCTTCCCAATTTGAGCGAGCCGAAGCACGATGGTTACCAAGCAGTTGATTTCATCATTGAGAGCGCACAAGCTGATCGGTCGCAAAAGCTTGTGGTCATAGCCATAGGAAAACTCACGAATGTCGCACTAGCGCTAGCCAAGTCGCCTGGAATTGCCAAGAAAATACGATTGGTCTGGCTAGGCAGCAATTTCCCCCATGAAGGCGAATACAACCTTTGGTCCGATCCGGACGCGGTGAATTATGTGATCAAAACAGACGTGGACTTCGAGTTGGTCACGGTTCGTTATCGTGAAACAACTGGTGCGACGGCAGTCAGCGTTGACGGTTCAGAGATTGTTGAACGAATGACCGGCAAAGGCAAGACAGTTGCGCCGGTTGTGGGGAGGCATGGAGGAAAGTTCACCACATTTGGCGACTATAGCGTTTCGTTGTTCGAAAATGTAAATTTCTCTCGACGACCTTTGTTCGACGTGGTTGCCGTTGCCATTGTGAAAAACCCCGCTTGGGGGAACTACCGCCAGATTTCAGGACAGAAGCTTGAAGGAATTCGATGGGTGGTTCAACAAGATTCGAATCGAACGATGGGCCTTTGGGAAGAATTTGATCGAGACGAAATCATTGAAGACTTCTTTCATACCTTTGAGAGTGAACCGTGAGACAAGGATTCAACTAAGATTGCGGAGCACACCGCAGATACTCGCCCAACGATTCGACTGGATCTTCAGCACCCATTACCCCCGATAGAACCGCCACTCCAATAGCTCCGGCTTCCAGGCAATCCTCGCACTGTGCCGGAGTGATTCCTCCAAGAGCGTATGTGGGAATAGCAGATGCCCGAGCTAACTGTCTCAATCCTTCAAATCGTAATGACTTGACATTTTTCCATGATGGCTGAAGTACCGGAGAACAGAGCACTGCTGAAACACCAAAACGTGTAGCCCGTTTGAGTTGATCTTTGCCGTGAATCGAAGCGGAGACGAAATGTAAGTCCGGATCATTTTTTACGCTGAAGGGGTTTCCCGTTACTGGAGTGTGTGCTCCCCAATAACCAAGTTGACGTGCGACTTCAATGTCGCCATTCAATACGGCTCGCGTGTGTGAACCGAGTACGTCTATAGCTTTTTCTGCGAGCGATTGATATTCGCTGCGGTCAACGTTTTTGATTCTGACCTGAACGGCGACCCGTGGATTTCCTCGAGATTCGATTTCCAGTTCCGACAGGATTTGAAGCCACTTTCTCGTGTCGCCGACGAATTCCCAGTCTGCGACAACGATCAGAAAAGGGAAATCCTTCCTAGCTAGCATTTCTCAAGAGCTCTTGCGAACTCAAGGGTGGAGCGACCGGGATCGTCAGAACAGACAATTGCAGATAGTACGGCGATGCCGAAAGCTCCTGCTTCGATCACGTCAGGAACGTTCTCCACCTGGATGTTTCCGATAGCTATGACAGGTCGAGGAAATTCTCGGCAAATTCGAGAAAGTTGGTCCAAGCCCATAGCTGGAGCTGGATTTGCTTTTGAAGTTGTACCGAAGATCGGACCGACTCCAAGATAGTCGACTGTTTTCCACAGTAGGCGTGCCTCCATCAGTGAATTGGCGGTACCGCCGATGAATGCACTGCGTCCAAGAATTCTCCGTGCGATATTCGTCGAGAGGTCGTGTTTGCCTAAATGAACTGCTTTCGCACCGATTTCACACGCTACATCTACGCGGTCATTGACTACAAGCCTTGACTGTTTGGACTTTGAACAGATTTCTTGGATCGAGGCAGCGACACCACATAATGACTGGGTGTCGAAATGGCGTTTTTCGCGGTATTGCACGAAGTCTGCTCCGTTTGCCGATGCTTGTTCAGCAAGAGAAGCATGTGAGAACGAGGACTGGACTGTTTCGTCCGTTATTACGTGTAGAACCCCCTGCATAGTTAGCTGTGGCTTCCAGCCAATTTGTGATTGAGTATCCAAGAGCCGTTCGCTAACTGTGTTGCATTGAGAATTGCGCGAGTTATGTAGTGCTTTGCTGCATGAACAGCCTGGACAACATCTAGATCGGACGCCAAACCACAGGATATGGCTGTCGCATATGCACAGCCAGTCCCGTGAACGTTGCGATTTTCTGCAAACTCAAACCCGCAGACGAACTCAGGTGGGGTGTCGACGTTTGGACCAACCAAAATGTCCAAACCGGGCGATTCAATCAAGTGGCCACCTTTGATTAATACATAACGGCAGGCGTGTTCTAGGAGCTTGCGCCCGGCTCTTACGGCGTCTTCGGGGGACAAGATTTTGATTCCACTCAGTTTTTCGGCTTCGCTGACATTTGGAGTAACTAGCGTGGCTAGCGGAAAAAGGCATTCCAACATTGCTTGGGCTGCGGCATCCATGATCAAGGTAGTTCCCGAAGTCGACTTGAAGACCGGATCTAGTACGTAGGGCTTTGAGTCATGGAATTCTTGAAGTGCGGTGCTTACCTTAAACACGCTTTCCGCCGTTGGGATCATTCCGCTTTTTACAGCATTCACTTGGTGATTGTTGAACGTGCTGGTTAGCTGTCTTTGCACAGACAACGGTGCGACGTGGTCCAAAGAGCAAACTTCCTCATTGGTCTGTGAGGTCACGGACGTTACGACTGTCTGAGCATGCAGTCCCAATGATGAAACGGTCTTAACGTCGCATTGCAGGCCGGCCCCACCAGAACTGTCGGATCCGGCAATAGCCAGAACGGTTTTCAACGTATGAGTACGTGTCCAAATTGGAGAGTACTAAAGATGTTAAGTGAACTATAACGACATTGCATGGTCGGTTGTCTTGAGTGCTTATCTCTAGGATGCGTCTGCATCAATCTTGTTGATACCATTTGCATGCTACGAGTGAATCGGCACAAGCATCCTTTAACGTCCTTGGCCTCGGTGAATCCCCTTCATGATTAATCCATTACACAACCAATTCGCGCCCGATTCCATCGAAAGTCGAGATCTTGAATCAGTGTTCCATCCATGCACGAATTTGGCCGACTTGCATCAGCGAGGACCAGCAGTCCGCAATCGCGCGGAAGGTGTCTACATTTGGGACAACCAAGGCAGGCAATACTTGGAAGGTATGGCAGGTCTTTGGTGTACAGCCCTCGGCTATGGAGTACAGGAACTTGCCGATGTGGCCTACGAACAAATGAAAAAACTCTCGTATTCGCAGCTCTTCGCGAGCGTGACCAATGAACCGAGCGTGTTGCTTGCAGAAAAGCTGATGTCGATAGTTCCAATCGAAGCAGGGCGCGTGTTTTTTGGTCTCTCAGGTTCCGATGCAAACGACACGCAGATCAAGCTGATGTGGCACTACCACAATCTGATCGGCAAACCGGAACGAAAGAAGATCATCTCGAGAAACAACGGCTATCACGGCGTAACGATCGGATCGGGAAGTTTGACTGGCCTTCCTCCGTTTCACCAAAACTTTGATCTTCCAATGCAAGGAGTTGTTCACGCTTCAGCGCCTTACTATTACAGAAATGCCAATGAGGATGAATCCGAAGAGGAATTTGCTACACGCTTGGCAAATGAACTCGAGGAAATCATTCAATCCGAAGGGCCGGAAACAATCGCGGCTTTTATTGCTGAGCCCGTGATGGGTGCTGGTGGAGTCATCGTCCCTACGGTCGATTACTACGAAAAGATTCAAAGAGTGCTGAACAAATACGGAATTCTGTTCATTGACGATGAAGTTATTTGTGGATTCGGGAGAACGGGAAATCCGTTTGGATGCCAGACGATGAAGATCGAACCGACGACCATGACCTTCGCAAAAGCGTTATCCAGCGCATACTTGCCTATTAGTGGTGTTGTGGTGCCCGAGTGGCTTTATGAACCGATACACGAAGCCACCAAGGATAGTCAGCTTTTTGGTCACGGATTCACCTATTCAGGTCATCCGGTATGCGCTGCGGTGGCCTTACGCAATCTAGAGCTGATGGACGAGTGGAATGTCTTTGAACGGGCTGCACAAACCTCCGTAGGCTTGCAAGAGCAACTCAATTTGCTTGAAAGCCATCCGCTTGTTGGAGATGTGCGAGGAGTGGGCATGATTGGAGCCGTGGAATTGGTGAAGAACAAGACCACCAAGGAAGCCTTTGCTCGCGAAGAAGGCGTTGGAGCGTACTGCATGAATCAGTGTGCCGAACACGGTTTGATCGTTCGAGCTATAGGAAATGTCGTGGCGATCTGTCCTCCGTTGATCATCTCAGACCAACAGGTTGACGAACTCTTCAGCAAGATTGCCAAGGGTCTTGACGACACTTGGAGCTGGGTCCGGAACCGAGCTACATAGCTCCCTCCGGACTATAGGGCGATCGAGAGGAAGGTCCTCCGCACGACCGCCATTGATTCGTGCCTAGGAAGTCGCTTCCTC
>JAPOXO010000121.1 GCA_026707045.1 Gammaproteobacteria bacterium | reverse complement strand
TTGCAGACACAGCGCTGAAGACGGCGAACGCTGGATATTTGACGCGTAGGCTGGTGGATGTATCTCAGGATCTAGTAGTCACCGAAGAGGATTGCGGGACTACGCACGGCCTTCATGTCACTGCTCAGATCAAAGGCGTCGAAGTCGTCGAACCATTGTCGACTCGTGTACTTGGTCGAGTGCTTGCGGAAAACGTGATGAACGACGATGGCGAAATTGCGATAGAAGCTGGCACGATGCTGGACGAAGATAGAGTGCAGGAGCTGGATAACCTGGGAGTGGATCATGTCGTAGTGCGCTCGCCAATAAGGTGCGAAACGCGCTACGGAATTTGCTCCATGTGCTACGGCCGCGACTTGGCTAGGGGTCAACTTGTGAACGTTGGCGAAGCTGTTGGTGTCATTGCTGCGCAATCCATAGGGGAGCCTGGAACTCAATTGACGCTCCGTACTTTTCACATAGGGGGTGCAGCATCTCGTGCAACTGCAGACGACAGCATCCAAGTGAAGAGTGGCGGCGTGGTTCGGTTCCGCAACTTCAACCGCGTAAAGAACGCAGCAGGAAATCTTGTTGCAGTGACGCGTTCCGGGAAAATTGAAGTCTTCGACGAGTCTGGTCGTGAACGTGAACGATATCCGATTCCTTATGGAGCGGTTTTGACTGTCGACGATGCCGATTCGGTCGAGGCTGGACAAACCATCGCGACTTGGGATCCTCACTACCATCCAATCATTTCCGAAGTCAACGGCTATGTTCGCTATGTTGAGATGGAAGAGGGTAGATCCGTTCGAACACAGGCCGACGAAGAAACGGGTCTTTCAATCCTGAGCGTCATTCCGGAATCGGAGAGACCCGAGGCTGGAATGCAACTGCGTCCCGGAATTCTGGTTACGAGGACAAAGGTGCGACTCAAGGATGTATTGGTGAACTATTCGCTTCCTGCGGGAGCTAGCGTACTGCTTGAGGAAGGAGCACGTGTGACCGAGGGCGAAGTAATCGCCAAAGTTCCGCAGGAGAGCAAGAAAACCGACGACATAGTCGGTGGTCTGCCTCGAGTGATCGAGCTCTTCGAAGCGCGCAAACCGAAGGAAAACGCGGTGCTTGCGGAGGCCACAGGCACAGTCAAGTACGGGAAAGAGACCCCAACCAAAATTCGCCTGATCATTGAACCCAAGAACGCGGACGAATCCGGCGAAATCGATGAAGTGGAAATGCTGATTCCGAAAGCTCGGAACATTTCGGTTGTCTCAGGAGAGGAAGTAAGCCAAGGCGACGTCATATGCGATGGCTCCTTCGATCCGCACGACATCCTCCGACTCAAAGGAATTGAAGAGCTGGCGGAATACATCATCAATGGAATTCAAGACGTCTATCGACTGCAGGGTGTTGCGATCAACGACAAGCACATTGAAGTCATTGTGCGTCAGATGCTTCGCAAGGCTGAAGTCTTGGCGAGCGGAGACTCGAGTTTTGTTCGAGGGGAACAAGTCGAATACACAGAAATCCTCGAGGAGAACAAGCGTTTGGAGGAAGAAGGAAAGCAACCCGCGTTGTTCAACCGAATCCTACTTGGCATAACTAGAGGCTCGCTGGCTACAGATTCGTTCATTTCGGCGGCGTCTTTCCAGGAGACTACGCGTGTATTGACCGAAGCTGCCGTTACAGGAAAACGAGATTCGCTGCGTGGACTAAAGGAGAACGTCGTTGTAGGGCGCTTGATTCCGGCGGGCACTGGATTGAGCTATCACCGCAGCCGTCGGCAAAAACGTGTTGAGGAGCTTACAGTACGTGAAGCCAAGAGCCGAGAAGCTACACCCGAGGAAATCGAACGCTCGTTGGCTGAAATGCTGTCTGAACAGGATCGAACGTAGGAGCGATTTATGGACTACTTGATGTCCATGAGACTGAGTCAAGACTCGTTTGAGAATACTTGTCCCGTAGGGGCGGAATGCGTACAATTCTTCGCCCAACGACATCACGCATTGGTCTGAACCCGATGAAATATTGGAGAAATTACTGTTGGCGACCATAAATCAGCTGCTACGTAAGCCGAGACAACGACGCATCAAGAAGAGTCCTTCAATCGCTCTTGAGGGCAATCCACAGAAGCGGGGTGTCTGTATTCGTGTTTACACGACGACGCCAAGAAAACCAAATTCCGCAATGCGGAAGGTGTGCCGTGTGCGTCTGATGAATGGATACGAGGTCAATGCGTACATACCTGGCAGAGGTCATACCTTGCAGGAGCACAGCACCGTCTTGATTCGAGGCGGAAGGGTCAAGGATTTGCCCGGGGTTCGGTATCACACGATTCGCGGCACGCTGGATGCGACAGGAGTCGAAGATCGCAGACAGGGTCGATCCAAGTACGGAACGAAACGGCCCGGTTAGGCATCTTACGGATAAGGAGCATCCCTCGATATGTCGCGTAGACGCATAAGCACCAAGCGAATCATCCTGCCGGATCCAAAGTATCAGAATGAGATGGTCGCAAAGTTCATCAATCACGTTATGGTCAACGGAAAAAAGTCGGTTGCCGAACGCATTGTCTATGGAGCGCTTGAAATTGTGGAGAATCGGGAACACACGGACCCCATAGAGATTTTCGACAAAGCGTTGGAAGATGTCGCTCCGACGACCGAGGTGAAGTCGCGTCGGGTTGGCAGTTCCACCTTGCCGGTTCCAATCGAAGTCCGACCATCGCGCCGGACTGCGCTTGCCATGCGTTGGATCGTGGATTCTGCCAGATCGCGTGGCGAAAAGACCATGGCTGCCAGACTAGCTGGCGAATTAGTAGACGCTGCGAATGGCCGAGGCGGAGCCATTAGGAAACGCACGGACATGCATCGTCAAGCGGAAGCGAATAGAGCATTCGCTCACTACAGATACTAGGGCTCACCAAGACAGTTCATTCCTTAAAGTAGGTCTTAACGAACTTTCGTTCACATTCACACTCGGAGCATGAGAATGGCTCGTAGCACGCCGATAGGTCGCTACAGAAACATAGGCATTGTTGCGCATGTTGATGCGGGCAAGACGACTACGACAGAACGAGTGCTGTTCTATACGGGAATTTCCCACAAAATTGGGGAAGTGCACGACGGCGCAGCCGTCATGGATTGGATGGAGCAGGAACAGGAGCGCGGGATCACCATAACGTCCGCAGCGACCACTTGCTTTTGGTCGGGAACCAGCGATCAATATCCGGAACATCGCGTCAACATTATCGACACGCCCGGACACGTCGACTTTACGATCGAAGTCGAACGAAGCCTTCGAGTACTGGATGGTGCAGTTGTTGTTTTTTGCGGGACTTCCGGAGTTGAACCACAGTCGGAAACAGTGTGGCGCCAGGCGGACCGCTATATGGTTCCGCGAGTCGTCTTCATCAACAAGATGGATCGTGCCGGTGCGGATTTTCTTAGGGTTGTTGATCAAATCAGAGACAGATTGGGCGCGAATCCGATCCCACTGCAGCTCGCCATAGGTTCTGAAGAGAATTTCAAGGGTGTGGTCGACTTGGTCTCAATGAAAGCGCTGTATTGGACATTGTCCGACCTCGGTGTCTCGACCACAACGACAGAAGTACCTGATGAACTGAAGGAACAAGCGAGTGCAATGCGTGATTCATTGATTGAAGCCGCAGTAGAGGCCAATGAATCATTAATGGAGAAATACCTCGAAGGAGTGGAAATCTCCGAGGATGAAATTCGACAGGGACTGCGAAAACGTACGTTGGCAAACGAGATTGTGCCTGCTTTGTGCGGCACGGCGTTTCGAAACAAAGGAATCCAACCGATGCTTGACGCGGTTATTGATTTTCTACCTGCCCCGACAGAGGTCAAGGCGATTGAAGGAATACTCGAGGATGGAGTGACGACGATCTCTCGAGAATCAAAGGACGATGAACCTTTTGCTGCCTTGGCTTTCAAGATTGCAACGGATCCCTACGTCGGAACCTTGACCTTCTTTCGAGTGTATTCGGGGAGCCTGGCAACAGGTGATCGCGTCTACAACGCAACGAGATCGCGACGCGAACGGATCGGTCGCATGGTGCAGATGCATTCCAACAGTCGAAAAGAGATTTCCGAAGTATTCGCAGGAGATATCGCTGCTGCAATCGGTCTGAAAGATGTCACGACGGGAGACACTTTATGTAGTGAACGCGACATCGTCATGTTGGAACGCATGGACTTTCCCGTACCCGTAATTCACGTCGCGGTTGAGCCTAGATCTGTTGCTGACCAAGACAGGATGTCAATTGCGCTGGGCAAGCTAGCCCAGGAAGATCCCTCGTTTCAAGTTTCAAGCGATGAAGAGAGCGGCCAAACCATCATAGCCGGGATGGGGGAACTGCACCTCGACATCATTGTTGATCGCATGCGGCGTGAATTCAACGTTGAAGCAAACATAGGCAAGCCTCAAGTCGCCTATCGCGAAACAATTCGGTCTCCCGTCGAGATGGAGGCGCGACACGTAAGGCAGACAGGCGGTCGTGGACAGTTCGCTCATGTCGCCGTTCGATTCGAACCGCTTGAAGATGCAGCGAACGGCTACGAATTCGTAAACAAGATTGTCGGAGGAGCCATTCCCCGGGAATTCATTCCCGCGGTCGACCAAGGCATTCAGGAACAGATGAGCAATGGTGTCGTCGCAGGCTATCCGCTCATAAACGTCAAAGCGACGTTGTACGATGGTTCCTTTCACGAAGTTGATTCGAGCGAAATTGCATTCAAAATTGCTGGCTCGACGGCGATGCGCGAAGGAGCTCGGAGAGCTGATCCCGTGTTGCTTGAACCGGTAATGTCGGTTGAAGTCGTAACACCTGAGGACTTTCTCGGGGATGTTGTGGGCGACTTGAACCGCAGACGTGGACTGATAGATGGAATGGATGAAAATCCGGCGGGTAAAATTGTTCATGCCTCGATACCTCTCGGTGAGATGTTCGGTTATGCAACGGACCTACGTTCCGCTACGCAGGGTCGTGCAACTTTTTCAATGGAGTTTGATCGGTATGAGGAAGTGCCGGAAAACATCGCGGAGGCGATCAAGCCTCGCTAACCAATTGCATTGAAGCAAACCGATGCGCGTCCGCATCGGAATCGTGAAACTGTATGGAGAAACTAACTGATGGCTAAGCAGAAATTTGAGCGTACGAAGCCGCATGTGAACGTAGGAACAATCGGACATGTTGATCATGGCAAGACGACACTTACGGCCGCCATGACAATGATTTGCGCTGCTGATTCCGGAACGGGCGACATCAAGAACTTTGATGAGATTGACAACGCGCCAGAGGAGAAGGAGCGGGGTATCACGATCGCTACTACCCATGTGGAGTACGAATCGCCCAATAGGCATTACGCGCATGTGGACTGTCCGGGTCATGCGGACTACGTAAAGAACATGATCACGGGGGCAGCGCAAATGGACGGTGCGATTCTCGTGGTATCAGCCGTTGATGGTCCTATGCCCCAGACTCGTGAGCACATCCTGCTGGCGAGACAAGTAGGTGTGCCTCGAATCATCATCTATCTCAATAAAGTCGATCAGCTGGACGAGGACGAGCGTGACGACTTTGTCGAACTCGTTACGATGGACATTCAAGAATTGCTTGAGTCGTACGACTTCGATCCAGAATCGCCCATCGTCGTTGGCAGTGCGTTGAAAGCGATGGAGGGAGGCACCGAAGAGGATGCAGCCGGTAGCGTGAGAGAACTCATCAAGCAACTGGACGAGTTCATACCCGAGCCGGAACGACCAATCGATGCACCGTTCCTGATGCCCATTGAGGATGTGTTCTCAATTTCTGGACGAGGCACGGTAGTGACAGGCAGAGTGGATCGCGGAATCGTGAAAGTCGGAGACGAAGTAGAGATCGTGGGAATTCGTGAGACACAAAAAACGACCTGCACTGGTGTCGAAATGTTCCGCAAGCTACTGGACGAAGGCCGCGCTGGTGAGAACATTGGCGTACTGCTACGTGGCATTAAGCGGCAGGAAGTGGAGCGTGGGCAGGTTCTTGCAGTACCAGGATCAATCACGCCTCATACGAAGTTTTCTGCACAAGTGTATGTGCTTTCAAAGGACGAAGGTGGACGACACTCACCTTTCCAGAGCAACTACAGACCCCAGTTCTACTTCCGTACAACCGATGTAACTGGAGAGGTTACGCTGAATGAGGGCGTGGAGATGGTCATGCCCGGCGATAACGTCGAACTGAACGTTGACTTAATCAGCCCAATCGCCATGGACGAAGGATTGAGATTCGCAATTCGGGAAGGTGGTCGAACAGTAGGAGCCGGAGTCGTTACGAGCGTAATCGAGTAGCATTTCGGGGCTAACCTGCACACAAAATAGACCCGGTACCAAGGTCTTCCTTGGTTCTCGAGGACTTGATCTCCACTAGGTTGAGTTGAAGAAATTCGACCATTGAATCGAATCGTTCTTAGGAGTCAAACAATCCTCCGAGCGATTCAATCCATCGCGTGGAAAGCAATGCGGTTACGCCTGCCTGTTGGGACACGGGACGGGTGCTCGTATACTTAACGGGACAAGGTGAAAACAGAAAGAGGAATGTGCTTTGTCCGATAAGGCTTTGCCAGTGGTCGAGTACTTGAAGCTACCAGAGGAAGGGGAGCCGTATCTGGAGGGGCACCAATGCAGTCTTTGCGGTGCGGTTTTCGTGGGTTCTCGCACACACTGTTCGAGGTGCGGCGGTCGCGATTGCATGAAGGCAACTCGATTGTCGAACAACGGCAAACTGTATTCGTACTCCATCGTTCACCGGTCATTTCCTGGCATCGATGTGCCCTATGTCTCCGCAATTGTTGACCTTGATGGTGGTGGAACGGTAAAGGGCAATCTCGTCGATGTTGAGCCCGATCCAAACGGAATTGAGTTCGATATGCCAGTGGAGGTATTTTTTGGCGACGCATTGGGTCGAAGAGACAGCGATGGAAACAGTTATATTGCTTTCTTTTTTCGACCGGTTAGTGAATCGCATTAGGAGGAATGGAAACTATGGACGCATACATCATTGGCGTTGACATGATCAAGTTCGGTCGCTTTCCAGAGAAGAGCGTTCCGCAACTAGGATCTGAAGCCGCATTGCTTGCATTGGACGACTGTGGACTGGCTGTTCAAGACATGCAAGCTCTCTATTGCGGTAATTTGAACCAGGCCAGCGGAATGGTTGGGCAGCGCATCCTGCAGCAAATTGGACAAACAGGTATTCCGGTAGTTAACGTATCCAATGCCTGTGCCACCGGTGCAACCGCGTTTCGCGAAGCTTGGGCTTCGGTAAAGGCGGAACTCTACGATGTCGTATTAGCTGTCGGGGTTGAACAAATGGGTCGGGGACTTCTTGGAGGTGGAGGAGGACGCGGCATTTCGAAAGAAGGACTGCTAGGTTCCGGCACCATGCCTTCAGTTTTTGCGGAAGCAGGATTGGAGCACACACGGCAGTACGGAACCACGTTTGAGCAATTCGCGAAAGTGAGCGTCAAGAATCACCACCATTCGACGATGAATCCGAAGGCGATGTATCAGATTGAAACTCCACTCGAGACGGTGATGAATTCCGAAATGATCTCCTATCCAAACACAAAGCTTATGTGTTCGGTTAACGTGGATGGTGCGGCTGCTGCTGTGATTGCATCGGAGCAGAAAACTCGAGAATTGGGACTGATTTCGCGAGCGGTCAAAGTTAGAGCCTCAGTTTTGACATCTGATCCATGGCAGGAACGCGATCTCGTCATGCCCGATGTAAATACCTGTACGCGGAAGGCCGCGAGCGCCGCGTACGAAATGGCTGGATTGGGTCCGGAAGATATCGATCTTGTCGAGCTCCACGACTGTTTCGCAACAGCGGAAATACTGCACTACGAAAATCTTGGACTTTGCAATGATGGTGATGCTGGCCGAATAATTGATGAAGGTGAAGTTGAGCTCGGTGGGCGCGTTCCAGTGAACGTGTCAGGCGGACTGCTCTCCAAAGGTCATCCGCTTGGTGCGACTGGAATTGCAAACATCTATGAAGTCTCGACACACTTGCGGGGCGAAGCTGGATCCCGTCAGGTTGAAGGTGCCAAGATAGGCCTCACACACGTCATCGGACTCGGAAGTGCTTGCGGGATACACGTTCTCGAAGGTGCCGCTGCCTGATTTTTCGTAAGGGCTTTTGGGCATTGGCAGCTCGCAACGCTCAACCTCGAAGATTCAGCGACAAGTTCAGCGGTGCTGACTGTAGTTAATACTACAGAAAGATGCACTAGTGCCAACACTAGTGCCAACTGAGTCCACTTTCTTCACGATTCTCGTCAGTACTTTCGTTGCCGTTGACATTCAAGATTCGATTGTCGAGTTCACATCGCAGTGCGAGTTGGACTGAATTGGTTGAATTGTCTTTACACATCGGTCGAGGATAAGTACAATCCTTCACTCTTTGCTGGGTTTGGATGCCTTCCAACCTGAAGGCGTCCGGGTGCGTTGCGCCCTGTCCCAGAATTTCAAAATTTGAGGCATGCGGCTAAGTGGCCGAAGAGAATCGTATACAAATACGCTTGAAGGCGTACGACCATCGGTTGATTGATCAATCCGCCGAAGAAATCATGTCGGCCACGAAACAAACGGGTGCGCGTGTACTCGGTCCAATTCCGTTACCGACGAAGTATGAAAGATACACGGTATTGATTTCGCCTCATGTGAACAAGGATGCTCGAGACCAGTATGAGATTCGTACGCATAAGCGTCTGCTATATATCGTCGATCCGCCTGAGCGCACGATCGACGCCTTGATGAAGCTCGAGCTTGCGGCGGGAGTAGACGTAGATCTGAAGATAGACACAAGATAACAACAGCAACCTAGTCCTAGTGCAGGCCACTATTGCTAAGTGGCCATTTAGCGGCACGACTTTGGATTGAAAATTGGCGGCGTCCGTACCCGCAATACTTGAAACCCCATTGGCACACATGAGGGATTGAAGGGTTGCTGTAGCCCTGAATTCGTAGGGGCTTTGTGTACTGAGTGAACAACCATGGCTATCGGAATTATTGGAATAAAGAAGGGAATGACTCGGGTTTTTGACTCCGATGGCAGTTCCGTTCCGGTCACCGTGATTCACGCTTCGCCAAATCGCGTTGCGCAGGTGAAGTCCCAGAAATCGGACAGTTACGAAGCCGTTCAGGTGGTACATGGATCGAGAAAAGAGAAGCAAGTTTCCAGAGCCATGCAGGGACACTTTGATAAGAGCAGCGTGGCTCCGGGCGAAAGCGTTCGCGAATTTAGAGTAAACGGTCTCGAATCGGGTGAAGAACCTGAGGGTCTGGAGCCTGGTGACGAATTGTCAGTCAAGCAATTCTTCGAGGGACAGGTCGTTGATGTTGTCGGAACGTCAAAGGGTAAAGGCTATGCGGGAGTCATCAAGCGCTGGAATTTCCAGCGTCAGGACATGTCTCACGGAAACTCGCTGTCCCACAGATCAGCTGGATCCATCGGTCAATGTCAAACTCCTGGGAAAGTGTTCAAAGGCAAGAAGATGGCGGGGCACATGGGTGACGCTCGAGTAACGGTTCAAAATCTCGAGATCGTCCGACTGGTGGAAGACCGAGACTTGATTCTGGTGAAAGGTGCGGTTCCTGGTCCGACCGGAGGCCGAGTGGTCATAAAACCCGCGACAAAAATGGGCGTTCAATCTCCTCCCGAATCCGTCGCTCCGGAGAACAGCTAGCTATGGACATCGCACTTTCAAGCGGCGAGTCATTGGAACTAAACGATTCGGTTTTTGGCGCGGAGTTAAATGTGCCACTGGTCAGCCAGGTCGTTCAGGCATATTTGGCCAATGGACACACTGGCACAAAAGCGCATAAATCTAGATCGGATGTACATGGTGGAGGACATAAGCCGTGGCGCCAGAAGGGTACTGGTCGTGCTCGGGCAGGCACTTCGCGGAGCCCGATTTGGCGGGGAGGCGGAGTGACGTTTGCGGCTCGCCCCACACATCGACATGTGAAGGTGAATCGCAAGATGTATAGGAAAGCCATGTGTTGCATCCTCTCAGAGTTGATACGCCAGAACCGATTAGTAGCCACCTCCAAATTTGATATTGACGCCCCCAAAACTTCGAAACTGAAAACTACCCTAGCTGACCTAAATCTATCTAACTGTCTACTTGTCCTCTCCAATCCCTCGCAAAACATTCAAAGAGCAGTCTCCAATCTAAAACACGTCGAACTGCTCTCCACGTCCCGTCTGAATCCTGTCGACCTTCTTCACTTCGAGAACGTTCTTGTTGATTCCGAAGGGCTAAAACGACTCGAGGAATCCTTGTCGTGAAAGCTGAACGCCTCTACGGAATCCTCAGAGAACCTCACGTCACGGAAAAGGTAACTGGCATAGCAGATTCTTCCAATCAATATGCGTTCAAAGTTGATGTGTCTGCCACCAAGAAAGAGATTCGAGAAGCGGTTGAAACAATATACGACGTGAAGGTAGAGAACGTGACTACTTTGCGAGTGAAAGGACAAGGTATTAGTCGGTTCGCACGCGTCATTTCGTCGGGACGGCAGAAAGACTGGAAAAAGGCTTATGTAAAACTGCGACCCGATGACCGGATCGACTACACGCGGGAGATTAAGTGATGCCAGTAGTTCGACTGAAACCTACTTCTCCAGGAAGAAGATTCGTCGCTAAGGTGGTCGACCCGTCGTTGCACAGGGGTTCACCTTATAAACCTCTGTTAGAACCGAAATCGAAGACCGCCGGTCGCAACAACAAGGGTCGGATTACCACTCGTCATCGTGGCGGTGGACACAAGCGACACTATCGCATTATCGATTTCAAACGGAACAAGGACGGAGTTCCTGCGATAGTCGAACGGTTGGAATACGATCCCAATCGTAGCTCTCATATAGCCTTGTTGAAATACAAAGACGGAGAACGTCGATACATTATTGCACCCAGAGGGCTCCGGGTTGGAGACGAGATTCGTTCAGGCACCACTGCACCCATTCGGGTGGGGAATGCGATGCCATTACGCAATATCCCGCTAGGAAGCCTGATTCATTGCATTGAAATGAAACCTGGAAAGGGAGCTCAGTTGGCGAGGAGTGCGGGGACTTCCGCAAAGTTGCTGGCTCGGGAAGGAGCACATGCCACATTGCGTCTCCGTTCGGGGGAGATGCGTAGGGTATTGAGCGAATGCAAGGCTGTGCTGGGTGAAGTAGGGAATAGCGAACACAATCTGAGATCTTTGGGGAAAGCCGGTGCAACGCGTTGGCGCGGAAAACGACCTACGGTGCGCGGTGTCGCTATGAATCCTGTAGACCATCCGCACGGAGGCGGTGAAGGAAAATCGTCCGGTGGACGAGATCCTGTTTCCCCCACAGGAATCCCCACAAAAGGACACCGAACGCGACGAAAGAGACCGAGTGACGCAATGATCATTCGCCGAAGGGGAAGAGGTAAGTAGCCATGCCACGAGCACTTCGCAAAGGCCCGTTTGTGGACATTCATCTGCTTTCAAAAGTAGAAAAAGCTCAACAAACCAAGGACCGACGTCCGATACGGACTTGGTCGCGTCGGTCGATGATTGTGCCTGAGATGGTAGGACTGACGATTATGGTCCACAACGGTCGCCAGCATGTGCCGGTTTTCATTACGGAGGAGTTGGTGGGTCACAAACTAGGCGAGTTCGCACCGACACGTACATTCAAAGGTCATGCCGGTGATCGCAGGACAGCCCGTGTCTAGGGCTGAAGGAATTTGGTAATGAAAGCTTCTGCCGTCGCAAAACGACTACGAGTGTCACCCCAAAAGGTGCGACTCATTGCCGATCAGATTAGAGGAAAGAATGTTGAGCAGGCGTTTGACATTCTTGAATACGGTGTACAGAAAGGCGCACCTCTCGTTCGCAAAGTCTTGGATTCTGCAGTAGCAAATGCCGAGACGAATTGGAGTGCGGACGTGGACGAACTCAAAGTGGCCGAAGTATACGTAAACGAGGGAGTTCGACTCAAGCGATACCGTGCTCGAGCTAGAGGACGGGGCGCGAGGATCACAAAACGCACCTGTCATGTGACAGTAACAGTAGCAGATTAGCAGAGACTGACTATTTTCATGGATAGACATTTGGCAACGAGAGATACATGGGACAAAAAGTAAATCCAAACGGATTTCGATTGGGCATTGTCCGCAATCACACGTCGGTTTGGTACACGGGCAAAGATAAGTATGTCGAGTACCTTCAGAACGACTTAGAAATCCGGGAGTACCTCTCAAAGCGATTAGCGCAAGCCTTCGTGAGCCGAATCGACATTGAGCGCCCGTCGACAGACGCTCGAATAACGATCCATACCGCACGACCGGGAATGGTTATTGGTCAGCGAGGTGCGGATGTTGAACGGTTGCGTGGTGAATTGAAGGAATTGGTTGGCACGACTGTTGTCGTCAACGTAGAAGAGATTCGCAAACCGGAATTGGATGCGTTCTTGGTAGCTCAGAATGTTGCTCAGCAATTGGAACGACGGGTTCAGTACCGCAGAGCTGTAAGAAGAGTCCTGCAGAACGCGATGAGGTTGGGTGCGGAAGGAATCAAGGTTAGAGTGTCCGGAAGACTTGGTGGCATTGAGTTGGCACGTTCCGAAGTCTATTCGGAAGGACGAGTGCCGTTGCACACGCTACGTGCCGACATTGACTACGCCATTTGCGAAGCAAATACGACGTACGGCGTGTTGGGGGTCAAGGTTTGGATCTTTCGGGGTGAAGTAATAGAAGGACAGGATGGAGCCGCGAGCCCATCTGGACGGTGAATCGAAATGCTACAACCGACAAGAACAAAGTTCCGCAAGCAGCAAAAAGGTCGCAACCGAGGGCTAGCTCAAAGATCTAATCGCGTGTGTTTTGGAGAGTACGGGCTCAAAGCAACTGGGCGCGGAAGAATGACGGCGCGGCAAATCGAGGCAGCTCGCCGAGCCATGACCCGTCAGATGAGGCGTGGCGGCAAGGTCTGGATTCGAGTATTCCCCGACAAGCCAATAACGAAAAAGCCGTTGGAAGTCCGACAGGGAAAAGGCAAAGGTTCTGTTGAGTATTGGGTTGCTCAGATTCAACCCGGAAGGATGTTGTATGAAGTTGCCGGAGTGTCCGAAGATGATGCTCGATCCGCCTTCCGACTCGCTTCAAGTAAGTTGCCTTTCGCCACATCCATGGTTGCTAGAAGGACAGTGTGATGGTTGCCAGCGAACTACGAGACTTGAGTGCTGAAGAACTACAGCAGGAGTTGGAACGTGCTTTGAAGGAACAGTTCAACCTACGATTTCAACGAGCGACCGATCAGTTGCCGCAGACACATTTAATGACGGCAACACGGCGCGAGATTGCACGAATCAAGACCATCATACGGGAGCGGCAAGATGTCTGATGCCCCCGTTTCATTGACCCGTCGCATGAGTGGAGTGGTCGTGTCCGACAGTGCTGACAAGACAATTGCGGTGCGTATTGATCGACGAGTTCGTCACCCTCTGTACAAAAAGATTATCGGTCGAAGATCAAAGCTACAAGCCCACGACGAAAACAATGAGGCCAAGATGGGAGACCGGGTCACCATCGAGGAGTGTCGACCAATTTCCAAGACAAAGTCTTGGAAATTGTCTTCGATTGACGAGAAAGCTTAGGAGAAGGTGTCGATGATTCAAAGCGAATCCGTGCTCGATGTCGCAGACAACAGTGGTGCACGGCGGGTTCAATGCATCAAGGTGCTAGGGGGTTCCCGAAGGCGCTATGCCGGAATCGGTGACATGATTCGCGTTACGGTCAAGGAGGCCGCGCCACGAAGTCGCGTTAGAAAAGGTCAAATTATGCGGGCGGTGGTGGTTAGAACAAAGAAGGGAGTTCGTCGACAGGACGGCTCATTGATCAAGTTTGACCAAAATGCGGCAGTGCTAGTAAATGAAAGCCAGGAACCCATCGGTACTCGCATTTTCGGACCCGTTACCCGGGAATTGCGGTCGCGAAGATATATGCGAATTGTCTCGTTAGCGCCAGAGGTGCTCTAGAAATGAGAAGACTGCGCGTTGACGACGAGGTTATTGTCCTAGCGGGGAAGGACCGTGGACGCACTGGGAGTGTTGTTCGGTTTGTGGGCAATGATCGAGTAGTCGTCGGAAACGTCAACATGGTGCGCAAACACCTACGTGCGACTCAACCGGGTGCACGCCAAGGGATTTTTTCGCAGGAAGCGGCGTTGCACATTTCAAATGTAGCAATTCTCAATCCAAACACAAACAAACCAGACAAAGTAGGGTTTAGAGAAGAAGACGGCGCAAAGATCCGATTCTTTCGCTCAACGGGCGAGCGAATAGACTTAGCATGAGCTGGTGGATGGCGGAATGAACAGACTTCAGGAGAAGTACATAGATGAAATTCGACCGCAGCTGATGACTCAGTACGGTTTTTCGTCGGTAATGCGTGTACCAAAGCTTGTCAAAGTTTCGCTGAACATGGGTGTTGGACAGGCTACGGGGGATCGCAAGATATTGGACAGCGCGTTTGAAGATTTGATGAAAATTGCCGGTCAACGGCCGAAGATTACCCGAGCGCGGAAGTCGGAAGCAGCATTCAAGATTCGAACGGGCTATGCAATTGGATGCATGGTGACTCTTCGGCGAACCATCATGTACGAATTCGTGGAGAGATTGATTGGTATTGCCATTCCTCGGGTTCGAGACTTTCGCGGACTCAATCCTCGTGCATTTGACGGTCGGGGCAATTATTCGATAGGTGTTACCGAGCAAATAATTTTTCCGGAAATCAACTACGACGAGATTGATTCGATTCGGGGTCTAGACATCGCCATCACAACTTCGGCTCGAAACGATGAAGAGGGCCTCGACTTGCTTCGAGCCTTCAATTTTCCCTTTAGGAGTTAGACATTGACTAGACAGTCACTGCTGGAACGCGAAAAGAAGCGTGAAAAAACAGTCGCAAAATACCGGAATAGGCGCTCCGAGTTGAAGGCGATCGTCAATAATCGATCGTTGTCCGACGAAGAACGCTGGGATGCACAGCTAAAGCTGCAGGCTCTACCCAGAAATGCAAATCCTATTCGTTTAAGAAGGCGATGCTGTCTGACGGGCAGGCCCCGCGGCGTATATCGTAGATTTGGTCTCGGAAGATCAAAACTTCGGGAAGCTGCGATGCGCGGGGACATTCCTGGCCTAAAGAAGTCGAGTTGGTAAAGCTATGAGCATGCAGGACCCAGTTGCGGATTTTTTGACTCGTATACGAAATGCATTGGCAGTTTCGATGTTGTCCGTATCCATGCCAAGTTCGAAGCTCAAAGTAGCTATTTGCCGCGTACTGGAAGATGAAGGTTACATTCGAGGATTCTCGGTGGACGATGCAGTAAAGCCGACGTTAACGGTTCAGCTCAAGTACTTTGAAGGCGTCTCGGTGATTGAGGAGTTGCGCCGTGTGAGCAGACCGGGACTGCGGGCCTACCAAAAAAAGCAGGAACTACCTCGAGTGAGAGGCGGTCTCGGCATTGCGATTGTCAGCACAAATCAAGGGTTAATGTCTGATCATTCCGCTCGCGGGCTGGGTTTGGGCGGCGAAGTGCTCTGCACTGTATTCTGAGGAATCCGCAATGTCTCGTCTTACCGATCGATCTCTTTCCATTCCAAACGGAGTAGAAGTCCAGATTACGGACATTGAAGTCCAGGTAAAGGGACCGCATGGTCAACTCTCCCGTCCGCTTGCGGATGGTGTTGCTGTGGATCGCAATGGAACAGAAGTATCGATTCGAACAGTCGGAGAGTCCCGGCAAGCGAGGGCAATGACTGGCACCATGCAGGCATTGTTGCGCAATATGATGGCAGGCGTTTCAACAAAGTGGGAAAAACGCCTCGAATTGCAAGGAGTGGGCTATCGAGCACAGTTGCAGGGAAAGCAGCTTGTACTTCAATTGGGCTTTTCCCATCCAGTTAACTTCGTGCCTCCAGCAGGTATCGAAATTGCGACACCTACACCAACTGAGATTGTAGTTTCAGGTGTTGATCGACAACTTGTAGGCCAAGTTGCAGCGGACATTCGCAGCAAGCGACCTCCAGAACCCTACAAAGGCAAAGGAGTTCGATATGTCGGTGAATACGTGAAACGAAAGGAATCGAAGAAATAGTGGTTGCCGGACGATGATCAGCAAACGAGAGTCTCGACTACGTCGAGCCAAGAGAGGGAGACGAAAGATGCGAGAGCTTCGCATAGTCCGTTTGACCGTGCATCGTACGTCGAACCACATTTATGCGCAGGTAATTGATTCACAAGGAGAGAGCATTCTCACTCAGGCTTCAACACTAGAGAGTGCGTTTCGAACAGGTTCAACTGGAAATATTGAGGCGGCGAAGAAAGTTGGAGAATTGGTCGCAGCCAGAGCCAAAGATATTGGAGTCTCAAAAGTTGCATTCGATCGGTCCGGGTTCAAGTTCCATGGCCGAGTCAAAGCGCTTGCCGACGCAGCCCGCGAGGCTGGATTGGAGTTTTAGATATGGCTTATTCGGAAGAAATTAAGCAGGAAGGAATCGTTGAGAAACTTGTCTCTTCAACTAGGGTGGCGAAAACCGTCAAGGGTGGGCGACAGATTTCGTGGACGGCATTGTCCGTGGTAGGAGACGGAGCTGGACGATTTGGATTTGGTCGAGGCAAAGCCCGAGAGCGTGTGCAGGCGATAGAGAAATCAGGCGAGATCGCACGTCGAAATATGTTTGAGATTGAACTCAACGGACCGACACTTTGGCATCCAATTACTGAGAAACATGGCGCATCACGCGTTTATATGCAACCCGCCTCGGAAGGTACAGGTGTCATAGCTGGTGGAACAATGCGTGCAGTACTCGAGGCTGCCGGGGTGCGCGACGTACTTGCGAAGTGCTACGGGTCAACGAATCCTACCAATGTGGTGCGTGCTACAGTTAAGGGGTTGGTCAACATGCGTTCGCCACGGGTTGTAGCGCTCAAGCGAGACAAGACCGAAGCGGAGGTTCGCGGTTTTGGCTAGAAAGAAGAGTCCTTCCATGATTCGGGTCCGACAGACCAGAAGCGCTTTCGGGCGCTTAGCGAAGCATCGAGCGTGTGTAAGAGGGCTGGGTCTAAGAAAGATCGGCCAAGTAGTCGAGGTCGAAGATACGCCATCGGTACGAGGAATGATCGGAAAAGTTAGCTACATGGTCGAAGTGGAGGAAGGATCCGCTTCATGAAGCTGAACGAACTGCAATGCAATCCGGGAAGCCGGACGACGCGAAGACGTGTCGGCCGAGGTGCTTCGGCTGGACAAGGCAAGACCTGCGGTCGCGGTCACAAGGGTCAGAAGTCGCGGTCTGGAGGATCAATTTCTCCTGGTTTTGAAGGCGGACAATTACCGCTTCAGCAACGAATCCCGACATTTGGATTCCGATCACGGATCGGACGTGTAACGGATGAAATTCGGCTTCACGAGCTCAACTTGACGGAAGGAGACACGATTGACATTGACAGTGTCAGGAAAGCAGGATTGATCACGTCCAACATCAAGCGCGTTCGGATCATTCAGTCCGGCAATATCCAGCGTGCGGTCACTGTCAAGGGATTGAAGACCACGCGAGGCGCCCGTGCAGCAATTGAGGCTGCTGGCGGAAGCGTCGAGGAATAACAGAACCATGGCTACAGCTGCGCCGGCTCTTGCTGGAGTTCAAACAGGACTGTCGGAACTAAGAAACCGACTTTTCTTCGTCTTGTTTGCGCTGCTCGTGTATCGAATCGGAACCCACATTCCGGTTCCGGGTATCAATCCTGACGCCTTGCAAAGCTTGTTCGACCAGAACCAGGGCGGCATTCTCGACCTGTTCAACATGTTTTCCGGTGGCGCTCTGGAAAGAATGAGCATTCTTGCACTTGGAGTAATGCCATACATCACGTCGAGCATCATCATGAACCTCGTCACCATGATGTATCCCCGGCTGAATCAACTGCGCAAGGAAGGCGAAGCGGGAAGACGAAAAATCACAAAGTACACGCGATATGGCACTTTGCTCATCTCGCTGGTTCAAGGAACTGCCCTCACAGGAACACTTGTAGCACAAGGACTTCCATTTAACCCTGGTTTCGGGTTCTTTTTCATATCGCTGGTCACGCTTGTCACCGGTGCACTGTTCATGATGTGGCTCGGTGAAAAGATTACTGAGCATGGAGTAGGAAACGGCATTTCGTTGCTCATCTTCGCAGGCATCGTATCGGGATTTCCTGGTGCTATTGGGCAGTCCTTTGAGGCGGCTCGGCAAGGTGATATCAATCTGGCGATCTTGCTGCTGATCGGAGTGTTAGCAATCGGCGTCGTTGGTTTTGTCGTGTTCATCGAACGCGGCGAACGACGAATAACAATCAACTACGCGAAGCGTCAGCAGGGCCGCAGAATGGTCCAGGCCCAAACGAGCCATCTGCCGCTCAAGGTAAACATGGCTGGGGTCATTCCGGCGATATTCGCTTCAAGTCTCTTGCTTGCACCAGCCTCAATGGCTCAATGGTTTGGTCAGAGTCCAGGTTTGGGCTGGTTGGAGGAAGTAGCGCTTGTACTAAGTCCGGGGCAGCCGTTATATATAATGATGTTTGCCGCTGGCATCGTGTTCTTCAGTTTCTTTTACACGGCGATTG
>JAPOXO010000022.1 GCA_026707045.1 Gammaproteobacteria bacterium | reverse complement strand
GTCTGCAATGCAGTTTCGACATCCAGACGAGCGTAGACATCAAGCGAGGTCCGCAGCGACTTTGAAACCTTACCGTATAGCTCGGTCAAAGGTCCGTGATAGGGTCCGTTGGGTTCATACAGTGCTAATCGATCCGACATTTTTGCAATGCGTTCCGCTTCGTCACCAACCCGTTCGATATCCGTACAGTTTTTGAGAATGCCAACGATTAGCCGCAAATCGGCCGCTGCAGGTTGTCGCGTTGCTATTACAGCCGTTACTTCTCGATCGAGTTCAATGGCGTAGCGATTAATCTGGAGCTCCGTAGACTTTACTTGTGCCGCAAGCTGTGAATCGTTGTTCAAGAAAGCCTTCATCGCATTTTCCAGTTGCTGTTCGGCAACCCCACCAAGCGTCGTAAGCGTGGTTTGAAGCGAAGCAAGTTCTTTGTCGTATTCGCCTGAGATGTGTTTCGACATTTATCGCCTTCTAATTTCCCTAGCCGTATCTTCCGGTTATATAGTCTTCGGTCTTTTGTTCCGTTGGATTTGTAAAGATCGTAACCGTACTGTCGAACTCGATCATTTCACCCAGGTACAAAAATCCTGTGTAGTCGGATACTCGAGCTGCCTGTTGCATGTTGTGGGTAACAATCACAATGGTGTAGTCCGCCTTGAGTTGAGCAATCAGCTCTTCGATCTTGAGAGTTGAAATTGGATCAAGCGCCGACGCTGGCTCATCAAGAAGCAAGACGCTCGGCTTGACTGCAACAGCACGTGCAATGACAAGCCTTTGCTGCTGACCACCCGATAGTCCCAGGGCCGAATCGTTCAGACGATCTTGTACTTCATCCCAAAGCGCCGCACTCTTCAGTCCCCATTCCACGCGATCGTCTAACTCTGACTTTGGGAGCTTCTCTGACAGACGGAGCCCGTACGCGACGTTCTCATATATGGTCTTTGGAAACGGGTTGGGTCTTTGAAACACCATACCAACTCTGCGACGCAATTGCGAGACATCTACTTCCTTGTCGTGTATTTCCAGACCATTGAGCTCGATCCGACCTTCGATGTTCACACTGTCAATCAGGTCGTTCATGCGATTGAAGCAACGAATCAGTGTAGATTTGCCACAACCGGAGGGACCGATCAGAGCGGTAACCCGCTTTCGAGGAATTCTCATGGAGATATCTTTTAGAGCTATTTTGTCTCCGTAATACAACGACAGATCCTGAACGTGAAGGCACGTCTCAGACTCCGGAAGTTGGTTCGGACTAACTGACTCTCTTGATCCAACGAGAGTTGAATCAAGTTTCACACGTGCGGAGGCATCCGTGGATCTTTCGTTCTCGTTCATCAAAGAAGTGCCTCTCGATAGCGCGCTTCAAGTCGATTGCGCAGGGTGATTGCTGTCAAGTTCAGCGCGACAATGATCAACACTAGTAGAAAAGCTGTTGCAAAAACCAGAGGTCTGGCGGCATCCACGTTGGGACTTTGAAATCCTAAGTCATAGATATGAAAACCCAGATGCATGAACTTCCTGTCAAGATGGAGAAACGGAAAGTTCCCATCGATGGGAAGTGTTGGAGCAAGCTTCACGACTCCAACAAGCATTAAAGGCGCAACTTCACCTGCCGCTCGCGCGATGGCGAGAATTACTCCTGTCAAGATGGACGGACTGGCCATGGGAAGAATGATCTTGAACATGGTTTCCGCTTTTGTAGCTCCTAACGCCAGGCTACCTTCGCGTAGCTCGCTTGGAATTCGCGTCAGACCTTCTTCAGTGGACACGATGACGACTGGTACTGTGAGGAGCGCCAGGGTCAAAGATGCCCACATGAGACCTGGAGTTCCGAATGTTGGGGCAGGTTGTGCCGCTTGGAAGAACAGGTCATCTAGGGAGCCTCCCACTAGATAAATGAAGAATCCCAATCCAAACACCCCATAGACTATGGAAGGCACTCCGGCAAGATTGTTCACAGCGATTCGGATTAGCTGAACAAACGGTCCTTGCTTCGCGTATTCGCGCAGGTACAACGCGGCGATCACGCCAAACGGTGTAACCAATACGGACATAAGGAGCACCATCAGTACGGTACCAAAAAGTGCGGGAAACACTCCTCCTTCGGTATTGGCTTCGCGTGACTCTTGCGAGAGGAATATCCAAATACTTGAAAAGTAGTGGCCCAGCTTTTGCCAAAACGACATTTCATTGGGCAGCCATGCGCGTATGATGTTGCGCAACGCAATCGTTGAAATTCGTCCATCGGCGATCCGTATTTCAATCTCATCTCGTTCCAGTTGAGTAATGATGTCCCTCAGACGTTGCTCTTCGACTAAGTACTCTGCGTTAAGACGGTCGCGTTCGATCTCAATGTCCGTGAAGTCGAGTTCGCCTTTCAATTCGCGCTTTCGTTTCTCGAGCCTGAGTTTTTCCAGCTTGTAGTTAATTCGGTTAATCGCTCCCTTCTGAATACGCCTAGCTTCATCTCGTAGATCAGTAACTCGATCGATACGCTTTTGAAGTTCGATCCAAGGATTGTCAGGTTCGATGCTCTGTCCATGCTCCTTGATGCCTACCAGAGTCCCATACGCGTTGCCCCATTCAGAACGCTCGAAAACAAGCATGTCCGTAGCCTTAAGTTGCTGAACTATTTCATGCTTGTACACCCATCGAAAATCGGGCGCGTTGATTCTTCGGTTTCCTGACTTGATCATCCATCTTTCAACTTGATCGGTCTCAATAGCTGTTGAGTTGGATCCCGCTTCCAGATATTGATTCCGTCCAATCGATTCGCGCTGCACAATCTCTCCAGCGATGCGAAATTCTCCAAAGTCATTTGCGTAGTTGATCGTGACCACGTCCGAAGGCCAGAAATGTGAAAGCCCCTTGACCGCAATTAGCCCGAGGAGCCCCAACACCGCGACAATACATGCTCCAACCGCTGTGGCAGTTAGCCAAATCCAGGGATCACCAGACTTGAACCACAAACCAATCCCCAACTGTTGTCGGTGGAAAGCCCCGAAGTCTTGAGGTAGTTTCTCAGAGGTTTCCATATCGGCTTCTTAGTCGCTGTCGAACTACTTCCGCAATAGTGTTGAAAAGAAAAGTGAGTGCGAATAAAACGAACGCAGTCAAAAACAGGATGCGGAAGTGAGTGGATCCTACCTCCGACTCAGGCATTTCCACCGCAATATTGGCCGCAAACGTGCGCATACCCTGGAATATATTGATATCCATGATTGGCGTATTTCCTGTGGCCATGAGAACGATCATGGTTTCGCCAACCGCCCGTCCCAAACCGATCATCACGGCTGAAAAGATTCCAGGACTGGCAGTAAGCAACACGACTCGAACCAGAGTTTGCCATCTGGTTGCACCCAAAGCCAGCGATCCATGAACAAGGTGCTGAGGAACTCCGTAGATTGCGTCTTCAGAGATGGAAAATATGGTAGGAATTACCGCCAGACCCATAGCGATGCCGATAACAAGTGCGTTTCGCTGGTCGTAATCGATACCCGCTTTCTCATAAAACCAAAGCTTGGCATCCATGCCGAAGATTAGGTTCGACAACCATGCGTCATTGGTGAGCGTTAGATAACCGAGGATCACCAGTATCGGCACAGACAACGCGGCGAACCATCCGTCGAATCGGGCAGAGACGTGTCGCGGAAGCAAAGTCGTAAGAAATGCACAGATCAACACTCCTACTGGAAGAATGACGATCAACAACATAATTGATGTGAGGTGCGATTCGACTATGGGGGCCAGCCATAGGCCGGCTAGAAAACCAAGAATGACCGTTGGCAGCGCTGCCATAATTTCTATACCAGGCTTGATCAATTTGCGCATGCCTGGAGACATGAAAACGGCCGTGTAAATGGCACCCATAATCGCGAGAGGCGTTGCGACCAACATCGCATAGAAAGCCGCTTTGATCGTTCCAAAGAGAAGCGGCGTCAGTGAGAATTTTGGCTCAAAGTCTGTGTCGGCAGATGAGCTTTGCCAACTGTGAACAGGCTCTTGGTAGCCTTCATACCAGACTTTGCCCCACAATGTAGACCAAGAAATCTCGGGGTGTTTATTTACAACGTTATAGACATCGATGGAATGCGGATTGATCGCTAACAAGCGATCTGCCCGTGGTGAGAACTCGATGACTTCAGGCAGTCGCCCGAGATCGATCCTAGCGAGAATTCGGCGTGATGTCGTGTAACCCAATTGAGCAAGACCTTGCTGTCCAATCGCGAGAAAACCCTTGCGCCTGTGTTCGGTTATGACTTTGGCAATCGGCCCCCGACCGTCGAAGTTGCGTATTTGTTGCAGGTGGGAACCCTCTTCTGACGGCGTCAAACTCCAATGTGCAAGCATTCCGGATTGATAAGCGACTAGGAACGAATACCTGCCAAGCACGGGAGTCGCGGAGAGGAATTGGTCATTCTCTAAACCCATAGATCCTTCCACCTCCACTCTTGGGCGACGAATGGAAGCAATATTCAACAATCTATAGTCGCCACTCGACGTATCGATTTCAAAAAGCCATCTGCCTCTCGGACCCATGACGATCTGGATGTGTTCCACATTACGATTCCAAGAAGGAATTGGTGCCTCTCGCGGTTGGTCAAGCTCGAAATAGTCATCGACATCGTCATAGGCGTTGACGACCAGTGATCCATCGTTCCTCAACAACGCCACCCGTAAGGTGCTCTCGCTTCTGTATATGTCGTAATCGGCGACATCTTGAAGCTCAACGATGGAATCTTCGAAGAGTGTTGTCGCAGAGTTTTCGATACGTCTCTCGTCACCCAGAAACCTGACTACGTGCGCGACTCTGAAAAACGCGAGTTTCTTGTTGCTGATCGCGACGGCATAGGAATCTGATGTTGGGAAAATTGGTTTGATTGAGTCAATGTCTCCATCGGCGACACGGGATTCTTGAATCAGTTCAAAGCTCTTCGTATCGCGAAACTCCACGATTCCGTTGGATCTAACAAACGTAGCAGTCTCAAACGTGTCGTCCGTTGCGACATGCAATGTTCCCTCTATATCAACTGAATGACTAGCGGCATGCTTGATGGAAGAAGGAGCAAGCATGGGGACAATCACCCACACTAGATAGCCCATGATGAGAGCTATTGCACAAATCACGGCGACACCGCCAGCCCCGACAATGTGTCGCGTAGCACCGTCCACCAGCTGGCGTCGCCGCGAAAGTCTAGGTAGCTGTTGAGATGCTATTTCGGACACGCAAATTGTCGTTCAGTGTGACAACGGCGTGGGACTAGAGCAAGCGTTGCAGTTCACGTTTTAGTGTCTTGAGCGAAAGCGGGACGTAGCCGTCTTTTTCAACGATTTCCTGACCAGAATCTGAAAGAACAAGCTTCAGGAATTCGCGTTCCAGTGGCGGCAGGGGAGAATCAGGTTTCTTGTTGACGTAAACGTACAAGTAGCGAGTAAATGGATAGGTTCCATCTGCGGCCGTTTTGAATTCAACGTCGACTGGCGTGTCTCCTTCCACTTCGGCAATAGCCACAGCTCGCACCCCAGATGTGACATACCCCACACCGGAGTAGCCAATACCGTTGAGCGAAGCGGTTATGGCTTGTACAACGGAAGCAGAACCGGGTTGCTCGTTTACTGTGTTCTTGAAATCTCCCGAGCACAGACCGGCTTGTTTGAAATAGCCGTAAGTTCCTGATACCGAGTTTCTGCCATAGAGTTGGATCGGTCTTCGTTTCCACGAACCTTCGAGACCCAAGTCGCCCCAGGTTTTGATATCGGTCGGATGTCCGCATCGCCTAGTCGACGAAAAAATCGCATCGACTTGTGCCACTGTCAGGGATTCAATGGGATTGTCTTTGTTTACATAAACTGCAAGCGCATCGATAGCGACTCGAACTGGAGTTGGCTTGTACCCGAATCTTGCTTCAAAAGCTTCAATTTCCTTGTCTTTCATTTTCCGACTCATTGGACCAAAGTTAGCCACACCTTCGGTCAAAGCTGTAGGTGCTGTGGATGAACCTGCGGCTTGAACTTGTATGTTGATGTTTGGGTACAGCTCCTCAAATTTTTCGGTCCAAAGAGTCATCAGGTTCGCAAGCGTGTCCGAACCAACGCTGCTCAGATTGCCTGAAACCCCACTAACGCGTTCATAAGTGGGTAGTTCATCGGCGTCTATAGTCGATGACTGGGTGTGACTCGCGATGGCGAAGAGTAATGCCAGAATTGATATTGCCGTCCTTTTCACAAGTCCCATGTTCATTTTGCTCCTTTATTCAAAGCGAGGTAGATCGAAGAAAAACGTGCTCCCTCCACCTGGTTTACTTTCCACTTTAAGTGCTGATTGGTGTCGACGCAGCACGTGTTTGACAATTGCTAGCCCAAGGCCTGTTCCGCCTTTCACACGAAAGTTGCTTGGGTCCACGCGATAGAAACGTTCTGTAATTCGCGATATGTGCTCTGGTGCAATCCCTAGACCACTATCCGTGATTTCAAATCGCGCATTCTCATTTAGCCGATACCACCGAACATCGATTGGACCTCCTTCTGGACTGTAGCGAATCGCATTCGTGAACAAGTTCATGAAGACACTATGCAATTCGTCGCCGACTCCCATGACGCACAAATTGCGTTCTAAATCGAGTGAAATACTGTGATTATCACGCTTGAGTGACGATGCTTCTTGGGATATCGCTTGGATCAAAGTGGCGCAGTCTATACGGGACAAGTCTTCCCATTCAGGGTCCGGAGAAGCTTCCAAACGTGTGAGGGTCAGAAGATCATCCACCAATGACTTCATGCGCTGCGCTGGTGCGTCAAGACGCTGAACGATTTCTTTTAGGGTGTCTGGGTCTAAGTCTTCGCCATATATAGATTCAATGTAGCCTATAAGAACAGTAAGAGGAGAACGCAGTTCATGCGACACGTTAGCTATGAAGTCCTGTCTCATTGATAACAGTCGATTGAGTTCAGTGACATCCCGTGCCAATAGGATGTTCTGATCTTCGCTTATGCGAATCAATCGGAGCTCAAGCTTAGTCTGATCATCAGTAGGCGACGCGAATTCAACAATATTTAGGTCGTCTTCATTCATTAGCAGTCGATTGATTTCTGGATGTCTGACCAGAGCGGAAATCGGTCTGCCAACATCAGATTGCTTGAGGCCCAACAACGTAGTTGCAGCTCTGTTTACGGCTTCAATGTTCATTTCCTGATCCAGGACAATCCATGCGTCAGGTATGAGGTCTGAAGTATCTCGAAACCGTCGAGCAAGATTCAACCACCTTCTATTGCGTGTCCGCTCGAGATTTAGCGAATCGTGGAGCGACTTGGCAGCTTCCTGAAATCTGCCCAGGGAGTCTTGAGGAGTTCGCAATGGGCGTTGTGCCCAGCGTAAGAATGCAAGACGGTCCCGAGTTCCTCGAGCGTATGCAACAAACACAATGACGAGTGCTGCTCCGGTAGTCCATAACACAATTCCAAAGAACCAACCGGCCGCCAACAGTCCAACTACAACAACAGTTAAAGCAATGGACGCAGAAGGACTCACGTATCCATGCTGTCGCGATTCAACCTGTAGCCCACACCCCGAACGGTCGAAATTAGATTGTGACGACCAAACGGCTTTAGTGCGTTCCGAAGTCGGAGAACGTGCACGTCCACGGTACGTTCGTCGACGTAGACGCTGCGTCCCCATACTTGGTCTAACAATTGGCCGCGTTGAAACGCTCGATTGGGATTCCGCATCATGATTTCAAGCAATCGATACTCGGTTGGTCGAAGGTGCACTGCGTTTCCTTCAATTGACACGGAATGTGCAATGGCGTCCAACTCTATTCCGCTCACGCTAATACTTCCGTTAGCAGGGTGGCCGGCTCTCCGCAGAAGAGCGCGAATACGAGCCACCAGTTCGCGTGGAGAAAATGGCTTTGTGATGTAGTCGTCCGCACCATGTCCAAATCCTTGAAGCTTGTCAGCTTCGTCTCCCCGTGCAGTCAAAATGATTATTGGCATGTCCTGAGTGATCGAGTCACTTCGGATTCGCTGGGACAATTCGATACCACTCATGCCTGGTAGCATCCAATCAATTACAGCCAATGACGGAAGGGGTCCCTCCAATACTCGGATGGCTTGCTCGGCATCTTCTACGGGTTGAACTTTGAACTGTGCGCGGTGCAGTGTGAACCTGAGCAGTTCTCGAATGTCGGGTTCGTCTTCTACGACGAGAATTGAATTCGCTGCCATATGGTCTCTAGTCAGGCTAGGTTGTACCTATTAATAGATAAAAGTATTAACGTTTTGTTAAGAATGGTAAATCGTGTATGAGGAAACGGTCAATAGTGCGTCTATAAAATGGTTGCCGTTTTGATTGCCAGGGAAAATCTGAGGATGGGCAAGAAGCGGCAATTGCGCGCAGTTGATGGCCACACAGTTGGAGCGTATGAGGCATTACCGAGCGAAGATCCGCGTGGATCTATCGTAGTAATACAAGAAATCTTCGGAGTCAATCAACACATCAAAGATGTTGTTGACGGCTATGCCTCCGACGGCTACGCAGCGATAGCACCTCAGATATTCGATCGTTCCAAACGGGACGTCGAGCTTGGTTACCAGCCCGACGACATGGCTGAAGGACTACGCCTGGCATTCAATGAAACATCTCGAGACAACGCATTGATCGATTTGCAAGCCGCCACAGAAGAAATCGGCAAATATGGAAGAGTGGGCATTGTCGGTTATTGCTACGGTGGACTGCTCAGTTGGCTATCCGCATGTAGCGTGAGAGGATTGTCCGCAGCCGTGGTTTATTACGGTGGTGGAATTGCCGGCGAACTCGAAGGGTCACCATCGTGCCCTGTAATGATGCATTTCGGAGAACTGGACTCGATGATTCCAATGGATCAAGTGGATCAAATTAGGCAGTCGCTTCCCGATGCTGAAATCTACACTTACGAAGCGGATCACGGATTCAATTGTGATCATCGCGATTCGTATAACGCCGAAGCATCCGCATTGGCACGAAAGCGTACGCTGGCATTCCTCGAGAATTTTGTTTCCTCGTAGAGAGTCATTGAGGATATGCTGTTGCCTATATTTTTTTCGAGTGACGCACTAAATGTCGTGTAGATATGCCACAATAATGCGCACGATTATTTGCGTTTGAGTTTGGTAGATGTTGTTCAAGCTTCGACCAAGACGGTCCGACTGCCGAATGACGGCGTAAATTTCGTACTGAAGATACGATTGCATGGCGTGTTTTCTCGAATGTTTTCAACTGAGAGAAACCGCGGTTGGCAATGTTCCACGATCTGCAAGGAACTAGCTGTGCAAATCGTCTTACAACATAAAGAGGGATAACACTTGAGGGCGTAGGAGTCGATATGACCCAAGACTTAGTACATCAATGGAGCCGCAAACTTCTCTTGCCATTCGCGTTGCTCGCGATTTTTGGTTGCGGGCTCGTCATTGCACAAGCGACATTTGACGATCTTTTTGACGTCGCGAAAGCGCTCAATGACGATGCCATGGCAACGCAAGCAAAAATCGACGAAGTCGATAACGAGAGATCACAGATGTTCAACGACTACCGGTTAGTCTTGAAACAGATTGACGGGCAAAAGGTTTATAACCGTCAGCTGCAGCTCGTGGTCAACAAACAATTGGACAAGATTGCCGAGCTAAAGCAGTCAATTGAGGAAGTCACGAGCATTCAGCGAGAAATCACTCCGTTGATGCTACGCACCATCGAAGCGTTGGATCAGTTTGTTTCTCTTGATCTACCGTTCGATCTTGATCAACGATTGGATCGAATCGAGAAATTGCGCGACCTGATGGACAATCCGGACGTGGCGGTTTCAGAAAAGTTTAGCCAAGTGCTCCGCGCATTTCAGATCGAAAGTGAGTATGGTCGAACGATCGGGGCTACAACGATGGACATCGAGCTAAACGGCCAGCAAACTACCGTCGATGTGTTGCGTATAGGACGAATTGCTCTCATGTATCAGACGGGAGACGGCAAGAACACCGGATGGTGGAATCCAGATACTGGTGCTTGGGAGGAGCTAGACAATAGTTTTACTACTCCGATCAGAAACGGATTGAAGATTGCCAGAAAACAATTGTCTCAGACCTTGATTCGCGTGCCAATTTTCCTTCCTGAAGCCAGCTCCGCGGGAGGAACCTAGATATGAGACCAACAGTTTTGAGAATAGGATTCGTTGCCATTGCATTGTTTTTGGCGGTACAGGTGTCGGTTGCACAAGAGGAAACTCCTGAAGGTGAACAGGTTAATCCGCTTGTGGACGCAGGACTCACAATTGTGGAAGCTCCGTCGCTCGATGACCTTCTTCAGCTCATGAGAGAGAAAAGGCTCATTGAGAATGAAATGGAAAGGGATCGATTGCAAAGGTTCGAGGATGAACGAAACAATCAACAGGTACTCTTGGATGACGCTGAGGCGGATTTTGCACGAGAACAACAAAGAAGTCGTCAGTTGGATGCTCAACAAGCGGAAAACGAAACGGAAATAGCCAACCAACAGACAATTCTTGACGATCGACTCGGTTCTCTTCGAGAGCTATTCGGAGTTCTGCAGCAAGTGTCAGGTGATGCTAGAGGCGTGTTCAACGGCTCAATAGTGAGTACTGAACTTCCTGACCGGCACATTTTCCTCAACGATTTAGCTGCAAAAATGGGAACGGCTAGCCAGCTAGCTACAGTGGACGAAATGGAGCATCTCATTTTCTTGCTCATGCAGCACCTCAGAGAGACGGGCCGAATCTCGCGGTTTGTTGGGACGGTTCAATCGGCGGGTGGCGATCAAGTTGAACAGGATGTTCTGCGAATCGGTGCTTTCAATGTGGTTACTCAAAATGGCTATGTGAACTATGACGTAGCTACCGGAAATATGATCGAGTTGCCGCGACAACCATCGGCCGAGTTTACAAACACTGCACGTGGCGCGTTTCGTTCAGACACCGGAGACATGGTTGGATTTGCAGTGGATCCTACGCGTGGAGCGTTGCTCTCGCTCGAAACTCAGCGCGCAACTTTTGGTGAAATGGTGGGGTCACCTTTGGCACTGTTTCAAGGCAAAGGTTGCTGGCTGCCTTTCTGCGACGGACAAGGCGGAATGGTTGGATCCGTGATTATTTTGGTGGGTATCGTCGGCGTATTGCTTGCGATTGAACGCTTGATCATGCTTACCCTAATCAGTCAAAAGGTTTCCGCGCAGCGCAACGATCCAGGAAATCCACGAGAAGACAATCCGCTGGGACGTGTTATTGGCATCTACCATGCAAATAAGGAAGTGGACAACGAAACACTTCAATTGAAGATGGGGGAGGCGGTGTTGCGAGAGACTCCGGCCTTGACCCGAAACATTGCGATCGTTCAAGTGATTTCCGTTGTGGCTCCGTTGATGGGACTACTAGGAACAGTAATTGGGATGATTCAGACGTTCCAAGCAATTACGTTGTTCGGAACTGGCGATCCGAAAATCATGGCTAGTGGTATTTCGACAGCCTTGATGACTACCGTACTTGGACTGTGCGTGGCAATTCCTACTGTATTGCTTCACGCACTAGTCTCCCAGTACAGTCGTTCAGTGCTTCACGTGTTGGACGAGCAATCGGAGGGGATCATCGCACAGCACGCCGAACAGGCGGGGGATCCAATTTCCGACGCAAAAGCTGAGTAAACCAAGATGGACATTTTCGTTGCCATCAATAGGTTTTTTGAGCAAGGGGGCGATGTACTTTATCTCATCGCCCTAACCACTTTCATGATGTGGGTGTTGATTCTTGAACGGGTTTGGTATTTCGTTAGAGAGCATCGGAATGTCGTCAAGACTGCGATGGACACTTGGGAATCGCGAGATGAGCGAAGATCGTGGTCCGCACTAGCAATACGGAGAGCTCTAGTTTCCGAAGCGGGTGCCAAAATCTCGGGAAGTATGCCCATCATTTTGACTTGTATAACGTTGTGCCCGCTGCTAGGTCTGCTGGGCACAGTGACAGGAATGATTCAGGTATTCGATGCGATGGCTACTCAAGGAGGCAATGCGCGTTCGATGGCCGCTGGAGTATCGGCCGCAACCATTCCAACAATGTCGGGAATGATCGCTTCACTTTCGGGCATAATGGGGACTACTTTCCTACGTCGCAAAATCAATACAGAAAGGGAATTGCTTGATCGACACCTAACAATGGATCACTGATCAAGGAGACGAGTATGGCACTTGGAAAACAACGCTCCTCAAGCGACGACGAAAGCGATATCAACTTGACGCCAATGCTTGACGTTGTGTTCATCATGTTGATATTCTTTATCGTGACTGCGACATTCATCAAACAGGCAGGGATTGAAGTTGAGCGACCAGATGCTCGTACTGCAAAACCCAAACCCTTGGTGAGTGTGCTTGTCGCCGTCGGTCCGGCTGGAGACATTTGGATAGATAAGAAGCAGGTGGAAGCTGATCATGTCCGAGCGCATATCGAGCGACTACATTCTGAAAACCCCAAAGGTGGAATTGTTGTACAGGTTGATCGGAAGGCAAAGTTTGAAGTGGTACGAACAGTGCTCGACGCAGCACGAGGAGCAAAAGTCACTGATGTCGCATTGGCGACAGAAGACTGAGAGGTAGCAAACATGCAAAGAATATTTGAACGCTACGGAGTGGGAATAGTTGTTGGATCTGTTGTAACGGTAGGATTGCTCTACCTCATGCAAGCGGTGATCAGCAGCGACAAGAATCCGTTGAATGAAGCTCCGAGCTACAGGCCGATTGAAATTGTTCGACTGTTAGACGACGTCGAGCCTCCCAAAATAGATCGGAGAACCCCTCCTCCGCCACCGCCCGAGGAATTTCCTCCCGACATCCCCGAACCAGATGTGGATTTGAGTGGAGGTGACGGATGGACAGCGATCGAGTTTGATACACAAGGTCCCTCGGGACCCGATATAGGCATCGGTGATTACAGTTCTGACGGCGAGTACTTGCCGATTGTAAAGGTGCGACCTCAGTATCCGAGAAGAGCGCTCCAGAGAGGTATTGAGGGCTACGTAATCGTGATGTTCACGGTTACCGAGAATGGTACCGTTGAAGACCCTTCAGTGTTCGAGGCTGACCCGCCTGGAATTTTTGATCGAGCTGCAATGCAAGCGGCATTGAAGTTCAAGTATCGCCCTCGAGTTGTCGATGGGGTGCCAATCCGGGTTAGAGGCGTCAAGAACAGAATAATCTTTGAACTTGAAGACGAGCCGTAGTTCACGACTCCGCCAAGACAATCTGAAAGGCCTATAAAGAAGTTTGTAGTCGCCTAACAAAATTTCAAGGATTGATGTTATATTGACCTAGTCACTCATCGAGAGGTGTAAGTCATGCAACGTGCACTCGAACGATACGGGGTTGGAATTGTTGCTGGTTCGGTTGTTACGGTAGGTTTGCTCTACCTTATGCAAGCGGCAATAAGCAACGAAGAGAACCCTCTGAATGAAGCCCCGCCAACTTTTGACTTTGAAGTCATCCGATTGATGGAAGACACGGAACCCAGACCGAAGCCGCCGAAGCAAAAACCACCCCCTCCGCCAGATGAATTTCCCCCGGATATCCCCGAGCCAGAGCATGTTCTGGATGGTCCGGAGGGTTGGTCGAAGTACAAACCCAACACTGTTACTCCTACCAAAACAGATTTTGGCCCAGGAGTCTATTCTGGCGTTGGCGAATACCTGCCAATTGTCAAGGTTCAACCAAAGTATCCGCGTACAGCGACTCAACGAGGTATTGAAGGCTACGTTATCGTGCAATTCACGGTCACTGAGAACGGTAATGTCGAGAACCCAACCGTAGTGGAGTCTTATCCGCGAGGGGTATTTGATCGTGCTGCCACGCAGGCGGCGTTAAAGTTCAAGTATCGTCCGAGAGTGGTGGATGGAACGCCGATTCGAGTAGAGGGAGTCAAAAACAGGATAGTCTTTGAACTTGAAGACGAACCATAGTTCGTCAGTTGACGCCGATGTCGTGTTGTCGCCCTTCATTTCTTGCTATGGACAATCACAGATTTCATCTGAGAAGTTTTGTGCAATCACGAAACTAAGGACAACTAGGAGCTAACAACCATGAATCAATTGTTGAAAGGCCGTAGTGTTGGCATTGGACTGATAACTGCTGTAACCGCAGTGCTGCTGATTCAAACACAAGGTGTGAGCAGTGACAACGAGAATACCTCGGGCGAAACCAGGCAAATCGCAGCTCACAAAGAATTCTATGGCGATGCCCAGCCCATAGTGAAGGTACGTCCAGACTATCCAAAGAGAGCGCTTCAAAGAGGTATCGAGGGATACGTGACTTTACAGTTCACCGTCACGGAAAAGGGAACCGTCAAGGATCCAGTTGTCGTCGAGTCCGAGCCAGCTGGAATCTTCGATCGTTCAGCAACTCAAGCGGCGTTGAAGTTTCGGTACCGACCAAAGGTTGTCGACGGAAAACCAATCCAAGTTGAGGGAGTCAAGAACAAGATCGTCTATAGAATTGAAAACGGGCAGGATGAACCGGATATCGGCAGCTTGGACGATTATCTTCCTGTTGTAAAGGTCTCGCCTGAATATCCTCCCAGAGCAGTAGCGAGAGGGATCGAAGGGTCAGTAATCTTGAAGTTTACAGTCACGGAAAAAGGAACGGTTAAGGACCCGGTTGTAGTTGAGTCCGATCCAGCTGGAATCTTCGATCGTTCAGCAACTCAAGCGGCGTTGAAGTTTCGGTACCGACCAAAGGTTGTCGACGGAAAACCAATCCAAGTTGAGGGAGTCAAGAACAAGATCGTCTATAGAATTGAAAACGGGCAGGATGAACCGGATATCGGCAGCTTGGACGATTATCTTCCTGTTGTAAAGGTCTCGCCTGAATATCCTCCCAGAGCAGTAGCGAGAGGGATCGAAGGGTCAGTAATCTTGAAGTTTACAGTCACGGAAAAAGGAACGGTTAAGGACCCGGTTGTAGTTGAGTCCGATCCAGCTGGAATCTTCGATCGTTCAGCAACTCAAGCGGCGTTGAAGTTTCGGTACCGACCAAGAGTTGTCGACGGAAAACCAACCCAAGTTGAGGGAGTCAAGCACAAAATTGTCTTTGAGCTAGAGGATTGACTCAAGTGATTGCACCAAAACAAAGTGAGTTTTTTCGCTAGGCTTAAGGACTTATCAGAAATGGCTAGATCTATTTGCTCCAAGGTGCAATATTGTCGTTCTTCCTTACGGATGCACTCGGTTGCCTTTACATTGCTCGTGTTACACATTGGGTTAAGTGTCGTTTATGACTCTGGATTTTTCGGAAGTCAGGCTGTGCTGGCGACCAGTTCCGTAGCGGATCCTCGTCCGCAACGCACAGTCCCGACAATGTCGGCAGAGACGTACGAAAAACTCGCAGAATTCAGCGAAATCTTGATTCCTACAGATGACGAGGGCAATCCGTTGCCCCTGGAGGAAGTCGGTGAACGAGACTTGTCAGCCGGACAGGAGATTCTTGACAATCTCCTTGCGAGGCATTGGCGATTGAATGGCAACGAGAAGGCGCAGGTTCACAGAAACTACGCTTGGCTGGCCCAAGAATTGGATGACATGGACCTTGCAATTGAACATCTTGTACAGATTCTCGACTATCGTGAAAGCATTTCCTATGTCTTGGAAGAACAGACCCTGAACAATTTGTCGAAATTACATTTTGTGCTTGGAAAGTACGAGGAAGCTATTGATTACTCGACTCAGTTTATGGCACGTTCTACCTCGGAGGATCCTAATGACTATGCTTACATAGCTCAGGTCTACTACGCACTCAAGGACTTCCACAGCACTAAGGATTGGATTGAACGTGCGATCGCTTCGGCAGAGGAACAGTCTACAACTGTAAAGAAGGCTTGGCGGGAAATTTTGTTAGCCGCTGAGAATCAACTAGGCCAAAACGATGACGGTTAGGACTGGAAGGGAGGAATCAACAAAATGAACACTCATAAGAGACCACTACAGAGAACGGAAATGATGAAAATAGAAAGTTCCCATACATCGTTCGGACGAACAGTGCTTCGAGCTTTGTCATTCGGGTTTATGTTTCTAGTGCTTCAGGTTGGGATGGATTGCATCCTCGACTCTACAGGATTCATGGGTGGACAGTTAACCCTAGCGCAAACCACCCCCACCGAGGATCCTCGTCCAAAACGTACGATCCCGACAATGTCGGCGGAGACGTACGAAAAACTCGCTAAATTCAACGAGATTTTGATGCCTACAGATGATGAGGGCAATCCATTGCCGCTAGAGGAAGTCGGCGAAAGAGACTTGCCTGCGGCTCAGAAGATCCTTGACAATCTGCTCGCAAGATATCGGCGCCTGAACGGCAATGAAATGGCACAGGTACACAGAAGCTATGCGTGGCTCGGCCAAGAAATGGACGACACGAGACTCACGATTGAGCATCTGACAAAAATTCTTGACTATCGGGAAAGTATCGCTTACGTCCTTGAAGAACAGACACTGAACAATTTGTCTAAGATGCATTTCACGCTTGAGGAGTATGAGGAAGCTCTGGATTTCGCAATGCAATACATGGACCTGTCAATAACTGAAGGTCCGAACGACTATGTTTATGTTTCTCAGATTTATATTGCGCTCGAAGACTTCCAAAACACCAAGATTTGGATAAAACTCGCGATCTCAACCGCAGAAGAACAGATGAAACCGGTCAAGGAATACTGGTACCAAATTCTGATTTCATCTGTAAGTGTGCTTGAAGAATGGGATGAAGTCTTGGAGGTGAACAAGATCTGTGTTGTCAAGTGGCCAAAGCACGCGTATTGGTTAGGTATGGCCCAAGCTTACATGCAGCTGGGACACGAAGACAAAGCTTTATATACCCTTGAGTGTGCTCATACTGCAGGAATGCTCGAGAGTGACAAGGATTTCACGAATTTTGCATCAATGCTCGCATTGGCCGGCGCACCGATACGAGCCGCAAGAGTTCTCGAAGAAGGATTTGATATTGAGATTGTGAAACAAGACTCGAAAATGCTGAAGTGGCTGGCTCAGTATTACCAGATTTCCCTTGAGAGTGATCTTGCCATCAAAAACTACATTCGATCTGCAGACGACGCAGAGGATGGCGAGTTGTGGGCGAGGGTAGCCCAGCTCCATAACGAGACTGGTGATTTTGAAGAATGTATTGAAGCAGTAGAAACTGCACTAGACCTTGGTGTGGAGAGGCGCGTCAACAGATTGTGGCTCACAAAAGGTAGTTGCCAATTTAGTGCCGAAAACTATGAAGCGGCAAAAGTTACTTTCACCGATCTACAGCGTGTGTTGCGAAGGTCCGACGACGATGGAGACGATGCACTCCTTGTAATCACAAGAAGTTATTTGAAATCGGTCGAGAACGAACTTGAACGCATCAGGCACGAAAAAGCTGTACGGGATGCAGAAATCGCCTATGAGGAGGAAAAGAGAAAACGGTCGTAGGCGCGAACAGCTGATCGCTTGGCAGATTACCTTTGGGACTGGCTAACTACATTCAGAAAGAGCTTTTGTAGGCAACGGTGTTTACTGGCATAGTCGCCGCGGTCTGCGCTGTCATACGCATTGACGAAACAGGTCCAGCGATTGGGCTAAACGTTGAGCTTGGTTCACTGAGCGATGGGCTGGTTGAGGGATCAAGTGTCTCGGTCAATGGTGTCTGTCTTACTGCATCACATATTGAAAACGGCGAAGCCACGTTTTTTGTCGTACCCGCTACAGCCAATCTTACAAACTTAGAATCCTGCAACGTCGGGTCCCGCGTAAATATTGAACGTTCCTTGAAATTCGGGTCTGAGATTGGTGGTCACGTGTTGTCCGGCCACATATGTGACGTTGTCAGGGTTGTGGATGCATCCAACAATGGTAAGGAGCCAGCGATTTCCTTCGAGGTGCCCGAGGAATGGTGTCGTTTCCTGTTCCCTAAGGGATTCATAGCACTCAACGGCGTAAGCCTGACACTTGCGGAATTCGACCGCAACACCAATATTGGTAGCGTCAATCTCATACCCGACACATTGGAAAGAACCAATTTAGGAAGTGTCGCTCCAGGCGACCTTTTGAACCTGGAGGTTGATTCCCAGACTCAATCTATTGTTGAAACAACGGAGAGTTTCCTGCGCGGGAATTTTGAATGGATCAGATCGCTTCTACAGAGTTAGAAGACCATCGTTTTTTCTTAGGAAAATTGAATTTGAACTCATACTGCATGCCAGTGCCACAATCGGAGGGGCAAGTGCATGCTGCACATATGCCTCTGGTCCCCTTCAGCCAACCACTCTTGACGCATGTGTACTTACAACAATGAAAACGGTGGTTTGGGATCTTTGGATACTTGAAACGTAATGCAAATCTTGCAGACGAACTCAAACTTGGTTTTGCGGTAACCTCTTAGCAGCTCGAATTGGTAGCGGTGAGACCTTGCGCCAGCGGCAAGCACCGAACTCAACAGGTGCTCTAAGTCTCAGACCCAATGTCTGGTAGGTTTTCTCTTTGCTCCGGTCGCATCAAATCTAAATCAATGGAATTGACATGCTCCTCCCAGTAAACGACCTTCGTGCGACGCATTGGGCTATAAGCCGGCTGGATTCCTTCCACAGCTACAACGTGGCCTCTCTCGTCCCGAGAGGATTCGAGCGGTATGCGCGGATTTTTCACTCAGCTTGGAAGTCTGGGGGTCGGCACCGATTTCCGTTGACGTGGGCTGATGTCGCAGCTCGCAACGGACGTCGCTGTCACGCGTTGATGCAGTGGCCAAGGATTGCCGGTTCGATGATTTCTGGAATTGATATCGAGCCTCCCGACGCAGGTACATTGCCATGGACGGTATCAGGCCCTCTACGCGAGATCTTGTCGGTTTACACCGACTGGGAACTCTGCTGGTTTGGGATGTGGACTGGATACGGCGTGGACTACCCGAAGTACGTGCCCAAGACCAAAGCGATCGAGTTCCACACCGGAACAGGACATGAATGGAATCTATTCCGTGCGCCATTGAGCATGCTCGGTACTCCTTTTCTCCATC
>JAPOXO010000053.1 GCA_026707045.1 Gammaproteobacteria bacterium | reverse complement strand
GTTGGAGCAACGCCGGATTAGTCGTCGACCAGGGTGAATCATTGCTGGTAGATACATTGTTCGATCTCCGATTGACACAAGAAATGCTTGTTGCGATGCGAAGAGCCACGGACGACGCTAAGCACATTAAGACTCTTGTAAACACTCACGCCAATCAGGACCACTGCAACGGAAACGAACTCGTGGGAGCAGATGAAATCATCTCCTCCACCGCAACCTATCGAGAGATGGCACAAGATGATCCCGATCGACTTGTAAACATCATGCGTAACACACCCAACATGGGATCTACCGGAGAATTCTTGCAGAGATGTTTTGGCAAGTTTGATTTCGAAGGAATCACAATGACTCTGCCAAATAGGACCTTCGATGAATTGCTTGAAGTTTCAGTAGGTGACAAGACCTTGCGACTCAAGAGAGTGGGGCCATGCCATACGCAGGGAGACATCCTCGTACATTGCGTCGAAGATCGGCTCATGTTTACGGGCGACATACTCTTTATTGAGGGACACCCAATATTGTGGGTGGGTCCGGTTGCCAATTGGATATCTGCGTGCGACTACATGTTGGAGTTGGATTTGGAAACCATCGTTCCTGGGCATGGTCCCATCACCGACAAGGATGGCGTTCGAGCAGTGCGGGACTATCTCGTTTACATAAGAGACGAAGCGTACGCCCGGTTCCGTGCTGGTATGTCGGTTTACGACGCGGCGATGGATATTTCACTAAGCCAGTTCGAAGACTGGGGAGACTCCGAACGAATTGGAGTCAACGTGCAAACGCTCTATCGAGAGTTTGGCGACCAAAGCAAACACCAAGAACCCTTTTCATTGATGGCGCAAATCGACCGAGACAGACGATCGAATTAAGGAACTCTTGCCGTGTCTTCTGAATTCGTTTGCGTGAGTTAGAGCGAATACCTAATTCACTCGATCTGCAATAACACTTTAGATTTCAACCGTCTTGCCTGGAACAAGAAAATAGCGCGGACTAAACGAGTCGTCGTTCGTAGTTGCGTGCCCTACTCGTACCTAGCAAAATAGTGGGCTGTTCCACTAAAGTGGACGTTTCAATCATTGCTTCCTTCGGAGCTTTATTCAAGCATCCAGAGGATTGATTGAGCTATAGGACGGCTTCCTCCATTTGGCTTTCGCCGGAGCTAATTCCAATCGAATTTGGAGGTGGCGAGCGGTCTTCTTTCGCAGATTGCGACTCTCTCATGTGCAGTTCTTCCGCAACAATTCGAGGGGAGCCAAATCGAAGCCACGCCGACCAGAGTCTACGAGCTACCCCTTGCGAGGAGCGGCGTTTTCTGTCGTATGACATTTTTGTTATTTCCTTGTAAGGACATCTCTAACTTGCTGTTCTTGCAACTTGTGGTTGCTTGACAGTCCGACTGAGGAATAGGTGACACCAATTGGTGGTAGGTGATGGCATTCCTCATCCGTTACCTTAGGCAAGTAGTATTTTAAGTAGTTCACAGACAAATAGATGAAATCTTGTCAAATTTCGTTACTTTGTCGAAAGCTGACGACCATGTCCGCAGGACGTTGAAAGTGACGAAGGCTGCGTCTCAATCTGGCAGATCTACGGCGGTACAGTCAGTTCAAGCGCTCAATGCCGTGGCAATTTCTGGAAGGTAGTGATCGAGCAGAAGCCCTGCAAATAAAACGGTCAAATAAGTAATCGAGTAACGGAAAGACTTGAGCGGCAACTTGGGATCTTCAACGACCAACATCGCGACCGAATAACCTAGATAGACAACTCCCAGCAGCACAGCCACCGAAAGATAGAGCCAGCCACTCATACCTATAAAGAAAGGTAGAAGCGTGGACACAAATAGGAGTACGGTGTAAGCAAGAATCCACCACCTTGTATATCTGTCTCCATGCGTGAGAGGCAGCATGGGTATTCCGGCGGACTTGTAGTCTTTGATGCGATCAATGGCCAGTGCCCAGAAGTGTGGTGGAGTCCACAGGAAAATGATGAGCACAAGCACGAGAGCACCCGGTTCGATGGTGTTGGTGATTGAGACCCATCCCAGAAGGGGAGGCGCGGCGCCAAAGAGTCCACCTACAACAATATTCTGTGAAGTGTTGTGCTTCAAGAATATCGAATAGAAAATGCCATATCCGAGCCACGAAGCCAGATTGAGCCATGCGGCTAGAGGATTGACAAATACAAACAGTACGGTCGCTCCAGCTATCCCCAAGACCAACGAAAACAAGATTCCTTCTCGAGGACGTATCCGTCCGGTTGCCACGGGACGGTTCTGGGTCCGTGCCATTCTTCGATCCCATTCCGCATCAATGACATGGTTCATGACGGCCGCACTTCCGGCTACCAGGGCAATTCCAAGCAGCCCAGCCACAATGAGAGGAAGGGACACGGAATTTTGCGAAGCCAAGAGCATTCCGACAAGCGCACAGGCGAGCATGAGAAGCACGACACGTGGCTTCGTCATGTCTAGCAAGTCGAGAACTATGCGGGTCTGTTGCACTGATTCCTTTGAAGGGACTGAAATCAGGAAGCGTATTTTAGTTCGATCTGCAAGTTAGGAAATGCAGGCTTGTGCAGTCAATAGTGATTCAATTCAATCCTAGGACTCTGCGGTTCATATCAGCATCGGAATCAACAGCGACGAAGTCGTCAAACGCTTTGTCAGTGACTCGAATAATGTGGTCTCGAATGAAAGCCGCACCTTCCCTTGCGCCATCTTCCTGATGTTTCAAACAGCACTCCCATTCAAGTACCGCCCAGCCTGAATAGTCGTATCCCGCCAGCTTTGAAAAAATTGACCTGAAGTCAATTTGACCATCCCCCAAAGAACGAAATCTACCAGCTCGTCTTAACCAATCTTGATAGCCACCATAAACACCTTGGCGGCCTGTAGGATTGAACTCTGCGTCCTTTACGTGAAACATCTTTATGCGATCGTGATAGATGTCGATGAACGATAAATAGTCCAACTGTTGAAGCAGAAAGTGACTCGGGTCGTAGAGAATGTTCGCACGTGAGTGTCCATCGACTTCGTCGAGAAACTGCTCGAATGTGATGCCGTCGTGAAGATCTTCACCCGGATGAATCTCGTAACAAACATCGACTCCATGTTCTTCAAACTCGTCAAGAATCGGTCGCCATCGATTTGCAAGCTCCCGAAATCCTTCCTCAACCAATCCGGCAGGCCGCGCTGGCCAAGGATACATCATCGGCCATAGCAACGCCCCAGAAAAAGTGACATGCGCATCGAGATTCAGATTGCGACTCGCTCTTGCAGCCAGTTTGACTTGCTCGATTGCCCATTCCGTGCGTGCGGAGGGATCGCCGCGAAGCTCCTCGGGAGCAAATCCGTCAAACAGTTCATCGTAAGCTGGGTGAACCGCTACCAACTGGCCTTCCAAGTGGGTCGACAGTTCTGAGATTTCAATGCCGTACTGCCCCACTCGACCCGAGAGATCGTCGCAATACGACTTGCTCTCTGCGGCTTGCTTGACATCGATGAATCGAGGATTTCCAATAGGAACCTGAATTCCAACAAATCCCAAGTTTGCCGCCCATTCAGCCATTGACTCGATGTTGTCGAATGGTTCAGAATCGTCGATGAACTGAGCCAGAAAAATCGCTGGTCCTCTTAGTGTTTTCATTGAATTTGCTCCTTACCTAACAATTGGTGTCCACTGAGAGTCATTTTCAGAACTCGTAACAACTGCTTCAATGAACTGCATTCCTCGGACTCCATCCTCGATCGTAGGAAAATCCTTGTCGCACTTCGAAGCTTCCTTCCCATTTTGAACCTGTGCTATAGACGCCGCGAAGTTCTTATAAAGTAACGCGAATGCTTCTAGAAAACCCTCTGGATGCCCCGCTGGAAGCCGAGTTGCACTTGTTGACGGCTCGTGAACACCTGCTCCTCCCGTACGTCTCACTTCATAGGGTCGATCCTTCCACCTCACTATCAAGGAATTTGGTTCCATCTGCGACCATTCGACTCCACCTTCTTCACCATAAATCCTGAGGGTCAAACCGTTCTCCACCCCAACAGCGACTTGGCTTGCACAGAGCACTCCTTTTGCATTGTTCGACAGCTTAAGCAGCACGTTTCCATCATCGTCCAACTTCCGACCAGGTGCAAATGTCGTCAGATCTGCACTAACCTTTTCGATTTCGAGACCCGTAACAAACTCGGTTAATTGAAACGCGTGGGTGCCAATATCTCCCATGCATCCAGCAGCCCCAGCACGGATCGGATCGGTACGCCACTGAGCTTGCTTGTTCTGTGTTTTTTCTTCTAGATCGGCTAACCACCCCTGTATGTATTCCGCGTTTACGCGTCGGACTCTGCCTAGTGCTCCTGTTTGAACTAGGTGCTTGGCTTCGCGAATCATTGGGTAGCCGGTGTAGTTGTGCGTCAAAGCGAATAGTTTGCCGGCTTTGTCGATGCACTCCTTGAGATCGACGGCCTCCTGCCGAGTCAATGTTGCCGGTTTATCGCAAACCACGTGGAATCCCGATTCAAGAGCAGATCGTGCTACAGGAAAGTGCAGATGGTTGGGGGTAACGATTGCTACAAAGTCAATCCGACTAGCTGAGTCAAGAGACAACTCCTGCTCAAACATATCGCCATAGCTTGCATAGCATCGATCCGACGCAAGTCCGTACAGGTTTGTACCGGATTTCTTTGATCGCTCAGGATTACTTGAAAATGCACCGGCGACCAACTCGATCTTGCCATCCAGTTCGGCAGCTATACGATGAACCGGTCCAATGAACGAACCTTCTCCGCCACCAACCATTCCCATTTTCAACTTCATCTCAAATAAGACTTCCTGATTTAGTTCTATTCACTTTGAATGCTACAGGATAACCGTGGCGGACAGAGTGCTAAGCGTTGACGGTTGCTCCGCTATTTCTTTTTTTAATAAGAGATCTGCTTTCGACTTCTGTCGTTTTGGTACAGACATCTGATGGGGGTCGAGTGTTTTGCGCCTCGTATATGCTAGGTTCGTTGGAACCGACACCTTTGCATATGAGCTACATACCAAAACCCATTTCGGTACAACTTTATTCGCTACGCGACGAATCCTCCAAAGACTTTGACTCGGTGTTGGAGCGACTGGCCAAGATCGGATATCAGGGCGTTGAACCTTTTGCACTATTTGGAAAAAGTCCTGAAGCCTTTAAGCAACAGGTAAATGAACTTGGGATGGAAGTGTCGTCAAGCCACCATCCTTGGGCGAATCGGGCGGACATCAACGAAGTGATTGATGTCACAAAGGCATTGGGCTTGACGCGCGCAGCTGGAGGGTTTGGACCTGACGACTTCAACGGCAGGGATGCTGTCAAACGAACTGTGGATACGGTGAATTCTCTTGTGGAAAGGCTAGGCCAAGCGGACCTGGAGTTGTTTTTGCACAACCATTGGTTTGAGTTCAATCCCGTAAACGGGGAGATTCCGTACCACACGCTTCAACGCGAATGCCCGGGAGTGCTTTTCGAAGTGGATACATATTGGGCCGCAAATTTTGGTGCGTGTGATCCAGTTGAGGAAGTCCGACGAATAAGCCAACGAGCACCATTGCTTCACATAAAGGACGGTCCTTTAGAAGTCGGCGAAGCGCATGTTGCGGTGGGAAGCGGAGTCGTGGACATAGCTGGAATTGCAAATGCAGCGGATCCGGTTGTTCTTGATTGGCTTATTGTTGAATTGGATTCATGTGACACCGACATGTTCGAAGCCGTTCAGGAGAGCTATCGTTTTCTCGTGTCGAAAGGGCTGGCTACGGGAAATGAAACAACCGGTTGATTGATCTTGGGTTGCTGAGGAGTCTTGACGAACGAACGGGCAAGTTTATTTGGGAAGGGGGCGACCTCACTTAGGCCGACTGGCAAGAATTCGCGCATGGACAGGCTCGGGGCAATTTCTGGTTCCAATTTGCTACCATCACCCGAAATCTGCAGTTCGGCACGAGACTGAACTACGTTCTTGTTGTTCCGATTGGACGTAGACCATCCAATTCGCTGATCGTCTCAAGAGCAATTTGGAGCTACCTCGGGTCAGTCTCATAACGACTTTCACACTGAGAATTTCATGAAAAAATCAAATCTACGGTCAAATTCGAGCTATGCCTGGAAGACAGGCTGTCTTTCAATCTGCTTCTTGATGTTTTGCTCTACGGCAACGCTTCCTCAAGAGTCGGAAAGTTCAATTACCTACGGCGGACCGGTGCCAATCAAGGTCATCGGCGATCGAATTCTTGCTCGAGTTGAACTGCAAACCGAGGTTTGGTTTAAAGACACTTATGTCATCTTGGACTATGAAATGCCCTTTGCATTTGCTTTGAACTTTCCGGTGATAAGAGACCTGCGTTTTGGTGAGGGAGAGACCTCTCTCAAAGTCCTCAATGAGGGCTTTCGCATGGAGATTCCTCGATCCGGAATAGTTGATGAGAGAGCACTTGGCAATCCACAGATGTCCGCGGAGTTATCAGGTCGCTACGACAAAGAACTAGATCAGGTCGACATTGTGGGGATCGTAGGATGGCCAGTATTGAAGTCGTACGGCTTTACGCTTGACATTCAGGACGAATCTCTCGTCATGCATCCGGATGGAGAGCTATCCATGGATGAAGTTCAGGCTTCTTCCGAGGCCTTTGTTTTAGGCGTTGAGACGATAGGTGACTCCATTTTCATTCCGGTGAACTATGACGGTGGACAACGAGCATTCATGAAGCTGAGTACCAATTCGTATCACACGGTGCTCAACAGGGAAGTGTTGGACGATCGCGAGTCTGGAGTTGTTGACGAGGTCTATTTTGGAACGGACCGGGACATGAAACTATCAGACATGGCGGCACTGTATCCTCAGGACCTCTACATGAACTTGTGGGAAAAGTATGCGGCCGACAAAAAAATCGAAGAGGAAATCCGCGCGCAAATGCAAGAGAGAGGAGAAGTTTTCCCCGAGGAATACGCCGTACAACGGCCAGATCAACCGAGCTCCGACGTCTTGCTAGTTGCAGGACTAAGCGTACTCTCGGGCTATCGAATCGTGCTCGATCATAGACAGGGATTTCTTGGATTGTCTCGCACCGTAAACAGCAACTACACGGATGCAGATCACCAGTTTTATATGGCGACGTCGGCTGAAGATGAAGAAAAGCTGTTTACGTTTCTAGAAGAGAATCGAGAAGACAGGAACGTGGAAGAGGCTGTCGCTGACTTGATTGACCTAGGCGTCGAATCCGGTGCATCAATTGAACGGCAACTAGAAGCGTTGCAGTTTGGACTTGATATTGCCAGTGACCGTAGAAGGTTCAAATATGTCGCCGACTTTGTGTTCCAATTGTTTGAGACACCTGAATCGCGAGACCAAAATTCTGATCTAATTATTTCATTTGGAGAAAAAGCACTAGAGGATGTAGCCACATCGGACCAACCGCGACTTAGACAGCACGTTCAAATGATGGTGGGCGATCGCTATCTTGCTCGAAACGATGCGGAAAAGGCTTGGCAACACTTTCTAAACGCTGCATTTAACGGTGATCCTGAACTGGAGTCTTTTGTCCGATACGACCTCGGTCGGGCCTATGAAGCGTTGGGAAAGGACAGCCGTGCGTATGTGAACTATGCGAAAGCTCTTGAAGAAGGATTGCCTCCAGATCAGACCGAGAAAGCCAACGAAGCGCTTGATCGACTTCGACCGCGCATTGACCCAGATGACCCAGCTTTGGAGGCAACCACAAGCCAGGGTTGATTCATAATTGTGGTGACTTGAGAAATCCGCACCAATCCTTGTGCGACTAAGCATGAACCAAGATTTTTGGCCAAGCCTAAAAAACCTGATTCCTATTGCGTTTCGACCGAGTCTGAAAGTACTTGCCGTGGGTGCCTTTCTGTCTGCCACGTTGACAACAAGCGTCTGCCAAGCACATGAAGGCGCAACTTCACAGGGTTCGGGAGGAGTTCTTGACATAAAGATTGCCGGAGATCGAATTCTCGCTCGAGTGGAATTGGTTTCTGAAGTCTGGTTTAAGGACACTCACATTGTTTTTGACTACTCCATGCCCTATGCGATGATGATCAATCCCAATGCGGGTTTGCGGTTCGGAAGCGACGAAGCCACTCTTAAAGTTCGTCAAGAGAACTTCGAACTAGAAATTTCGCGATCCAGCATCATTAACGAAATAGGAAACACAACTAGCGAGCTCACCGCTCGGTACGACAACTTCCTGGATCAGATTGATGTACTGGCGATTGTTGGCTGGCCTGTTCTGCACAACTTTGGACTCACGTTGGATATTCAGGAAGAAAAACTGGAGCTCCACCCAGACGAAGAACTCGAACCCAACGAAGTGCGCAACGGTTCAGATGTTTTTGTGGAAGGACTTGAAATTATTGGTAGCTCGTTGTTCATTCCGGTGAACTACAGTGGCGGCCAGTCAGCCTACATGAAGTTCACTACAAGTGGCTATCACACAGTTCTAAATAGAGAGCTGCTGGATGATCGTGAATCCGGTGTTCTTGATGAAGCCTATTTTGGGTTCGATGAGTCGCTAAAAGTATCGGACATGGCCGCGCTCTTTCCACAAGATTTGTATACACAGTGGTGGAACGCATATTCCGAGGCGCGCGCAACTGAAAAGCAAATGCGTGAGCAATTTGAACAGGAAGGTCGACCGTTTCCGGAACAACTAGAAGCCAAACGCCCCGATCAACCGAGTGGTGATGTTCTCTTGATTGCAGGATTGAGTGTTTTAACGGGTTACCGATGGGTGTTAGATCCGCATCAAGGCTTTGTGGGAATTACGCGCACTTTAAATAGCAACTATTCTGAGGCCGACCATCAGTTCTACATGGCATCTGTATCTCGTGATGTGGATGAGCTTTTCAAATTCATGGAAAACAATCCCAAAAGTCGACACGTCGAAGAGGCCGTATCGCAGGTGTTCGAAATTGGTATGGAGAGCGGAATTGATGAAGACCGACTGGTTGAAGCCATTCAATTTGGAATGAATGTCAATGAAGAACGTCGACAGTTTATGTACGTCTTGGATTACCTGTTTGGATTGGCAGCAGATGAGACATCGTTGGAACGCAACACCGAATTAATCATTGCTTTGGGCAAACTCTCGTTACCCATGATTGCGAGGTCCGAGTCTCCGAGATTTCGACAGCACGTTCAATTGCTACTGGGCGACCGCTACTTGGCTCAGAATAATCCAGAGCAAGCGTTGAGGTTTTTCATGTCGGCTGCGTTCAACAGCGATCCCGCTCTTGACTCACGAGTAAGCTACGAACTTGGCCGAGCTTATGAAGCATTGGGCAGAGACCGACGGGCGTACGCAAGTTACGACAAAGCAACTTCACTGGGTCTGCCACCAAACCTGTCGAAAAATGCCAATGAAGCACTTTCTCGAATCAGGATTCGGCTCGACCCAAACGATGAGCTCCTTGAAAAGGACGCCGAGGAAGGGTAATATTGGCCTGTCGCATACATTAGTTGCACCGAGTGTGCAATAATGTTGCAACTGTAACTAACTCAATCACTCCAAACGGTGAAAGATATGGATTCCAGACACAGATTCTCATTGCGTTCTGTATGGGCTATAGCGGCTATGCTTTGTATGTTCGTCGCTCCCGTACAGTTGGCTGCGCAACAAGCCGCTTCCGGTTCCCCGGGCGGCGCGTTGGACATCAAGGTCATTGGTGACAAGATTCTTGCGCGTGTTGAGCTGCAAACCGAAGTTTGGTTCAAAGACACTCACGTAATTGTCGACTATGACATGCCCTATGCAATGATGATTCAGTCTTGCGTATTTGGTAATGTTCGTTTTGGTGAGGGCGAAACCAATATGAGGATTCTCAATGAGAACTTCAGAGTGGAAGTGCCCAGAGCTGAAATAGTTCCCGAACAGGGAACCGTTTGTGGCGAACTTACAGGCAAGTACGACAAATACTTGGACCAGATCGATATCGTTGCGATCATCGGCTGGCCACTCTTGCGAGAGTTTGGAATGACTCTTGACATTCAAGAGGAGACACTAGCTTTACATCCCGAAGGCGAACTTGACTCAGCGGTCGTTAGAGCTGAGTCCGAATCGTTTGTCGAAGGTGTGGAAGTGATTGGCGGTTCAGTTTTTGTACCAGTCAATTACAACGGCGGCCAAAAAGCGTTCATGAAGATGAGCACCAAGGGCTATCACACCGTATTGAATCGAGAAATTATTGACGATAGAAAAGCTGGTGTTGTCGACGAGGCTTACTTTGGCTTCGACGATACCACGAAGATTTCCGACATGGCTGCTCTGTATCCACAGGATCTCTATACGAACTGGTGGGAAGACTACGCGGCCGCGAAGGAAGAGGAAAAGCAGATTCGCGCGGCTCTTGAAGAGCAAGGCCGAACCTTCCCCGAAGAGTATGCAGTTACTGCTCCCGATCAACCCTCTTCTGACGTGCTTCTAGTTTCCGGTATGAGCATTCTTTCCGGCTATCGTATTGTCTTGGACCCCTCACAAGGATTCATGGGCGTTACTCGCACTACGAACAGCAACTACTCCGACGCCGACTTTCAGTTCTACATGGCGGCAGCAGCTGAAGATCAGGAAGCGTTGTATACCTATATAGAGGAAAACCAGACCGACCGAAACGTCGAAGAAGCCGTTGGCGAGTTCTTCAATTTGGGACTCGGGAATGAAACATCGCAAGAACGTTTGATTTCTGCAATTGACTATGGTCTGGCCGTAAACGAAGAGCGACGAAAGTTTATGTATGTCGCTAACTTCGTATTCGACGTCTACTCGAATGTTGAGTCCAGAGACCAATTCACGGATCTAATCATCACTTTAGGCGAAAAAGCTCTTGAGTTTACGCCGAGATCCGACCAGCCGAGGTTTAAGCAGCAAGTTCGATCGATTGTTGGTGATCGATATCTTGCAAAAGACGATGCAAGGGAGGCGTACAAGCACTTCCTTTCTGCTGCATTCCAAGGCGATCCCGAATTGGATTCGATTTCTCACTTCGACCGTGGACGAGCGCTTGAAGCTATGGGTCAAGAAGAAAGGGCATACGCCAACTATGACAAAGCCCTGAATCTTGGAGGACTGCCACAGGCGCAATCGGAGTCGGCAACTGAGGCACTAGAGAGATTGCGACCGCAGATTGATTCCGATTCGGACCTGTTCGAGTCGGACACTCAGGGTGGCTAATTTAGAGAACCTACGCCTGCACCTTGACGGACTTGCTGTTCGAGGTGCAGGTTATCTAAGGCGCTATGCGCTAAAAAATGCGGTCGAAAAGGCGATGGGACATGTTCACATCGTCGCTTTGATCGTTCCTTTAGCGTTCGTAGTGATTGCGCTGGCGGATCGATTTGCTGGTACACAAGTTTGGGTACTCAACCCCATTCTTACTGTACTCCTTGCTCTTGTCGTTCCGATCGTATACATACTGCTTGCGGCGGTCTTTGGTTTCGTTTCACGTAAGGTAAGTCGAAACTTTGCGTTAGCTCTATTCGATCGAGAGCTTGGCTACAAGGACCGACTTCAAGCTGCTGACGAGTTCCTGAACTCAAGCAGCCTTTCTGAATTCGAGAGTGCGGCTGTGGCTGATGCCATTCCCTATGCGGAAAAAGCTACTAACACCAGATTGCAAGACATAAAAATTGCGGCTCCCGCAATTTATACAACCAAGTGGGGGCATGGTGTTGTTGCTGTAGTGTTCTTGGTGGCGGGAATACTTGTGCAGTTGATTGCGTTCAATCCAAACTTGGAAGCAAATCCGGTCCCCGAGGAACTGGTTGCATTAAACACGGTTGAAGATTTGGTGTTCGAGGAAGAAACTGTCGAAGCTCCAATGGAGTCGGAGGACGAAACCCAATCTCCTCCTCAAAATGTCTCAACAGACCGAACCGGTGAAGGAGCCGTCCTCGAATCACAAGAATCCAAGTCGCAGGATTCCGCTCTTCGAAAGGCAAATCCTTCTGACAGCGATCCTTCCGAATCCATGCAAGTTGGATTGAGTGGCGGAGCGTCGCAGGACAACAAAGCTGGAAGCTCATCGTCAAGTCTGTCTGGTGAGGGAGATCCAGAAAAGAAACAGCAAGAATCTAAAGAACCTCCCAAGGATCGAGAGAACAAGGAAAAGAAAGAACGTCCCGACGAGGACGAACCTGGTGACGAATCAGCCAAGGGCATTGCAGGTGGAAAGGGATCAGGCTCGGGCCGACAGTCGTCCTCCGCTGAAATGACTGAAAACACTTCACGACCTCTTGAGAATGACTTTGACACTGGCGTAGACTTGGAATCTGACGACGAGGAGGACGAAAAGCAAGAAGCAACTAGCGCTGCCCGTCCGATGATTAACCAGAGAAAACCTCCAGTCGACCGTCAACTCTCTCCATCGGGAATGGTGGGCCAGGAAGAAGACGAACGCGCGAACGGTCGAGGTGGTGCCGGGGCAAGAAAGAAAACTCGAGGAGTGGCTGCGATGTTGCTCGGCGTGCCGATGCCGGATCAACTGCGATCGCAAGTAAGTCCCGGTCGCGTCAAAATACAGAGAGAACGATCGGTGCCGCATCCCAGCCAAGTGGCGAGTGTGGACAGCAAGGATCGAGGATCAATAGACGAGTCAATTGGCAAAGTGGCTCATCACGAACTTAAACCTTGGATGCGCAACGTTGTCAGTAACTATTTCACCTCGATGCGACGAAAACCAACAGAAGAAGGGGAATGATTGAATGGCCGAGCAAGCAACTACAAATGTAGATTCCCGCGCCGCTGAACAAGCGGCGCATTTTAAATCGGTATTCCAAGACATACGAACTGAAGTAACTAAGATGATGGTGGGTCAGCCGACTGTCGTTGATGGAGTCCTAACTGCATTAGTAGCTGGAGGACACGTTCTGCTTGAAGGTGTGCCAGGTCTAGGCAAGACGATGCTGGTTCGTTGCCTTAGCGACGCCGTGAGTGTGAAGTTTTCGAGAATTCAGTTCACGCCTGACATGATGCCGGCGGATATTCAGGGGACGATGGTCTTGACGGAAACTGCTAGTGGTGCGCATGAACTTAGCTTTCAAGAAGGTCCTCTTATAGCGAATCTCATTCTTGCCGACGAGATCAACCGGGCAACGCCCAAGACACAATCAGCATTGCTAGAGGCGATGCAGGAAAGGCAAGTTACGGTAGGAAATCGAACGCTAACACTTGAAGAACCGTACTGCGTGATGGCTACCCAGAATCCAGTGGAACAGGAGGGTACCTATCCTCTTCCCGAAGCTCAGCTTGACCGATTCTTGTTCAAACTTCTGGTGGATTACCCTGAAGAAAACGAGTATTACGAAATTATTGACCGAACGACGGGTACCGAAGAAGTGGAAATCAATCACATTACGGACGGTGCGGAAATAGTGAAACTCCGCGAAATTGCCCGAGCGGTTGCGGTCCCTACGACGGCAAAAACCTACGCCATTCGACTGGTGATGGCGACACAGCCCAATAGTGCGTATGCAACTGACAAGACAAATGCGTACGTTTCGCTCGGGTCAAGCCCAAGGGGTGTCCAGGGCTTGATGTTGGCTGCCAAGGTCCAAGCAATATTGAATGATCGATTTTCGATCAGCACAGACGATATCAAAGCTGTTGCGTACCCGGTGCTTCGTCACCGAGTAATCCTCAATTTCCAAGCGCAGGCTAGCAATGTCACGCCCGATAGCATCATTGACGACATTCTTGAGCAGGTAAAGTTACCGAGATCGGTCGACTGATCGCTGAGCAAGAATCGTGGCGGCTCAACTCACGTTTGAGGAACTTTTCGACCCGGAGTTTCTTGACGCTCTAGAGACATTTAATCTTAGGATCAAGCGATTTCTTCGCCAAGGTCGTCTTGGTGAACAACTTACGCACGATCGAGGGATTGGCTTGGAGTTCAAGGATTTCAAGCAATACGTCGCGGGTGATGATCTTCGAGCTGTCGATTGGAATATCTATCGCAGACTCGGTCGACTGTTTGTGCACGTGTTTGAGGAATACCAGGACCTTCCTCTATATCTGCTAGTAGATCGTTCTCGCAGCATGTTCCTTGAAGAGGTACCAAGAGTGCATGCGGCTCTTCGATCGGCTTTAGCTCTTTCATCCATCTCTCTAAGTCAGCACGATGTGGTTGCATTACTGTCCTTCTCCAACGAGCTGGAAATGCACTCAAGGCCGATAGCAGGAAAGAAACAGTTGACCCTTCTTGGACACAGGATGGTGAGTCTAACGGAGCAAGAAGGCACCCGGCTTTCTGAATCCATTCACCAACTTGCATTCAGGAAGCTCAGACCAGGATTGCTCGTAGTCCTCTCAGACTTCTTCGATCCGCAAGGATTGGATTCGGTTACAGACGCGCTCAAGACATGCAGACACAAGCTTCTCCTAGTTCAGTTGGTAAAGGATTCCGATAGCGATCCGACACAAAACGAGGAACTGGTAGGAGACATTCGACTTGTAGACTGCGAAACTTCTGATGCCGTCGATATAACTATTGAGCCTGCAGTGCTGAGCCGTTATAGGCGAATTTACGATGAATTCAATCAACGACTCACAAATTTTGCTTCAGACCAAGGAATAGGCCTTGTTCGTCTCAACGCAGACCAAGACGTACTGAATCAACTAGCCGGACTGTTCGAGTCGGGAGCTTTGACAGTATGAATTTCTTCAATCTCTCGCCACTTCTGGTAGGGCTGGGTTTGTTGGCTTTGGCGGGACTGTTATTCCTCTTACAGCAACTCCGGATTCGGTATACGGAATTGCCGGTTGCTACCACAATGTTTTGGGCGGCTGCCGTTCGAGAGGCGCCGGTTCGAGTTCTCCGGCAGAGATTTCGACACCTATTGGCCTATCTTCTTACTTTGCTCATATGCTGGTTGCTATGGATCGGCTTTGGAGGACCTCTTACGGGTGCACAACGTACTGCTGGATTCAACATTCTCGTAATCGACGGATCTGCCCATGCATCGACCGGTGACATCTTTCAGCAATCGAAAAGACAACTCCTTAGTGACGTTTCCAAGTACTCACGCGATTCTCGGGAGGTATTCTTGTCGGGCGCCCAAAATGTTCGAGTACTAGCGCCTGGCGAAGAAAAGCTCGTGCTTGAGCGCCGATTGGAAGAATTCGAGCCTGTTGCTGCCCGTTCTTCTATAGACGAACTCTTGAGACTGTTACCTCGCAACAACAGCTATCCAGCTGAGGTCAATGTTGTCGTATATGGGGGAGCACCGATCTCTCGACATGCATTGGATCGACTGCCCGATGGATATAGTGTTGCTCGACGATTTGATTCTCAGGACGATTTTGAGAACAGAGGAATTGTCGCACTCGGAATTGGGGAGCCGCTGTCGGGCGAATGGGATAAGGTAGATGTTCTCTTTCGAATTCTGACTGAAGGATTGTCTGTGAACCATGACGACATTCGAGTTCAGATCGGTGATCAGGACTTAGCCACGAATCGTCTGGAATCGATTTCTTCAAACGAATTTCGAGTCCGAGATGTCGTCGCCGACGGATCTATTTTCGCGGTCTCAATCGAAGAACCAGACGACCAACATTTTGACAACGAAGCTCTCGTTACACTTCCCACCAAGGAACGAATATCGATATCACTCGGCAACGACGTGCCTACACCAATTAGAAGAGCGATCGATGCAGATGCGGGGATCGAGATTGTAGGGTCGGGAGCGAGCGTTGCGGTTTTGGGTCCAAACGATCCCGAATCATCAATTCCTTACTTGCGCACGACTTCTACGGACCAGCAGCCAAAGGCATTTGTAATTGGTTACTCGGGAGAGCTTGAAGGAATGGAAGCACTTCACCAAAGTGTTGCGGACCTGGGTCTCGCCGAAATAGACTCTGCTGCTATGGCAACCGAACTGAACCGAGATATCAGCGTGCAGCTCGACTATTCAGATGTGCGGTATGTCTCTGTCTGGAATGATTTGGTAAGTGAAAGCTTTAATTTCAAGGACAGCCTCAGCTTTCCCATCTTTGTGTCGAAGTCGATTCGTTACTTGGCCGATCAAGAGCCGTGGTATGCGTACTTAGCGGCAGGCCGACAACCTGTTGAGCAGACCTCGGGATCTTCTCTGGCGAGTTCTGACTTGTTTGCAGAATATGCAAACGGAGCATCCTACGTCAGGAACGAAGCGGGAACGCTTGAGTTGCGCGATGGAACTTCGCTGCAAGTATCGTTGTTGGATCCTGCTGCATCTGTTCGAACGGGTTCTCAAAATCTGACGGATGCTGCAATTGAAACTTCCAATGCTCAAACTGCATGGGGCATTGCGACATGGCTGGCATTGCTCGCAGTAGTCCTTCTGGGATTGGAATGGTATCTTTACCAAAGGGGTTTGATGCCGTAATGGAACTGTCATTCAACTATCCGCTGTTTGCTCTGCTAGCGGTTCTAGTCCCTCTTCTCTGGTTCTATCCAAGTCGACCGAAACGAGTTTGGCATGGCGTTATACGAACCTTAGTCTTTCTATCGTTGGTCGTGGGGCTAATGCAACCAGTGGTTGTTTCGAATCTACCCAATAAACACTACGCAGTTATCCTGGATCAGTCCAATAGTCTGTCCGAAGAGAGCAAGGCCCGAGCGGTCGAGTTAGCCGAAGATGTAATTAGTAAGTTCAGTGGTGAAGGCTCGGTTAGTGTCGTCCAGATCGGCGGAACGGAACAAGCAGTCGACACGCTTAATTTTGTACATATGAACGCGGATGAAAAGTCGCCACTAGGGGATGCTCTTGAAATTGCGGCTCAGTCGATTCCTTTCGGGGTTAGTGGTTCAGTCACGGTCGTGTCCGATGGTTTGGCCACAGATCGGCATTGGGGAAGGGCGTTCGACCTCTTGCAAGAACGAGAGATTCCCGTGCACAACATTTCAATTGACCCAGTTCCGGATGTCTACATTAGCGATGTTCGCTCTACAGACGTTCGTCCTGGTGAGAAAGTTTCTCTTTTTGTTGAAATCATAGGTACCGTACCAGAGCTGGAAGTAACTGCAATACATGATGATGAAGTCATCGCCCAAGTAGACGGGTTGGCGAGCGATGGCCGAACTACAGTCTTGCTTGAGTTCAAAACTGACGAACCAGGATTTATGGATGTCGAGGTCGAAGTTTCTGTACCCGAAGACCAGGATTCAGATCTCACCAACAATCTGTGGCGGCACGTCGTTGCGATACAAGATCCCATTCGAGTGTTGTACTTGGGCAATCGACAGGCTGGAGCAGAATCACCACTATCTGAACTATTGGGAGCTGGATTCGAAATTGAGGCACCAGTCGCCTCATCCGTCACTGAAGATAACGACTTGTCAAAGTATGATGTCGTGATGCTTGACGATGCACCTACAAGCGTCGTCGAAGAGAGAGTCCAGAACAAGATCGCCGATGCTGTTCAAAATGACGGTCTCGGACTGATTCACAGCGGAGGGGAAGCCGCATTCGGAGATGGCGGCTATCACGATTCCCCGTTGAGCGACTTGTTTCCGGTCGACATTCCCGGAGATCAAGACAAGATTGATCCGAGTGTTGGTTTGGCGATTATTTTGGATACTTCCGGTTCGATGGCTGGGACTCGCATCGAACTCGCAAAGCACATCGCAAGAATTGCCGTGCGCCGTATGAAGCCTCATGATCGCATTGGAATTGTCGAGTTCTATGGCAACAAACATTGGGCTGTTCCAATGCAACCGGCAACAAACAAGATCGAAATTGACCGTGCCATAGGTCGTATGAAAGCAATAGGTGGAACTGTACTTTTCCCAGCAATCCAGGAAGCCTACTATGGTCTGCAGAACGTCAATACGCGTTTCAAGCACATCGTTCTAATAACGGACGCGGGCGTGGAAGATTCTCCATACGAGTCCATGACTCGACGCATAAATCGTGACCGCATTACCGTGTCCACAATATTAGTTGGCCAGGGCGGACACAATCTGATCATGTCCGACATCGCGAATTGGGGCGGTGGCCGGTTCTACGCGGTAGGTAATCAATTCCAGTTAGTTGAGATGATTTTCAAACAGACATCTACCAAGAAATCCCCGATGTACAAGAGAGGACTGTTTGATTTGGAAACCAGCCGTGGCCAAGGTTGGTGGGGTGATGTGCAAACCGACGAAGTTCCAGCACTCAATGGATATGTTGAGGTAGAGGCTCGAGACGGGGCCGAAGTCTTGGTGGAAGTCGAAGATACAGAACATCCCGTCCTAGCAACTTGGCGCTATGGATTGGGTCGAGTGACTACATTGATGACCGAACCTGTCGGGGAAGGCACCCGTAATTGGGGTGCGTGGGAAGAATATCCCGAGTTTCTGGGCCGAATCGTGCGTCGGAACGCTTCGTTTACCAATAGTTTTGAAATTGACACGCAACGTCGCTTTGGTAAGACGACCGTCGTGGCAAACCGTGTTTCCCCGAACGAAGCGCTCGTTCCCGAAGCCCAACTTTACAATCTGGACTCATCGCTCGTCGAAAATGACAGACACGCATTTACAGAAACAGCCCCCGGTCTCTTTGAGCTGGATTTATTTTCAGGGTCGGAAGAAGACTTGCTTATCGGAATATCCGGAAGCGCCAACGAATCAATTTGGAGGAGTGCAAGTCTGGCTGTCTCTGATGAGGTTCAAGAAAATCAAGTGGACCCGATGGACGCACTAGATCTCGCAGGGTTGTCAGAAGCCACTGGAGGCTTGAGTCTATTGGAACTGGACGACGACTCAATTGCCTTGGCGAGTGTGAGTTCGGGCGAACTTTCATTTGTCGTTGTTCAAGTATGGCCTTGGTTGTTGCTCTTGGCCATTCTGTTTTACTTGGGCGACCTTCTTTACAGACGCTGGCCTCGCGGATCATGATTGAGCGTGGCCGCAAAGCGAACTCCTAACATCTAGCGATATGGGTTTGTTCGCAGAAACATAGTCCCAAAATGGGCAGCAAGCTATCTGGTCAATTCTGCTGTGGCATCACGAACATCGACTCTCTTAGGAAGAAATCTCGTATTTGATCAAAGCTGGCAAATACAAACTCTCTCCGCTCACCTCTCCCTGTAGTACAAAACCTCAAAAACCAATGAACAATTGTCTTCCCTTCAAAGTTTACTTATTCGTTCTGCTTGCGCTAGTCGGGTTGTCCGTCTGGTCACAGGAGGATCCGATGGAGGCTCTGG
>JAPOXO010000054.1 GCA_026707045.1 Gammaproteobacteria bacterium | reverse complement strand
CTCGAACTTCGCTACACGATGTAGCGAGTTCCTCCCTTGCATGCAGATGGTACAGCATCGTTCATCCGCATGATACCCCCCAGAAATGTGCCCCGCAAGGGGCACATTTTTCTTGGGTCTGTTTGAAACTCTGCGTGCCATCCATACGTCTATCCGATGTCGGTCTTCCGCTCCCGCTCAACCGATTGTTGAAAGGGTTGTAAATGAGCTTTTTGACATCAGCTGTCTACAATTTCCAAATGTGTTACAAGCGCAATTTGAGCGCGATAGATTTCACTGCTATGTTGTCCATGGTGGCCAATGTCGAGCGACGACATCAACACCCGTGGGTGAAGAACTTGAGCTTAGTCAAATATTGGTACTGCAACTAAACTTTACCAGGCCCGGAGCAGAGTTCAAGTAACACCATCTCCAATTCTGGGAGTTTGCGATTGAAGAGAAATCCGGAACTCGCCGGTTGCTGTTAACTCTGCTATTCTTTATATGCAAACATAGCATCTGTACGAGGCCGGGTCACCCGCTTCATGCAATAGCCTCTCGGTAAAAGAGCGGGAACGTCGTCAATCAGATGTGATGTTTGCAATGGCCCGGCACCCACGGCGATAGCCGTTTGAGAGGCTATCCATTGAGGTTTTCCTCACCAGAAATGCACGGGCACGTTCCCGCCGTTTTACCCAGAATCTCGATGCGATATTTTTATAGGAAGTAAAAATATGTGGAAAGTACATTGTAAAACACATTATTGTTTGAGCCCGTCGTTGGTAAGCAAGTTTTAATGCACATGAATTCCTTGGAGGTGTTAGTTTGCTCCTATAGCAAGCCTTTAACACACCTGCGACGTGCTAGTCGCGGAGTGTGACGCAAGCGAAGAAGGGGCAAAATGGCTGGGACCTGAATGTTGCCCTGCATTACATATCCATTTGCTCGTTTGCGCCGAAGGCGATGCTCGCTGAAGATGTTCAAGGATTGTTCGTTGAATTCCAGTGGGTTTCAAATCACGCACAGTACCCAATCGCACTCTTCTTGAATCTCGATCGGCTGGATTTCCATTGTGTTTCCTATCGCTTTGGCATCCGACTGAGGGAAATAACCATTTGCAAAAAAAGACGCTTACACTGAGAACCATCGTATTCGTGTCGAAAAGACCACTTGAAAGCCACGGAATGAAGCAATTTTGAACCGCTTGAGGATCTTGGAAACAAATAGGAACACACTCCTCAAATTGGGTCGTGAATTACATCAATGCGGAAGCGTTGATGGTCGTTGCGATCAATGCCCAACTCAGACAAATAGAGCGTTGGACTTTAACGACTAACCATTGTTTGCGGACGGTGGAAAACAAGTTTGAGTTTAGGGGGAGTCAGTCAATTTCGCCTAGAGCAAATCTAAGCGTCATTCCGTACTCTGGAAGTCGTGACGAGACGTTGGATCAGACGTACGGCAAGGATGTGGAAAAGAGGAAGAGAACGAGCAACAGGATCGGTTTATTCAACTTAACGAAACCGGAATTTCTGATGTATGACTGGGCTGCCTTGCCTTTTCACTATCCAAGAAATTGCTGCACAGCGAATGGACTGTTTGAATCTAGGAGCTACAAACTACCGAGCATGGTGTGACGGGCATCGCAGCTGTGCTTACAGTAGTTAGTGTTGGACTCGAAATCCTCAATTGTTAATTCGTGGCGTTTCCGGTCATGTTATTGGCAAACTAATAGAACCAAGTACTGCTCCTGAAAACTTGGTATTGCTGTTTCAGATTGCACTATTGTTGACACGTTGAACGTAGTGTGGTGAGGGAACCGGTTTTGCCGGTTCCCTCACCTTGACATTGGAGTTCTCAACCCTTTCTACCCGGATTGACTGTAGTTGCTTCCCTGAGTTGCTTTCGCAGTTGGAACCGTTCACAACGGTGAAATACGCATATTCCTAAGGGTTACCTGGAATTTGAACCCATATCTCCAGTCCCGGGCGTGAATTCATCGTGACCATTGTGAAGCGCTGATGCTTTTTCGATACCTCGTAGTGGGACGTTTAAATAGGTGTGGAGTTTCTAATTCCTTTATCCACGTCGATGCTAAGCGTTCACTCTTCTACGTGAAATTTGGGATCTCGAATTGATTACAGATTTGGAGGAGTGTCCTGTTCTCTGGTGATAATCACACAGATGCTTTGCCAGAAACTGTTTTGGCACGTGTGTCCGATACCGTTGAAGGCTTGGCGATGAGTGCTAAATATTGCATATGGTTTTGAGTTAGGGACGGTTGTAGGATTCGCATTGCAAGCGTAGAGGCGCGTAGGAGCATGGCATCACTACAGATGCTTTAGGTGACGTTTCGTCGCAGACGTGCAGTATGTGTAATCTCCATGATGTGTTTATGTAACACACTAATTGTGCATTCTGGTAAATTAGGCGTTTTCTGATTACGGAATATCTTTATGGCAACGGGAGTAACTGATGCCGAGAAGATCATATACGGAGTGGTTGAATGGCAATCCTTGGAAATTGCAGCGGACAATCACTCGAGTCTTGTTGCGCGAGAAGTGCTAAAGGAAGGTTATGGACATGCCCTCGCTTACCGCTATTCGTTGGTCGATGGAACGGCCCTTGTGTACGATGTTGAGAGTGATAAGTGGGGGTTTGGAATTCATAGAGATTTGTTGGATGTCGCGCAAGAGATCCTCGATAAATCTTATTCAGACCAGGACACACCTACACCTGTCGCGCGATTTGTCATCCCGAACGAATTCGAGGAACTTCATCGTTTCCATCAACAATCCGCCATTGTTCAACCCGATCCTTGAACAATGAACTATTTGGAGCTGTCACGCGAAAGCAACGAGCAGCAACGCGATGGATGAGCACACTGAACATGGTCGATGGGGAAACCTGACCAAGCGTGATTGAAATGGGCACTCCTTTGGGAATAGTCTGTGAACATGAGAAAGTGCCGATGTCAGCAGCGTTGTGTTTTGGAGGTGTACATTGAAGTCTTGAATCTTGACTGGGAGAGATGAGACCAGCGAATATCGATTAATTTGAGCTTTTCATTGCGGTAGAAAGTTTCAAGGTGAGGGCTGAAACAGCTTGTCTGGTTCCAACAGATTGTGTTTAAGTTGTCGGACTTTCCTCATTTCTTTCCACAAGCGAAGTTGAACGAGCCGGTTTCGCATGCGTATAGAGGTGTTACCCTCCTTTATAAGCCGAGGCATCAAGTGGGGCAAGGCTGAAGGTTCGCGTTCGTCAAATGAGCAGATTGATGTCGAATTCAATCTGCTTGAAAATCGGTACGCAAAACTACTCTACTAGCTCATACTTCTAGATCAGTCTTGTCCGCAAGCACGTAAGCGACAGTAGTCCAGCTAGGCTAGGGAGAAATGTTTAGGATTTCGATCGTGGTTGACGTGGCCGTATTTTTCCATAGGACGAGCCAGTCGTTCCCTGCAAACACGAGAAATACTGGTGCTTCGTTCCTGAGCTTCCTTCGCTATTTCGTCTCTTAAAGCTAAGGGTACGGTGATGGTGATTTGCACGGTAGGAGGGCTGTTGCGTCCCCTACTCTGTAGCTTGCCCGTAGCTCCGAACGGTCTCGGAGACGAAGCCTCTCGGTCTTCCATTGTATGGAATTTCATGGAAAGCACTCCTTGTGTGACACCCGAAACTGGTTCGGGACGATGCACTGCCAAAGTTAGTTCAGATGTAAGTGCCTGCAGAATCATTATAAACCCAGACCCTTCTTCATGTAGCACAAAGCACATATGAATGAATTAGTGGAATTCCAATGTGGAAATTGCTCCATAGCACTTTAGGGAAAACGAGAACTTTGGCAACTCGAGATGAAGCCAACCGCTTTGGATCAAGTCTGGAATGGTATGGCTCTCCATTCTCTTATTGTGTTGCTATTTCTGGAGTTCATATATTTTTATACAGTAATGAATCCATTTGCCTTGTGCGAAGTTAGATTGAACCAATTCGATAGAGAGGTGTCGTAGACATCTCGCTTGTATTAGTACGTGTCGCAATACACGAAAAATGAAAATGAAACCATCAGAAGTTGCCGTCAAAGCGTGGAACGATGGCGTGGAAATCGAAGAAGGTGCGTTGCAACAAGCGCACAACACGGCACAGCTTGGTTGCGTGATGCACCATGTCGCGTTGATGCCGGACGCACACCTTGGATACGGCGCAACTGTTGGATCGGTGATTCCTACGCGAATTGACGCGATTATTCCTGCAGCTGTCGGAGTGGACATTGGGTGTGGAATGATCGCTCAACGCACTACTCTGCGAGCAACGGACCTTCCGGACAGCTTGCGTGAGACCCGGCTACAGCTGGAAAAGCGGATTCCACACGGACGCACGGCCGGCGGGCGCCGTCATCGTGATCGAGGTGCGTGGGGAGATCCACCTAGATTTGTGGTGGATGCATGGAAGTCGTTGCTTGATCATGGCTACTCGAGAATCGTTGATCGACAACCTAGGCTATCGAAAGCAAATTCCATTCATCACTTGGGAACTATGGGTACAGGAAATCATTTCTTAGAGATGTGCCTCGATGAGTCCGATGGGGTGTGGCTAATGTTGCACAGTGGTTCTCGAGGAATCGGTGCCGCAATTGGAAATTTCTATATCGAGAAAGCCAAAGAATCGATGGGTGAGCTCGTGGGGAGTCTTCCGGACAAAGATCTCGCATATTTGGTCGATGACGGAAAGGGAGTTGGTCCTTTCAATGAATATGTAGCAGCCGTTGAATGGGCACAGTCGTTTGCTCGAATCAATCGAGAACTGATGATGGGACGCGCGCTAGAGACTCTGCAAAGAAGCAGGTCGTTTCCGTCATTTGAAGTGAATAGAAAGGCTGTGAATTGTCATCACAACTACGTGGCACGGGAGTCGCACTTCGGATCAGAATGCTGGATCACTCGCAAGGGCGCAATTCGTGCAGGAAAAGACGAATTGGGAATTATCCCCGGAAGCATGGGAGCACGCTCCTACATCGTCAGAGGCAAAGGTGAGAGCAAATCGTTCGAGTCCTGCTCACATGGAGCGGGACGTCGCATGTCACGAAATCGCGCAAGAAAATCGGTAAGCGAGGAAAGCCACGCTCAGTCCTTGGCAGAAGTGGAATGCCGTAAAGATGCATCAACATTGGACGAGACGCCGGCGGCCTACAAGGATATAGATGCGGTGATGCGAGCCCAACGCGACTTGATTGAACCAATTCATACGCTGCGCCAAGTCTTGTGTGTAAAAGGCTAAAAGATCAAGAAACTAACAAAATTGACGAAAGGTAGCTATGAACTCGATTTCATTCTTGGTGAAAATGTTTCAAGTGTTACTTTTCGAATAACGTGTTACTTTTGGTAACATAATTTCGCAAGTAACTAAGGAAGCACTCTAGTGTCCTCGTCCGACAGTACCCTCGAACTCCCTCAAGTCGGACATGCTGTTGCTCGCTTCGCAGGTTGAGGCGGCCTCTATCCCTCCCAACCCTACCGCCTTAACCTGCATATCTTAGAGTCCAATACAATCTTGAATTCTTAATTGCATCGTTGGGTGCGTTGTGGCCGCGGATTTATATAGCAATCTATTGGTCGAGAAACGGGGAGAAGTGACAGTTGTTTCCTTCAATCGGCCACGCAAAGCGAACGCACTTGACAGGAAGCACCTCGAAGAAATAGAAGCGGTATCTCTCGGGTTTCGCAACGATCCGCAAACTCGAGTCGTGATCTTTACGGGAACAGGCACACACTTCTCATCGGGTGCCGATTTGAGCCCAGATCCCGATCCAATAGATCAAGAAGCCTCTCTTGTGCTTCGTCGTAGACGGGCACGTATTGGAGAACGTGCCGTTCAGGCGATCCTCGACATCGACCAAGTCACTATCGCGGCTTGGAATGGAGCGGCAATGGGCGGCGGCGCATGTCTTGCCACCGCAATGGACTTTCGGATTGGCGCAGATGACTGTTTCATGCAATATCCCGAAATAGAAATCGGCGTCAATCTAATGTGGAAGAGTCTTTCCCTGTTGGTTCGACTTACGGGACCCTCACGCACTAAGCGGTTAGTAGCGGGTGGTGAACGCATATTTGCAAATGAATTGCATCAATGGGGCATTCTCGACCAGGTCGTACCGGGGGAAGACTTGCTTGACACTGCTATGGAGTGGGCTCGTCGATATGCTCGATTACCACCGATTCCACAACAGATGATCAAGCAAAGCGTCAATGCCATCGCCAATGCGCTCGATACATCCATCATGCACATGGACGTTGACCAAAACCTGTTGACGGCATCGACCGAGGATCGACGCGAGGCAATTCGAAACTACCTCGACAAGACAGTTCCAGAGTTCAAAGGCAACTAGCGCTGCAGCTACGCACGCTTTATGGCGAAACGAAATTCATCACCGTCAATGACAACTCTATGGTCTTCGCAATCGGCTTTATTGACCTCTACGGCAAGAATCTCGCCACCAATGTATTGTTGAAACTGTTCGACGATTCCATCCATGCGCGACGTTGTATCGTAGCTAAGCTTGATTCGATCAGTCACATTGAGGTCCAGTTCCTTTCGCGTCAGTTGAATTCGGTGGACGATCTCGCGAGCGATGCCTTCATCAAGTAGCTCTTTTGTCAAAGAGAAATCGAGATCTATCGAGATCAAGCTATCCGATGCGACCGAAGAACCTTTGGTCGCCTCTCTGAACACATTGATTTCATCAAGCGTAAACGTCTCATTGTTCAGCTCAATGCTCCCGTCTACCTGAAATTTTTCAAGTTCTTGGCTCCCCAACTCTTGGATTAACTGTTGAAACTTCTTCATGCGCTTTCCCAGTCTTTTGCCAAGAACTGGGAAATTAGGTTTCGCGACCCAATTGACGTACTTGCCTTCATCAGAATCGTAGAGGACCTTTTTTACATTGAGTTCGCCTTTGACATATTCTTCCAATGATCGGATGTCATCCAAGACGGAATCATCGCGATGAATGACAACGAGCGTACTCAGCGGAGTTCTCAGTTGAACTCTTTCGTTCTCACGTTGCTTTCTTCCGAGCAGTACGATTCTTTGCATCCGGGCCACGGCCTGTTCAAGTCTTGTGTCCTGCAAGTCCTGATCAGGTTCCGGGAAGTCGCAAAGATGCACAGACTGAGCCATCTTGCTTGCGTTGGAAAACCCGACAAGACCTCGATAAATATGTTCGGAGAGAAATGGTGTGCAGGGAGCCATCGCTAGCGTCAAGTCATACACTGCAGAATAGAGGGCACTGTATGCAGATTTCTTATCTCGTGTGAGTCCTTCTCTCCAATAGCGAGCTCTGTTAAGTCGTATGAACCAATTTGTCAGGTCTTCGATGAAATTGAAGAGTTGGGGGACCACGTTGTCGAGTCGATATCGTTCCATCTCAATAGCGATCGAAGATTTGAGAGTCTGGAGCCTGGAAAGAATCCACCGATCCAAAATCGTCGCAGTTTGCAGTTCGTATTGATCGGTTGTCCATCCATCTATCCGGCCATACAGATCGAGAAACAGCCAGGCGTTGTACCAAGGAAGCAGGGCTCGACGGGCCATGTCTCGTACACCAGAGTCAACAAATCGTTGCTCTTCTCCGCGAACTAAACCGGAATTGATCAGATAGAGTCGCAATGCATCGGCACCATGTTGATCCATTAGGATTTCTGGATCCGTGTAGTTGCCGACGCTTTTCGACATTTTCTTGCCATCGGCTGCCAACACCATTCCGTTTACGATCACATTCTGAAATGCAGGTTTGCCAAACATTGCGGAACTTAGGGCAATCAGCGTATAGAACCAGCCGCGTGTCTGATCAAGTCCTTCAGCAATGAAGTCGGCTGGAAATCCCGCTTCAAAGACTTCCTTGTTTTCGAACGGATAATGTTTCTGTGCATAGGGCATTGACCCGGACTCAAACCAGCAGTCCAAGACTTCTGGAATTCGCTGGTACGTTCCCGCTTCTCCGGGCAATCGAAAGACTAAAGGGTCTATGTTTTCTCGGTGAAGGTCTTCTGGTCGCGATCCTGTAAGATTTTCGAGTTCTTCCCTAGACCCAATACAAACACAAGATCCTGTCTCATCGTTTTCCCAGATTGGTATGGGTGTACCCCAGACACGATTACGTGAAATGCACCAATCAATCGCGTTGTTGAGCCAGTTGCCCATGCGCCCGTTTTGGATGTGGCTCGGAACCCAACGAATCATTTCATTGGAGGCCATCAGGGTGTCACGAATTTCCGAGACACGCACGAACCACGATGGTACAGCCCGGTAGATCAAGGGTGACTGCGACCTGTAGCAAAACGGATAGCTATGTTGGATCACATCTTGCTCGAACAAGACGTTGCGCCCCTTGAGCCAAGAAATTATGCGGGGATCGGCATCCTTGACGAATAGACCCGCGAAGTCAACGACTTCTTCTAGAAACACCCCATTCATTCCGACTGGACAGATAGAATCCTCGATCCCGTACTTTTGTGCAATTCGGAAGTCGTCCTCACCAAAAGCGGGAGCTTGATGGACAATTCCGGTTCCATCATCCGTATTGACGTAGCTATCAGCTAAAACTCGAAAAGCTCCTTTTTCTGCCAAATGCGCGAAGTACGGAAACATTGGTTCGTAAGTCTTGCCTACCAGGTCGTCTGCAGAAACGCGTTCCTCCACCACCAGTTCATGTTTCCGGGAATACGCCTCTAGTCGAGCTTCTGCGAAATAGATACGTTTTCCTGTGTCGCTGTCGCGCACTCGGACATACTTGATGTCTGGACCGACACACAAAGCAAGGTTGGAAGGCAGAGTCCAAGGGGTTGTAGTCCACGCACTTACGAACGATTCTTCGTCGCGGAGTTTGAATAAGACTGTAATCGACGGATCTTGGACGTCTTGATAGTTGGAACTGGCTTCAAAATTGGATAACGGTGTCGCAAGTGCGGTTGATACCGGCATCACCTTTTGGCCTTTGTATACCAAACCCTTGTCCCACAGCGACCTTACTACCCACCAAACGGACTCCATGAAGTCGGCGTCCATCGTCTTATAGTCGTCATCAAAGTCCACCCACCGCCCCAGTCTGGTAATGGTGGATCGCCATTCGCGTACGTAGCGTTCGACAATCCCCCTGCATTCCTGGTTGTAACCGCCGATTCCCAGCTTAGCTACTGCTTCATGTGCAGGCATTCCAAGTTTCTTGTCGATTTCGTGTTCTATCGGTAGGCCATGGCAATCCCAACCGAAGCGACGCTCTACGAAACGTCCCTTCATCGTCCAATATCTTGGAACAATGTCCTTTATCACGGAAGCCAGCAGATTGCCATGATGAGGCAAGCCGGTTGCAAAGGGAGGTCCGTCGAAAAATACGTAAGGGGCTCCATCTTCTCGAAGTTGGAGCGATTTCTTGAATATATCGTCCTGCTCCCACCGGGCTAATACTTCCGATTCCATTTGTGGAAACGAAAACGTGGGGCGAGACCCAGTTGTGTCAGACATTGTTTTTCGCCGATTTCAGTAAGAGTGGAGTAATGCTGGGCTTATCCAGCAAGGAAAGGTGTCGAAACTAGCTAGATCGACTTAATTTTCGGCTGAATAATGCCGAGTTCGATCGAAGTCTCGACAACCGATCGAATCGTGTCCTCCACAGGGCGAATTGTTGCACCAAGTAGACTCTTGGCTTTCTTGCAGTCGTTGAAAGTATTGGAAACTACGACGATTGGATCGCCGTTGGAACGCGTTGTCGTCGGCATACCAACCTTAAATGACGTAAATTCCTCCTGTATCACCTCTCTGAGTTCGGTACTCATTCGCAACGTTGATCGCCCTCCGCTTCCATGCATTACATATCTTGGACCACCTTTCGAATTCTTGTGATCGACGGTCGATTCAGCCGCTAAACGATGGGCTTTGACCAAGTCTCTCACATCGATGATGTTGTAGTTCATGTCGTAGCGTGATGGCCACGACGGAGCATCTCCATTGGCAAGTCGTCCGATTTGTTCAATCCATTGGCCTACTTGAGCCTTGAAGAGGATGGGACCGCAGATCATGGCGGGGTTCATAGTTATGGCATCCCAATTCCCACCGCTCTGATCTGCTGCATCATTGATCAATCGTTCGGTGTCGACTTTGCTGCGAGAGTAAGAGTTTCGAGGATGGTTCCAGTGTTCCGGCTGCACATCATCAGAAGCCCAGTCTTCCTCAGTCCACTCATATCCTTTTGGGACTCGAGCTCCTTTTGCACCCGAAACTGCCGCCATGGAGCTGGTATAAACCAATCGACGGATCGAATCGCTCGCGTTTATTGAGTCGATGACGTTTTGCGTACCGACGATTCCACCGTCATAGACATCTTGCGACACATCTCCGGATCCCAAGGGCTGACTCTTGCCATCGGCGGAATTGCCCAAGACTGCAGCAACATGAAATACCGCACTACATCCAGAAAAGACTTCATCGTACGAATGTGGTGTAAAGAGATCACATCCATCCCAAATTTCGACATTAGGCAGTTTTTCTAGGTATTCAACACAGTCCTTGCCGCGCCACGACTTGGCGTCGCGTATACAAGCGCGCACCTGGTAGCCGTGGAGAATGAGTTCTCGCACCATGTGTCCACCGGTGAAACCTGAACATCCTGTAACTGCGACTGGTCCGTCATTCGCATTGATTGCTGACATTCGTACTTTCCTTTGGATGAGTTTTTGGTTGTGATTCGACCGAGAATGCTCTGTTCTACCTAACCCGCCGCGATCTTTTTCTTGGAGGTCGCTGATCTACGGTCCATGCGTTCCTTGTTGCGTTCCGAGGTCATCTTTCCATCATGGTGCATGTAGTCGTATTTCGGCCTTAGAGTGGTTCTACCTCGTGCGGGTTCCGTATCAAACAGGCTTCGATACTGATTGATCGATTGTCCGCCTTTCGCACCGGTCTCAGCATCCGTCAATCGGTCGATATCCCAATCGCTCTTTCCGAAGGGAAAGAGGCTGTATACGTCCATGAGTCCGGCAAATCGAACTGGATTTCTATCTAGTGCTTCCTGAGTCACGGTTTCACGGTATGCCTCTTCTGGCTGATGTCTACGACGCATGTATTCGCACTGTAGAGTCATGCGCAATCCGGGAGTCGTTTTAGGGTAGGAACCATGCCATGTGTGGTTCCCCCAGATCACCATTGAACCCGCTTCCGCTTCTACGGGGTAGGCTTCGTCCTTCCACTTTTCAGCTTCTGCCGCGGTCACTTGGCGTCGCCATTTATGGCTTCCGGGAACAAACGAAATCGCGCCGTCGTCCTTGGAATAGTCGGTCAGCATGAAATGCATGTTGCAATTGATAACCCGTTCAGGCTGAGCTTGGATGGCAGGATCGAGGTAGTCGCCATGAATACCCGTTCGCACTTCTCCAGGTCCCTTTACCCATGCCGCACAGAGACTGAGAACACAGTCTGTGCCTAGCAAGTATTGTGCAAGCCCCAAACCTGCTGGGTTGTAGGACAGTTTCTCAAAAATCGGATCCTCCCACAACATAAAACGCTGAATATCGTTCACGTTTTTCCAGCGATCAACCGAAAGTCCGTCTGGCCCATACCGTCGAAGCATTGTCTTCTCGAGTGCTTCTCGGACTGCCTGGCAAAATTCGGGAGGGCCCACTTTCTCCGGTGGTACTACTGTAAAACCGAACGCATCAAGTTCGGCGATGTTGGTTTCCAGTCCGATTTGTCTTAGTTCTTGATAGAGCGGGGCTACGGACCCCGCTGATTTCCACTCACCTATTTTCATCTCAATGGTACTGATTGGTCATATCGTTCAGGACTAACTAACATGTGCAGGAATTACCATTCCTTGCACACCAGCAGACGCCCGAAATGAATGCCACACAGGGCAAAAAAGTACAAGGACGCTCACATTTTATTACGGAGACAGATTCGAAAAGTGAAGCAGGTGTTGAGTGGTCCGTTCAGGCTTGAAACTTTTGGAGTGAATCCATTGCGAAACAAATTTGTGAAACGCACAAACTTGGGCCACCGAAGCGGCTTCAGCGGGATACATGCATAATCGCCCGCAAGAAAGCATGTGAAGTCCAGAGAAGTGAAATTTGGTGTAGTTCTCCCACATAACGAAATCGGAACAGACCCCGAAGCCATTAAGTCTTACGCCGTCGGAGCGGACCGGGACCTGGAGGCAGATCACATGCTCATTTACGATCATGTTTTAGGTGCTGATCCAAATTGGCACAAAGATTGGACAGGTCCCTATGACAAGAATGTTGCCTTTCACGAGCCGTTCACAATTTTTGCGTTTATGGCCGCTGTCACCGAGACTATTGAATTTGCTACTTCTGTTCTAGTTCTTCCACAACGTCAAACCGCTCTAGTTGCAAAACAAGCGGCCGAACTTGCGATTCTTTCCAACTATCGCTTTCGCTTGGGAATTGGAACTGGTTGGAACGAGGTTGAGTATGAGGCACTTGATGTACCTTTCGATCATCGAGGATCTCGTCAGGCAGAACAGGTCGCGCTTATGAGAAGGCTTTGGCTGGACGACTCTTTGCAGTTTGACGGCCGGTTCCACACAGTGACCCATGCATCGATATTGCCTAGACCCAACCGAACCATACCCATATGGTTCGGAGGAATTGCTCCTCCGCTACTTAAGCGATGTGCGTTAATTGGAGATGGATGGTTTCCACTTGGGACGCCTAACGATCTCTCGGCGAATGCCATCGCAACGATGAAGCGCATTCGTGAGGAAAACGGATTGTCTTGGCAAGGATTTGGTATTCAGGCTCAAGCGCAATATCGAGGAGGAACAGCTGAGCGTTGGAAGCGACATGCTCAACGGTGGGCAGATCTTGGATGTACTCACTTGGCAATTGCGACACACAACGCCGGAAACACGAATGTTGAGGAGCACTTGGAAGCAGCCCGTAAATACTTGGACGCAGTACGTTAACGCCTCGTTGATTTGACGTCCTCTAACGAATTCCCACTAAACGCCCCGACTCTAGAAAAGCCGTCACGAATTGCTTTTCCGGCCTACTTGACTAGTTCAAGCCTCTGGATTTCGGGAATCAGTCTAGAGAATCTATTTGTCAGTTGGGTATTCCTTGGTGTGCTCAAGGAATCTGCAAACGTGTTCGGACAGAACCGGGCCCTGATCAGTTTGATGCCACTCGTAGTACTCCTCATTGGCGGAATCGTGGCAGATCGAGTCGAAACGAAACGGTTTCTGATTGTTTTTACGCTGTTAGCCGCATGTGCGCCATTGGTGGTGATTGGAGCCCTTTCCAATTTGTCGACCTGGCACATAACTGCTTTCGCGGTGACAATGGCAATCTGGAACGCGTTTGTCGACCCCTCACGACAGGCAGTCATCAACAAGGTTAGCCGCACCGACATTCAAAGATCAATTGCGATCGTCTTTATTGTCCCAAGTTTGCTAAGCATGCTCGCAATGTATCTGATGGCTCCATTGGAGTCCTTGGGATTGTCTTGGGTCTTAATCACCACCTCAGCTCTTTTTATTGCTTCTGGTGTCGCCCTGATTGGAATCCCCACCGTAAGACCAGTCGGCCGCGCCAGACTAGACCTTGTATCGGGATTCGTCGCAGCATGGAAGATACGGCTTGTTCGGGAAGTCATACTGCTTAACAGTGTCTCTGCGCTGTTCAACGCAGGAGGCTACATTGTCGTCGTGCCTCTAATAGCAACCGGAACTTATGGAGGGCATGCCGAGCTTCTATCGTTAGTCGGCATCTTTTTCCTATTTGGAAGTATTTCATCCAATTTTCTCTTACTTGCATTCATGCCCATCAAACGACCTGGCCGATTAGTTGTCCTGTTACAACTGACCCGAGCTGTCTTTCTTCTCTTGCTCCTTGTTCGTCCACCACAGTGGATTTTCTTGTTGTTGGTTGCGTGTTGGGGCTTGAATATGGGAGTGACTTCGACATTGATGCGAAGTACTGTTCAGGAACTAGCGCCGGAACATCAAAGAGCCCAAATTCTTGCGGTCATGCTTTTTGGTTTCATGCTGGCATCCCCGATTTCTTCGCTCATGCTTGGCGAGTTCGTTCATCAGACCAGTCCGTTGATTGGACTAATACCCGGAGTCTTACTGTCTGTTGTACTGTTCTTGTGGGGCTACAGGTTCTCGGAATTCTGGAAGTACGCATCAGAGTCGGCTGATCAAAGTCAAAGCTGGCTCAGACGGCTTACCTCCTGAGCCACAAGATCTGATCTTTCCATTGGAATGAAGTGCGAGAGTTCGGGATGGTATCTATCCTCTCCCTGAGCAAACTGTCGGTGAAGGTCGGGCCATGTGGGCGACTTCGAGAAGTCGAGCTTTTGAGATGCTCGGTTGATGGGTTGAGCACGCATTACAACTACCGGTTGCCGTATCTTCCTACATAACGCAGACACGTCGCTTGTTCGCGAACCCACGTAAATCGATGCCTCCACACGAGGTGGACACGCAAGGTTGTAGGAACCCTCCGAATTTTTCAGGAGGCCCCATTTGCAATAGTCCATCAGACATTTTTCCTTCCAAATGCTGAACGGATGTCGATTCCTGAAGTTCTCAAACATTTCATCGGCGGATTTCCACTCGTTGCGCCTACGCGAGATCGGATGCGAATCGACAGAGTCCCACTGCGATACCGAGTCGATTGCAGGGTAGTTTCGTGGGTCTGCTATTACAGGATCGACTAGCAATAGTGCCCTAAAGCACTCCGGATGAACTGCACATGCTTGTGTCAAGCAATGTCCGCCCATTGAATGACCGACACCAACGGCATTCGAAAGGTCAAGGTCTTTAACGAATCGCTTCAAATCTTCTCCAAAGGTCAACCAATCGTAGGGCGGTTTATTTTCCGACCTGCCATGACCTCGCAGTTCTAAAGCAATGACCTTGAATTGAGGTCCCAAATATGCGACGGTCGAATCCCAGCATCGAGCATGAAAACCGGTCGCATGGATGAGCAATACCGCATTCTCCGCGGACTCATTCCACACGAAGTAGCAAATCTTGACTCCATTTACCGACTTGAAGTGTTGACTCGGTGAATTCATCCTGCAGTTTTTTCTATGCTTGAGGCGAATGAGTCAATGCTGCGAACAGCACTGATGAAAAAGAAACGCCTGAAATCGACTATCAGCTCGGCCTTATAGTCAATGCTCAGACCAGTGACTGATAGGCCAATCGCTGGAACGTTTCTTGGTAGGTATTGTTGGGCATGGCTCCGTGATTAGTAACTTGAGTCAAAACAACTCCAAGCATGCTTTCCTGTGGGTCTGCAAAGTAGGTTGTGCCCGCTGCACCTCCCCATCCGTAGGTGCCCACTGATCTGATCAAGGGAAACCGGTCACGTCCATGGTAGGTTGCAACTCCCAATCCCCAATGGAATCCTGGTCCTGTCATAGGGATTGTCATGTCGCCTGTATGGTTGCCGATCATCATGTCGACTGTCTTTCGACCAAGAATTCGAACGCCGTCCAGTTCACCACCGTTCAACAGCATTTGTCCAAATCTCGCATAATCGCTAGCCGTCGACAGAACTCCTCCAGAGTCTCCACCTCCTCCAAATTCTGTTCTCGGTCCAACGTTTTTCTCGCTCGTTTCAGCTTTGTCTTGGATGGACAATTGCATCTTTCCATCGATTTCGCGAGGCGTGTACATTGCAGCAAAACGAGGTAATGCGCCATCTTTCAAGTAGAAGGCAGTGTCGTTCATTTGTAGGGGTTGGAAGATGTTTTCACCAAAGAATTGTTCGAGGTTCTGTCCACATGCTTCTTCCAACAGCGCGCTAAGGACAGGATAGCCAGCGTGATAGACGAAGCTCTCGCCAGGATGTGCGCTCAAAGGCAGTTCAGCCAATGCTCGCACGCGCTCCCGATTTGATAGGCGTTCCTGTGGCTCAGATCCTTCGCGAGGCCTCACCCAGCCTATTTTTTCGAGAGTTTCACGGTACTGGTTACGGAAATAACCTGGAGCGAATGCCAGATTAGTTAGTCCCGTTGTGTTTGTAATGAGATCCCTAATGGTCATTTGTCTTCGAGCGCGACGTGGAAACATGGGCTCGGTGGGCGAGATAACCCGCAAGTCCGACCATTCCGGGAGGAATTTTGCGACAGGGTCGTCCGGAGTAAGCACGCCACGTTCATAGAGGATTAGAGTTGCTACACCGGCAATCGGTTTAGTATTTGAGAACATCCGACAGAGGGTGTCCTTTGGTGCGGGAACTTGGGAATCAAAGTCAAGTACCCCACGCGATTCAAAATGCACGAGCTTGCCGTGCCGCGCCAGCAATGTCACCAAATGTGGAACGCGAAGGTCGTCCACATATTTCTGCATCTCAGGTCCAATCTGTGCTAGACGTCCTTCGTCAAATCCTAGATCTTTTGGATTGCCTTCGGGCAATGAAGTTTGGGGCATGTCTGATCCTGTCTACTGTTGAGTCGATTGAATTTATTTGCAAGAAGTCATAAGAATCTAGTCCCGTATATCGAGCATTGACTGGACGATGTGTGAGACATCTGGGACCTGTGCTGGAGAGCCCTTTCTAATTGAGGCGATGCAGCTAATGAGCGTTTCGTACGCCTCGTCGGGGTCGTTGTTCACGATCACATAGTCGAATTCATTGTAGTGAGACATCTCGGACTTGGCCTGAGACATTCGGTAATCGATCACACTTTGCGAGTCTTGACCACGTTCTTCAAGTCTTCGTCGCAACTCTTGCTCCGAGGGAGGAACAATGAAAAAACTGGCACTGTCCCGGTATTCGTTCTTGATGCTCCTTGCACCTTGCCAGTCGATATCGAACAGCACATCCAATCCCCTTGATTTCAAACTTTCGACCATTTGGCGTCGGCTTCCATAACGATGGCCAAAAACATGGGCATGTTCAAGGAACTCGCCAGATTCAACGAGACGCTGGAACTCTGGTTCGCTGACGAAGTTGTAATCGACGCCTTCTTTCTCCTTCTCTCGAGGAGGCCGAGTAGTTGTAGATACGGATGCAACCAAAGTCCTGTCGTTAGTGAGCAACCGTCGCACCAGCATAGTTTTTCCTCCGCCTGAAGGGGCGGAGAAGATGAATATTCGCCCCTTCTTAGGGGTATCGGAGTGGCTAGTCACTCAATATTTTGAACTTGCTCGCGTATTTGGTCGACATGAACCTTAAGATCTACTGCGAGCAGAGAACAGTGCCCAGACTGCGTTTTAGAAGCCAGTGTGTTTGCTTCTCGAGCCAGTTCTTGAGCCAGAAAGACCAATCTGCGTCCTGAGGGCTCCTCAACTGACAGTCGAGACTCAATTTCTACTAGATGAACATTGATCCTATCCAATTCCTCAGAATAGTCTGCCTTTTGCACCATAAGAGCGACTTCTTGAGCAAGTCTTTGAGGATCAACGCTCGCATTCAGATTTTCCAGCCTTTGATCGATGTTGGATTGAACTAGGGAGATTTGTTCGTCTTGTTGGTTGCGAAGCGCGCGTGCACACTGATGGCAACAATGCACCTTCTCCAGCACGATCTTCTTAAGCTGCGCACCTTCGCGTTCTCGATCGATGTGGAAAGCTTCAAGTGCCTTTCCAAAAGTACTCTTCACGGAGGGCAAATCGGATACTTCGTTCGAGAATTGGTCGGATTCGTTGTCCGATGATCTCAGCAAAGCCATTAGATCTACAGACGGGGTGACATTCGGCGGTAGAGCCCGCACAAGCGATTCGAGCGATTCCGCGAGCTTTGAGATTCTGGATTCTCTTTGATCTGAATCGTTGACAGCAACTCGGTTTTCTCTACACGAGATCTGAATCTTTCCACGAGCCGTGCTTGATTTCATAGCCTGCACGAGTTCGAGTTCCAAAGGCTGAAGTTCGTCCGGCAGTTTGACTCGAATGTCGAGTCCACGGTGATTTTCAGATCGAATTTCCCAGATGAATCCTTCTCCTTCAACACGTGAGAAGGCCGTCATTGAATTGGTCATTTCAAAATTTTAGCCTTCGTATAATTTTTTGATGCCCGCTAGTACGAAGGGATCAACGGTGAATGCATCCCAACGTCCCCACGGTAGATTGCTTGACGAGCTCCGTCCAGTTGTAATCAGAAGGGGCGTATCCAAAAATTCGGACGGTTCAGTTCTGATTGAAATAGGCGACACCAAGGTGCTTTGTACTGCAAATATTGAACATGGTGTCCCACATTTCTTGCGCAACACAGGGAAAGGTTGGTTGAGCGCGGAATATGGGATGTTGCCTGGATCTACAAACACCAGAAGTGACCGTGAGGCTGCCCGAGGCAAGCAATCTGGTCGAACAGTGGAGATTCAACGTCTTATTGGGCGAGCACTACGCCAGGCCGTCAATCTTGATCGTATTGGTGAACGCACGATTCGGGTGGACTGTGACGTGCTCCATGCAGACGGAGGCACGCGCACTGCTTCCATCACCGGTGCTTGCGTCGCTTTGCGCGATGCACTTGATCGCTTGAATCCAAACGCTTTCTTAGGTTGGGTCGCAGCAGTGAGTGTCGGCATAGTCAACAATGAACGACGATTGGATCTCGAATATCAGGAAGACTCACACGCCGATACTGACTTCAATGTCGTCATGATGCAGAGACACGGATTTGTCGAAGTTCAGGGAACTGCCGAAGGAGTTCCTTTTCCACAACAAGACTTGGAAGAAATGATCGCACTCGCAAGTAAGGGAATTTCGGAACTGTTCGCTCTGCAAGAATCGGCCACTACTTCCTAATGCAAGCAAACACCGCCTTCATTGGAGAAATGGTTGATGCTGGTGTTCTTGTGTTCGGGGACTTCATTCTGAAATCCGGGCTAAGTAGTCCCTATTTCTTCAATCTCGGCAATATTTCTTCGGGCCGTACGCTGTCAAACTTAGGATACGTGTTCGCCAAGTACATCTACGACTTGAACTTGGTGCCTGACATTTTGTTTGGGCCGGCCTATAAGGGAATACCGCTCGCGACGGCGACTGCCATAGCTTTGACGGACATGAGCCAAGACGTCAAAGTTGCGTTCAATCGAAAGGAGCGAAAGAAACACGGCGAAGCCTCCGAGTTGATAGGTGCCGAACTAGATTCTTCGCGAGTCTTGATCTTGGACGATGTGGTTACCGATGGTGCAACAAAGGCTGAGGCTTTTGCGATGATCCGTGCCCTTGGAGGAGAGCCCATTGGGGTTTTGG
>JAPOXO010000062.1 GCA_026707045.1 Gammaproteobacteria bacterium | reverse complement strand
CCACCAATGACCATGCGCATTGAATTCATCTGCGCGTAGGGCGTCTACCCACACCTGGTAAGCACTAGGTCCGAATCGATAACCTTCAATTTGAAACCGATCAGAATTTGTAAACATTTGCAGTGCGCACTCAAGACCTTGAAGTACACGCATTCGTTTGTTGACCGTATTTCCCTTGTCAATCCTGTAGAACCCAAAGATAGGTGGTTCGTCTTTGTGTAGATCATCAATCGCCACTTTGCTTAAACAAGCATCTACATCGGGACCCCAAGGTAGTGACAACTCGAGCTCCACTTGATTTGCTTGGGTAACCAGCTGATGCTCGAGTGCTTCTATGGACAAAACTGCTTCTCTCGCTGCAGAGACGGCGTCTTCAACTATGTCATTTCGATTGGAGGTCTTGTAGCTTAGGGGAAGGTGCTTGAAGTTGAGTCCCATTTGGCTCAAGTTTTCCAACACAGATTCGTGGTTCCAGCAATAGGGTCCGCTGGGACAGAGGTCTGCGGCTATGTTGAGTGCAAACGCAAACCCCGACTCACAGTAAAACTCCATAGGAGTAAGATTTAAACCGTAGTGATTTGCGGCTCCTACCGCGACACCCATGAACGTTGCGTTGTAGGGAGGCTGTGTGATTTGATTGGAAATGGACATATTGCGACGGAAAACCTTTTTTGCACCAGCGAATGACTATTGCTGCTTGATTTCAGTAGATTTTATGAGACAAGTAGTTGAATGGTTTGGTTAGCTAGTTAGGTTCGAGTTTCTCATAGCCCCGAACGATGTCCTCCTTCGATATGGCGCCATCCGAATCCAAGTCCCATCCTTCAAAATAGGTGACTTCAATCCCCTGCAGTTCACTTCGGTCGATGCGATTGTCACCATTCTGGTCCCGAAAACGAATTACAACATCGGCGGTGTAGTCGCCAAGGTCTCGCCGAGCTGTATGCCACTCGCTGCCTTGTACGCTGAAGACACTTGCTACACTCGGCTCTTGGGGAAGGCTCTGATCGGTTCGTGAAGCCTCGGTAAACTCAAGAAATTGCTGCAAGACTGAGGTTGGTAAATCTCGTCTATTGCCGAGATGCTCGTTGATTGTTCGATGGCTCTTGTACTGCATAGCATCCACGGTGTAAACCGAGGCTCCTGTCTGTCGTAGCCTCTCGCTGAATTCAACAACTCTTTCCCACTTTCTTTCCCGAATTGTCTTCAACTGGTCTGCAATAGGCATCAACACTGGACTTGCGACCAACACCAGAAACGGAGGATAGTCTCGATTCTCTTGAATTTGATGCAATGGCGAGGCATGAATCCATGTTTCTAGTTTTTTACCGAAAGCCTTATGAAAATAACTTGAAGGAGTGTTGCTCAAGCTTTCCATAGTCTTGACCATGTCATATGCTGCAGTATCGACCATGACTACTCCTTGAATTCTTGATTGATCTAGTCCAACGTTTGTTAGAAATTCGTCACTGAGCGTCAGTAGACTGACTAAGTGGGCACCAGCTGAATGTCCCATTAGGTAAATCCCGCCAGGGTCGCCGCCAAAATTTTTGATATTGTCAACGGTCCAGCGAAGTGCAGCTGCAACATCGTTCACGTGGTTTGGATGTTTGATCGTATCCGTACTCAACCTGTAGTTGGGACTTACAACTACATAGCCCAGGCTAAGAAGAAAAGGAAGTTTGGTCGAGTGGTACAAATGCTTGTCTCCAAACGCCCAGCTGCCACCATGCACAAATACGAGCACGGGCGCATCTCTTGCATTTCTAGGAACGTGAATATCGAGGCTGGTTAATGCAGGGTCCACATTCTCTGCCGCACCGTATGAAATATTTAGGAAACTACTAAAGTACAGCTTATTCTCATCCAAATGATTGCAGCCAAGTGGCATCCAGAGTAGGAATCCCACAAGACCAACTAGGCCGATACTTCTCTGGGCATCCATGGATTAAAGCTCTTGAAAGTCGTTCAATCTTTACACTCTAATGCGTCATGTTAGCGATTCATCCGATAGAAGTGAATAGCGTGCGGAGCACTCGAGAGTAGTGCGCTAGACAACCGGACCGTCGGTTGGAAAGTTCAACTCAGAGCAGAAGGAAGTTCGATTTCTTTGTGATTGGAATCTGAAGGTTTATCGTGATAGCGATAACTAACGAGTCGCTAAGATGGAAAGCCCATCTGATAGCCTTTCGAATCGACGCGACTTATTAACAAAGTCGGTGGAATAAGAGGGGTGTTGCTTGCTATTATCTGATCCAATTGTTGGAAATGGATTTCCAATCTGTCTATCACTTAGCTTAGCTGCGGTAGAGTTGTTCAAGGAAGACACTAAGCATGTTCAATATCGAACCCGTAACCCTGCGTTTCATTCTCGTCTCCGGAATCATTGTTGGTCTAATGATTCCTCTCTTCTTAATCTTGGTCCTTGTTTTCGAGCGCCAGGACTACTATGAGGATGCCGTAGCCGACGTTGCTCAAGCTTGGTCCGACAATCAGTCATTTTCCGGCCCGATGCTTTTGGCTGAAACCAAGACTGAAGTTAGAACGTCGACATCAGAGTTCAAAACGGAAACTCTCGTGCTCATGCCGATCGATTTGACTCTTTCGCTTGAATCCTCCCACGAGATGCGCAATCGAGGGATATACCGAATACCCGTATTCAGTGCAACTGTAATAGCTACCGCTACGTTTGCCCCGGTTGCCGAAAGTTCTCTACCTGGAGAATTACAGAATGCTGCGATAGCCGTCGGGATCACAGATAGTCGGGGAGTGCGGAGTGCAACAATACACTGGAACGATGATGCGCTAGAAGAACAGACTTCATCCCAAATGGGTGCTATTGGGAACATCGTGAAAACTGAATTAAGTAGATCCAAACTGATTGAAGGCGGGACTGTCAGTGTCAAGGTCGAACTTCGAGGAACAGGACGTTTTTCTGTGCTTCCGGTCGGAGACAAAACGGTTGTTTCGATGAATTCGGATTGGCCTCATCCAAGTTTTGATGGTCGCTATTTGCCAGACGAACGTGAAGTAACCGATAGTGGATTTTCTGCGTCATGGACGACTCATGCGCTTTCTCGTGGATTTCCGGCCCAACTAACAGTCACAGAATTCGATGAAACGATTTCTGCGCTCAGGAGAAATTCTCGTTTTAGCTCTGATCTGGGCTTTTCAATTCTCACCTTGAACACACCCTATCGAGCCGTAGAACGTTCGATAAAGTACGGAATTCTGTTTGTCGTCATGACGATGATTGGCATCATCTGCATTGAACTGGTTTCGCGGACTCAAATGCACATTGTCCAATACGGTGTCGTGGGTGTTGGGCTCGTTCTGTTCTTCCTAATGGTATTGTCGCTGTCAGAACATATCGGATTCGGACCGGGATATGCAATTGCGGCCGCAATATTGGCGTCAATGAACACAGCATATGTTTGGTTTGCTAGCAGAAGCCCGTCCGTTGCAGTTTCCGTGTTTTCAATGTTGTTGGTTTTGTACGTCGCACTGTATGTCGTACTGCAATTGAACGAGTACGCGTTGTTGGTGGGCTCGGCATTGTTGCTCATTCTGCTTGGAGCCTTGATGTACTCAACTCGCATACTCCGTGCCGACAGTGCCGAGGAAACAGCTGACACTTGAACTGCAAGTCCTCTGGGCAATGCTAGGACACACAAATGAACCTACCGGCAAGTTAGAGTGCTATATAATTTCGATAGTTTTCGGGTTAATCTCCTGATTTTGAACTGGGAGGTTGGCCGAGCCAATACACCAGCGGAAACCGTCAAGGTTTTCTCTCATCAATATGAACTCAATCAATCGACACCTTTATCGGGTTCAATTTCATAACGCTCGTCAAATCTACGAAGTTTACGTCCGTGAAGTCTACACAAGCGAGATGTATGGATTTGTAGAGCTTCGCAAGTTCGTATTTGGAAAGTCTGCACAAGTTGTAATCGATCCATCCGAGGAGAAACTGCGAGTGGAATTTGGGGATGTAGACAGTACTTTGGTTCCCATTCACTCGGTTATTCGCATCGATGAGGTCAAGAAGCAAGGTACACCCAAGATTATGGAATCCGACGGAAGCAACGTGATGCCATTTCCGATGCCCGCCCAGGACCGCAAGAGTTGATCAAGTTGGTTCGTCCAGCGAAGAGTTAGAGAGTTCGGATCAGTACGAGGTGTCCCGACGTCATCCGGCAGGTGTTGTAGTTGTTGGTGGGGGACATGCTGCTGGTCAGTTGGCAGCGAGTCTCAGACAAGGTGGGTATACGGACTCCATCAAGATCGTTGCGGGCGAGAACCACATTCCCTACCAACGTCCACCACTATCGAAACAGTACTTGCAGGACAAATGCGGCCTCGAACGCGTCTATCTTCGCCAAGCAAAGTTCTACTCGGACAAGAACATCGAGTGCATTACGGGAGAGTGGGTTGCTGAAATAAATGTCAACTCCAAAGAAGTCGTTCTCGAAGATGGGAATAGGCTTGGGTGGCAAACGCTCGTCCTAGCAACTGGCTCATCTAACCGCATACTCTCAATACCAGGCTCAAACTTAGAAGGTATCTGTTCCCTTCGATCTATCAGCGACTGCGACGAGATCAAGCAGAAACTCTTTCCTGGCGCGCGAATCGCAATTATTGGTGGTGGCTATATTGGTTTAGAAGTGGCTGCCTCCTGCAGAGGTCTTGGCCTGGATGTAGTAGTTATTGAAGTGCTCGACCGAGTCCTCGCCCGCGTCGTAACGCCAGAGCTTTCGTACTTTTTCCACAATTTGCACGAATCAAATGGCATCACGATCATGAATGACTCCGTTGTTGAGTCAATCGAGCGAAGCACCTGTCCGCAAAGCGTAGAGTTGCGCCTCGCAGGCGGACGCTCCGTTCCTGCGGACTTGGTACTTGTCGGAATAGGAATTGAACCCAATGTTGAGCTTGCCCGAAATGCTGGTCTTCCCTGCAACGACGGTATCCTAGTTGACGAATACTGTCGAACGGAGGACGAGAGTATTTTTGCAATAGGCGATTGCTCCAATCAGAGCAGCGAACTGCTTGGGCGTTCGATTCGGCTAGAGTGCGTACCGAGCGCGATGGAACAGGCTCGTTGTGCCGCTGCGACCATAGCCGGAAGTCCCATGCCAAACGTTTCGGTTCCGTGGTTTTGGTCTGACCAATACGATGTAAAGTTTCAAATGGCAGGATTTGCGACTGAAGCCGATTCATTTGTGAAGAGAGAGAAGCAGGAAGTTGGTTCGTTCATGTACTTCCACTTCAAGAACGATGTGCTTTTGGGATCCAGCTCGGTTAACAATCCGGGAGAATTTCTTGCTTCACGGCGTTTGATTGGCAGACGAATTGCGCCCGATGCCCTAGCAGATGCTGAAGTGGATCTGCGATCCCTTGTCTAGCATGAACGCAGTACCGTTTCAAATGGGCACCACAGAGTCTACTAACGTCAAAACTACACTACAAGCTAGTCTTTAATGCCCATCACAGTCAGGATAAATCCGTAGGTTTCTGCAGTCTCGCGAAGAGAGTCGTAACGACCGGAAACTCCGGAATGACCAGCCCCCATTTGTGTCCTGAGAACCAACAGATTGTCGTCTGTCTTGAGTGAACGAAGTTTGGCAACGTACTTTGCAGGTTCCCAGTAGGTAACCCTCGGATCGTTCAATCCTGCAGTTACAAGCATAGGTGGATAGTCTTGTGCTTTGATTTGGTCATAAGGAGAGTACGAACGAATGTACTCGAAAGCCTTTTTGTCCAGAATTGGATTTCCCCACTCAGGCCACTCAATGGGCGTGAGTGGCAGTGTCGCGTCGAGCATAGTATTGAGCACATCCACGAAAGGTACGTGAGAAACTACAGCTCCCCAAAGAGCGGGCTCATCATTTGTTACAACTCCCATGAGAGTGCCCCCTGCACTTCCACCTGAAATTGCGATGCGACCTTCGCTTGTAAATTTCTCATCGATCAAGTAGCGCGCTACGCTAATGAAATCTAAAAAGGTGTTTGTGCGCTTGCCTAACTTGCCGCTCTCATACCACTGGTAACCCATCTCGCTGCCGCCCCGAATATGAGCTATTGCGAAAACGAATCCACGGTCGAGCAAAGAGAGTCGACTAGTTGAAAAGTAAGGGTCTTCACTGATCCCATATGCACCATAGCCTCCTAGATACAAGGGCGCGGATCCGTCTAACGGTGTGTCATTGCGATACGCAATTGAAATGGGAATCCGAACACCATCGTGCGAAGTCGCCCAGCGTCGCTCGGTCGAATATAGTTCGGATGAGTAGCCGCTGGGAATTCGTTGGGTCTTCCGAACAATTCGCTCGCCGGAATCGAAGGAGTAATCGAAGACCTGCCTCGGAGTGACCAACGATGAATAGGCAATTCTCAAATGAGTGGGATTTTCTTCGCGACTGTAATGAAATCCTGCACTGTACGCTTGCTCTGAGAACTGGACACGAACAAATTTTCCCTCATCATTTGAGAACAGAATTTGGTCAAGCCCTTCCTCGCGTGCTCCAACAACGACTCGATCTTGAAGTGCTTGCATTTGGGTGATATATCGCTCATCCGATGCCTCCAAAACAGTTTCCCAATGCTCGGGTCCAATCGCATTCTCAGCGGTCGTGGCCAGTCGAGAGTTCTTGTGGGTGTCGTTAGTCAGTATGAGAAGCGATTCAAGTCGATGATCGACTTGGTAGTAATGGTCTTTCTTTCGTGGCGATACTACGCGAGGTTCTTGAGAAAGATCGTTGAGTTCCACAATTCTGATCTCTGAGGTCACGTGGTCGCCCGTAGACAGAAGCGCGAATTTTCGAGATGTCGTCCGAGAGATGCCGACAAAGAAACCTCCGTCGTGTTCTTCATAGACCACTCGGTCGTCCGCAGGGTCCGATCCCAAGATGTGATGAAGAACTCGATTTGGACGGAGATTCTCGTCCAGAGTCACATACAGGAAACTCTTGCCGTCGTCGGCCCATACGACTGATCCAGTGACGTTTTCAATTTCTTCGGAAAGTAGCTCGTCGGAGTCGACATACTTGATTCGTAACTTGTAGCGTTCGCTTCCATCATGGTCGGTACTGTAAGCTAGAAGTTCATCATCCGGGCTAACTGCAAAGCTACCCAGCGAAAAGTAGTCCGATTTCCCTGCTAGTTCATTCTCGTCGATGAGAATTCTTACTTTTTCCGGATCCGCACCAAGTAGATCTTCTCCTGCCGTTGCTACTGGCCACCGCATATGTACGCGATACTGTTTATTGGTCTCATATTTCGACTGGTAGACAAACTTGCCGTCTTTTACCGGAACCGACGCATCTTCCTTATCTAGGCGACCTTTTAGTTCTTCGAAAATTCGGTCTACAAGAGGTGAAATTGGTTCAATGAATTTTTCAAAATAGCTGTTTTCCTGTCGAAGATATTCCAGAACATCCTCGTCGTCTACTGTTGGATAGCTTTCATCTTTCAACCAGTGATATGGATCGGTAATCGCAATTCCGTGGTGCTCAGCAACATGATCTCGTCTGTCTGCGATGGGGGCTTTCGGCATAGAAGAATCCTTATTCATCTGGCTACATGCGGAAGGGAGCAGGAGAAACAAAGTACCTAGCATTGCTATATGTAAGCCAGCTCTATCTAGCATTGAACTGCAGGTCTCAGTGACTTTGAGACAAATGGTAAAGAGTGACCATTGCTCTCGTATTGCTGGATCTCTTCGGTGTTTCACACTCATGCCTGCGTGGATCTCTACTCGCTCAACTCTGATACTCAGAATCAATGCTAATTGTGCTTAAATCGAACTCGCACTTGAGATGGGCTCATTCACCTCGGTAGGCAAACTCTTGCCACGATCGAAAAGAAGATAGTTTTTTGGTCTTCTATCACATTTGTTCGATTCAAGATCTATTTACAGATCCGCTTCTCATACGACCAAGGAATGTGCAAAACACTATCTGCAAATTCCGCACTCCGACACTTCGTCCGAAACGGGAGCTAAGCTTATAGATTCATTGCGAGGCACGACAAAAAGAAGTCTGGCCTTGGTGACGATACCCTCCACGTCATGGTCGGAGATTGGTCGAAATTCAATCGTCGGTTTAGTTTTCGAAAATGCGTCTCAATCATTTGTTAGCCAGACGTGGAGAAATACATCGGACAGTGTTACTCTTGGTAGAGAGGGATTGATCGCCACGTGCAATGACTATTTGCATCCCATCATGCATGACCAATAAAGTCGCATGACATATTGCTTGGGCATTTCGACTCGCGAAGGATTAGTTTTTGTTTCCGATTCGCGCACGAATGCAGGTGTTGATCACATCAATACCTACAGCAAGATGCATGTTTTCAAGCACGAACATAGGTTTCTGGTGTTGCTCGCATCCGGAAATCTCGCAACAACTCAGGGTGTTGTCGCTCATGTCGAACGCGACTTAAGAGAGCATTCTCATATTTCTCTGAACACAGTATCAACGTTGGACGAGGCTGCGGAGTACATTGGTGGAATTTCAGTATCTGAGCAGAATAAACACGCAAATAAGCGCTTGGAAAAGGACTTCAGGCCCGAAGCGTCTTTCATTCTCGGCGGACAACTCAAGCAAGACCCTCCAGGACTAATACACGTCTATCCCGAGGGGAATTTCGTGCATGCCAGTTCGTCTACACCTTATCTACAGGTTGGTGAAGTGAAATATGGCAAACCGATTCTTGATCGTATAGTCGAAGATGAAACGACACTGTCAAGTGCGGTGATGTGTGGACTTGTATCAATGGATTCCACCATGCGAAGTAGTGCGGTGGTGGGTCCACCTATTGAGTACTTGGTCTACTTGAAAGATTCTTACGCTTCGGCTATCCACCGCAGTCTAGACGAGGATAACGAGTACTTGTTGATGTTGCGTCGGATGTGGTCGGAAAACCTGCGTGAGGCTTTCAAGGCTCTACCCGATGCCCCCGGTCTCGATCTGCTTCAGGGACAATCCATCGCGGAAATCCTAAAGCTCTAAGAAAACCAACAGCCTCGTTTCCCGATGTGGATTCGATCTTCATGTATTTCTTCACCGAGTAATTGCGGGTACCCACTAAACTCGTCGCAATCGGCAACTTGCTGAACGATAGATGGTTCCGCTCGTTATCTGGTACAGTGTTATTGTGATAATCATCAAATTGGCCCGATTCGTAGTCCATCCCAATGGCTGAGCTAGAAACGTTAACCAACATCCTCGAAGAAGAACTGGAATGGATACCGCCTAGACCTGAGAGTGTGGTTGTCTGCAGTAGGTGTTCGCACGTACTGGCTGACGCGGCAGACACATATGAGATCCAAGGCGCGACTGAGCATGAATTTGTAAATCCCTACGGCGTAGTTCATCACTTCCGAAGCTATCGGCACGCGCTTGGTTGCTCAACCATGGGCACCGCCTTTCATGCGGACACGTGGTTTCCTGGCTATCGATGGAAAATTGCAACCTGCGGGAATTGCGAAGACCACTTGGGATGGCTATTCGAATCGGGAGATAGTTTCTACGGGCTGTTGATTGCCAAGATTGTGACTCAGAAGCTGGATCGAAGTTAGTGTCTCATCCCCATGTAAGCGATTACGACACTATTTCTTTCGATTGCTACGGGACACTGGTGGATTGGGAGTCTTCAATCGTCAACACTCTTCAGGAATTGCTGCAGTCGCATGATGCAAACATGAACAATGACGTAGTGCTCGAGTACTTCGCAAACTGGGAGCCGGAAGAACAGAGTCGAGGTGGTTCGTATAGAAGCGTGCTTCACAGAGTCTTGGAAAGATATGGATTTCGTCTCGGATTCAAACCAAGAGATGACGACTTCAGTGTTTTTGAAGAGTGCATTGCACGCGCGATTCCATTTGAAGACACCGTGGATGCTCTTGCGTCGTTAAAAAGGAACTTTAAGCTCGCAGTAATCACAAATACCGACAACGACTTGTTTGCCATCACGAGCGCGTCTCTAAAAATAGATTTCGACTATGTGATTACGGCCGAAGACACCGGCTACTACAAACCGAACAGGAAGATGTTTGAAGCTGCGATTGCAGAACTTGGTGACACGGGCAGACTGTTACACGTAGCACAGAGCGTCTTTCATGACATCGCTCCCGCTAACGTACTCGGAATTGATTCGGTTTGGATCGATAGAACCGAAGGAAAACCGGGAGCGACCAAGACTTCCGATGAAAGCCCAAAATGGGCATACACGAACCTTAGAGACTTTTCACAAGAGTTGCTGAACGAATCGTAAGTCAGCTCACCCAAAAGGACTTAGAGTAATTTCGTGGTCCCTGGCTTAATACTCAATTGTTGAATTTCTGATCTTGGCATTCCGCCTCGAGCAAGACACTCTATTGGTAACGTTGGAGAGGTACGCAACGCTTTGTGCAATCGTTCCCTCTTCTGCGGTTCGTTGAGCTCAGTCCTCTGAGCTAGGCGATTCAAGGCATCCATTGCAAATCCAGCGACGAATATGTTCTCTTCGGTCTCGATGATTTGAGTCAGTGTCTCAATCAAAGGATTCAATGATCGACCAAGCAGACTCGGTCCATGCGAGCACATAATCACTACAGACCAAAGGACATTTTCTCTAACGGCCGAACGTACCGGCTCGAATCGATCTTGGCCGTAATCTATACCAATCCCTTCACAGACATCACATTCGTCAGTAGGCCGTACTAGCTTGATGCTTCGTCCCTGCGCTCGATCCATTGCAAGTCGATTGACCTCTACATTGAGGCTGTCAAGGAGTGCGTTGACAGCCAATGGAATCAATTGTCGACCGGAATCTTTGGATGCGGATCTTCTAACAAAACACCCAAGTGCGGCGGCGGCAACACTCCGAACATAAATCGATGAATCGTTCAGGAGTAAGTACTCGATGCGTTGGAGTACTTCTTGATGAATTGCACCAGTTTCACCAAGACAAAAAACCGCTGCTTTGCGAATCCACCTGACAGGAGAATTGGTCGAGCCAAGAAGGAATTGAGTGGATATGGACCCGGTAGCAGCCAGTCCATAGGTCGCAGCGCGCCGTACACTTTCACGGTCGCTGTGGAGGGCTTCTTCAAGCACATTCAAAGCGTTGAAACAATCGGATCTCTCGGCGAGTTTGTACGCAGCCCCAATCCTAGTGGGTTCGTTTTCGTCTCCGAGGCTCAACAACTCCTCTTGGAGTTCCTCAAGCTCAGATTGAGAAGCCGCTTGGTTCGAAGTCTTTTGAGATTTTTGTGTTCTGAAAATAGAACCTGAATGCATCCACCGCCAATGGTAGTTCCACGTCGCCGCGATTCCGTCGTCGTGGCTGGTTCTCTCAATACCGGTCAGGTCGTCCCTAGTCGTACGCCAGTCAATGGAGTTTGGTTCTACATCGGTGGACTCAGTTGTTCGATACAGCCAGAATCGCCACATAAATCGAGGATTGTCCTTCCACGTATTCCAGTCATCCCGGCGGTGGTTTCCCCGATGGAGTAGATTGTGCGAGTAGAGCACAACGCTTCCGGGCTTGAGAGGACCAACTTCAAAAGGTTCATTGAGCGGCCAATTCAGATTGAGTACGGTTTGACGCAGTCGCTTGTCGTGATTGGTGTTGCGATTGACGATGTCCTCCTGTGTATATGCTGACTTTGGGCCACTAACCGGAATTCTCTCCATTCCGTCCAGTTGGTATGCAAAGTCGAGATGGTCCGCTCCTGCGAAGTTGTCCTGATTCTCTTCGTGGTTGAACGTCCAGTACTGCGAGTAGGGCACAGTCGCAGTAGGCCCCATGTCCTCGCGAACTTCCTGAGGGAAGTAAAGAAGCTCAGCTTGAACAGCGTGATGGTGCCGATGTTTCCTCGCGTTGAATGGACCGTTGTCGTCTTTGTGCCAATGTTGGTCGTGTGACCCACTCAAGAAAGGAGTATTGTGGGTAAAAGGGACTATCGCCCAATTTTCTCCAAGTACAGCATTGCACGCAGTTTGCACACCTGGCGAATCTAGTATGTCAAGAATTTCGGGTACCGAGCTACAAGTGACTGGCTTGCGATCTCTCAGCTGAGCTAATTCACTTTCGTAGATGCACTTGTGAACGTTTATTGGAATTCCCAATGACTCGGGAGAAAGTACGACAAGCCCGCGACTGCAGAAGTCGCGAATGATGTCATGTCTAACAAGTGGAGTGTATGCAAGCAACTGTAATCCGCTCTACTGACTTGTTTGCCTCAGAATTCGCTTCACGACTTGATCGGAAAATGCATTGACAATGGCCGAGTTGTGTTTCCGCGTCTCAATCTGCCTTGATTCGATAGCACCAATGCCAAGGTTCATAAATTACTCCAAATTCGTTCCCTCTCGGATAGGAGAGATAGAAACTGAATTTTGAAGCTTTGATAGTCAACCACTCAAAGGCAGCAGTTTCTTCGAATTCCTCTTCCAGCGGTTCGGTGTGCTCAGTTGTCAAGTCCAAAGCACATCCGCTTTGATGCTCACTGAACCCGGGCGCGGCAACGCGGGTCAAGATATCTTCGATCGATTGTCCCTGATTCAGTAGCCGTTCCACCAAAGACGTCTGGTATTCAACAGAACGGAATGCAGAAACTATTTGAACCTCGATTCCTTCTTCATTTGCAGCACTTTGCATACTTGACCACGCTTCTGCGGCATCGGCTCGCAATCGCTGAGGTCTGCCAAAAACATCACATCCAATAGAGACCAGATCGTCTGGCGTAACCTGAACTGGAAGTCCACTAGTTCTTTGGTAGTCAGTCGGAATACCCAGTCGCCTATGAGTACAACGAAGTGCTTCATCCATCGACAAATGGTCCACTCACTTCGAATGTGTTGAGGCGGCCACCGAAGAGCTACGATCCAACAATTCCTCCGTCTTTGCGATACAAGACGACAGTGCAGTCACGTGGAATTGCATTCACGCCACCCAGATCCGGAAACGTGCGCCCGGTGTGCGGTGAACGCGCCTCGATTCCTGGATGCTGAATATTGATGAACATCGTTTTTTGATCGGGAGTCACAGCCAATCCAGTGATTTCGCATCCACTTACTCCCGTGAACAGTCTCCGAATTTCGCCGGAGTTGGTGTCCATAACCAATAGTTGATTGTTGATTGTGTTCTCGTCATCCGATTGGTTCCCATCGGTCTCAATGAACAATCGGCCATCCGAGTCAGCCCAAAGTCCATCAGGACTAGAAAATAAATTCTCCGTTTGTTGTGTGTTCGCGGCGAGAGTAAACACGTCCCAAGAAAATTTAGTGCCAGTGTATTCTTCTTCATCTCGCCATCTAACAATATGTCCATGGACATTTGGCGCTAATGGGTTTGCAGCATTTGGGGTTGTACGTCCGGTATTGTTGGTCAAAGTACAGTAGACATCTTGGGTGGGTGTAATTGCAATCCACTCCGGCCGATCCATGGGAGTCGCCCCGACGAACTTTGAGGCAATGCGTGGAAAAGTCAGGATCTCTGCGTCGTCGTCAAATCTCTCGGCCAAAGAACTATTCCTTGTTGAAAGTTCAAGCCAGTCGCCACTAAAGTCGTCGTTGAAACGGGCAACATATAGACGACCTTCGGAGAGCGGCGATACACCATCGCGCACCATTTTGTTGTAGTCGCCACTGCTCACAAACTTGTAAACATGCTCTCCTCCCATGTCGTCTCCCATGTATACGACGATTCTGTCGTCCTTACCGACGGCGACCGTTGCTCCTTCATGTCCAAATCGTCCTAGTGCGGTGTGTTTGACCGGAACTTGCTGTGCATCCCACGGATCGATTTCTACAACCCAACCAAAACGATTGCTCTCGTTGGTGTGGTCCTCCGAACGCAAATCAAATCTAGGGTCAAAGTTGTGCCATCCATAAAACGATCGCCCGGTTAGGTTGTATGGCTTCTGTTCATCTGTTGGTTCAAATTCCGACGATGTGGTGCCAAAGTAAAAAGGCCAGTTCTCTTCGCAGGTTAGATAGGTATTCCACGGGGTGTGCCCCATTGCACAGTTATTGAGCGTACCCATTGGCTTATTTCCCGCACTGTTTTTCAGTAGCTCATGTTCCGCTACAGGACCCGAAAACTCTACTGGGGTATTGACGTGAATTCGACGAACGTTGTCTCCGCCAACAACCATCCACTTTCCCTTGACTCGTTCAATATTGAGCACGGAAACGCCGTGGGCATGTTGCGACACTCGCACTTCATCCAGGTTCTGCGGAACTGCCTTGCCGAGAATCACCGCCGTTGAACCAAATTCATGGTTGAGTGCCAGTGCACCCTTGGAATTTGGATTATTGGGATCTGGAAAAAACCACATGCCGTCGTGGCCAATTCCGATTTGGTGTGCTTGATTTTCAGGTGAAGGTGGCCAAGCAAATTTTGGGCCGGAAGGCTCTATGGGGTCTCCCCATGGAAGAATTAGCTCAAAATCGTAATCGTCGGATATGAGAGGCCATTGACGATTCGATGTAATGGCTGCTTCTCGAACACTCACAGGTTTAAATTGCATTAAAGGAGAAACGGCCGTTGTTTGCTTCGATATAACTAGGTTCGATCTCTGATTTTGGTTTGTCACTGCGCATCCAAACATCGTTAAGAGAGCCGCACTTGCACTTCCAGCCAACACGTTCCGCCGTGAAATTGCACCTTGTACCACCTCATGGAAAGGCGGTGATTGGGTTTGATCGATTTTTGCCAAGCTTTGTCTCCTACTAATGAGCGCTACGTCTTGATTCTGGGGACCTCAAGAAACTCTGGCTACTTACGGAAATATAGCATCTCACAACTCTTGAGCTCCAATACAAGAGAACGTTGTTTGTCGGGGTACGATTGGGTGTGTAAATTTGCTCGGTCCAATTCTCCGTTCTGTGGAACCAGCTTAATTGCCGGATGTTCACCTATAGTTGTCCGTTACCTGGAGATTGTTGACTTCGGCGAATCTCCGTGCCACGTTTTCCCAAGAGAAATTTAGCGCTTCGGATCGCACTTTGGTCCGATCTAGTAGTAGCGCTTGCGAAACGGCTTGTGATAGATCGGTATTTAGCACTCCACTGAGTCCATCTCGTACGACGTCCAAGGGACCGGTAGTGGGATAGCTTGCGACGGGTGTGCCACAAGCCATAGCTTCTATCAATACTAAGCCAAATGTATCCGTCTTAGAAGTGAAGACAAGACAATCGGCCTGTGCGTATTCCCGTACGAGATCCTCTCCCGTACGATATCCCTTGAAGTCGACATTCACGTAGGATCTTTGAAGGCGCTCACGGTCAGGTCCATCACCTACCACTACTTTTTTTGAGTCCATGGCAAGATCAAGAAATGCTTCAATATTTTTTTCTTTGCTGACTCTCCCTACATATAGCAGTATGGGTTTGTCTTCAGTCTTGCGTGTCTGTGGATAGAACTTCTCTGTGTCCACACCGCCTCCAACTACACGTAGGTCGCTCAGTCCTCGTTCAATTAGTTCATTTGCTTGATGCTCGGATTGGACAATAGTCGCTTCTGCAGGTCTATGAAACCACCGCAAGTATCGATATCCCCATGCCACGGGAGCTCCGAACAAAATTTTCACGTATTCAGGAAACTTGGTGTGGATTGCCGTTGTGAAAGGAATATTTTTTCGAGAGCAATACGAACGAGCAGCAAGACCAAGCGGTCCCTCGGTAGCGATATGAATGCGCTGCTCTGAATCTTCATCCAAGTGGTTGCGGAGGCGCCAAGGCGCGATTGTCAACGCTATCTCTGGATATTTTGGTAGCGGAATAGTTGCGAAGAGTCCCGGATGTATTACCTGAGTGCTGATTCCAAGCTTTCCAAGAGATTCGATCAATGCTGATAGGAGAATTACGACACCGTTGACCTGAGGGTGCCACGCGTCAGTGATGATCAGGATCTTGTTCTTCGCGCTCAAGATCGAAGAGAACGACTATCTATATAGGCTGGTGTTCGAGGCTGCGGCAACCTTTCGTGTGCTTTTTGGAGAACGAAAGCGTCGTACTTTGAGTTTGGTTACATTGGAGTTTTCGTCAGAATCCCGGTAAACAACTATCTTTCCGTCGCTATCTTCAAGTAGAGCCGTACAGCTTTCCACCCAATCGCCACAGTTGAAGTACTCGACTTCGCCAATTATTGAGTGTTCGGCATGATGTATGTGCCCACAAACAACTCCGTCATAGTGTTGTCGTTTACACTCCTTTGCAAGGGCCGCTTCGAAATTGCTGAGGTGATTGACAGCGGACTTCACCTTTCCTTTTACCCAAGCGGAAAGTGACCAGGTGTCGTAACCGAATCGTTCACGCCACCAGTTTAGCCATCGATTTAGCCCAAGCAAGATCGAATAACTGATATCGCCGAGCACGGCAACCCATCGGTGATAGCGTGTCACAACGTCGAATTGGTCGCCGTGAATCACGAGAAGCTTTCGATCGTCGGCCGTTGTGTGGGCCGTTTCGTCCACAAGGCGTAAGTTGCCAAATTCAACGTTTGAATACTTGCGCAGCAGCTCGTCGTGGTTGCCCGTTACATAGGTGACTTTCGTATTCTGCTTTAGATGGCGCAACAGCTCACGAACAACCTCCATGTGGGTTTCTGGCCAATAGAAACTCGATTTGAGTTGCCAGCCGTCAATTATGTCTCCGACGAGATACATATGGTCACAGGTATGCGTCTGCAAAAATCGCAACAAGCGATCTGCCTGACACCCCTTGGTACCTAAATGTACATCGGAAATAAATAGCGTACGAAAGTGACGAACTTCTTGGTCGCCGTCACTACGAACCGGTTCTCTCAAAACAGAGGCTTAACCGAACGGACTCAATACATGAGTCGGAATTGTACTAGAACTTGACGTAGTCTAGGAACTCTTCATGTGCCAGGTGACTGGCTTGTACTGCTGTGGGGCACTGCCATTTCAGCTGAGCTTGACGGTGACTAACTCGAACCTCCTCGATACTGGACAAAAGTGGCGTTAGCTAAATGCCACTTTCAGTGGCTAGAGTCGTACTTCTGTCCTTTAGCTGCTGCTGCGCAGTACCCTTCCTCCAGTTTCGCCTGTGAGTTCGTCGTCTTCCAAGATTACTGTTCCATTGCACAGAGTTGAGTGATAACCCGCAGCTCGTTGAATAAACCGCGGTGCGCCAAACGGAAAGTCGTGCACGATCTCCGGCATTCTTTCCTCAAGACGGTCAATATCGAAAACGTTGATATCGGCTCGCTTTCCTACATCCAGGATTCCTCGATCGTCCAGGCCCAGCACGTGTGCGGGTACAGCAGCGATACGTCGAACAGCTTCGCCCAGTGAATACACGCCCGTGTCTCGATGCCAGTGAGACAGAATGAAAGTGGACCAACCGGAGTCTATCATTTGACTAACATGTGCGCCCGCGTCACCGAGTCCCGGCATCGCCCACTCAGTTGTGATGAGCTTTTCTAAAGAGTTCAAATCCACATTGAATCCCCTCATGTGAAACAAGGCCTTGCCATCGGTTTCATCAGTAAGCCGCAACCACGTCTCGACTGGATGTTCGTTCGATTGACTTGCAAGATGGAACAAGCTCTCATCAAGCTTATGTGTGTATTTCGGTCGCGGATTTGAACCCATGAAGAACCATCTCTTCATTCCTTCGAGCAATCGCTCGCCTTGAGATTTCACTTCGTCGATTAGCTTCTGTCGCATGTCGGGATTTCGAATTGCTGCAAGCCGGTCTTCGAAATCCATTTTTTTCAACAAATTCCACGATTCAGTACTGAAGAAGTTGTTCGTGGTCAAACCTCCAACTCCTCCTCCGGAACGAGGAACAGTGACTGAAGTTACATTTAGTCCTTCGGCTCGCATAGCCTTGACTCTTTTGTCGAGGCGTTCGGTTCCAATTTCTGCGGCACTACTGAATAGCGCTCCACGTGCCGTCTTTGCTTCGTCTCGGATAAGATCCATTTCAGCATCGAAGTCGCGAAAGTCAGATACGGTTTGCATGAGACCTCCGTGCTTACCAACTTCAATTGCAACAGCTCGCAATTCGTCGCGATCTGCAAACGTACCTGGTATGGATCTGCCATCCGGCAGTCGGTGTCCCGGCAGTCTATTTGTGGAAAACCCTACCGCACCTTCTTGAACCGAACGACCGGCAATTTGAGCAATCTGACGTACTTCATCGTCCGTCGCAGGTTCTGCCACAGCACGCTCGCCCATCACGTTGAAGCGAACTGCGCAATGCCCAACCAATCCGCAGATGTTGATTGACGGACCTAATTGTTCGAGGGAATCGAGGTATTCTCCGTAGGTTTCCCAATCCCACGGCAATCCATGAAGGATGGCTTGTTTGGGGATGTCTTCCACGGTCTCCATCATGCCAGCCAAGAATTCTCGGTCCTCTGAGTTACACGGAGCGAACGTAACTCCACAGTTTCCGAAGAGGGCAGTAGTGACTCCGTGCCAAGAGATCGATGTCACTTGTGGGTCCCAACCTACTTGAGCATCAAGGTGCGTGTGCAGATCAATAAAACCCGGCGATACACACAAACCGTCGGCATTGATTTCGCGCTTGCCCTTATCTCCAACTTTGCCAATGGAAGTAATCGTGTCGCCATCGACAGCAACATCTGCTGAGAATCCCTCGCCTCCCTTGCCATCTATAACAGTCCCACCTCGAATAACTACATCGTGACTCATTCCGAACTCACTCTTAAAGATATCTCTCCTATTTTGCGTAACACCTCCCTTAATTGCAAACGTTGTCATCTCGAATCGAACATGACACCCAACGCCGCAGATTGTCTTGATTAAAAGCTTAGAGGTCTTGTTGGTTGTTCCCGCTGACGCTGTCTTTTGTGCGTCAACTGCGGTTTGTTAGCATTGGCTCAATGTAGGCGAGACACAAGCTGTTGTCCTGAACGGTCGAACGAGACGATGATTGCAACAATTGACATTCACAAAGAATCGCTCCACTTTGCTTGCGCACATTTCACGATTTTGGGCAGCAATCGCAGAGAAAACCTACATGGACACAATTACTTCGTTCGTGCTGTCGCAACTGGAAAGGTCGATGACAATGGACTGTGTTTTGACTACAACACACTAAAGAAAGAGATTGAAGCGCTTTGCCAAGAGCTGGATGAAACTACCTTACTGCCGTCAAAGTCCCCTTACTTGGATATTGAGCGGAGCGATAAGCATGTGACGGCTGTCTTTGGGGACGAACGCATACAGTTCTTAAATCGCGATGTCTTGCTCTTGCCGATTCGCAACGTCACTGTTGAGGAATTGGCTACTTGGTTCCTTGACCAATTGACCGCTCGTGATGCATTCCGTGGGTTGGCTATTAACGAGTTGGTTTTGACAATTTCATCTGGACCCAGTCAGTCTGCCAGTGTCTCGTGGATCACCCAATGAGTATTGTGATTGTCACTGGTGCGAGCGCGGGGATTGGACTTGCAGCTGCGAAAAAATTCCTATCGGAAGGGTTCAAAGTCTTTAATCTTTCACGGAGACCATGTCCAGACTCTCGAGTGCGAAGCTTCTCAATTGATTTGAGCAGCCCAGACTTGGATGAGGTGGTCGAAGGTCTTCTTTGCAAGGAGTTTGAAGAATCCAAGGGTGCAAATATACATCTGGTGCACAATGCAGCACGGCTGGAGAATGATTCTTCAATAAACACATACAACGAGACTCTCGAGAAGGTCATGCGAGTCAACGTGCTCGCACAGAATACGCTGAATCGGTTCTTCCTACCACTTATGGGCAAGGATTCCAGCGTTATATTTGTCGGTTCGACTCTTTCGGAGAAAGCAGTCCCGGGTTCTTTCTCCTATGTGACCAGCAAACATGCACAAATTGGCATGATGCGTTCGTTGTGTCAGGACCTTGTGGGAACGGGAATTCACACCGCAACGATATGTCCGGGCTTCACGGATACGGAGATGCTGCGAGAACATGTAGCAGATGATGCATTGTCGAGTATTGCAGAACTAAATGCATTTCAGAGGTTGATTGAACCTGCAGAGATTGCTCAGACAATTTACTGGGCATCCCAAAATCCCGTGATCAATGGAAGTGTAATTCACGCAAATCTTGGACAGATTGAGAGGTAGCAGAATTGTCAAAATCGCCCAATTATCGACTTCGACGACAGAGAGTTTTTCTTGTTCTTTCCGGCATTTTTCTAGGAACCCTTGCGGTTCTCAACGTGATTGGGATTAGCCGATTCGTCGACCTGTCGTTCACGGTCTTTGGCCTTCAAATTCCCATGGTGATTGCAGTGGGAGTGTTGCCATACCCGATTACTTTCCTCTGTACTGACTTGATCAGCGAGCTTTACGGCCGGAAACGGGCATCGGACATGGTTTGGGTTGGATTTGTCGTAAATGTTTGGGTCGTGTTCTTCTTGTGGCTTGGAGGGGTACTTCCTGGTGTGGGGGTTGAAATTGATTCTGCTGGAAACATAGTTCGAGATGCAGCCGGGAGAGAGCCCGTCTTCTTTGAAATCCGAGCATTGGCTTTCGGGGCTGTGACAGCATCTATGATTGCGTACCTGACTGCCCAGTTTTGCGATGTACACCTGTTCCACCTGTGGAAAAAACTGACGAAGGGCAAGCATCTTTGGCTGAGGAACAACGGATCAACTCTTGTAAGTCAGATGGTGGACACAACATCAGTGGTATTAATCACCCATTTCTATGCTCATGCGCTTTACATTGATGCGGAACGAGGACTTTGGGCTCAGTTGTTCGTTTACATCGCTTCTGGTTACGTCTTCAAAATGATCGTGGCGATGGTTGATACTGGACCTGCTTACTTGGCGATTCATTTTCTGCGGCCTTACTTAGGTCTAAAACCTAACGAGGAAATCGATCCGGGAGATTTCGAGACAACCGTCGAGGTCACGCCCGAACCTATCTCAGACGAGTCAAGTCAGTGACAAGCGCTTGCGAACTTTTAGGCAAGTTCAGCTAGGTGAGACAGAGATTCCTGGACCTCGCGGCTTGAGATTCCTCTAATTCCGAGTCTCGTGGCAACCAAATGAGTCATATTCAGGTTTGCCCGGTACGAATCAAGCAAGTCTCGAACGTAGCTCGGACTTCCGACAAGTGCCCAATCGTCAACGGTGGAGTTGGACTCTGTCGTATCCGTGGCTGGATTGAGTGCCATATCCTGTGCCATCCGTTCTCTGACATCTCGAATGCGCCTCTCGTCTTTAGAGACAAAAACTGAGCGCATTATCGGAGTTTCGGAAGGAACAGTTACATTTGCCTCAAGACACGCCTCTCGATGAATTGCATAGTTTCGTTTGAGTCGGGATAGACTCTCCCGTGGAGAAGCCAAATAGGGAAGTCCAAGTCGGCCAGCCTGTGCCAATGCCATCGGGCCGAATGCTGCAACCCAAATTGGTGGATGGGGTTCCTGCAAAGGCAACGGGGAGATGGTGGTTGTTGAATCCGAAGTTGGCGGAGCGACGGAGTCCCCATTCCAAGCGCTGATCATTCTGTGGTAGCAGTCTTCAAATAGTGATCTCTTTTTCTTCGAGGGGACTTCGAAAGTCGAAAAGAGCACTTCCGAAGCCCCTCGACCAACTCCTAGTGTCAGTCTTCCATTACTCAGTCGGTCAAGAACTGCTACTTGCTCGGCGGCCTGTAATGGATGGCGGAGAGGTAGCAAGTACGAAGTAGTTGCTAGGCGAATACTTTCGGTTTTCGCCGCCACAGCAGCCAATAGCAACAGTGGTTCGGGAATCGCTCTGCCCTTTACAAAGTGATGTTCGGGTAGAAAAAAGTACTTGAACCCAAGCTTTTCCGCGAACAGTGCCTGATCGCATAGGGCCGTTGCGTCGTTTGTGTCCGTTATTGACCATGGGGTTATCCCGAATTCCACGTTAATTTGTCCGTCTGTAAGGGGGTTACTTTTTCGGCTGGGGTCGATTGGTATTGCTATCTCATGTTACTTCGATCAACTTTGCAGTCACCGCATTCGTTGCCTGGTGGTGAATTTGACGAATCTTGACTGATTTCGCTAAAGATCGAGTTCGGTCAAGCTAGTCTGAGGAAGCCTACGATAGGGCATGGAGTGAGGGATAGCATTGGCACGTTTCTTGCAAAAAGCGTTTTATGTGAGTCCTAGACCGTAGAGTCGGGAAGGACTTGAGTAGGGAAGTGTACCTGTACAATGCTTCGACAATTATTGGCTGAGGTGCGACATTGGCTGAACAGATTTCTTCGAGTGACCTCTCATCAAACGCTCCCGCGATTGAGGTGGAAGCTGTTACTCACAGCTACGACAAGAAAAACAACGTCCTGAACGATGTGAATTTATCTCTGGGGACCGGTTTCTTCGGTCTTCTCGGCGCTAACGGTGCCGGAAAGAGCACTTTGATGCGAATAATCTGCACGTTGTTGCGTCCTACCCAAGGCAGTGCGCGTGTCTGTGGGTATGACGTTGTCAATGAATGCCATCGTGTGCGTGAACGTATCGGTTACCTTCCGCAGTCATTCAGCGCCTGGCGACTACATCGCACCGAAGAGGTTGTAGACACACTTGCAGCCCTTTCCGGTATGACCAATCGAAAAGAACGACGACGCCGTGTTGCCGAGGTGCTTGAGGAAGTCGGATTGACAGATGTGGCGGACCGAAAAGTTAAGAAACTCTCCGGCGGGATGGTTCGGCGACTCGGCGTAGCTCAAGCTATGGTTCATGAACCTGAGGTGCTCGTTGTGGACGAACCAACCGTTGGCCTAGACCCTGAAGAACGGATGCGATTTCGGCAAGTCATGACCAACATGGGTCAGGAACGAACCATTCTACTGTCTACACATATTGTCGCAGACTTGGGTAGCGGCTGTTCGCAGATCGCTTTGATTGACGATGGAACAGTCGCATTTCAAGGACCGCCGGCCGAGCTACTTGGACGGGCAAAAGGACAGGTATTCGAAGCTACCGTCCCCTTGGAAAGCTCCAATTTGGTCGAGGAAAAGCACGAAATAGTTTCTCGAACTATTCAGGGCTCAGATGTTACGTTCCGAATTGTGGTTAATGATAGAAAGGACTTGACGTTCGAAGCCACGGAAGTGGAACAACCCAGTTTGGAAGAAGCCTATCTTGCATTCATGTCCAAACGCGGAAAGCTGGAGGGGGCGCGTCAGGATGAAGAACACAACGCACCCGAAGCACCTCCCGAAGAGAAAGGACGTAAACGCCGAAAAAGAAAGAAAGACAAGGAATAGTCGTTCGTGAACCTTCGCATGCTATGGTCGGTCGCTGCGGCCGAGATGCGCTCTACCCGCAGACTGGCAAGGACTTGGGTGTTTTTTGTCCTCGCTACCATTTTTTGTTTGGGTCAGTGGTTCAATCTTTCCCTCACTCACGCTCTTTCTTCCTACATGTCGCCTGCAGCTGGGGTTTTGGGTCCGCGCTACCTCGTCGTTGCCATGGGGGCTATTGCAATGATGATGTTCACGATTGGGGTCGTGTTCCTGGCATTTGACATTCGTACAAGAGACATTAAGGACCGTATTGGGGAAGCAATTGACACTCGACCATATTCGAACTTTTCGTTGTTAACGGGAAGACTGCTCGGAATCGTTCTAGTGTTGTGTGTTGCAGTTTTTGCAATATTTCTCTTCATTGTGGGCTTTGGATGGTTGGCGGAATCGGCAGATTGGATGATTGGCAGTTCAATTGAGCCGACGAGTGTTATCAGTTTCCTAATATGGGATATCGTGCCCAATCTAGCGTTGTGGGGATCGCTGACCATATTTCTTGCGGTGGTCCTTAGGTATCGATTCCTAGTGGTGTTAGTTGCGATTGGATTGATGGTCACAATGTTTTTCGTAAGTACCCGACTTCCCTATTTTGTGGGGGCAGCACTGTCAACCTATTCAAATAGCCACGTATTTCCTTCGGATCTACTTCCACGCATTTTCTTCACAGACGTGATGGTCAATCGATTCTCGCTGCTGCTAATTTCAATAGGGTTCCTAGCATTGGCCGCCGCGTTGCATCCTCGGCAAGAACAGGCAGGCAGTAGACCACTCTTAATAGGATCGGGAACATCCGCACTCGCTCTTGGAATTGCAGGAATCTTTGCACTCTATTTTTCGCAGACTCTCGAGTTGGGCCAAGTTAAGGACTGGGCCTCTTTGCATCAAGAACATCAGGGATATTCCCAGACTGACGTAGAGCGAATTGAAGGAAGCGTTGCAGTCCAGCCGGGTCGGAGCGTTGCACTCGATCTCATGATCGCGTTCGATTCTTCATCCGATGGAATCGAGAATGATCTCCTTTTTAGTTTGAATCCCGGATATAGACTCCAATCGTTGGCATTAAACGGATCGAGTTTAGATTCGGACGACTATAGCTTCTCTGGCGGATTGCTGACCATTTCAGCAGAGAAGAGCTCGTCGTCGACACAAATACTGCACCTGGTTGCAGAAGGCGTGCCAAACTCCTCATTCGCTTACTTGGATAGTAGTTTGGACTGGTCCAAGTTGGATGCATGGGATGCGGAGATGTTGTTCTTGTTTGGTCAGGAAAACTACATTTTCCATCCGAACTATTTTGCGTTGATGCCGGGAATCAGTTGGCTTCCTAGGTCGGGAAGCGCTTACGGCAGATCTGCATGGGAAAACCGGCCCCAAGACTTTTTTGAGATAGATATCGAGGTGGAAGTTCCAGCAGGATGGCTCGTGGCTGGACCCGGAACACGCGAATTGGTCGAAGAAGGAAAAACAGACCGATTTAAATTCAACCCTGGCGTCCCCATTCCGGAACTAGCATTGGTCGGTTCGAAATTTGTCCAGCGTTCGCTATCGGTAGATGGCACGATTTTTGAATTACTTTTGAACGAAAAGCACACAGAAAATTTGGAGGCTCTCGAACTAGTGGTTCCGGCATTGCAGGAGTGGATTGGTGATCGGCTTGCTCAGCTGAGCAAAGCTGGACTTGAATATCCATTCCAGACCTTGACCTTTGTCGAGGTCCCAGTCTCTTTGAAGGTTTACGGCGGAGGATGGCGCATGGATAGTGTGTACTCTCCGCCAGGAATTCAAATGCTGCGCGAGTCAGGCTTTCCTACAGCTCGTTTTGACAATGCGTTAAAGCGGTCCGGAGAAAAAGTTGAGGAGGAGGAACATCGTTCCGAGTACCTGCTCTGGCTTGTTGGTACGTTCTTTGAAAATGACTATCAGGGAGGCAATCCGTTTATTAGCCTCGCGAAGAATCTAGTGAACTATCAGGCAATGCCGCAGGGCCCAGGAGCTACCGCATTGTCTTTTGTGATTGGTGAGGTTGCGAATAGATTGGCTTTTGAGCGTTCAGGTTATTTTTCGATTCATATGGCGATGTCTCGAGCAGATGCTGGACAGGCGATGGGCATGACTGCAGGAGCAGGTTACTTTGGAAACATGGGGGAATTCAATTGGAGGGAGAGATTTTCGAATTTACCTTCAGTTTGGGATAGTGTGCTAGCACAGTCGCTGAGCGAAATCGACTATCACTCAGACCCTCGAGCTGCGTACCATGCGCTTCTACTAAAAGGTAGCTCAGTTGCGGAATCCATTCTGGAAGGATTTGGTTCAGAAAAGGTCGGGATGTTTTTGGGCGAATTGACTTCTCGTTACCGTGGTCGAACGTATACGGATGAAGAGTTCTTTAGTACAGCGTCGGATTTGGGTTTGGACATTCAAAGTCTGTTGGGCGATTGGCTGCACAACACTGGATTGCCGGGATTCATTGTTGCTGATCCTAGGGTTGAACGACTACAGGACACCAGTAAAGGGGAAGCGGTCTATCAGACAAGTTTCGTACTTCGCAATGACGAACCCGTACCGGGTCTTGTCTCGATTGCTTATCAAGGTCAATGGGAAATCAAGAAACAACGTGAAACAAATCGAATGGAGCCAATTCGAATTGAAGGCAATACTTCCGTTCGAATAGTGTTTCAGAACGACACTCCAGTCCACCGGGTATGGATTGAACCACATCTTTCACTGAACAGAGAAGCATTGTTGGTTAGCCTCCCTCCCGTGGAAAGCTATGAACCCACAGACTCTCCGATTCTTCCTTATGTCACCGAAGTCGAATGGACACCGCAGGATGCGGAAGCAGTCATAGTGGACGATCTAGACTCGGGATTCGCTATTGAGACGGACGAAGTTCTCGATGAATCCGGCATGCCAACTTGGATTGCGTATCTGTTATCTCTGCCGGATCCGGAATACGACAGCGGCTTGCCAACATTGCGGGGCACGTGGGATTGGAACTCACAGTTTGACAACATTGGCAACAGGTGGGCCCGGTGGTACCGAGACAAGGAGCCAACGAGCTATGGAAAGTATCGCCACACCTACGCTGTCAATCCATCGGGTTCCAATCTCTCAACTTCCACGTTTTCGGCGCAACTTCCTTCTGTGGGGACTTGGAACTTGGAGTATCACGTACCCACTATCAAGAGGGAGAAGAGGAATTGGGAATTTGAAGGTGGACTGTTCAATTACCGAAGATTCTCGAACTTCGGTAACCATTTCATCGAAGTACAAGCCGGTAACGGTGCAGAGAGCGTTGAATTTGATTTGAAGACGGCTTCGGGAGGATGGAATGATCTTGGGACATTCGATGTTGAATCACCTCAAGTTGCCGTCATTGTCACCCAAGCAGTGGACGGAAATGGAATAGCAGACGCCGTTCGTTGGACACGAGCTGATGCTACTAACTAACCAGAAGAAGTAAGCGACACCTATGGAACGAACACTCAGAGCGACGATTTCTCTTGCTTTCTTGGCTTGGCTCGTCGCCGGTTGTAGCCAACCACCCCCCAACGTTTCCATTGACATTCGGACTCCCGTCGAAGTAGAGACTATTGAGCTTGGGACGGTGGAAAGCGTTATTGTCGCGACTGGAAACCTCCAAACCCGAGATAGCGCTAGAGTCAACGCTCAAGTGCCCGGAAGAATTTACCTTTCGAGGGATGAGAAAGGAAAGAGATTCACTGAGGGTCGGCAGGTAAATGCGGGAGATGTCCTAGGTCAAATCACAGGCGAAGAAACTCGACTACAAGCCAATTTGGAGACTGCAATTCTCTCGCTGCAGAGCGCGACGGATGAACACAATCGACGTACAAAATTGTTCGAACAAGGTCACATTCCCGAAACCGACCTAACTCAATCCGAACTTTCTCTCCAACAAGCACAGGATGCATACGATCGAGCCAAGCTTAGCGACGAGAACACACAAATCACATCTCCTATCGACGGAGTCATACTGACATTGGCGCGAGACGAGAATAATGTGCCCATTGCGGACGGTCAATTGATTGGAAGCGGCCTTTTGGTGGCACAAATAGCGTCGCTTGATGTTCTCGAAGCCTATGTGGACTTGATAGGTCCCGAACTGAGTAGAGTGAGGGAGGGGCTACAAGTGCGAGTCAGCCATTACGCTTTTGAAGATGTGGACATACTTGGTCAGGTTGTTCGCCTCTCTCCCACAGTTGATCCTCAGACTCATACGTTTCAAGCCGTTATAGAAGTAGAGAACCAAGAAAGGGTTCTTCGTCCGGGAATGTTCATCCAAGTCGAAATCATCACAGAACAGCGACTTGATGTACCCGTTGTCAGTTACGAGGCAATTTCGCGTCGTGGCCGAGACTCTGTCGTTTTTGTATTGGATGGTCAGAGAGTAAAGCGGACAACCGTACAGCTGGGCTTGGCGGATGACGACCATCAAGAGGTCATAGAGGGCGTAAAACCAGGAGACAAAGTTGTTGTTCGGGGACTGGAAACTCTGCAGGACAACGCTTTGGTTCGCGTACTCGGCGGCTAAGTGAATTTCTTCGAATCACTCGCGGGTCTTGCGACAAGGAGACCTATTGCAGTTTGTGTGCTAGCTGTCTCCGTTGGACTAGTCGGAGTACTTGCATTCAATCGCCTTCCAATCAACCTTCTTCCCGACCTTCAGAGCCCAACCGTCACAGTTTCCGTTCGTTCAGGCGATCGACCTCCCCAGGAAATGGAACGTCTCTACGGAGAATTCTTGGAGCAGCAGCTCTATAGCGTCCGTGGTGTAGTCGATGTTGAACAGGTCGCTAGAACCGGCCGCTTGATTGCAACCGTTCACTTCGATTGGAACACCAATATCGACACGGGCGTAATCGATGTACAAAAGGCTCTCAGTAGTTTCGAGGCGAATCCTCAAGTGGATGAAGTTCTTGTTCGGAGATTCGATCCAAGTCAGGAGCCAATCCAGATCTTGGGACTAGTAGCTCCTTCGGGGGATCCTGACTTGATAGAACTGCGACAGATCGCTCGGAGACAGTTGGCGACCTCATTGGAAGCACTTCCAGGAGTTGCGGAAGTGCAGGTGACCGGAGGTAGAAGACGAGAAATCAGCGTCGTTTTTGACGAGTATCGAGCGAGTGCCTTTGGGATTTCACTCGGCGAAATTGCTGGACGAATCAATTCTGAGAACCGCGACATAACTGCGGGCACTTTGGAGGATCGAGGCTCCGTATTCACAGTTCGAGGTCGAATGCGATTCGAAGACGCTACCGATGTAGAGAATGTCATCGTCCGTTATATAACGGCCCAGAATCGATCCCGCGTTGCAGTAAGAGTGAAAGACGTTGCGGATGTCATTCCCGGCGTTGTGGAAGTCGACCACATTGTCTTGGTGAACGGGCAGGAAGGGGTCGGTTTGTCCATTTACAAGGAAGCCGGTGCAAATACGGTGTCGGTTTCCGGGACCGTCACAACCGCGTTAACCGGTTTAAGCGAAGATCTTCCCGGGGTCGAAGTTCATCTGATCACGGACAACGCAACTCTTGTTGTCGATGCTCTCGACGACCTTCGGATCGCCGCATTGGTTGGCGTCGCGCTGGCAATCATTGTTCTTGCATTTTTTCTGCGGTCGGTTGGAGCTACGTTTATTGTTAGCTTGGCCGTGCCGGTATCTATTCTCACCGCTATTTTCTTCATGCACTTCGGGAATTACAGTCTCAACATCGTAACTCTTGGAGGTTTAGCTCTTGGGGCAGGAATGCTGGTGGACAACGCGATTGTCGTTGTCGAATCGATGTACCGAAGAGTGAGAGCGGGCGACTCGGTTCCGGATGCTGCGAGAAAGGGTACCGGTCTCGTAGCCGGTGCCATTACAGCTAGCACACTTACAACTTGCGTGGTGTTTATTCCGGTTTTCTTCGTACAAGGACTCGCGGCCCGACTGATCGATGGGATTGCATTCACGGTTGTAGTTTCCCTAGTTGCGTCCTTGGCAGTTGCCGTGTTTTTCATTCCAGCTCTGGGTCGATGGTTTCTCGAACCAGCGAAGCGGGACGAGTTAGGAAATCTCGTAGAGGAGAAAATTCATCCTATTCGCAGGGGCTTAGAAAGCATGGTGTCGGCTTTTCTGCGAGTACCTTGGCTTATCGTTGTAGTTTCCGGCGTTGCAGTAGGGGGAGCCATATATGGATTGTTGGGACTTGGTACTGAGCTTTTGCCTCCTTCTGATCCCAAACAGTTCTCGATTCGATTGATTGGTCCCAGCGGGCAGCGCGTGGAAACAACAGCAAAGATGGTCGGAGGCATTGAATCGTCGATTCGAACCAGCGCATCGGACTTTGTTGATGCGACGTTGGCTGAAATTGGAAGGCTTCCGGACGATAACCGAATCATACGGCAAGAAATGACTGAGGAGAATACGGCGCGGTTGATCGTACGATTGACCGAAGAGGCTCCACCTGGAAATGCGTTCGCAACCGCAATGTCTCAAGATCTTGATGCACTTCCGAATACTGATGTCGAATGGGAACTTAATCGATCTGCGTTGAGCGACGCATTGGACACAGGCATGGCTCCCGTTGTCGTTGAAGTTTCAGGAAATACGTTCGAGGACCTCAGAGAAGTAGCTGAGCAGATCCGAAAGGCTATGGTTGACTTGCCTCAACTTTGGAATGTGCGTTCTTCATTTGAGGGAGGTCCTCCCGAATTAAGGGTACGATTGAATCATGCTGTTGCTGATGCACTGGGAATTAATCTGAGTACAGTAGCGAATGTGCTTGAATCCAATCTTGAAGGCAGAGAAGTAACGTATCTCACGGTAGGTGACGAAGAATACCCAGTCATGCTGCGTATGGAAGCACTTCACAAAGAAGATTTGGATGAGGTCGTATTTCTGAGCGGGAATGGACGCCAGGTGGCTATTGGCGAAGTTGCTGAATTTGAGGAAGTGACTGGAGCTCGAGAGATATTTCGGCGCGATCAGCGGAGGGTTGCGCAAGTTACCGCCTTGGTTAGCGACGGGTATTCGCAACCCCAAGCCATAGATGCAGTAAACGAAGTATTGCAAGACCAACCCTTGCCCGTTGGAATGACCGTTGCCCTTCGAGGTGAAGAGGAGGAAAGAGCGAAAACATTTGGAGAGCTTCGCCTTGCTGGCATTTTGGCTCTCCTGCTCGTCTTGCTTGTCTTGGCTGGGTCTTTTGAATCGTTATTGCAACCGATAACGATTCTTTATGCAATTCCAGTGGGACTGATTGGAGTGGCCGCAACACTAGTACCCGTTGGCGAACCCGTTGGCGTAATGGTGATGCTGGGTCTGATTGTCCTAGCAGGTGTTGCCGTAAACGACGCAGTGCTCCTTGTTGCCACCGCACGCCAACTCATGGCGGACGGAAAAGAACGCATTCAAGCGTTGTCTGAAGCTGCAGGCATTCGACTGAGGCCTATTACAATGACAACGCTCACAACGACTTTGGCTCTGCTTCCCTTGTTATTTGGTGGCGGCGAAGGCGCGGTACTAAGACAACCAATGGCCATGACCATTATTGGAGGGCTTGCCGCGTCGACGGTCGGATCATTGCTCGTACTTCCCTGTATGTATCTAATCCTAGACGACATTGGAAAGCTCTTTAGTCGTTTTAAACGTTAACTTAGTGTTGAATCTAAATAATGTGCAATTTCCCTTGAAAATGGGAAATCCCGCCCTTATTGTTACGATACGACCTTTGACTTGCACCGATTGGCGTCCACAAGTCGTTCAGGTGTGGTGCAAAAATTTTACAAAGTTGTGCAATTGAATGTGCAGTCAGAATAAGAATCACAGGGGGAACAGAAATGTTTGGTAGGTCGATTGATTTGCGATTTAAAAGTCGTTCTTATTGGTTTGCGAGCTCATTGCTTCTAGGAATGCTCGCTGGCAGTGCATTTGCGGACGACGTCCCCGACAAGTCTGACGACGGTGAACAAGAGGACGAATCACAAACTACTTCGCAATCCCACGCCTCCCTCGAGGAAGTGAAGGTTGTGGCTCACCCGCTATCAAAGGCGGGTGTAAGAGCAATTGGCGATATAGATGTTGTTTCAATTGAACGCAACAATCTCGATCGGTCTCGCGCTGAGAACTTGGCGGACGTTGTTGCCACGGTTCCAGGTGCACGCAATGCATCGTTTGGCCCTGGTGTATCGCACCCGGTGATTCACGGCTTGGATGGTCCCCGGATATTGGTTCTCTATGATCGATTACGACCTATGGATGTTGCAACATACCCTGGCGATCATCCTCCTTTGGTGGACCCCTTTTTCGCAACACAGATTGAAGTATTGAAAGGGCCGAATACATTGCTCTTTGGTTCTGGTTCATCGGGCGGTGTAATCAATACCGAGACGGGTAGGATCGCCAATGAGCTGCCAGCCGAACCAAGCATCTATAGTTTCGAAGTTCGAACTCGTGACAACGGAAACAGGGCATTTGCAGCAGGAAGAGCTGATTTCAGATTCGAGGATTTCGTTCTTCATTTTGATGGCTATTCTCGGCAGGCCGATTCGTACGACATACCTGGATGTGCAATTTCTGACCGAATGATGCATCACCTTGAAGAGGAGGAAATGCACGCCGACGAACCGCATGAAGAAGACCATGAAGAAAATGAATGTGGCACGTTGCCCAATAGCGACATTGAGAATCAAGGTGGGTCGCTGGGTTTGACTTTAGTGAGAGACTGGGGCTATGCTGGATTGTCAGTCTCATCTTCAAGGGCAGTATTCGGCATTCCTGTCGAACACGCACATCACGAGGAAGAACACCATGACGACGAGCACGAGGACCCGCATGAAGAGGATCATGATGAAGAACATGAAGAACCGCATGACGAAGAACATGAGCATGAACACGGAGAGGCCGAACGGGTAAATATTGATCTGGATTACTCCCGGATCGATTGGGAACTAGGACTTACCAGTCCCTTTGAGTTTGTCGATGAACTGACTTGGCGCTTGGGATTTAGCGACTATATTCACGATGAACTTGTTGAAGGCGTTGCAGAAACGACATTCGAACGGGGCGATGCAATTGACTCCAGGCTCGTATTCACAACGGAGGAAATCAATGACTGGACACATGCCTTTGGAGGAAATTTCAATAGGAGCGAGTTCGTGTTTTCATCCGAGGGTGTTGCTACGGACCCAATCACGACATCGAGTACGGGAGTCTTTTGGTTAGGGCACACCGAGCGAGACGAGATCGACTATCAAGTTGGTGTGAGATTGGAAAACGTCACCGTCGACTTTGCACCGGTGGGAGACAAGAAATTCACTCTTCTCAATTTCTCTGGGGGACTCGCTCGCACACTTCAACCGGGCCTCACTTTCGACGCTTCCTTCGATTATTCGTCACGAGCACCTGTAGGCGATGAGCTTTATGTCGAAGGACTGCACGTAGCGATTGGAAGTCATCTTGAACCTAATCCGAACTTGGATGTTGAGAATATTCATGCACTGAACGCATCCGTTCAGTATGTCGAAGGCAAATTCCGCGCTAATGTAACCGGCTACATGCGGTGGGCGGATGGGTATATTTACGGCACTCCGACAGGAGAAGTAGAGGATGAACTTCCAGTGCTTCAATACACACAAGAAGATGCTTCTTTTATCGGCAGTGACATCTACATGGACTATTTGCTCTATGAAGAAAATGGCTGGCTTGTAGAGACTTTGTTAGGCTACGATTTCGTTCGGGCCAAAGTTGATCTGCCAGGTAACGATGCTCTTCCACGAGCTCCCGCCGATAGGATTCGCGGAGGAATCGAAGCGCATCGAGGAAGTTTGACTTTAGCGGGAATGATTGAGTACTACGCCGAAGTGGACGATACGGCAGACAACATACTCCCCACCGATGCTTATACGGACGTTAAGTTGGATGTTGAGTATACGTTTGATCTAGCAGACAGGCGTGCAAAGGTATTCCTGCAAGTAAAGAATCTCTTGGATGCTGAACGACGACCCCACAGTTCTCCCGTCAAGGATCAAGTTCCACTGCCAGGTAGATCGTTTGCAGTCGGTTTCAACATACACAACTGATGGGAAGTTAGGGAGTTGAAACACAAAACTCCGTGACTCGGTGAAAGTCATCCGCCTTAGTTATGCTCGGAGGAAGTTAGCCGGAAATTGCATGTCCGCTGGTCGCATGAGCAGTATTCTGCGTAGGACATGAACGTACCGGAAGCTGATGTCGGTTGGTTTAGATTTGGTTGGGGCACACTCTAATCTCGCTAAGTCTGCTTGGGTAGACATGCGTCATAAACTGGCGTGTTCTAGGATTTCCGTGCGGAGGTAATCGGCAGTGGATTTGTCTAGTCCATTGATTGTTGTATTTGATCCGGGCATGTAGATCGATAAGTTGCTCAATCCAAATCTTCGATCTATAAGTCCTTGACTCAACTCGACATTTTGAACACAAGCAAAGGGCATGATTCTGGTGCGTCGCGTAAAAACACCTTTCCTGAATACTACATCCTCAGTACGCAATGCTATTCTTCGCAGTGAAACCTCTATAAGAGGATAGACCAGAGTAATGCATGCAATACTTAACCACGTGATGAGGAATATGTTTCCAAGTAGATCGTAATTATTCGTGAACATACTGAAAAATACCAATAAGAACATTAGCGCCACGGGATAGCCGACAAGCGACATCGGCAGTCTTCCAATGATGTTCCGTAAATGGCATCTAAACTTCAGCCACCTCACTAAATCAGGTTTAGGAAGAGATTCAACTTTGACCAATCCGTCTCGCTGTATGGTCACGTCTGTTGGCGCAATCTGAGTTTCTCTAGCTGTTTTGAATTCATGATCGGCTTTCTTGAGCGGAGCTTCTATCTGTCTCGCGACAAAATCTCTCAGTTTTTCAGATAACTCAATGTCTAGTCCGTCGATCGAAGTAGTAGTTCCATCCGCAGTTTCTATTTCTACGGACCTAACACCCATCAATCTATCCAATGGTCTACTTGCACTCGACACCTGCTGCACCCTTGAAAATGGGATAACCTCCTCCCATCTGCCCCAAACTCCGCCTTTGTACCAAAAGCAGTCGTCAAATACAGAGAATCGGGTTTTCCTAACCTCTATAGGTGAATGACTCAAACGCCAAACCAGTTGAATTGCCCAGAAGATGCCGGCTCCGACTAGTGCGGCTTGTTTGTTCAGCGAGTAAGACCACAGTACTAACAGTCCCAAGCCAAAAAGCAGCGGAGCTACTACGAAGACTGAAGAAATTATGACCCGCAATACTTTTACCAATACATACTTCGATGACAATCTGCTCCAAGATTCTTCATTAGCTGGAGGACCACTGACTGCAGGACACGTCAAGTCGTCCTGAGAGCTCATGTCCACGGCGAGTCTAGGGGACTAACTCTCTGTAGCACTGTCGACTTGAATTGGTGGGCTCTGTTTAAGTTCAAGTAGGGAATGTAAACAATACCACCCAAATAGTTTAGCGATAGATTGCAAGTGTTTCGGGTCCTTTGAACTAGGTTTTGATTAATGGAGAGCTTTTGTAGCTTCTCTATTCGGACTACTCTAGTCGTGTACCTAAACACTCCCTCGCGTCGGGCTATAAATTCTTCAGTAACTCTATAGCCCGCTCTTCGCCACTGCAGCCAAGATGTGATTCCGAAATAGCATGGCAGCAAGATGCCGTAAGGCCACAAGAACTGGCGAGCACTGGGAATTAGAGTAGCTACCGTAAGTAGCAAAAGAGGGGTCCAAACAAGAACACAATGACTCAACCTTATATACAGGCTCACGATGGAAATCGGGGAATACCCGCTTGCCTTGATATCTACGGACGGAATATTTTTTCCGTCGTCATGAACGATGCGAATCAAGTTATCGGCTGTTTCTTGATCCAGGAACGGTACATTAATCGAATGTTCTTCGTCGCTCTCCGATTGCTCAAACAGCAATGTCCCGCGGCGGAAACATCGTTCTCGGTTGGTTCTCGAATATGTACATACTTGGATTCGCTTTTTCTCCAAACGAGTCTGTTTCTTTGTGAATAGCCCTCGCCGGACGATCAAATGCGATTTGTCGCATGAGAATTTGAAACCATAATTCGAGGAAGCCCGGAGCACGATGGAGACCACAAAGAACAAGAATGTGAGTAGAGTGGCTAAGGTAGCTAGAAATGCCACCTTTCCTAGCTGAGTCTGAAGAAACTGTAGTTCAACTGCATTTGCTACGTAAGATGTCAATAATCCCATATCGGACATTGCGTTTTGAGGCACATCAACAATCCAGCCGAAGATTTGGTCCGACAATTTGCTGGATTCGTTTCTAGATGTAACACCGCGAATCAGAACATATAAGGATCCTAAACTAGCCCAACCTCCGAGAATCGAAGAGACTAACCCCCGAGAGCACAATACAAACTTCACTAATTCGGTGTGTGAAAGTTCAAACAAAACACTGTCATGATGTGGATTCGAAACTTCGCTTTCATGGTTCGTTTCCAAATCCGGCTCCAGAAACGTAGAAGCCTCTGCGGATTCGTTCTGAGTTTGCTCCTTTTCAGCCCGCTCTTGAAGTTCTTCGGCGACGACCAGTGGTATATTTGGTATGGTGATTTCTGCCTTTGCTGAACCTGCTGTGTCTAACGCGACGGTGCAATTGCCGGTTCTAAGTTCAAGCGGATCGCGACTCGTATTGATTGCCCGAACTCGATTCCACTTAATGTCCGACCGTTCTTTGCTGAATATCCCAGACCTAACCGAAATAGATTCTGGGGTCAATAAGTAGAGAAAAGAGTGATATTTGCAGATTGCTCGACAAAGTTGACCGAGAACTACAACAGAAAGCGAGATCACAATTGACCATTTCCATCCCAATCCGCTATCTTTCGCGATCCAAACTAGTGGACCAGATGGGACCGCGACACCCAGAAAAATCTTTCTCAGACTTACGAGAATTTGTCCGGGAAGTAGTCCAAGGTAGTAGAGAATCGATAGTGGCGATGTCTTGCGCCAATTCTCGGATTCTTCTCGCCTTAGATCCGTTTGTTCCATTTCGTAGGAGCGAAAAGGCTCAACACATCAAAAATCCAGATTACTCTTAGCACATTTGATTCTAGGCACCGCTGGCATGTGTTGAAGATTTGATGCACATAAACCTGTTGGCTGCCTCTTTGGAACGAACCCAAAGTCGTCGGAGTGTCTTCAGCTCTCGTTGCAACACTTGTGTCGCAACACAACAATTGACTTTTGACTCACTCTTTGCGAGACGCATGTCTGTATTCAATACCCCAAGTTCTTGGGGCGTTCAACATACTGGTCAAGTTATTGAAGTCTATGGATCCGATCATAGACTCGTCGTCCAAAATGTTGCGAACATAGAACGAAACTCGATGGCGGGTATTTGTGAATTCAATTCCAATCCGCGCCCCTCCTTCGACTGCCCCGTCGTCCTTGTACTCTAAGCTTTCATACAGCGTAAATCGAAGCGAGCTTCGTATCGCCCAATCTGTTGCTAGCTCAATATTTCCAATGTTTGTAGGCTTTACGTATCGAACAGACAAATTCATTATTCGTTCAGGTGAGTTGTAAAGACTGTTCCCGTCGATGAGGTATTCGCCAGATGGTAGCTGCGGGTCAGTGACTGTACATCCGCTGAGCAAGTTTGCAGAACCACAGCCATTAACGGAAAGGTCGGAGTCACTGAGTTCCGTGAGGTTGACGCTCATACCTCCGGTTACTGACCATGATTCGTTTACCAGCCAGTCAAATTCAATCTCTGCACCAGATCCAAGCAGCTTGGCGACGTTTATAAGTTCATTGACATTGGCAGCTCCCCCGATCTTTGTTATTTGAAAGTCATCCACTCGATAGTTGTAAACAGAGGCATGAAGACGCAGTCGATTTTCGAGCAACATTGCTTTTGCACCGGCTTCCAACGAGAGACTCGACTCTGTGTCACCAACCGAAACGGTATCTTGGAAGAGTAGGCGACCTTGAATTGAAGGGGCTCTATGGCCTTTTGCGACTCGAGCGTATCCATTGACGTTGGGCAAGACCTCTGTCTCGGCGCTGACATCCCAAGTTACAACTGTATCGCTCGGATTGACACTGATAGGACCGATACCTCCAATACCTAGGAAAGACAAAGGAGACTGGGTCCGAAATGCGGTAAATTTCTTACTGTCGGCGGATAGACGAAGACCAGACGAGACAGTCCAATCAGTTCCTGAAACTAAGTCAATAGTTCCAAAGAGCGCATAGGCGTTCGTTTCTTGAACTTGATTCACATAGCCATTCTGTGTGTGGGGTGCAAACACAGTGTCAAAGTTAAACGTCTCAATTTCTAGGTCTTCTCGAAATGCATAGAACCCAACTAACCAGTGGCGCAAACCAAATTTGCCCTCCAGTCTGAATTCTTGAGTGATCTGCAGATGATCGTCCAGAGCATCAGCAGTTTGAGCGTCAAACGGAATTCCTGGACCCGGCCCGGAAGGAAAGATTCCGCCGAAAACGGAACCATAGCCTCCATCTACATCGCCTCGAGAGATCTGGCGAAGAACCGAGTGGATACCAGTGATGGAAATCAGAGAAATGTCCTCGAGTTTGTGTTTGATCGTGGCGAATAGTCCTAGCTGACGCGATTCCTGAAAGTGTTGGTCGAATGCATCCAGACTTACCTTGTCTCGACCAAACCCGTCGACGAATTCGTTACTTCCCGGTCTGATTGCGTTCGCGTAGAAGATGGTGGGTGTTCCATCGAGCATACGGCCATGAAGATTGAGAAGAACGTCAGTCGCTCCTGTCGGTTGAAATTCGAAAAGCAAACGAAACGCATAGTCTTCAAATCCTCCCAAGGCATCTGAGACTTCGCGCCCGGGAGTTCTGTTGTCAATCCAGTCTCCCATAGTGTTTGCCATCAAAGCGATGCGGAAGTTGGCGTCGCTATCGGTTAGTGGTCGGTTATACGCAACGTCAGCTCGCAGATGGTTTCGGGCTCCGAGGCTCACTCTGAACTCCGAGGAAGATTGCGAAGTTGGTTTCTTGGAATCGAATTTCAGTATTCCTCCAGTAGTGTTGCGACCAAACAACGTACCCTGAGGACCTCGAAGTAATTCCAGTCGTTCAATGTCAAACAGCGGAAAACTTTTAGCGGCAGGGTTTTCAAGTATTACATCGTCGTAAATAAAGGAAATAGGTTGAGATGCATTGAGGTCGAAATCAACATTGCCGATTCCACGGACGTAAAACCTTGGGGCAAGTCTTCCGTTCGACGATTCAATATGCAGACTTGGCAGTCGATTTGCAAGACCTAGCACGTCAATACCTCCTTGGAGTGCTTGGTCGATGTCTTCGTCCAACATCACACCAACCGACATTCCAACATCTTGAATTGACTGGGTGCGTTTCTTTGCCGTTACCACGATTTCTTCGAGAGTTTGAGGGAATGCCCCAACGGAAAAAATCAGAAGTACAAACGCAAATAGGGGTCGCATCAGGCTTTGCTCTTAGCCGTGGAGTGCGGACAATAATAAAAAATGCGGCCCACAAATGTGGGCCGCATTGTTCGAAGTACACAAGTGCTGAACACTTGCTGCTGTTGGATCGCGCTACATCATGCCGCCCATGTCGGGCATTCCGCCGCCACCGGGAGCCGGAGGAGGCGTATCTTCTGGCATTTCGCTAACCATGGCTTCAGTGGTGATCATCAGACCCGCTACCGATGCTGCGGCTTGCAATGCAGCTCGAACGACCTTGGCCGGATCAGGAATTCCTAGCTCGATCATGTCGCCGTATTCACCTGTGGCACCGTCAAAGCCGTGATTGCTGTTGAGTTCACGAACCTTATCAACCACTACCGCAGGTTCTGCACCGGCGTTTTCGGCGATTTGGCGAAGGGGATAGCTCATTGCGCGAAGGGCAATTTGAATACCAACGTTTTGGTCTTCATTCTCACCCTTGAGTCCATCGATTCTCTGCAGTGCTCGAATGAGCGCTACTCCGCCACCGGGTACGATACCTTCTTCGACTGCGGCACGAGTCGAATGCAATGCATCCTCAACACGCGCTTTCTTTTCTTTCATCTCGACTTCCGTCGGGGCACCAACCTTGATTACTGCTACGCCGCCAGCGAGTTTCGCCAGTCGTTCCTGCAGCTTCTCACGATCGTAATCTGACGTGGTGTCTTCAATCTCTTGACGAATCTGCTTGATACGTCCTTCGATTTCCTCTTTGGCACCAGCTCCATCCACGATAGTGGTGTTTTCCTTGGTGCTGGAAATACGCTTAGCCGTTCCAAGGTCATCAAGTGAGGTTCCTTCAAGAGTAAGCCCTACTTCTTCGGAAATGACCTGAGCACCCGTCAGCGTGGCTATGTCCTGAAGCATTGCCTTGCGTCGATCTCCAAAACCTGGAGCTTTGGCCGCGGCAATTTTCACGATTCCACGCATGTTGTTTACGACCAAAGTCGCCAACGCTTCACCTTCGATGTCTTCCGCAATTACCATCAGCGACTTGCCGGATTTGGCGACGGATTCTAGAACGGGAATCATGTCTCGGATGTTCGAAATTTTCTTGTCGCATAACAGAATGTATGGTTCTTCCAATTCCGCAGACATTGAATCTTGGTTATTAATGAAATAGGGCGACAGGTACCCTCGGTCGAATTGCATGCCTTCGACTACATCGAGCTCGTTTTCGAGCCCACTGCCTTCTTCGACCGTAATGACACCTTCCTTGCCTACTTTTTCCATGGACTCCGCAATGATTTTTCCTACGGAACTGTCGCTATTTGCAGATACCGTACCAACCTGTGCGATGGACGTTGAGTCTTCACATGGGGTCGACATTTCTTCGATTTCATTTACTGCGGCTGCAACTGCTCTGTCGATTCCTCGTTTGAGGTCCATGGGATTCATTCCAGCGGCAACAGATTTCAGTCCTTCGACCAAAATGGCTTGTGCGAGAACGGTTGCTGTTGTCGTGCCGTCGCCGGCTTCGTCAGAAGTTTGGCTAGCGACTTCCTTGACCATCTGTGCACCCATGTTTTCGAACTTGTCCTTGAGTTCAAGTTCCTTGGCTACCGAGACGCCATCTTTCGTTACGGTGGGTGCACCGAACGATTTGTCGAGAATCACATTCCGTCCCTTAGGACCCAATGTGACTTTGACAGCATCGGCAAGAACATTGACGCCAGTGAGCATTCTTGCTCGAGCGTCGTCTGAAAATTTGACTTCCTTTGCGCTCATGTGTTTCTCCTGTTGATATTGACTAGTCTTCGACGACGCCAAAAATTTCGCTTTCCTGGAGGATTAACAATTCTTCTCCATCAAGCTTTACAGTATTGCCGCCGTACTGCCCGAAAATCACTTTGTCACCGACTGAAACGTCGGGCGCCCGCACGTCACCGTTGTCGAGGACTCTGCCTGGTCCAACCGCAAGGATTTCGCCTTGACTTGGTTTTTCCGATGCAGAGTCCGGTAGTACGATTCCGCCCGCAGACATCGTCTCTTCGTCGAGACGACGCACGACGACTCGGTCGTGAAGTGGTCGAATATTCATGTGTTTGACTCCCACGATTCTCTTGAAACAACGATTAGCACTCTCAATCCGAGAGTGCTAATCGATGCGTATGATAGTGGCAACTTTTGTGATTTCAAGAGTAAAAACCGAATTTCTTTATTTATGAGCGCCGATTGGCGTACGAAACTGTAAATACGAAGGCAAACGAGCTTTCGTCGCATCACCCGTTTGGCAGATATAAATGTTTGGGAAAGAAAGGTTCTGTTACTGTAGAACGTTGAATGTGTGACTATATTTGACGACGAATTCTTGATGTTCCAAAGTGTCGTCTTCTGTACCAAGGCCAAAATAAGAGTAGACCACGTAAAGCCCGGAATTGGCGTTTCTCTGCCACCTATAGCGCAAATTGAGGGACCAAATGTCGTCAATTCGATTTCGTTGTAGCTGACCGAATAGGGCACTCTGCGGCGTAAAAGAATAGGCAACCCCCACGCTTCCATTTGCCACGGTGACATCTTTCTCCAACGAAGGAAATCCAATTTTTCGATGTTGGTAGCCGACGTTAAAACTCAACGATTCGTCTCTTTGGTAGCTGAAGAAAGCGTTTGTGTTGAGTAAATTGCCGTTATAGAACCCGCCATTCGACAAAAACATGCCGCCTCGAATTCGTTGCGTGTTTGGGAGGTTTCCAGCAATTGAAAACTGCTTTGTGTTGTATTTGCCTGGAGGAATCAAAACGCCAGCAACTGGGAACGAGGATCGAACCTCTTCATATTGAAGGTCGACTGCCACCCATCCGTCTGCTCCGTTGTCCCACACCGGCCAAATCTCGAGGTGAAGGCCTCCATTCTCAAGGTAGCCGTCCAAGTTACGTGTGGCATTGACTGAATAGTATTGATTCAATTCTTTCAGTCCAAAATAATTGTCGATGGCATGTGTGTATCGAAGTACTCCTCCTGTCGACCTCATATTGGTCCGAGACACGAATCCAACCTCAGGGTTGAACCCTCTGCCCACCTCATGAATCCATGCTTGGTACTTCCAAGTTGGCGAATTGTGGTTTATGTAAATGTTGTACGCATGCTCGTCCGACACGAACCCGTCGGTTCGAGTCGTTGCTGCAAAAGTGTGGATATCGGTTCGTTCCCCGATTCCAAAGGAACCGTTTATGCCTAGCGTGTCGCCGCTTGAACGCTTGTCTTGTCTCCTTGAACCAAGAAAACCAATCGACGATCGGTTTTTCAGGTCTCTGCTCATCCTGAACACAGTGAAGTCCGTCTTGTCGTCGCTCCCATACGAGTGGGATCTCATCTGAAGAAATCCCAAGTTGGTCTGACTTGCGACTTTCCCTGTAATCCTGATGCCTCCATCAATTGGAAGGCGCTGCCCATTGGGTGCGATTCCAATTCGGCGGCTGTGAAATAGTTGTGTCTGCCACGGAACTCCCACCGTAAAGAGAGCTTGATTCTCTAGGAAGAACGGACGAGTTTCTGGAAAATAGAGTCCATAGCGTCCAAGATTGACCTGGAGTTGATCCGATTCCACTTGGGCGAAGTCGGTGTTGTACGTTACATCCAATGTCATGCCGGATGTAATCGAATACTTGACATCGAAGCCTCCATCGTTTCCCTGATTTTCAACTGAAAAATCGGAACGGACATTTCCGGTACGGACGTAAGGAGTAAACTGGAGATTTCGATTCACGGATGGAACCTCAATACCGTGAATCCGTCCCGCCAAATCTATGCGATACATCGAGAATTGTGCGGGAATGGGAGACCAATAGGAGATTTCATTATCCGCGATGGTGACGCGTGCGATATTCACTCCCCATGATTGAACTTTTTCGCTTCCGTATCGTAGGGAACTAAACGGAATTTCCATTTCTGTGCTCCAGCCAAACGGAGTGCGAAGTGACTTGACCCGCCACGTCGTGGACCAGTTCCAGTCAGTGTTCCCGCTCGAAAGCGCTCCATCCCACAACGGACCGTTTGGACTAGTAGCAAACACAAAACCGGTACGTCCATTCATAAAGGTGTCAAGAATTATTGCAACGGAATCGGATCTATCGCCGTTGCTGGAAACGACAATTTGGCTCGGGTCGTCTTCGTAGCACAAGAACGCGATATGCAGAGCGGATTGGGTAAATCCAAAATAGACCTGAGTGGGATGGGAAGCCGCCTTACCGTTTTCGGGTCGCAACTGCGTAAAGTCTGTTAATGGAACTTCTGCATCCCATACCGGATCACCTCGAACCATTCCATCGAGCTCAGGTGTCGATGACAACGCCAATGCGGTCGCTTCGGTACGGGACATTGGATTGCTCTGTGCGACAATTGTGGAACACAAGAGTGTAAGTAGCAACGCGAAAATACGGCCGACCATGAGATGTCTCCGAAGCGCAATCCGAACGAGGTTGACCGAGCAATTGAACGACGGTCGGGCAGGGCGCCACGTTGCATTGTATTGAAATAAACCTTGAAGTGTCTGTACTTTTCCGTGGGTGTCCAACATAAATACCATAAAGACAATAAAATTAATACCGATATTAATTTATTTTACTTATTTTACAGATTTTGACATTTATATAAATTTCAAAAAGTATTTATTAATCCATCGAAATCGTAGTTGCAATGAATATCCATCTCGTTGAACTACAGTAGTTCAAATGCCGATTTGCGTCGAGGCAACAAAAATCGTTCGCTCATTGGACGAATCTGCGTGCATCTGGGTTCAAGCGGAAATGGCTAATTCAGTACGTCAAATGTGTGACTGTATTTGACGACGAATTCTTGATGTTCCATGGTTTCGTGATCTGTTCCGAGGCCAAAATACGAGTAGACCACATAAAGCCCGGAATTTGCGTTTCTTTGCCACCGATAACGTAGGTTTAAGGACCAAATGTCGTCAATGCGGTTGCGCTGCAATCTTCCGAAAAACGCACTCTTGGGCGTGAATGCATAAGCAATTCCGATACTTCCATTTGCTACAGTCACATCTTTGTCCAATGAGGGAAATCCAATTTTTCGATGCCGGTAGCTGACGCTGAAACTCAAGGATTCGTCTCTCTCGTAGCCAAGGAACACATTTGTGTTGAGCAGGTTTCCGCTATAGAAGCCGCCATTCGACAGAAACACCGACCCCCGAATTCGCTTTGTGGTGGGAAGGTTTCCTGAAATCGAAAACCGCTTTGTGTGGTATTCGCCCGGAGGAATGAGAACGCCAACGACTGAAAACGGGTCCCGTAATTCTTCATACTGGAAGTCAACGCCTGTCCATGCTTCGGCTCCGTTGTCCCATACCGGCCAAATCTCAAGGTGGATGTTTCCATTCTCCAAGTAACCGTCCAGATTCCGAATCGCACTCAATGAGTAATACTGGTTGACTTCTTTTAGTTCTAAGTAGTTGTCGATTGCATGCGTGTAGCGCAAGACTCCACCGGATTCTCTCATGTTGGTTCGAGATACAAAACCAACTTCGGGGTTGAATTCAGCTCCCACCTCATGGATCCAAGCTTCATACTTCCAAGTCGGCGAATTGTGGTTTATGTAAATGTTGAATGCATGCTGGTCAGAATTGAATTCATTGCTTCGAGTCGTAGCGGCAAAGGTGTGTAGATCTGTGTGTTCACCAATTCCAAACGAGCCATTGATCCCCAATGTGTTGCCAGATGTGTGGTCGTCCTGCCGCCTCGTACCAAGAAAACCGACGGACGATCTGTTTTTCAAATCCCTGCTAATTCTTAGTACAGTGAAATCCGTCTTGTCTGTAGATTCATTTGAATGCGATCTCATCTGAAGAAACCCCAAATTTGTTTGATGCGTTATTTTCCCCGTGAGGCGCACACCTCCGTCGATTGGCAGCCGTTGCCCGTTCGGTGCAATCCCGATCCGTCTGCTATGGAAGAGTTGAGTCTGCCAAGGTACTCCCACCGTAAAGAGAGATTTGTTTTCTAGAAAAAACGGTCGTGTCTCCGGAAAGTAAAGACCGTAACGACCTAAATTAACCTGCAATTGATCCGATTCGACCTGGGCGAAGTCAGTGTTAAAGGTTCCATCCAAGGTCAGGCCCGACGTAATTGAATATTTGATGTCGAATCCTGCATCGTTGCCTTGATCTTCGGCAGAAAAGTCTGTCTCTACTTTTCCGGTTCTAAGGTACGGAGTGAACTGAAGGTTACGACTAATAGACGGTACCTCAATGCCGTGCATCCGACCGCCAAGATCGATTCGATAAAACGAGACTTGGGTGGGAAGTGGAGACCAATAAGAAAGTTCATTGTCCGCGACGGTTACACGCTGGAAGTTCACTCCCCAAGTCTGAACTTGTCCACTTCCATAGCGTATGGAGCTAAAAGGAATTTCCATTTCCGTGCTCCAACCAAACGGAGTGCGGAGCGATTTCACACGCCATGTGGTCGACCAGTTCCAGTCAGTGTTTCCACTTGACAGTGCACCGTCCCAGAAATGTCCTGCCGGGCTCGTCGCAAACACGAAGCCAGTGCGGCCATTCAAGAAGGTGTCTAGAATGATTGCCACACCGTCGGAATTGAATCCGTCGCTCGAAACGACAATTTGACTTGGGTCGTCTTCATAACAAAGAAAGGCGATATACAGGGTTGATTCGGTAAATCCAAAATATACCTCTGTATGATGCGTTGCCAGCGCTCCATTTTCAGGTTGTAGTTGAATGAAGTCTGACATTGGCAATTCGGCTTCCCAAACTGGATCGCCTTGCACTTTTCCATCTAGCTCAGGTGCGGTCGCAAGAGTCAATGCAGTTGCTTCGGTGCGAGACGGAAGATCGCTCTGAGCCAGAGTCGAAGATGCAACCAGCAGAAACAGCAAACTGAATATTCGGACAGACATAAACTCGCTGGAAGAGGCGATCGGAACAATCTGATCGAGTTATTGATCGACGTCCGGCTACGGTGCAACATTGTAGTTAGAGAGGCTAACGAACAAGTATGACTTGCTGTGCGCAGCGTGCTATAGAAGACTTGAACTAGATCGCATCTTAAGTGTCAAATTTTCGTAATCCCACTAGAGGGAGAGAGTCCATTGTCTGCATGAATTGCGTTCGAACGTCCCTCGCGCTCTTGCTAGTCGCCGCGACCCTACTTTTGCCTGGATGTCAACTGCTTGTGTCTCGGATAAGCAATGACCTAGCGGAAAACCTTTCAGTCGCCATTCTGAGTAATGAAGACCCTCGCATCGTTGAAGACGGAATTCCGGCGTATCTAATTCTGATTGATGCATTGATGCTTCAAAACCAAACAAATGCGGACTTGATGCTAGTGGCTTCACAGCTTAATGGCTCGTATGCGGCAGCATTTGTTTCGGACTTGGAACGACGAAAAGCCTTCACTATAAAGGCACGTGAGTTCGCGTTTGCGGGTGCATGTCTGAAAGAGAAGACTTTGTGCGAAATTGGATCGCTGCCTTTTGAAGATGTGCAATTGGCCGTGGAGTCGTTGGATGTTCATGACGTTCCGCTGCTTTATGGTCTAGCCAGCGCATGGGCGGGATGGCTTGAAGCCCACTCGGATGATATGAAGGCAATCGTTCAATTGCCAAAGGTCAGATTGTTAATTGAGAGAATATTGGAACTGGATGAGACATACGACAATGGTGCTCCACATATGTACATGGGAGTGTTTGAGTCCCTTACACCACCTTCCTTGGGTGGGCGGCCAGAAGTGGCCCGTAAGCATTTTTTGAAAGCAATTGAGATTAGTGAAAGTCGAAATCTGTTCGCAAAAGTGCTCTATGCGCAAAATTACGCGAGGATGATGTATGACCGTGAGCTACATGACGCGTTGTTGGACGAAGTAATTGAAGCTGATCCAAAGTTGCCTGGTTATACACTTCAAAACGTGATCGCCCAACAAATGGCACAGGAATTGAAAAGTAGTGCGGACGAATACTTCTAATTCGACACAATTTAGATTATTGCTGTTTTTTGCAAGTTGCTTCCTTGCTTTAGCGGCTCAATCAGACACTACGATAAAGATCGCAACAATTTCACCGGAAGGTTCTGCGCTCATGGTCGAGTTACGGAAGGCTGCTAGTGCGATTGAGAAGGAATCGGAGGGTAGGGTTCAGTTCAAGTTCTATGCAGGGGGAGTTATGGGTGACGACTTCGCTGTAAAACGAAAAATGCGAGCTCGACAGCTCCATGGAGGAATCCTGCAAACAAGCGTGTTCACCTCCGATGTTCCAAATCTCAACGTTTACAACCTACCAATGCAGTTCAAGAATGTTGACGAAGTGGCAGCAGTACGCCAAGACTTGGATAGTGTGTTACGTGGCGAGCTTGAAGACGCTGGTTATGTTTCTTTTGGGTTTCTTGGTCTAGGACTTGCATATGCGATGGGTTCCAAACCAGCATCAACCGTTCAAGAAACCCGAAGGCTCAAGATCTGGGTACCCAAGAACGATCCGAGTACGGAACTCATGCTGAAAGCTTTCGGGGTCACCCCGATTCCTCTATCTACAGTTGATGTACTCACGGGATTGCAAACGGGCTTGATAGACACTGTTGCGTCTCCGCCCGTAGCAGCGGTCACACTGCAGTGGCATACCCACATCAAATATATGCTCGACGTTCCGTTTCTCTATGTATTTAGCGTCTATGTCCTCGACGAACGGTCATTTCGAAATGTGAGTGAGGAAGACCAAACAATGGTTCGAAAACACATGGACAAAGCAATGCAAAACGCTGAACGAAAGGGAATTGAAGATCACGCGTCAGCGTTCGATGCAATGTTGGATCAAGGAATTGAGCTACTCCAGCCGAACGCGGAAGCCCTTGCCGAATGGCAACGAAATGCCGATGGTGCCGCTGAGGAATGGGTGAACAAGAAGCTTGTAAGCCAGTCCATTCTTGATCAATTTCGATCCTCGTTGCAGAGAATTCGTCGAGGCAATGCTGACTAGGATCCTGAAATACCTTCGATGGGTTGAATCAGGTCTTCTCGTAACACTCTTCCTCGTCATGTTGCTTGTTGCCTGTGCACAAGTTGTGGCTCGAAATTTCTTTGGCACGGGCTTTATTTGGGGCGAAGAGATGGTGCGCATGGCTGTGCTCTGGACGACGATGATTGGAGCGCTGGCAGCCATCGGACAGGGTGGGCACATCCGTATCGATGTAGTCGAGAGACTTATTCCGGATCGATGGTCTCCTGTGATGCGTGCCATTTCAAATCTCTTTGCGTCGTGTGTTTGTCTCGTCGTTGCGTACTTCTCGTGGGACTTGATAGTTTGGGAGTTTGAGGACGGAAGTGCAGGAGTTGGGTTTATTCCGTCTTGGGTTCTCGTTTCAGTGATTCCGTGCGTTGCATTTGCAATGGGTGTCCGTCATGCGATCCATGCGTTCAAACCGAGTACAAAGTGATACTTGTCGGCTTTGCAGTTCTAGTCATTGCAACTTTGTGCGGCGCACCCCTGTATGTCGTGATTCTTGGCGCCGCAATGCTGGGATTTCTGGCGTCTGGAATCGACCTTGTTGTTGTTGGAATTGAGTTGTATCGCATTGCAGATACACCATTGCTAGTAGCACTTCCTTTATTTACCTTCGCAGGTTATATCCTCGCTGAAGCAAATACCTCAAAGCGGCTCATGGATGTGATGAGAGCTTTGTTTGGTTGGATGCCTGCAGGTCTGGCTATAGTCGGTTTTGCCACATGTGCACTGTTCACGGCGCTGCCCGGGGCTTCAGGTGTCACTATCGTTGCTCTGGGAGCGCTGTTGCTACCCATGCTTGTTCAATCGGGATATTCCGAGCGCTTTAGCTTAGGACTCGTGACAAGTTCCGGCAGCTTAGGGTTGCTGATTTTGCCAAGCGTGCCGCTAATACTTTATGGAATCGTGGCTCAACAGGTCAACGTAGGAGAGAGCTTCACTATCCGAGAGCTGTTTCTTGCAGGACTGGTCCCTGCTCTATTGATGATCGTCGCGCTTTCAATCTGGGCATCCGTAAAGCACAGGAATGTTCCAGTGACCAAGTTCAACTCAGCTCAAGTCTGGAAGTCCATCGTGGCTGCACGTTGGGAATTACCGTTACCCATTGTGATTTTAGGGGGAATTTATTCAGGTTTCTTTGCGATATCGGAAGCAGCTGCAATCACTGCACTCTATGCGCTCTTCGTGGAAGTGGTTCTTTACAAAGAAGTGTCAATCAAACGACTTCCATCCGTCATTCGAGAGTCGATGACCATGGTAGGCAGCATCATTCTGATTCTCGGTGGGGCACTAGCTCTCACCAACTATTTCGTCGATTCACAGATTCCACAAAAGCTCTTCGAATTTATCAATGTACAAATCTCCAATCCGATCGTGTTCTTAATTCTTCTGAATCTCGTATTGTTAGTCCTAGGAGCAATACTGGACATATTCTCAGCTATAGTAATTATGATTCCGTTGCTGCTTCCTGTGGCAGCAGGATATGGGATACATCCCGTCCACTTGGGAATAATCTTCATGGCCAACATGCAGATCGGCTATTTCACGCCGCCCATCGGAATGAATCTTTTCATCGCCAGCTATAGGTTTGAGAAACCAATTGTGGATCTCTATCGAGCGACGTTGCCTTTCATGGCAGTTCTGCTGATTGTTCTAGTGCTAATTACATACATACCCCAGCTTTCGTTGTGGTATCAGCACTTTTAGAATTCCGTCTGGAGCAAATGCAGCTCTCGGCAATACGGTAAAGCGAAAACATCACAACTCACACAAGAAAATTGAGGCATCAAATGAAAAACACATCAATACGCCGTGAAAGAATTGATTTGAAAGGAGTCAAATTCATGATCTCGGCAGAACAAATGGATCGCGCAGTCGAGTTCTATCGTGACACTTTTGGTCTAGGTATCAAAACACATAGCCCTTTCTGGAGTGAGCTAACCTTCGGCAACGCGATTGTTGCCCTGCACGGCGGGGGCGACGATTCGTTCAATGAAACCGGACTATCCTTTACTGTTGCCGACATCCACTCAGCTTGTAGGGCAATCGAAGAGTGCGGGGGATCAGTGCGATCTGAACCTGAAGATCGCGGTGACGAGGGGATCTATCTTGCTATGGTTACAGATACAGAAAACAACGGGTTTATGCTGAGCCAGGATAAAACTCACAGTGCATAGAGACTAGTGCTAGAAAATCAAGCGAGCGTTTCGTTTTGACGACGGAACAGACTAGCGAAACCTAGGATTGTCCTTCTTTACCTGTTCCATCCACTCCTTGTGTCCATCCGGGTCGAGAATCATTGAAGAAAAATATGTGAGCATATCTCGATGATTTCGTGGCAACTTTGCTTGCGTCATTGCATGCTCACCCGCTGGACTGGAAATGAACCGGAATGATTGCGTTACCGAGTCGTCAAAGCCCAATACTTTCTTTGCTTCTTTGTTCACGATGTCAAGCGCAGATTCGAGGTCTTCGACCTCCAACCCTAGCTGTTCGGGTTCGAGAACTAGATTGGACCAAAGCGTGCAGAGAAAGAGTTGGTAGCGATTTTTGTCAACAAATGTATCGGCTACGGCGGAGTTGTGCTGCATCTGCTCCAACACTGGACTAAGCTTGAGCCTCAAGAGCTCAAGGTCCAATGAAATGTTCCAAATCTTTGAACGGAATATTCATGGATCTCTTTGCATTCATTTGCTTTAAATTTTCAATGTCTAAAGATCAGTCCGATTCCTTGTGAGTCTGATAGAACTTACTCGATTCCTAGTTGTCAGCTGGACTTGGTGAGGCAATAATCGAGATTGCTGACGAAATTTACCAGGAGAAGTACAGCAGAGCTACGTTAGGTTGACAATCATTTTTCCGGTGTTTGCGCCAGTGAACAGGCCAATGAATGCTTCCGGCATCGATTCGATGCCTTCAAAAACCGTTTCCCTGTACTTTAATCGACCACTTACGACCCATTCAGTCATGTCCTTCATGAAGTCTTCTCTGCGCTGGTTGTAGTTTGAGACGATAAAACCCTTGAGTGTGAGTTGGGAACCAATGGCGATTGCAAGGTTGTTCGGTCCTGGAACAGCTTCTGTGGCGTTGTATTGGGAGATTGCGCCACAAAGAGGTAGTCGTCCATTGGGTCGCATGCAGTTAAGGGCGGCTTGCAGATGGTCGCCTCCTACATTATCGAAGTACACGTCTATACCTTGAGGAGCTCCAGCCAAAATCTGGCGTTCTAGGTGTCCGTCGTGGTAGTCGAAGGCGTGATCGAATCCAAGATCTTCAACAAGATGCTTCACTTTTTCAACAGATCCGGCACTTCCCACTGCTGTGCAATTCTTGATTTTTGCAATCTGTCCAACGGCGCTACCAACTGCTCCTGCTGCTCCAGAAACAAACACAGTTTCTCCCTCTTTCAACTCTCCCACGTCTAGTAATCCCACATAGGCAGTCATTCCAGGCATTCCAAGTACGCCCAGATAAGCAGAAGCGGGGGCTTGCAGCTCTCCAAGTTTTCTCAATCCGCGTTCTGATGACACATACCCCTCTCTCCAACCCAAGTGGCTCTCGACAAAGTCTCCCTCTCGGTAGCTTGAATGTCTCGATTCAACAACTTTTCCGATCGCGCCACCAGTCAGAGTCTCATTGAGTTGAAAACCGGGAACGTATGAACGTCTATCGATCATGCGGCCCCTCATGTACGGATCGACGGTCAAACTCACGTTTTGCACCAACACCTCCCCATCCCCAAGATCTGGTAGCTCGACTTCGACAATCTTGAAGTCGTCAGGCTGGGGCAATCCTGTCGGTCGCCGGACTAGCTGAATTTCACGTGATTTCATCTATAGATTCCCTTGCTGTGAGAGGTCAATTTCGTTATGTTAGGAGGTTTCAAGTAATTGGATATATCCAGCCATTAAATCTGGGATTCGAAGTGCTCGAACCGAATCACAGAAAACTCCATATGCTCGAGTGTGGCTAATACTTGATGTGCATATGCTTCAGGAAATTCTATATGTGTGGCATCTACATGAAGTTGATTCCATGTGGGGTCTACGTTGCGCAGTTGTCCATCTCTTAGTCGAACTTGATTCCACGCATGAATACCAAACGTGGTTGAAGCCTCGTCGTACGCTAGTCCGTAGACCGTACGCGACTGTAGTCCGGCAGCAATAGCAAGAGCGGTCACCAAGTCTGCGATGTCGGAACAATCGCCCGATTTGTGTCGTAGGGTGGTTGTCGCAGACTGAGGTATGTCCGACTTGCCGTATCGCACGCTGTCGTGTACGAATTTCACGATTGCTGCCAGTTTCTGGTTGTCACTAGAAATCGCATTTGTTAACGAGTTGGCTAGCTCCTGAATCTCCTCGGATGTGGAATTGGGTGCGTTGCGCTCTGACACTAGTGGTAGGGGGGCAGCCTTTGTCGTCAAAGTCGACTGACGATCGATTAGCAGTGTACCTGTTGGAGTCAGCAATTCACTCCAAGGTCCTGGATCACGCTGTGTGAAAGTTACTCCAAGCTCAAGCAGAGACATCTGGCTGGGCCTTGGGAGAGATCCTGTGACAGGAACGGATAAAGGCTGCTTGCTGAGTTCAGCGACGGGTGACAAGGTTGAATAGGTCCGCTCATCGACGAGCCGAAGAGTCAAACCAGACGGATGTCGAGAGACTGTTAATTGAGGAAATGCTTGGGTCACGTCATATTCGGATTCAATGCCTTGTTGAGATCGAACCAAAACAAATGAATTTGATGAATCCACAACGGTCCAAGAATCGACGTAAGACTCCTGTTGTTCCAATCCAATGGTGACGAGAGACAGTTGGTCTCCGGGTACGACCTCCGCCTTCGTGAGCCATCTTTCTAACCCCAAATATTGTTGTAGCGAATAGTCCTGAGGGAGTCTCGAGATTGAAATCTCCCTCTCGTGGGTTGCCAAACCAGTTTCGTTCCTTTGAACATATAGAGTCTCGTAAGGGGCCGAGGAATCCGATCTAAACTTCTCAAGGCTTGCTTGTTCCAACAGGTGCGGTGAGTTAGGCGCAAAACGAAATATCCGCTTCGCTATGAGAGCGGTGTTTCGCATGGACGTCAGAGTAAGTTCATGTGTGTACTCGTACTGATTGAAGTCATTGACTTCGCCAGCTATCACTAGGGAGCCTACTGGAGTACCTTGGTATTCCAGTACATAAGCCCTCATCATGAACTTGTCTTCAGCCAACGTGTCAATATGCGAATGCCTAGTTGTGGCCGAACAACCCAGAGCAATATTGGCTAGCAATGTGAGGGTACAAAGCGCAACGAGCGACCTCAAACAAGTGCGAAGTCGGCTACTTGCCGAGAAGCACTTGGTCAACCGTACTGTTGAAGATCGAATCACTAAAGTCGGAAGACTCATCACGATTCTAAAATGAGCCAATGAAGAATGAAGACCTGCGAGATTTCATTCGCAATCGGATACGAGAAGACCTCGCCGCAGACCGTGTTCCCGTAAGGGTTACCACTCGTTTTCCTCCGGAACCCAACGGTTACTTGCATATTGGACATGCAAAGTCAATTTGTCTCAATTTTGGTATCGCCCAAGAATTTGACGGCATAACCTATCTGCGTTTCGATGATACGAATCCATTGACTGAAAGCCCCGAATATGTCTCCGCGATCCAAGAGGATATTCGGTGGCTCGGGTTCGATTGGCAAGACAATCTAACGTTTGCCTCAGACTACTTTCCCCAACTGTATGCGTTTGCAGAAGAACTAATCGGTCGGGGAAAGGCATTTGTTTGCGATTTGAGTCCGGACGAAATCCGAGACACAAGAGGGTCGTTTAGTAATCCTGGTACAGAAAGCCCGTTTCGAAACCGTTCCATTGCAGAGAATATGGAACTATTTCGCAGAATGCGCAAAGGCGAATTCGAAGACGGCGAACGAGTGTTGCGGGCCAAGATCGATATGCGTTCGCCGAACATAAACATGCGAGATCCTGTTTTGTATCGTATTGTCCATGCAGACCACCACCGCACGGGATCGGAGTGGTGCATCTATCCCATGTACGACTTCACACACTGCATTTGTGATGCCTTGGAGGGTATTACACATTCGCTTTGCACACTCGAATTTGAAGATCATCGGCCGCTTTACGATTGGGTTCTGGACAACATAAACATCAACTTTCACCCGCCTCAAATCGAATTTTCACGACTAAATCTCGAGTACACACTGATGTCAAAACGTGTGTTGAACAAGCTTGTACAGGGCAACTACGTCGATGGTTGGAATGATCCAAGGATGCCTACCCTTGCTGGTCTGAGGAGAAGGGGAATTCCAGCAGCAGCCATTCGTGAATTCTGTCGGCGTATCGGAGTCACCAAGCAAGACAATTTCATCGAAACTGAGCTTCTCGACTATTGCGTTCGTAGCGAGTTGGAAGACACCACTCCGCGGGGGATGGCGTTGCGCGAACCACTAAGAGTTGAAATAACGAATTTTGAACAAGAGGAAATTCAGCTATCTGCCGAATGGCACTCGAAAAACAAAGAACTCGGAAAGCGAAACCTCAGTTTTGGATCAACGATTTTCATCGACAGATCCGACTTCGCTGAGCAACCTCCTCCAAAATTCAGACGACTAGTTCCCGGTGGAATTGTTAGATTGCGCTACGCGTACATCATCCAATGTGATGAAGTGATTCGTGGCCGCGACGGAAAGGTGGAATCATTGAGAGCAAGCTACTTTCCCAATTCCAAGAGTGGTGAAGACACCAGCGGAATTCGCCCGAAAGGCGTAATTCAGTTCGTGTCTGCTCAAAATTCTGTCAATGTTCAAATTCGCGACTACGAAAGATTGTTTGACACTCGCAATCCCGGAAAAAACGAGCTTGAATCCGAATTGAATACGGAATCAAGAATCGCATATCAGGGAATGGTGGAACAAGCAGTTGTGGATCATCGAGCGGCTCGATTTCAATTTGAAAGGATTGGTTATTACGTTCGAGATCGGGACTGCAAAGACGAAGTGCCTGTGTACCACCGGACGGCCAAACTATCGGAGGGATGGAAACCCAAATGACAGACCTCTCACGAGAGTCGGTCGAAAAGGCAGCGTCGCGTATTCGTTCACATATTCATCGCACCCCAGTTTTTACTTGCCAGGCCCTTAACGACATAGTCGGATCAGAGCTCTTCTTCAAGTGTGAGAACTTCCAAAAAGTGGGTGCTTTTAAGGCAAGGGGAGCTTTGAACGCAGTACTGTCCATGAGTGATGGGATTAGCGAAGTTGTGACGCACTCTTCAGGTAATCACGGTGCCGCATTGGCATGGGCAGCAGGATTACGAGGAATGAATTGTCATGTTGTTGTCCCGAAGGATGCTTCAAAATTCAAACGGGCAGCTATGGTTCGCTACGGCGCAAACCTAGTCGACTGTGGATCCGATCTAGCTAGCCGCGAGACTAAGTTGGCTGAGTTTCTTGAGAGAAGTCATGCCCGCTTTATTCCGCCTTACGATGATCCGTACATCATTGCAGGTCAAGGAACGGCAACATTGGAACTCATGGAGAAAGTTTCTGACTTGGATCAGATCTGGGTTCCAGTAGGGGGAGGAGGACTTGCTTCGGGCGCAATTTTGGCTTCGGATGGGCGGGTAGAGATCGTAGGCGCAGAACCCGAACTGGCGGACGATGCTTATCAGTCTATGAAGACAGGGAAAAGAGAGTCTCCACGCGACCCAATTACCATCGCTGACGGTTTGCGATCCTCACTGGGTGATCAGACGTTTGAAATCCTACATCGAGCGTGTACGACCATAGCACTGGTTGCGGAAGCCGAAATAGTCGGAGCAATGAGAATGGTGTGGGAGCACATGAAGATCGTAATCGAGCCTTCAAGCGCTGTTACATTGGCCGCAATACTCAGGTATCCCGATTTAGTGAAGAAGAAAGTAGGTATCGTTCTGAGTGGCGGAAATGTGTCTTATGCAAGTGCAAACTAAAAGAGTACTGCAATGAATGAACAAAGCGCCACACTCTCAGAGTTTTTCGAAGAGTCTCGTGAAAAAGCTCTTTCACTGTCAAACCGTGGCCCGCTCGTTGTAGGTGAAAGTGGGGAGATTGACAGTGCAATAGTTAATGCGTATTGGGAATACGGTTTTTTTGTTCTTGAGAAAGTCATATCGACTTCAGAGCTTAATGACCTAAATATCGAAACTCAAGAATTGCTGGGACGTGCGCCTGAATCTTCGGATGCAGTGACCGATGCATCAGGTGATCCTCTGACATTTGACGAAAGTCAGAGAAAGCTGTTCCGTTTCGCCCGTCCTCTCTCTGACCCGTATGGTCAAACGGACGTTGGCGGCGGTCGCTACCAAGTAAAGATTTCGGAATCCGCTGCACCCGTTGGCTCTCCTAAAGAGGTTTTGCTTCAAATTGGTGGATTGCTGCAATTTATGGATTCGGCACTCGGACTCTATGGACATCCCAAATTGCTTGCTTTGGCGGAAGCAATCAATGGACCCGACTTCACTCCGTTCACGGAGACCATGTGGATTAAACAACCTCGACTTGGTGCAGCAGTTTCATGGCACCAGGACGGCACTACTCATTGGACCAATCCCGCCTTGGATCCCGGAACGCACGGGTTCAACTTCATGGTTAATCTGCAAGAGACCACGCCAGCCAACGCGTTGTGGGTTGTACCCGGTACGCACAAACATGGGAAAGCCGACCTAAAGCAAATGATGCGGGATGCTAAGTTCGAGAGGATAGGGGGTGCTGTTCCGTTATTGTGCAAGCCGGGAGATGTTGCGATTTGCAATCGGCAAGTTGTACATGGATCGTTTCCCAATAGTTCTTCCGATCCTCGGTATACCTTTGTGTTTGGTTTCCACCGAAGATCTTCAGTACTAGGAGTTCAAGGATGGGCCGAGCGTCCGTTCAATGAGGAGTTTATTGCAAGAAGTTGCGAACTCATTGATGTTGCCATAGCTGCGAGGAGGCAGAAATATCCCCAGGAACGAAGTTATCGATACAAGCCCTCCAAGGAACTAGCTAGAGACTTACGGAGTAAGATGTGGACATCCGCGGACCTAGTTAACTATCAACGATATGCGATTGGAATTTAGAGGTCTTGCCTCGCCTTGTCCCCAAGTTAGTGGTAGCTAATCTTCATACGCAACCCTAGGGGCATCGGCTAGAAGCTTGCGGATGGCGAAGAGGTTTTCCGAAAAGCCCGCAAGCTCGTAGGAATCCTCGTGTACAACCTGTGCAGATTTGTTTACAAGAGCCACTGTCAGCGAGTTTCCGGACTCCAACGCATCTATTACTTCGTCAGAAATCTCAGTCCATCTCAACCATGGGTGCTGATCTTGAAGCACCGTGCGATATGACGATTCAAAAACGACGGTCTCATCCACAATCACTTTGTATTTGAGCTCAGATTTTCCCTTCGATTTCCAGTTCAAAGTGCTAATTTCCAAGTCAGGCTCGATGACATCAATTTCGATTTGACCATCTGTAGATACGACCTTGTCGCTGTAGGGATTGGCCACTATTCCCCAACTACCGTTGAGAAAAATGGTCTGGCGACTGTTGGGGCGCTCATAGGGCGTGGGTAGGCTGCCGACCGCGGTGAACAGCTCCTTTGATGTCTCGATTGGATTCTTTGATACACCTATTAGGCCACCACAGATCTTTCCGTCCGCCAAGATCGTCCCGCACCTATACACTTTCGAGGGAATATTCTTCGCGTCAGTCGAGCTCTGATTAACGGATTTTTCCGAGGACTCAAAGTCTTTGATGTCATCAGCTTCAACGTTTTTCGCTTGTGTGGGTAATAGGAAAATGGCCAGAATTGTCAAGGTGGCTACTGAGAGACAATTGCCCAGGTGCGATCTCAAAAAATACTCCTCACTTGTACGAACGATGCCTCTTACCGTACATTTTTAGACACACTCAACTCGCAAAGTTCTGATCGATGGTATGGAGGCACGACATTGAAGCGTGTCTTAATGTACTTCAGCCAGGCGATTCGTGTTGAGTAGTTTTTGAGGTCCAACCAAGATCCACTCCTGAGGGAGCAACCGAACAGTCGGAATTCGCCTAACGATTGCCACTTGTGGGACTGACATCACTTGAAAATCGAACCCTATTCTGAACGTACTTAGAACGCGACTGTGCAATTTTGAGACGTATATTTGGAAGGCAAAAATACCTGCCCAAAATTAGAGTGGTAGCATAGGACTTTCACCAACTGAGAAGACTCATTGGTTTGACTTCCCTTATCGACGGTCAGTACGGTTTGTTCCTACTAGGAACCCTCAGGTCAGTTAAATCAATGTTTTGGGAGAATTCTTTTACATGAAGAAATTACTAGTAATCGCGGGATGGCTCGGTATGACAATGTGTATCACCGCAGCCGAGGAAGCACCTCACAGTCCATACACCGTAACAGGCGAGTTCGTCGTCGCCGATCTCGAGGAAGTCCCTTCATACATGCAGTCCGCTATCGACTCGGGACAGATCGAAGTTGAAGCCCCGATAGACGTTTCAGCTGTAACAGTGGAGCTGATACGTCAAGTTAGCGATGACAACGGAAAAATGGTCGATGATGTACTGGCATCTGGCTCGTTTAAAGAAGGAAAGGTTGCCTTTAGAGGCACAATTGACAGCCCTACGAAAGTCACTATATCCGTTGCTGTCGGGTCCAAAGAACCTATGCAATTGGATGCAGTGATTGCTCCAAGTCAAGATTTGAGGTTTAAGTTAATCGACCAAGTGACACCAGGTAGCTACGATCAACTCGTCTTGTTGGATGAGTATCGAATCTATGAGAATTCAGCGCACAAGTACGCAATTTCAGGCGACCTGAGTGAACTTGAAGAAGACCTATCGTTTGCCGAAGTAGAGATTTATGGGAGTGCTTGGGACGAAGAGACACAGAGCTCCAAGACTTTCACCGCGGGACCAGTAAATCCAACCGATGGCAAGTTCGTGATCGAAGGTTCGTCTCGCGATCCTATGGTTGTCACCTTGTATGTCCGCGCTGGTTACGGTCTTTACGAAAGCGTTCAAGCAATTGTGGAACCAGGAGTCGAAGTGGATGTCTCGGTGGATGGTTCAACACTCGTTGCTAGTGCACCCGACGGGTCTCATCACAACACAGTGATCGAAAGTTGGGCAACGAGCGAGGATTATCTGGCGTTGGTGAGTGCTCATCAAGATGCGCTTGATGCATACCGTCAAGAAATGGAGGCACAAAGAGTAGAGGCTGAAAGCTCTCAGGACGAATCTGCTACTCCTGCGATCGACGACACAAGTGCATCAGCAGAATCCGCTGGACTACCCGAATCGGAATCCGTGGCAGCAGTGGAAGAAATAGAAGAACCGACAGAAGCTACCGGCACTGAAATACCATCGGCACAAGGATGTGAACACGTTGACACAAGCAAGTTCGAGGCGTTAGACCTTTGGAGCTATGAGCCTTCCATTGATGAAGATTCACCGGAGCACATGAAATTAAGGATTGAAGTCTCAAGCTATCGAACGGCTGCGCTGCAAAAGATCGCGGAAAATCTCGATTCTCCTCTAACAGCACTTTTAGCTGTCGAATTAGGTGCATATGCATCATCTCAGGATCGGTTGACAGCCTTAGACAAACTAGCCACATCTTCTCTCGATGCCGATCTCATTGCACGTCGTGTAGTTCCAAGTCGAGATCAGATTGTTATGCATATGGAGTCGGAGACCAACGACAGAAGCCTCGTTCCTGGACAGAAGGCTCCGGAGTTCACACTCACTTCGCTTGATGGTGCCGAAGTGTCGTTGTACAAGACTATCGCGGAAAACAGCCACGTGTTGGTCGACTTTTGGGCTTCTTGGTGCGGTCCTTGCATCGCTAGCTTTCCAAAACTGAAGAGGCTCCACGCCGCATTTAACGATGACGGATTTGAGGTCATTTCAATCGCGATTGATGAGACTTTCGAGGAGTGGGAAGAAAAATCCTTGAGCTTGGAATTGCCTTGGATTGATCTAGGTGAAGTGGATGGCAAAGAATTTCAAGGAACAACACCCGTCGCCTATGGTGTAGGTTGGATTCCTAAGAGTTATTTGATTGACAACAAAGGATGCATCTTGGATAAGGACATCGATGGTGACAAACTTCAGGAGTTTCTCATAACGCAGCATGGAGATAAAGAAGAACTCCATGACGAAGTTGACGAGGAAGAATCAGAAACTTCAACAGGCGACGAGATTCCCGAAGAAGTCTAACCAATTTAGGTGACTGCAAAATTCGTCTCAATCGCAGCTTCCGAATCAAGCTGCGATTGAGACGATTGCGTTGCCCGATGAGAGGTATGGTCGTATCCGTGCAAGACTAGCTTCACTCGACTGATCGTAGCGACTGGAGATAGGGCCGCAGCTTAAGTAAATGGGAATTGGAACATGAAGCTGATTGGATTTAGAGACTTTCGATTGCCTTGTGCCGTGTTGGTATCGGTCTTGACTGTCTATGCGAACTCAAACAATGAAGTTATCAACGGAGACGGGAATGCATCCCTTGGGGGGACTTCGGAAATTCCAAGCGAAGGGATGGAGTTTTTTCATGGAACGTTCAAAGAGGCACTTGCGCATGCAGGCCAAGAGGACAAATTAGTTTTTGTGGATGTCTACACGATTTGGTGCGGACCTTGTGTTGTCATGCAGGAATCGGTGTTTCCATTGCCCGAAGTAGGCGAGTTTTTTAACGCACGATTCATCAACTACAAGCTCGATGCGGAAAGTGAAGAGCAAAACGGACCAGAGCTGGCCGCACGCTTTGACATACAAGCTTATCCAACGTATCTCATTTTGGATCCAGACGGAAACGAGTTAAACCGCTCATCTAGCGCATTGCCTAGCGATCAGTTCATTTCAATGGTGGGCCGAATGCTCGGAGAGTCACACTCCAAATTTGATGAAATGCAGGCAAGATACGATTCTGGCGAGAGATCTGCGAAGTTCATTCAGCAATACCTACTGGATGCAACTGTCGAACTCTCCTTCCGTGAATTGGACAACCAAGATATGGACAGTGTGACGGCCTATTACGAGGAGGGAGAGAAATACAAGGCTATTGCCAATGAATACTTCGCAGGTCGACCGTTGTCTGAATCTATCAATGAATTCGATATTCAGTTGGTAATGTACTTTTATTCAAGAAACCCGCGAGGCGATGAAATGGTTGAGTTTGTAATCGACAACTATGACGAGGTTCTTGCTGTTTCGTCTGATGCCGCAATGAGTCAATTCGTTCTGGAGGCAACTTTGACGTCCGTCGCCGAAGCTGCCCAAGCAGGCGACGAAAAATTCTTGGACTATATTGAAGCGCTTGATTCACATCCACTGAATAAGGCCGTGGAATACGAGCGAACTCGCGATCCTCAAAGTCGATTCTTGCCGGGAAGTCTAAAGTACTCTTGGGAAACCCAATATCTCCTTGCAAGGAAAGACTTCGAACGATTGGACGAAGTGTACAAAGACAGATTGGAAAAGCGTGGCGATGCAGCAACAGCGAATCATTACTGGTCAGCTGCGCGGAAGCTAGTTCAATCGGAGCAATTGGCCCACCGAGAGGTGGCCTTGGACTATGCGGAGCGTGCAGTTGAACTTGACCCAGACGATCCTTGGGCAGTCGCAACACTTGCTAGCTCATTGGTAGCTGTCGAAAAGAATGAGGTTGCCCAAAAACTTGCTGACGAATACCGTTCCAAGCTAACCGAATCGAAGATCGATCAGGACAATCTTAGGATCTTCAACATCTTGACGCCCGCTGAACTCAGAGAAAAAAGCGAAGAGTCATCCTTGGAAGAGTAGGACGGCAAAGCACACTACAACGATTTGTGCATTGATCAAGCAAGTGGTCTGGACAAAATGTTATTTGAGCTCGAGTTTTTCGTCTCTAGGTTTTAGTCTTTCAAATAGAAACGAGTGCCGCACAATTCCACTTGATGGTCATTGACATATCCTCCACGTTCCTTAGCTCGCTGAAGAATCCCAGATCGGTTGGCAACTGAAACATCGAGACCACCGAGACCAGGTCCGCGCCCATCCGTCGCTTCTACAAATCGTAATGTTGCGTTGTTGAAACGGATGTGTACTTCGCTACCTACGAGAATCGAAGGCACTCCAGATACCTTGCTCCATCGATCGGACACTTCAGCGGGATCCTCACTCTGAAGTTCGACTCCAAGGTAGTCTATGGTTGAGGTTTGGTCTACTTTGTCTTCCCATTGCATACCTCCTGAAGGCATCCACCAACCGGTGAAATCGTTCGGTTTCATCCAATCAATTTCAAAGAAAGAGGAGACCATGTCGCGAGGATGGATTTGACAAATGCCCCAATCCGAACGATCACTTTCATGCGCGATGCGTATGCCGTTGTCCAAGGCGCGCTGACGGACTGCTTGTTGTTCCTCTCTGCTGTTTGCTTGGCAAATGACCATATAGCCTCCATCTCCTCCCCTTCGGTCGAGAAATCGACCTCCCGCTGTATTTTCCTCAATGGGGGCGACAACCTCTAGGAAGTTTCGTCCGACGCACATAAGGGTGTTTTCCAACCCGAATGCACCCACTCCTGGGTCGACAAAGCATGACTTTATGCCCAACACGTAGGTTAGATCATCGATTACTGGTCTTAATTCTCTTGCCACCAAGCAAATCTGCCTGAGTTGAATAGTCATTTTTTGATCCTGTGGATTTGTTAGGCTGAAATTGAGTCTAGGTGTCCGACAAGTACTGCAAACAGTTGGTAGCGGACAGTAGGTCCCTCAGCTCTTCATTGTCAGAGAACGCGCGATATTTTTCTCTCAATACTGATAGCGATTTAGCGTGGTACTTCTGAGGTCGTTGAGTCCAAGTTCCAATCCTCAGCTCAACTGAGAATTCGTCCTGTCCGTCGCGGATTGCTCTGCTGTTTGCATCGCTCCAATTCAAGAATGTCGGACCGACTTGGGTTGCCAATAAAGGAACTAGTGTCTCTCTTAACGTAGACCAATCTTCAAATGGCCCTCTCGAAACGGGATTGAGCATACTGTCCAGCCACATTGGAATGTTTCGAGTGGCTGAAATCCACTTTGCTGGGGTGTGGTCTCGGTTTGCATTGTAGATCTGGCCCCAGAGTCCGAAATCTGCGAATGAGGGACGCTCTCCGAATAGAAAGCGTCGTGACTCAAGATGCCGGTCCAGCAAAACCAGTGAGTCTTGGAATGACTCTTCAATGTGTGGTGCAGTGGTTGCGTTGGAACCGACAAACCACACCCGGCCCACCATTCGTTCTCGTATGGATTGCGATGCCCGTGCAAGTTGTTCTTCATCGGAATTCGGACTGACCATCCGCGCAATTCTTCTCGCGCATCCAATTTGATCAATCTCTCTTGCCCATCTCAAATGGAACATCCACTTGTTACCCCACTCGTCTCCGAATTCTTCCAACAGGATCGATACGAAACGACAGACTGGGTCGGACGGATGAATTGAAGGATCTGGAACGCTAGCTTCCATCCGTTCTATGATTGGAGTTGAATCTTGAATTCCGTGGTTGTCTGGAGACACTACCAGCGGAATAAGAGGAAGTTTGGCGTGTTGCGCAAACACGTCCCCCGACTGAGCTCTTGTTGACCAAGTATGAGGAATGTTTTTGTAACGAAAGTAAGAACGTACCTTGACGGAGTAGGGCGACTCCTCAGCACCCACGATGAGGTAGTTGGCATCCGTCATGGATCTATGAGTTCGGCGCGTTCCAACGCTTACTTGCTTTGCTAAGAGACTACTCTCTGAATTTGATCGGACTAGGCTCGAGTTCCCTTCAACGGAGCGTTACCAAACATCCCAAGTTGAACGTTTCCGCTCATTTCGTCACCGTTTACTTCCACCGAAAACGAAAGTTTCATAGACATTGGTTCAGAAATCTGAGCTGTCCAAGTAAGCTTGTTGCCGTCTACCGCCCCATCAGTGATTTCTAGGGTGCCTCGGTCGCCGGACATATTTCCCGTAAAGGTGTCACCATCGGAATTTACAGTGAGTTGTCCCTGTTGCTCACCCATTGGGGTGTTCACTACGGTGTTCCAGGTGCCGTCTACATCGCTCATTTTTTTCCTCTAGTAAATGAACAGCAAAAGACGAAAGTGTCTAGAGCTGCATGGATCGTGTTTCTTCAGCATTATAGAGTCTGCACTGAAATTGCCACAAAGCACGGATTTCCTAGCAATTCAGGACGCAAACGGGTCAATTCGAATGTTCGATGGGTTCCCGAACGGTCGATACGTCTGCTATATTCATGTTCGAAAATGTCGAGCAACTACACTGCAGTTTTAATTTCGAGTGAGAAGTGCACTAGGAAAGTCAAAGCTCCAACCCAAAGTTCACAAGACTCAGGAAGCTCCTCGCCCTTTCCAATGCACCAAAAAGCCAAAATGGCACTCGGAACTGCACGGTGTTAAGTGCCCACTTCTGAAGTGGAAACAGTGGCTTTGTTGTTTGATCCTTAGAGACGTTTGAGAGGCTAGTGGAAACTTGGGTTAAAGATCTGTTGGACGATACCGGACGAGGCTTCCTGGCAACCTTAACTGGAAACGTACCTCATGTAGTTCCTGTGGTTTTTGTGAGGCATGACGATCAGATCTCGTGTCCGATTGACGGAAAGCCCAAGTCGAAACAGATTCTGCGGCGGGTCAAAAACCTCGAAGCCAACCCACATGCAGCGCTGATGCTAGACAACTACTCCGAAGATTGGGAAAAACTCTGGTGGCTGAGACTTGATTGCAAGGCTTCAATCGAAGAGATGTCTCCTACAATCGCAGAAATGCTACAGCAAAAGTATGAAGGATATAAGGTTTACGACGTTGGCACGAGCGTAATTAGGTTGGTGTGTCTCAATTGCAGTTTTTGGAGTATGTCAGGATCTCTCCCCAAGCAATCGAGAGACTGACCTTTGCTTATCAAAAATCGAATAGAGCTCAGTTATTCGAGAGTTAACTAAGCTCCCAAATCAGGAATGGCGATCTTGACAACATCGGACAAATTTTCGACCAAACTAATTTCAATTTCCCCTCTTACATTGTCCGGGAGTTTTTCAAGTTCAGACTCGTTGTCCTTCGGCAAAATCACATGTCGAATGCCTGATCGGTGAGCCGCCAGGATTTTTTCTCGAATTCCTCCAACAGGTAGAACTAGCCCAGTGAGGGTCAACTCGCCCGTCATCGCAATATCGTCACGAACGACTTTCTCACTATACGCACTTGCCAACGCTGTTGCCATGGTGATTCCTGCGGACGGTCCATCTTTTGGTACTGCTCCTGCTGGAACATGGATATGTACTCCAGAATCTTCAATTGCGCTTCTATCTATATGCAAGTCATCAGCAGCAGCCCAAATGTAGCTTCGTGCCGCTTTTGCCGATTCCTGCATCACCTGGCCAATATGACCCGTAATCGTAACCTTTTCATCTTTGGCGGTAAGCGATGCTTCTACGTAGAGGACATCTCCTCCAGACTCGGTCCATGCCAATCCGGTAGCCACACCATTCGTGAGTGACTTGCGACTTCGATCTTCCTTAAACTTTTCGGGTCCGAGTAGACCGACAATCGTGTCGACATCCAAGGCGTCCTGATCGCTTTCAATCATCAAGCTGTTCTTTGCTCGTTTGCGCGCAAGGCTCTCAATAATTCGTTCTAGAGAACGAACTCCCGCTTCTCGTGTGTAGCGACGAATCACATGCTTAAGTCCTTCGTCAGTGAACTTCATGTGCTCGTCTTTTAGTCCGGCATTAAGTGTCTGTCGCGGAACGAGATAACGCTTTGCGATTTCAATCTTTTCCAGCTCACTGTAGCCCGTGAGCTCTAAAACTTCCATACGATCGAGCAATGGGCGCGAGATTCCTTCTAGAGTGTTTGCTGTCGTGATGAAGAGAACTTTCGATAGGTCAAACGGCAAGTTTAGGTAGTTATCCCGAAATTCCTTGTTTTGTGCAGGATCCAGAATTTCCATCAATGCTGCAGAGGGATCGCCACGAAAGTCCGCACCCAGTTTGTCGAGTTCGTCAAGCATTAGAACTGGGTTTCTAACTCCACATCGACGAACTGCTTGCAAAATACGCCCCGGCATGGCGCCTATGTATGTCCGACGATGTCCACGTAATTCCGCCTCGTCGTGTAGACCTCCTAGGCTCATGCGTTCAAATTTGCGTCCCATGGCACGCGCAATCGACTGCCCAAGAGAAGTCTTGCCAACACCTGGTGGCCCTACAAAACAAAGGATCGATGCCTTTGCATCAGGATTAAGTTGCAGAACTGCCAAGGATTCCAGGATTCTGTCCTTGACTTCCTCCAGTCCGAAGTGGTCTTCGTTGAGAATGTTCTCCGCATGTTTGAGGTCAAGGTTGTCTTCAGTAATGATGTTCCAGGGGAGCTCGGCAACTAACTCGAGATAGCTTCGGGCGACCTGAAAGTCTGCAGCGTTCGGTGACATTCTGGAAAGACGTTTGACTTCTCGGTCCACTTCTTTCTGCGCGGCATCAGGCAGATTTGCCTGGCGTAGTTCTTCCTTCAATTCCGCGATTTCGTCGTCGTTTTCGTCTTCTCCCAAGGCTTGCTCGATCGCACGTTTTTGTTGCCGCAGCATGTGCTCGCGTTGTTGTTGTTCGAGCCCTTCACGTGCTTGACTCTGTATCTCTCTTTGAATCTCGGTGACTGAATATTCGTGCTTGATCATCGGCATGATGGTTTCCATCAGTTTGTCCGCATCATTGATCTCTAGGACTTCCTGTTTTTGTTTGAACGACATTTGCTGTGCACGATCTGCAAGTCGATACATTTGGGTGACCGGATTCTGCGAAGGTCCAGTAAAACGATTAAAGAATTGCTCACTCTTTTCGGGATTGATGATGTCCACCAATTGCTTTACAAGATCTAATGTAGCTTTGTATGAAGCAGTAGCTTCCGCACTAAGATTGTCGGCTTCTTTTGAGAGATCGGGGAGTCTTGTGTACTTTACGGCGAGGTAATCGCCTTCATCTTCAGGATTTCCGACTTTGACTCGAGCAACTGCTTCTGCCACAAGCTGAACACTGCCCTTGAGCTTATCAACATGTTTTATGTTGCAAAGTGTTCCAACATCGTGTAGATCTTCACGGCTTGGAGTCTCGTTTTCTCTCTCAAGTTGAAGAACCGTAATAATCCTGTGCCCATTTGACATCGCCGCTTTGATTGCATTCAACGACTTTGTGCGACCGACAGTGATTGAGTGGATCACATCGGGGAAAATGACCAGATTCTTTAACGGTATTACGGGAAGACTTGGCATTTAGAAAAACCTTTACTCTCTGGAGCTATATGGGGGCTAAAGCCATCATTTCAAGGATTGGGGTGTTCATCGAGAGGAGATTAGTTTACATGTACGCCCGTGAGTGTTCTAGTACCGGACGTGGTTACGTGATACTCGGTGCACCACTCAGCAACGCATTGTTTTGATCTGAATGCAAACAGAGCACTACCAAGTAATAAACTCCGCGTTTCAGCATCCATCTTCAAGTACGTGCTCGTAGATTAGAAAGAACTGAATCTGACCATGATGAAAGATTCAATGCGCTTCTTCGTTTGACGCCAAGAGTTATCGCCGCTACACACACTCTTTTGGGCCGGAATGTGTTGAGTTCTTGCGTCATTTGACTATCCTTCCAATACGCTTGAGCTTTTAGACCAATTTGTTTGGAGAAGTCTCACATCAAATGATCCAATCGCACGATAGACCATCTATTGATCCAGAACTAGTTGATTTTAAAAGATTTTTTTCGTGTTTGAAAGACATGATTCGCTTACAGTTGTTGCACAATTGCGATGTTCATCCTTCTTGGGATACACAGGGGTATCCGTTCTACAGAGCGATATGGACCGAGTGTTCCGAACTCTTGGATCACTTTGGATGGAAGTGGTGGAAACATCAGGAAACGGACCTAGAGCAAGTCAAGCTGGAGATTGTGGACATTTGGCATTTCGGTCTCTCGATGATCGTGATTGAGGATCGATCGATCAATCAGGTGGCCATGGAAATGACCAAACTGCAGTCGTCCAGCGACGCGCTTGATTTTCGAGAAGCGGTCGAATCACTAGCACGAAATGCACTTGAAGGCTCCTTCGAGATCGAATGCTTTATGAAGGTCTTGAACGCGACTCCAATGACATTGAACGAACTTTACGGAATTTACAAGGGCAAGCACGTGCTAAATAGATTTCGACAGGCAAACGGCTACAAAGAAGGTTCCTATCTAAAAGAATGGAATGGGCGTGAAGACAACGTTCATCTTGCGGCCCTTGTCCGGGGCTTGAACGCGTTTTCCGATGATTTTCAGTCGGACCTAGAACAAGCTCTCAACGATTCCTATCTTGGAGCCTTCAAGGCTGAACGAAAGACTTGATCTAGGCTGATTTGTCGGTCGGGAGCTCTAACCTTTGAATCTGAACCTAACCAACTAATTTACGAAATCTACCTGCGGGTGCGCTAGGACAGAGTCGGCTTTAGGCGGCGAGTCCACAATAAATTCTTTCGATCGTGCACCAGCTACCTATAGTTGCTTTGATCGAGTCGTTCTAGTTCGCACCTTGCGTCACGGTGTCAACGGCGGCGGACAGTGACTCGACCATTGTGTCTAAGTGCGACTCCTCAACTGTCATGGGCGGGCCCATTAAGACCACATCTCTCACAATCGAAGTGCCGGCACCGTAGAAATGTACGCCGTTATCGAACGCAGTCTTGATGACTTTGGCGGTTACGTTTTCTTCGATTGGGTAGCGCTCGAGCGTGGATCGATTCTTGACAATCTCAATGGCTTGAAGTAATCCTTTTCCGCGACATTCGGCTACATGGGGATGGTTCGAGAATGCGGCTTGCAGTTTAGACGCGAGTACATCCCCTAAGTCCCTAGTACGTTCAATCAATCCTTCTTCGTCCATTATTTCCAACACCTTGCAGGCAGCGGCGCACGCGGGAGCAAATGATCCATACGTGTGAAACATCACACTGAATCCAGGAGACTGTTCGATGGGCGCTGCTACTTTGTCCGTAGAGAACAAAGCGTTGAGTGGAGAATAGCCGGCTGTGAGTCCTTTGCCGCTGACAAAGATGTCGGGTTCTATCGGCCAATGCTGATAACCCCAGTGCAATCCCGTGCGACCAAACCCCGTCATGATTTCGTCGATGATGAGAAGAACGTCGTACTTATCGCAAATCTGCCTTGCGCCTTCCCAATATCCATCTGGCGGCACCATGGCACCTCCACTGGCGCCTGCAATCGGTTCAGCAAGCAACGCAGCAACAGTATCGGGACCTTCCTCGAGAATAGTCTTTTCCAGCTCGTTAAGATAAAACTGAGTTGGATCATTGCTCTCGCAACGTAGAGTGTAGGGTGTTGGGGCGATTGGATGGCGTTGAAGCATGTGCTTGACGCCGATCTTGCGCGACTCGTGTCCACCCACTGAAATAGTTGCAAACGTTGTGCCGTGATAGGAAATGTCGCGCCCGATAATCTTGACTTTGTTAGGCCTGCCTTGAGACGAGTAATACATGACCGCAATGCGCATCGCAGCCTCGATGGCTTCAGACCCTCCGCAGGTTAAATGGACTCGCGTGAAGCACGGTCGCAGCCATTTTTCGGTCAATAGCTCAACTAACTCTTCACGTTCGTCGCAATGCCATGGAGGCAATACGTAGTCTGTCTTTATCGTTGCATCGCGTACAACATCCGCAACCTCCGCTCGGCCGTGACCAATGTTGCATACGATCGCTCCTGCGGCTCCGTCGAGAATTTTCCGACCTTCCTTGGTGTAAATGTAGACTCCTTCCGCACGTGATATATGCGTCGGTTTACCGTTTTGCAGGAAAGGCCAATTCGACATTGGGAGCGCTCGTGAGGTACGGAAAATAGAAAGGCTAAGTCTATCACCGAGATTGTGTTAATAGCTGTCGCACGTGTGCAAATTCTAGAACGATCATGCAATGAAATTCATACTCAATCGCGAGTCGATTCAAATGCCGCAGACTTGATTGAATAGCAGACAACTACTGAATGAGTAGCATTAGGGAGTTGCAGGTAAATCGATCAGCAATTCCAACGCTGTTGAATAAAGGGAATATCAAACAATCATGTCCATCGTTGAGGGAATTGACTATCAAAACGTATGCAGATGGATTGTCGAGCACATACCGGCTGTCAAACCACCGCTCGTATTCTCATTGATCGCCGGTGGACACTCGAACCTGACGTATCGTTTCGTTGATTCTCAAGACAAAGCATATGTTCTGCGTCGTCCGCCACTGGGACACGTTCTTCAGAGTGCACACGACATGGGCCGCGAGTATCGAATTATTTCCGCTTTAGAAAATACTCGCGTTCCTGTACCGAAGACGTACGGACTCTGCGAAGACCCAAACGTTAACGGATCTTCGTTCTACGTCATGGACTTTATCGAAGGAAATGTCCCTCATAATCCTTCAGTCATGGGTGAGCTGCCTTATCCGGACAGAAGGTCGTTTGGAAACGATGTAATCGAAGTGCTTGCTCACCTCCACTTAACCAATCCAGAAGATGTTGGACTGGGAAACCTCGGTCGTAAGCAAGGCTATATCGAGAGACAGCTTAAACGATGGACACAACAGTGGGAAGCAACAAAAACACACGAAATTCCCGACATGGACGAAACATTGCGTCTTCTGCACGAGCAACATCCTGAGCAAATTGGATCTTCCATCGTTCATGGCGACTATCGCCCTGGGAATATGATCATTCGTACTGGCTCCATGGCCGCTCTCTTGGATTGGGAACTCTGTACATTGGGAGATCCTTTGGCTGATGTCGGTTATCTCTTGAACAACTGGGGAGAATCGACGGACACACCGAGTAACGGATCACCGACTAGTGTCGGAGGATTTCCGACGCGCGCTGAAATCTGCAGTCGGTATGAGAAGCTAACAGGAAGAAGCCTTTCACAAATCAACTACTACCGTGCATTCTCGCATTGGCGCTTAGCAGCCATTGCCCAAGGTGTTTACAAGCGCTATCTGGTCGGAGCGATGGGCGAGCAAGAGTTTGATTTAGAGAAATACCAACTTAGCATTGTCGCAAAGGCGAAAATGGCTAGATTGATGCTTGAATCATGAAGCGCTGTCGATTCAAAAGAGTGTTCTGTAAAAATCCTGGGAAGTAACAACTGTTCCGGTATGATCAACTCTCTGCGGATGTGTGTAACTACTAGTGAATGTCATTGTCTAAGTCCTAGGACGACCCGAGCAAGTAATTTTTGATTGGGGCAAGGAAAGATTAATTTCAAAATCATGGCAAACCTTACTATCACTGAAGAGCTAATTGTTCTGTTCATCGACGAGAACGAAGGATCTTTCGTTCACATGGAACCAGACCGATTAGATTGGTCAACGGCCGCCGGAGTCATTGCAGACCTTCTCGCTTTGGAAAAAGTCAGCATTTCCGAAAGCAAATTGACGGTTCTGGACGATTCTCCCACTGGCGAGTACTTGCTGGATCCCACGCTTTCTGATATTGCTCAAAGTAAGCGGTCCAGGGAGCTAATGCATTGGTTGAAGCACGCGGCACTTCGCGCAGACGTTCTTCGTGACCTTGGGCTACGACGCCTTGTTTCTAGCGGAGTCTTGCGTGTCGATGAAGACGGAGTCTTCAAGCGTTCGCGGTGGGTACGGGATACTCGAAAATACCCGAGTTCAATTGACACAGAAGTGAGCGAGGTAAGGGCTCGCCTGATGGGAACACTCTTGAGTGGAAGTGAAGCGAACCAACGAGATTCGACGCTTATCGCCATCGCAGAGGCGTGCGGTGGATTTGACGAGCTTATGTCGACTGATGAGTATCAGGAAATTGAAGGTTCTGTAGAGCACACCATTCACTCAGACCCCAATCTGCAGTTTCTCGTAGCGACGATTCGACGCGGGATTCGAATGCGTACTCCCACTCCAACTGTACGTGGATTGCCGGTCCTAGGAAACGCGATCGAAATGGCCGGAAATGTCGGACAGTTTCTTACTGAACAGTACCTGAAGCTTGGTCCAGTTTATAGAGTGAAAGTGCTGAATCGAGAATACACAGTATTGGCCGGTGCAAACGCCAACAACTTCGTTCACCGTCATGGACGTGACTACCTTCGATCCAAGGAGACTTGGCAAGACTTCGACCAGGAATTTAAGGCTTCAAGATCGATGGTGAGTGTTGACGGCGACGATCACACCAAGTTACGAAAGGGGATGCGAGATGGCTATTCTCAACGTATGGTGTCCGATCAGCTCGACAAAGTTGTTTCCATCGTAAAACGGGAAATTGGCAACTCCAGCGACGACAAGCCTAGGCGAGCTTTCTACACCATGCAACGACTAGTCTCTGAGCAAATTGGCGTTCTGACGACCGGAGTTTCGCCCGCGGACTACATAGATGACTTGATTCTGTTTCTAGAAACCATGCTGCTTCTTCGAGTCACAAAGGCTAGGCCCAGCATGGAACTTGCACGACCACGCGTCAATCGTGCTCATAGGAGAATCAAGGAATTCTCGCAAAAGGTGATCGAAGCTCATGATCCCCATTTGCGACAAAATCGCAATCCGGACTTGATTGACATGTGTCTAAAGATGCATCGCGACAATCCAAATCTCGTTCCTGAAACTGACTTCAGGCTGACGACGCTGGGGCCGTTTTTTGCAGGTTTGGAAACTGCCGCTGTTGCAACCTCATTCCTTCTTTACGCCTTGCTTAAGCAACCTGAATTGATGGAAAGATCTCGAGAAGAAGCGGAAAGTGTCTTTGAAGGCCATTTGAACGGAAAATCCGCACTGGCCAAGTTTGATGTCATCAGTCGAGCAATGATGGAATCGCTGCGTATGTGGCCGGTAGTTCCATCAATTGTGCGAACCGTTTCAAATTCCTTTGATTTTGAAGGATATAGGATTCCTGCCGGAGAACAGGTGATGGTAGCGACTTCTGTTCCTAACTACTTAGAAGAGTATTTTCCAAATCCAACCCAGTTTGATATTGACCGCTATTTACCCGATCGTGAGGAACATCGCCAACCTGGTGCGTTTGTACCTTTTGGGGTGGGTCCCCATCGATGCCTTGGCGCTGACTTCGCGCAACTCCTTGTAATGATGAACGCTGCGACTCTTATCCACTTCTTCGACATCAGGTTGAGTTCAGCTAAGTACACCTTAAAAATCCGTCCGATTCCAACCCCTCATCCGGATGATGGATTTAAAGTGTATTTCGAACCAAGAAAATCCCATACTGCGTATTCGTCAAAGGTCGAAGCTCACGCCTAGAAAGTCCAATACGTAGACTTAATGCAACCTGGTTGTAGCCATCCGCGTCACCCAGCTGACTCTGACGTGATTTCACATGAGGAGCTACTGACGGATTCTCGCTTAGGTCATGGTTCTCCCGACGGCTCTACCAACTGGTCCAATCTAAGCCCGATTGATTGTCCTATCTTTGCTTGAACCTTCTGGCTCTCTATATCGTTTTCGCTGCGAGTCGCACTACCAGTACTGGAGGCCCGGGCGAAAACTTCAATTGCCTCTTTTGGAAACTCTGAATCAGGCAGCATCGTGTCGTTTGCAGATAGCGTCAGGGAAATCGGCAAATCGCTAACCAACACGCGTTTTACAACCAAGGGAGGGCCCGGAGTGCCGACTCTTCGACCTATAACGAAAACTGGCCAATCGTTTTCCACCTTCAATCCTGGATCCAATGCGACAGTAACAGCAATTGAGTCGACGGCCACATTTTCAGAAAGCCTCAACGAGACGCTTGTATTCGGAGAAGGACTCACCCAGCCACTTTGAATTTGGCTAGCACCATCGATATCAGCAACATTCGAACTAGGCGAAATCCGAGCGACTATTACCACGCGATCAAAAGACGAAAGATGCCTTCCGGGAACCATGGAGACGATGTCATCGAGCAATAGACTGTAAGTACCCGGCCCAACGTTAGCCCTTCGAACTACGGCAATTGGAGGAGACCCGTCGTCCAGTTGAGCGAAGACATAAAGCCATTGATGAGGTGTTACCAATTCTTCTATGTGCACTTTTACATGGATACCCACATGGTTTTCATCCAAGTTCTTGATTGTTTCTGTTAGTAATTGCTCGAAAAGCGCGACGACACGTGATCCCACTGGTTGTCGAAGAAGCCTTTCCAAGTACTCTCGAGCCTTGGGATAGTCAACTAATGTATAGGCTTGAATTGCCATCAATTGCAAAATCATCGGATGGTCCGGAACTTGAGAAAGAATGCGATCAACGATGACCTGTGTCTCGTCTGAAACTCTTTGCCCATCAAGATCGAATGCTGCTCGAACTCTATCCACGTCCGAATCAAGCGAATTCGTGCCGCGTTGTTCCGCCAACTTGTGCTCTCGCACGACACTCTCGTAGTCCTCCTTGATTGAGTAGGCACTAATTAGGTAATTGGCCGATGCGATATCTCCGTGCTTGGATGAGTTTCTCGCCTGTAGCAATCGTATGATCTCGTCTAGATCTTCCTCCGTGGTAGCATTCTGAAATTGCTCCTGAATGCGTTCCATTCGCATCGCAAAGGGGTCCCCCCAAATCAGATAGCCTCCAAGCGCAAACACAGCAAGAACCGCCGCAGAGGCATAGGGAAACCAAGTGTGTGTTGGTGTGGTTGTGTAGCCAACGCCAGCAGATTCCACGTCGTCCAGCAAAATCAAATCAATATCTGAAGGGCTTTCTCCTTCATCTCGTTCGCTAGTAGGCTGATCCATCAATTGCTCGGATTTTCGTTCTTCGTGAATCAGAAGATTTGCATCTTTCCGCGTCCACCTGTTTCGTTGTTGGCGATACTTTGTGTCTAAATGGATCCAATATCCAACAATCGCCAGAACGAACCCAAATACAAGAAAGATCACGAAGTGAGATTACGGAGTCGTTCAGCTTCTTCGGTTGTCAGCGTAACGGTTGACCGTCTATCTTTCAGCCTTAGGATGAGCCAAGCTCCAACCAATACAAGAAGCAAGGGTGTAAACCAGAGCATTACAGTCTTTGGTGTTAGACGAGGGTTATACAGGATGAAGTCTCCGTACCGCTCACGCATGTAGGTTCGGATCTCCTGATCGGTCTTTCCTTCGTTTATTAGCCTGTAGACAGCACGTCTGAGATCTTGAGCAATAGGAGCATCGGAACCAGCCAGATTGGTGTTCAGACACTTTGGACACCGAAATTCTTCGATGAGCTTCGAATAGCGATCGGCGTTGGTCTGAGAGTCGAACTGAAAATCGTCTACGCCAACACCAACACCCAAAGCGAGGACAAGCAACGCAGATACAAACACGGTTAGTCCCAACTCCGGAGAATCGGTTCAATCTCGTCCTGCCATATTTGATCGGTCAGCGGTCCGACGCGTTTGTAGCGTATGAATCCTTGTGCATCGACTAGAAACGTCTCGGGTGCACCATAGACCCCTAAGTCCACGCCAAGATCCCCTTCTGAATCAAAGATGTTCATAGCAAAAGGATCGCCCAGTTCAAAGAGCCAAGACACAGCATCGCTCCTTTGATCCTTGTAATTAACTCCAACAATCGAAACATCTCCTCGCTCCGCGATTTGCTGGAGAAGGCCGTGTTCCGATCTGCAAGCTATACACCACGACGCCCAGATGTTTATCAGCCGAGCTTCGCCCAAGAGACTGCCTAGATTTACGGTTTCGTGAGTCCGAAGCGAGGGTAGCTCAAAATCAGGAAATGGCTTGTCGATTAGAGAAGAGGGGTGGATGTCGTGTCGCCCGAGATCAAAAGCAATCGTCAGAATGAACACCAGTGCAAGAAACCCTAACAAAGGGCATGCCAGCAAGATTCTCCACTGGCGTCGCGTCATGCTTGCGCTACTGATTTGAGAACGTCTCGCTTGGCAAGTCTTTTGTAACGTTTGTCCAGACATGCGACCATTGCAGCCAACGCCATGACAAACGCGCCAAGCCAAATCCATCGAACAAGGGGTTTCTCTTGTACTCGGACACCCCATGATCCGTTTTCAATCGGGTTTCCGAGGGATATATACAAATCACGAAACAGTCCGGGTGTAATTGCCGCTTCAGTAGTGATCGTTTGGCGAAGGGGGTAGTTTCGTCTCTCAGGAAACATGTTTCGATTACCGTTGATACGGAAGTGTGCACGATCAGCAGTGTAGTTTGGAGCTTGTGTTTGGCCAACGTCGACAAGCTCGAATGTATTTTCATTGAGAACCAGTGATTCTCCAGGTTGCATGCGTGCAGCTTGCTCATGGGAAAACGCACTGGTTACGGCCACTCCCGAGATGGCGATCGCGAATCCAACATGAGCCACAACCATCCCCAAATACCCTAGAGTCAGAGACTTGCGTTGGCGCCAGAGTGCCTTGAAGTGCGTTGTAACGATCCATAGCGCGAGCGCGATTGCACACGTAACTCCAAAATTTAGAGACTTCCAAAGAATCCACGGCAAAACCAATGCGACTACAGCAGAGCCAGCCAGCAGAATCGAGCTTCTCTTGATAAGCAGCATGGGAGTGTTCTTCCACTGCGAGATCGGTGCGAGCGCAAGAAAAAAAGCCAACACGATCATTAATGGCAAAAAGATTCGATTGAAGTATGGGCCCCCGACCGAGAGCTTCTCTCCATCTGTGAACCACTCATAGCCCAGAGGATAGAGAGTCCCAAGCATGATGGTGATGACGGCTACGACCAACAAAGCGTTGTTTATCAGAATCAGTATCTCTCTGGACATTCCCCAATACTGAATTCGACTTTGAATGGTCGACGCTCGTACGAAATAGAGATACAGCGCTCCTCCAACCACCGCAACGAGAATACCGAGCAGAAACAGTCCCCGCTGTGGGTCCACTGCGAAGGCATGCACACTTGTTAGAACGCCGCTACGGACGAGAAATGCCCCGACAAGGCACATTGAAAACGTGAGTAAGGCAAGGAGAATCGTCCAATTCTTAAATGCACCTCGCTTTTCCGTTGCCGCGAGAGAGTGAATGAGAGCTATACCAGACAACCAAGGCATAAACGACGCGTTTTCTACGGGGTCCCAAAACCACCAGCCACCCCATCCAAGTTCGTAGTACGCCCACCAGCTGCCTAGAGCAATGCCAATTGTGAGAAATCCCCATGCCATGTTGACCCAAGAACGGGTCCATCGAGCCCAGGCCGAATCTAGTTTTCCTGTGCAGAGCGCGGCAACACCGAAGCTGAACGCCACCGCAAACCCGATATACCCGATATAGAGCATAGGCGGATGAATGACTTGACCTGGATCTTGCAAGATCGGGTTGAGGTCGGCACCCTGAAAGGGCACATTGGGTACGAGACGTTCAAACGGATTGCTCGAAGCAAGTAGAAACAAGAGGAACGCAACATTCAGGATGCCCATGGTCCCAAGTACGTATCCATGCAGGTCTAAGGGGAGATTCTTGGACCGCAGCGCAACAGCCAGCGTCCAGCTCGCAGTCACAAGTGTCCACAGAAGAAACGAGCCCTCATGAGCTCCCCACGTTCCACTCACTTTGTAGTACCAAGGCAATTCGGTGTTTGAATTGTTGGCTACATATAGAACTGAGAAATCATCTTGCAGAAAACACAAAATGAGCAAGAGAAAAGCAATTGCAAGGGCACCGAACTGCAGCTTTGTAAGTCGAATCGACATTTCGACCCAAGACTCATTGGTGTGCAGAGCTCCCCAAATTCCTGTCGCAACGATTCCAATTGCAGATGCGAGACCAAGAATTGCCGCGAAATGGCCGAGTTCAGGGATCATTGGCTTCGTGTAGGTCTTTTAGTTCCGGAGGGACATAGTTCTCGTCGTGCTTTGCAAGCACTTCGTTCGCAATGAACGTCTTACGCTCATTCAAGATCCCTATCACGATCGCTCCCTGTCCCTCTCGGAACAAACTCGGCAAGAGTCCTTCATAACGTACGCTAAATGTTGAGCCCTTGAGGTCACTAAGCTCAAACGTCGTCATGAGACCTTCCGCTTCATATACCACGCTTTCATGAACAACCATTCCACCTGCTCGTATCTGGCGGTCAATGGGTGCAGTTCCGTCTAGTATTTCGTGCGGAAGATAGAAATGGTTTATGTACTGCTGAAGTGCTACGACAGCGAGAGCAACTGTAACGGAACCACCACAGAATAGGAACGCCAGAATCAGCATTCTCCGGCGTCGCACGGCTTTCATTCGATTTCCTCTCTATTAGAGTTTTTGCGCTTCAGATGCCTCAGAGACATTAATGGATACATTCCTAGTCCGATCAAGAATCCAATGCTCACAATATAGACGCTCCAAACGTATACACCATGGTCTCCCATCGCAAAGGCTTCTAGCACAATTAGCTACTCCCAGTCCAAGCTTGTACCCATGACGTATGTTTGTGCCGACGCAAGACAAGCGTTCGCATTCCTGCAAGAACAACTCCGGCAATGTATATGTAGAAACTGGCGATGTTGATGAGCAGGGGAATGAGAAAAACCATGGATATCGCGCTTTCTCGTGTCAATGTGATGCTCGCTGGCTGGTGTAGAGTGGTGAACCACTCTACTGAATATTTGATGATTGGTATGTTAATCGCACCGACGATTGCCAATACGCTAACAGCAAATGCAGCTCTTTCGGGACGAGAAACGGCTTGCCTCAATGCAATTTGACCAAAGAAGAGAAAGAACAGAATCAGAACTGAAATGGTTCTTGCATCCCAGACCCACCAAGTTCCCCATGTCGGTTTCCCCCACACAATTCCCGAAAGCAATGCTAGTCCAGTAGTAATTAGTCCTACTGGTGCAGCCGCGGCCATAAAGACGTCTGCCATCTTTGTGCGCCAAACGATATAAACCACTCCGGCAACTGCAATTCCGATGTAAATGATTTGAGAAAGGTGCGCCGCAGGTACATGAATAAACATGATTCGGAAACTGTCGCCTTGAAATTTCTCAGGCGGAACAAAAAACAATCCCCAAATTGTTCCAAGTGACAGCCCAAGGATTCCGATTAAGTACAGGCAATACACCCACATAAGTGACCCACGAAAAAAAATTTCGGGAGACATCATGCGATGCAAAGTATCAGTCAGAAAATTCACGTATACCGAAGGTTTGCGTCCTGTTAGCTAATTTGTCTAGCGTCGGTCAATTCTAATTTCGCTTTTTCTATTGGTCCTGACTGAAACGAAGAATGGGTGCAATCGATATGGGAATTGCTGTAATCGCTCCTGACAGAATTGCAAGCAGGCCCAATAGGGGCGGTATGTATTCTGCATTGAACTGAAACTGTTGACAAGTACCGATTCCCAAGAGCAAAACAGGGACAAATAGCGGCAGTACCAAGAGTGTGAGCAAAACGCCCCCACGACCTAGTCCTACGACAAGTGCAGCTCCAATTGCTCCAACTAAAGTCAATATGGGAGTCCCTATCAGAAGAGTTCCCGATAGTATGCCCAGAGTCTCAAACGAGAGTCCGAATCCAAGCCCAATCAGGGGTGCAAGTACGCTAATAGGTAAGCCGGTCAACAACCAATGGGCAATCAACTTTGCAACTGTTGCTGGAAGTGCGGATTCGTTTGCAACCAGTATTGTGGCGAGAGTTCCTTCGTCTTGTTCGCGACGAAACAACCCCTCCAACGCCAGCATATTGGCGAAGAGCGCAGTAGTCCAAACGACAGGTATCCCAGTGAGTTCCCGCGCAGCATGATCGTTCCCTAGAACTAGGGCGAAAATCACTCCAACCAACACCAGAAACACAAGGGGATTGAGCGTCTCGCTTCCTGTTCGTATCGCGACCAGCAAGTCGCGACGAAGAGTGGCGAGAAATACCTTCATGTCGAACCCAAGTCAATTCGTCGGTTCGCTGTCAGTGCAATCGATGTGTGAGTAGCAACGATGGCTGCTCCGCCCGCTTGACAATGACTTGACACTGTTTGGCAGAGCAGTTCTTCGCCCTCTGCATCAAGGGACCCAGAAGGTTCGTCGAGCAACCATAATTGGTGGTCGGAAAGTACGAGTGCGGCCAATGCACTTCTCTTCACTTGTCCAGCGGAGAGATCTCTTACTAATGATTGAGCACAACTCGTGAGTTCGAATTGCTTCAAAACACTAAGGACTCTTGCTTCCGCAAAATGGGCTCGGGACAAAGCGATCGACCATCGAATGTTTTCTCGCACGGTTAACAAACGTGCCAGCCCTACGCGATGGCTCAAGAACCCCGTACTGTTTGCGTGACGAATCACTTGACCGGAATCGGGTCTGTGGAGTCCTGCCAATATGCGCAAAAGCGTTGTCTTGCCCGACCCGTTGGGCCCGTAAACTTCTACAAGTTCTCCCGACCGCACTGTTGCATTGAGACCTGAAAACAGTTCCCGTCCCGAGGTCTCATAGTAGATCTCGTGTGCAGTAATCAATGAGTTTGGGAGTTTCTCGGCTCGCATTCTCGGCTTCTCGTCGACATGCGACGAAGTTCCTCGGATGTCCAGATATGAGCAGACGCCGAATCGGTATCGTAGGTGATGTACGCCTTGCCGCTCTTAAGTAGAGTGAGGATTTGTTCTCGTTTTTGTTCGAGAGTTCCATCGGTTACTGAACTGTCTCGAGTGATGAATTCATCGATCAAGTTCAAGAGAGCAAGGTCGGACAATTCTCCATAAGGAATCTCAATCACAGCGCTCAGTCCGATAACAACGTAGATGTTTGGATTTGGGTCTGGTCAGCGCTGGATCGACCTTTTCCAAATTTGTAAAGTCCGGTATCTCCCAAGTGGGATGGTTTGACGTTGCGTATTGCACGAGCGATGCTTTCTACACGTCCGGGATTCGAAGTATCCCAGGACTGAATCATTTTCTTGACAGCGCGCCGTTGGAGCTGCTCCTGATTTCCACAAAGATTGCATGGGATGATGGGATGCTCGATTAGCGTGGAGTACTGTTTGATTAGAGATTCTCGAACGTAGTAAAGAGGTCGGATCACTTGGTTGCGCCCATCATCTGAAATGAGGAAAGGAGGCATAGACTTCATCGTACCGCCGTAGAACATGTTCAGAAACAGAGTTTCAACCACATCGTCCATGTGATGGCCCAGTGCAATTTTTGATACACCCATTTTTTGTGCACACGTGTACAGAATTCCACGTCTCAGTCTTGAACAGATTGGACACTGAATCTTTCCTTTGGGAGTTAGTTGCTGAGTAATCGAGTAGGTGTCTTCTTCAATGATCTCGAACTCTACGTTTTTCTCTTTAAAGTACTTCGGAAGTACTGTTTTAGGAAATCCAGGATGTCCCTGATCAAGGTTTACAGCAACTAGTGAGAAGTCCACGGGTGCGTTTCGGCGTAGTGAAATGAGAGTCTCAAGTAGCGTGAATGAGTCTTTTCCGCCTGAAACGCAAACCATGATTCGGTCGCCATCTTTGATCATTTGATAGTCAGCGATTGCTTTCCCGACAAGCCTTCGAAGTTTTTTGGAGATCTTGTTGATGTGGACTCTATCACTTAGTGACTCGGACTCAATTCGTTCGGGAATGACCTTCACGACTGAACTTGATTGGAGCATTAGCTTAATTCCCTCTAATCTAGGTCTGCAGCATGTGAGTGAAATATCAATTGCTGCCGTGTAACCTCAAAAGGTAAAGACGAGATTTCGCGGTACGATGTCGTTCTAGAGAATGGCGAGTATCTACTACATCTCTACTTGAACGCGTTGCGCCCTGGTGCCAACATGGTATTGGTTCTTTCCCCTGGCGAGTTTGATCTGTCTTGCTCGTTCGCGCAATCCAGAACGTCGTTTTTCGGTGAGCTCACTCCAACATCGAGGGCAGCTAATCCCTTCTTCGTAGCTGGTAGAGTTTCGCTCTTCCTGAGTGACCGGGTGTCGACAAGCATGGCACTGTGTAGCTGTACCCTCAGTCAGGTCTGTCGATAGGGAGACACGCTTATCGAACACAAAACACTCGCCTCTCCATAAAGGCGAATCTGGTTTGGACTCAAAATATCTCAAAATTCCACCATCCAATTGAGTCACGTTGTCGATTCCCCTGTCACCGAGGAATTGTGCAGCTTTTTCACAACGGATTCCGCCGGTGCAATAGATACCGACCGGTTGTTTGCGCAACTCTAACTCGTTCCTCTCCACCCATTTGCTGAACTGTCTGAACGAATGAGTCTTTGGACTAGAGGACCGAACAAAATTCCCAAGTCCGAACTCATACTCGTTTCGTACATCCAAAATGAGAAATTCTGGATCCTCAAGCATCCTGGTCCACGTCTCGCTATCTGCTCGAATCATCTCTGGCTTTTCAAAGTTGAACTTCGCGCCGAACGCAACGATCTCGTCGCGAATGCGCACTTGGAGTCGGTCAAACACAATGCCTGTAGACCCGGACCTTGACCAGTTCACATGTACTTCGGCCAAGTTGAGTAAAAGACGAACTTCCTCAATGCACCGTTCAAGCTTTTCTGCCCCCTGAGCGCTCATAGATGCGTTGATGCCTTCCTTAGCTACGAGGATGGTTCCGTTCACATCGTGCTCGATACACGTTTTGACTATGGTGTTTCGAAGCGCTTCCAATCTGTTGAGACGCACAAACTTGTAGAAGGAGGCAATGAACATCGAATCGTTCCTAACCTATCCTACTTTTGAGCCACCGAGGCATGGAGGGGATTTTGGCGCATTTCCGAATCTCTTTGTCCAGTCCGAATCCGTATACAAATGGAGTGCCAATGCGTGCACGGATCCCTCCAGTTCTTCTGCCAACAATTCGTGGACGACACGGTGCCGTTGAATCAACCGCATACCTTCAAATTTAGAAGACACCAGGACAACCTTGAAGTGTGACTCGGAACCTGGAGGTACGCTGTGGTTGTTGCTCTCATTTACGACCTCCATGTGGCTCGGGTCAAGTGACGCGAGCTTGGTTTCGATTGTCAGTTGAACGGACATTATTGAAATTTTGCCACTACAGCTGTGATGTTGTCGGTACTGCCGTGCTTATCTGCGGTTTCAATCAGACTACCCAGTAAATTTGGAAGACTGTGCGAATGGGCATCCATGATTTCGCATATTTCCTCATCTGAAATAAAGTCAGAGACACCGTCGGTACACATCATGACAACGTCGCCGGGTTGAAGTTCCTGGACCGTGATTTCTGGTTCGACATGAGCAAAGGGACCAATGCAACGAGTCACGATGTTCCGATTATGCGCAACTCGAGCTTGTTCCGAAGTGAGCTCACCCCTATCCACAAGTTCTTGAACGACTGAGTGATCGCGGGTTATGCGAGAAAGTTCTTTCTTTCGCAGCAGGTATGCTCTAGAGTCTCCGACATGTCCAAGAGTCGCCTTGTAGCCGCTTACTACAATCGAAACAAGGGTTGTCCCCATCCCTTGAAAGTCCGTGTAGATTTGACCTCGCTCGTGGACCAATAAGTTGGCACCTGTTATAGCTTCGACGATGTCATTGGAATCGATGTCACGTTTCTTGCTGATCTCGAGTAGGTGTTCTGCTACTTCGTCCACGGCAATTCGTGCTGCGATGTGTCCCGCGGATGTACCTCCCATGCCATCGGCAACCGCGAGAAATCCAAACTCAGGACGGAGCATGAACACATCTTCGTTACGGCTGCGCATGCGACCGATCCAAGTTCTACCTCGAGATTGCACAGCTTTTGTCGACAGTACTTCACGCAAACATCCGTGAACTAATGATAGTGTGTGTGGCTGTGGTGCTCTTTGGCAGCTTGTCCAAAGAATTGACATTTTCGATGAACTACTTGCATATTTGGAAAACCAATCACGCTTTTGTGACCCTAAGTTCCTTCTGTCCTACAATTTAGGCGGTTTGGCAATGCATAACGGACGTAGAAACAAATGCTCGTACTGCTATCCCCATCAAAGAACTTGGACTTTAAGACCAAGGTAGCTACGAGAAAGCGCTCGGAGCCGATGTTTCTGGATCAAGCACAGGCACTCATTGGAGAACTCCGACAACTTGATGCCAAGAGAATCTCCAAACTGATGAATATCAGTGGAGAATTGGGTGAACTGAATGCGGAACGTTACGCCCAGTGGCAGCTGAATCCCATAGGTGGACGTCCGGCTGCCCTAGCGTTTCGCGGAGACGTATATCTAGGTCTGGGTGCTCGTGAGTTCTCGGAACGCGACCTCACATCGGCTCAACGAAGACTGCGCATTCTGTCAGGGCTATATGGAGTTCTGCGCCCGTTAGATCTAATTCATCCCTATAGACTGGAAATGGGAACCGCTCTTAAGATGAACGGGTCCAGTGACTTGTACGATTTTTGGAGTTCGACGATTACTGACCAACTGAATTCGGAACTGAAGGATGGAAGCAATCCGATTTTGGTTAACTGCGCATCTAGCGAATACTTTCCAGAGGCAAATCAGAGACGAATCAACTACCCAGTTGTCAACTGTCGATTTCTCCAAAAACACAGGGACGACTACAGATTTATGAGCTATTTTGGAAAGCGTGCAAGAGGATTGATGGCACGGCATCTGGTTCTCAGTCGCGCGAGCACGAGGAAGGAGATCAAGGCGTTTGATCTCGAAGGATATTACTTCTCACCCGATCGTTCGACTAAGAACGATCTAGTCTTCCTGAGAGACGAACGACCGCAACCAAACTCAAGGTAACATCGAATCGCGTTGGAATGGTCACGCGCTAAGTGAGCCACTGGAGTCCGCTCCAAGTCGATAGTCTCTCGGGACGAGCTAAGTCTCCTGCGTCGATTCTCTTGGGACAGCCGAGTAATACAGATCGCCTAATTGCGCCTTGCGAAGAGGAACTTTAGCTCTCGGACTGAGGAACATATTCAACATCTGTACTCCGAACGAGAACGCCATCGTGACGTATATGTAACCCTTGGGAACATGTGCGCCCCAACCTTCGATGACCAAAACCGCCCCAATCAGCACGATGAAACATAGGGCGAGCATTTTGACCGGTGGATTCGAGTCAATGAATTTACTAATCGGTGCTGCGGCGAACATCATGACCAAAATTGCGATTACGATGGCAGCGATTGCAACTCCAACGTATTCAACTAGTCCCACGGCAGTAATCACCGAATCAATCGAAAAGACAATGTCCACTAGTGCAACTTGAACGATGACACTAGCAAAAGTCGCAGATTTGGAGCTCTTGGTATTGTTAGTGTCGACGATTTCAAGTGAATTGTTGATTTCGCGGACACCTTTGAATATTAGGAACAATCCTCCGACGAGCAAAATTACATCCCGTCCACTGAACGCATGTCCTGCTATTTCGAACCACGGCGCTGTCAATCCCATCATCCAGCTAAGGGAAAGCAGAAGAAGAACTCGAGCAATCATTGCCGCGCTCAAACCGATGACCCGACCTATGTTGCGCTGTCGTTCGGGCAGCTTGTTAGTAAGTATCGAGATAAAAACAATATTGTCGATTCCCAATACCACTTCAAGAACAGTCAAAGTCAGAAATCCCGAAATTACCTCGTAACTGAAAACTAATTCCATTTGCGATTTCCTCTTAAATAGTCTGCAAGCCGAACAGATTTGCTACCATCTTGCTCCTCTATACCCGGCCCAATTGAGGGGACTCATGGTAGACGAAAGCCAGCGATCGAACGATGCTCTTGAGGCTGCAGTATTTCGCCGGTTAGTACAGCACTTGCGTGAACACCCAGACGTTCAAAACATCGATCTTATGAATCTGGCTGGATTCTGTCGCAACTGTTTGTCCAAGTGGTATGTGGCTGCCGCTGATGAAACAGGAGTTGAAATCCCCTACGAAGATGCTCGTCAAATGGTGTATGGAATGCCATATTCGGAATGGAAAACTCGGCACCAGAAAGAAGCTTCGTCGGATCAACTTGAAAGGTTTGAAAAGGCTTCGCGCGACTAAGGAACTGGAAGGCGATTTCACGCTCTAGCTACCCTCACACTGCTCAGATTTAATGCCAAAACAAAGCAAGTCTTCAAGGAATTGGAAAACGTGGCTCAAGTCTTTTTGGCGAGACTGGCGTGCGTTTTTCATATTCGTGATTCTCATGCTGATCTTTCGATCGGCCATTGCAGATTGGAATCACGTTCCCTCAGGAAGTATGGAACCTGGCATTTTGGAAGGCGATCGACTCGTTGTGGACAAGATCGCCTACGATGTCCGATGGCCATTCACTCTCAGGCGAATTGCTCGTTGGGAACATCCTGCAAGGGGAGACATCGTGACTTTTCCCAGCCCGAAGTCAAGAGACCTGCTGATAAAACGGGTCGTTGCCGTTCCTGGAGATACAGTTCAGTTAGTGCGAAATCGTTTGATAATAAATGGCATTTCAGCCGAATACTATCCACTCACGTCGGAGGAAGTTTCAACCATTCCTTTGCACAATCGGAACGATTACCACTTCATGTACGAAGAGCTGCTCGGAGACAGAAGAGTGGTAATGTGGGCTAAGCGTCGGCTACCCGATCATGCGTCCTGGAGTTTTGGTCCCTACACGGTGCCAGACGGAACCTACTTTATGATGGGAGATAATCGAGACAGAAGTAGCGATTCCCGAGCCATTGGATTCATCGAGCGGAGGAGAGTCATTGGACGAGCGCACACAGTTGCGTTCTCACTCGACTTAGATCGATATTTTGTACCCAGACCTCGTCGTTTTTTCAAAGAATTGCTTTAATTTACAGGATCGAACGTTTGAGCTGGCTCGCGCATTCGATCTTTGCGTTGCAAGGAACTGTGTCGGTTGCGGGAAGTCTGTAAATGAGATAGCTGAGAACTTCTAATCGCATTGGAGCATTGTGTAACATGAACGTCAATCAAGCGCTTTGCAATGGAATCAATGCTCGCGAAAAGCGAATTCGAATACAGAAACGAGCAGCTAGCAGACACATGCTAAGAGGAAGACACATGAAGAAAACCAATTACCGCTGGAAATCACTTTTACTTGTCGCCTTTTTTAGCTTCGGTGTCTTCGTTTGGTCCAAAGGCTACAGTTCGGACTTGCAACCTGTTGAGGATCACCCAAGAACGGCCAAGATGGTTGTAGATCAGGTTCGCTTCAACCATTTCACCCAAAATACACGCCTCAACGACGAGCTGTCATCTGAGATATTCGACGACTACTTAGAGTCTCTTGATTCAGGTCGAATGTTCTTGTTAGCTGACGATATCAATGAATTCGAAAAACATCGCTTTCATCTCGATGATTCATTGCGGCTTGGCAAGCTCGACATAGGATTCGACATATTTAATCGGGTACAAGAACGTCAAGTTGATCGTTATAGATGGGTCCTTGATCGATTGTCAAAAGGATTTGATTCGTTTGATCTTCACACTGACGACACAATGTTGGATCGGAGCAAGGACGTCGAGTGGCCCGTCGACGAAGCCGATGCTGATCGGATATGGGAGCAATTACTTGTTGACCGAATCATCCGTGGAAAACTAAGAGAAGAACCGGAAAATGATGCGATTATTGACGAGTTAATTCGTTTCTACGAAAGACGCTTACGTATAGAGCGGCAGACCAATTCGGATGACGCGTTTGGAACCTATATCAATGCATTTACTCGATGGTTCGATCCGCATACGGAATATCTAACAGTTAGTCAAGAAGACCACTTCAACGTGCAAATGTCACTTTCTCTGCAAGGCATAGGAGCGGCATTGAATTACGACGACGAGTACATCCAAATCTACAGACTCATTCCTGGGGGTCCTGCCGAACAGCACGGAAACATAAAGGAAAAGGATCTCATTCTCGCAGTAGGACAGGAAGCAGATGGACCAAGGACCAACGTTGTGGGTTGGAGACTCGAAGATGTGATCCAACTCATAAAGGGTCCAAAGGGAACGACGGTGTACTTGGAACTCGTCCAACCCCAAAAGGATGAAGAGGAGAGCGAAGCGGCAGCCGCGGATACACCAGAAATTCTTCAGCCCAATGAAGACGAAGAAATACGCGTAGTTGCCATTGTGCGAGATACCGTGAAACTCGAAGATCAGGCTGCGAGCAAACGAGTATTGGACATCGACGATGGAGAACTGCAGAGGCGAATCGGGGTTATTGACATTCCATCGATGTATTTGGATATGAGAGCAAAGCAAAGGGGTGAACGGGACTACCGTAGTGCTACTCGCGATGTCCGAAAGCTAATCAACGAACTAAGAGCTGAGAACGTCGATGGGCTAGTTATTGACCTTAGACAAAATGGCGGAGGTGCTTTGGACGAGGCCCGAACGCTTACTGGCTTATTCATTCCAACGGGGCCTACGGTTCTCGTCAAATCATCACGCGGTCGAGCTGACGTCTACAGAGATACCAATCCAGAAATTGCGTGGGATGGACCTCTTGCAGTTCTCGTGGATCACGGGTCGGCCTCTGCATCTGAGATTTTTGCTGCAGCAATTCAAGACTATGGACGAGGATTAGTGGTCGGAGAGCAATCCTTCGGAAAAGGAACCGTCCAACAATTGGTACCAGTCCGACGAGGAAAGCTAAAGATTACGCAGCACAAGTTCTATCGTATTACTGGCCGAAGTACGCAACAACACGGTGTGACTCCAGACATTGAGTTTCCCAATAAAGTGGACCGCTCAAGAAGTGGCGAAAGCCGTCACGAAAATGCGCTGGATACGGATGTGATAGAAGGTCCGAAGTACAGAGTTATCGACGACTTGTCTCCGTATATCGAAGATCTCGCCCAGTTGCACGTCGAACGAACGCGCGAGGACCCGGACTTCGTGCTCTGGCGAGCGTACGAACAGCGCAACAATGATTTCGAGCGAAAATATGAGATTTCACTCAACTTGGATAAGCGACGAGAGGAGCGAAGAGAAGACAACCAATGGGCCCTCGAAGTTCAGAATGCGCGACTAATAGGGAGAGAAATGAGTCCAATGGAGAGCCTCAAGGAACTACCCGACAAGCTGGAAGAACTCCGAAAGATAGAGCAAGATCAGCCCGACAGGGAGCTGGTGGAAGTGGGGCACATCCTTAACGACTTCATTAACCTGCACAATCCACTTGCGCTAACAGAATCAGATGCATCAACTTCAATACAGTAGTTGCTGAGCCTCCCTAGGCATCTCTCGATTGTGCTCATTGGCTATACGAGACTACTTTCTCGAATGGCAGTTTCTCGATATCGGGCACGCTAGCATTCTTCTTGGGGTAGCCAACGACGAGTAGCAAGAATGGTCGTTCGCGAGTCGGACGACCTAATACCTGGTTCAGAAAACCCATGGGACTAGGTGTGTGAGTCAGAGTTGCTAATCCGGCGTTATGCAATGCACAGATAAGAAACCCGGTTGCGATTCCTACAGATTCGGGCATGTAGTAGTTCTTAACCCGAGTGCCTTGATCATTCATTCCGTAACGTTCTAGAAAAATTGCTATCAAAACAGGCGCTTCCGTCAAGAAAGGCTTGTGTTCGTCTGTACCTAAAGGACGCAATGCTTCCAGCCATTCGTCAGGAGCGCGTCCGGCGTAGAACTCCCTCTCTTCCTCTTCTGCTGCTTCCCGTATTTGCCTTTTCACGTCCTGATTTGTGACGACCACGAATCTCCATGGTTGTCGATTCGCGCCGCTTGGTGCCGATGCAGCCGTTTTGAGGGCATTCTCGATCACGTCGCAGGGAACCTCGCGACTCTCAAAGTCGCGGACAGTTCTTCGACGAAGCAGGTCCATTCGGAAGGCATCAGATCGTTCAATCATTTCTATCTGCTCGTATTCGTGAAAATCTAACTTCAAACCAGACCCCCAGATCGTAATTGGACTCAGTTCTTCGATAGTGCAATACCTTGGGAAACGATTGCACAATTCAGCTATTTATAAGAAACCTGTCCGAATTTTGCAGAAAACCGGGATAACGTAAGCCATACAATCCATTGAACCACTTCAAGAAAAGTAGCTTGAATCAAGTGCCTCGCACCGACTCGCTCAAATTAATGCAGAGACTTTGGAAAGGAGCTCTGCACGTCCTTGCCGTAGCGGGCTACATCGGTTTGATAATCGGCATGCTCGTGATCGGAAGCTGGCTGTCGGGTTTTGTGACGCTTGGGTTGGTTTTACTGGCGCAATCACTGAGATACATAGCGAGTGCGATGGACAGAATCGCTCACTCAATGAGGCAACAATTACAGGGTGAAGAAGCCGAATCGGGTTCAAACCACATTCCAATTGTCTCGGCAATCCTTGTTTGGGTGCTCATCCAGGGATGTAATGCCGCCATTGGTCTCTACGCATTTAAGATTGACGGTTCTCAGCCAGCCTTGCAGGTGGTCGCAATCCTTGTGGTCATCGAAGCGATCTATCTAGGGCTTCGAGTTATCAACAGAAAGATTGCATATGTACCCGCTAGTTTTGGGATTGCTGACAGGAACGTGTTTCGCGAAGGCCCCGTTCCTTATGAAAAACTGGCAGCACGTGAGAAAGAACGTATTGAGCAGAAGCTCCAGGTACTTAAGGAGTTGGCCGAGGATGGTGCGATCTCCGAACGCGCATACCTGCGGGCGAGGGATAAGTATTTGGTCCGCTACGTGATGGAGTCCAATTTAGATGGAATGGAAGCTGACGAGGCCAATTAGCTTCTTGATGGAGACCTTACTAATTTCTCACTGTATGTCGATCCTATACGACCTAGAGCGAGTGAATCGCTTGGTACAAAAGAAGACTAGCCTGCCAAAAAATCCAATGAACGACAGTTGATCGTTTGGAGGATCGAATCCTCAAACTTGCCCAATGGCATTGTGACTTGCTCTCTTACTCCGTAACGCCGAAGAGTGACCGTATTGTCTTCTTCTTCACGTGCTCCAACTATGAGCAAGTTTGGAATCTTCGCTACAGTACCTTGCCTGATCTTCTTAGATACGGTATCTGATTCTGGAGCGAGTTCGGCGCGCACAAACCGAGATCGCAATCGGTCCACAATCTGTTGACCGTACTCATGGAACTGTTCGGAAACTGTAAGTACCTGAACCTGAACTGGTGCAAGCCAGGTGGGAAACGCCCCTGCAAAATGTTCAATGAGATAAGCCACCATTCGCTCATGGGTAGAAAGCGGCGCTCGATGAATGCAGTATGGAATGTGTTCCTGCCCATCTGATCCAATATAGAAGAGCTTCAAGCGCTCGGGAATTGCAAAGTCAAGCTGAATGGTGCTTACAGACTCGTCCCGTCCGGTTACAGTTGGGAATTGCACATCAATTTTCGGTCCGTAAAACGCTGCCTCTCCGATGCCTTCCACGTAGTCCACACCCATTTCATCCATAAGTTCGGTCAATATATCCTCTGACCGCAGCCACGCTTCGGGATTGTCAACGTATTTTTCTTTTCGCTTGGGGTCTTCTGGATCAGATTTGGACAAACGCAGGAAGTAGGACTCCAATCCCAAAATTCGATAAGCCTCGTCATAGAGTTGCATGATTGCCCGGAATTCCGACTTTATCTGATCTTCAGAACAGTAAATATGAGCGTCGTTCATGCACATCCCGCGTACTCGTAGAAGACCACTTACCGCTCCAGACTCCTCAAACCGATAAACGTGACCATACTCGGCAAGTCGAATGGGCAAATCTCGATAGCTCCGAGGCTGAGCCGCAAAAATTTTGTGGTGATGCGGACAGTTCATTGGACGAAGCATGTATGCTTCCCTCGTTACTTCTCCATCCTGCGTTTGTTCCGTCAATTCCATGGGGGGATACATGTCGTCGGCGTAGTATGGAAGATGTCCTGTCTGAAAAAACAGGTCCTGTTTTGCAATCTGAGGAGTGGCCACCCTTTGGTAGCCGGCCTTGAATTCGAGCTCTTTGGCTAGTTTTTCAAGCTCATCTCTAATTACAGTACCGTTGGGGAGCCAAAGTGGTAGTCCACGACCGATGTCGTTGTCGATCGTGAAAATGCCTAGTTCTTTTCCCAGTTTCTTGTGATCTCGCTTTTGTGCCTCTTCAAACGCTTTGACATGTTGATCTAGTTCATCCTTTGTGGAGAACGCCCAGGCGTATATTCGGGTGAGCATTTGGTTGTCGGAATCTCCGCGCCAATACGCCCCGGCGACGCTTCGAAGTTTGAAAGCATCTCTCGGAATGTCCTTTGTGGTGTCGACGTGTGGGCCTTCGCACATATCCACAAAAGGACCATTTCGATAGAAAGTGAGCGAATCCAGCCCATTTTTTTCACACAGTTCCATTGCGTACTCTCGTTTGTACGGTTCTCGCATTTCGTCGAGCCTTGATAGAGCTTCGTCCCTCGCGAGCTCTTCGCGGTAGAACCTCTGGCCGCTCTTGAGAATCTTGCGCATTCTTCGCTCAATCTCGGGGAAGTCTTCATCCGTAATGGGCTCTGAGAGTGCAAAGTCGTAATAGAAACCATCGCGTATGGGTGGACCGAATCCAAGTGTTGAACCCTCGCGAACGCTCAATACAGCTTGAGCAAGCACATGTGCCAAGCTATGTCGTATGCGGTAAAGTGCTTCGTCCTCGGTGGCGAGGTCACCTTGATGTTCGTAGGGCATCTTTCTAAGAATCTGTTTGGTCGAGAAGGCGTACTAGCTTGCTTCGCTTAACACATTGTCCAGTACGTACTGAAGAATTCCACCGCGACGGAAGTACTCGATTTCGTTGTCGGTGTCGATTCGACTCAACACCTCGACTGTTTGTTCCTCTCCCGATGCGCGTTTTATAGTCATTTGCAGAGTTTGTCGCGGTTCAATCGACGTATGACCTGGCAAAAATCCAATACTGACCTTCTCAGATCCAGATAGTTGTAAAGATTTGCGAGAATCCCCTACCTGGAATTGAAGAGGCAGCACGCCCATTCCCACAAGATTAGAACGATGAATTCTCTCGAAACTCTCTGCGACTACGGCTCGAATTCCTAGCAAACGGGTTCCCTTGGCTGCCCAATCTCTGCTCGATCCGGTACCGTACTCTTTTCCTGCAAATACGACGAGAGGAGTCTCTTCCGCAGCGTAGCGCATCGCCGCGTCATATATTGAAATCTGGTCATCTGTGGGAATGTACTTTGTATAGCCTCCCTCCACGTCAGGCACCATTTCGTTACGGATCCTGATATTTCCGAATGTTCCCCGCATCATTACCTCATGGTTTCCCCTTCGAGACCCATAGGAATTGAAATCCGCAACTTGGACACCTTGTTGCTGCAGATACTCGCCGGCCGGACTAGCTGGTTGAATGGCACCAGCGGGAGAAATGTGGTCGGTTGTCACGGAATCTCCCAACAAAGCAAGAATTGACGCATTCGTGATTTCTACAGATTGATCAGCTTCCTGACCCACACTGAAGAACGGTGGTTGCTTGATGTAGTCGGATGCTTCCCAGCCGTAGGTGGCAGTCGTTTCGGTTACGAATTTCTGCCATGCCTCGGGCCCAACAAAGACATTCGAATATTCTCGTTCAAACATGTCAGCAGAGACTTGATCTACCAAGGACCGAATCTCATCGTTGGTCGGCCAGAGATCGTGGAGATAAACCTCCTCACCGCTAACACTCTTGCCCAGCGGTTCCTCCGAAAGATTTATGCGAACCGTCCCCGCAATGGCGTAAGCCACCACCAAAGGAGGAGATGCCAACCAATTGGTGCGAACTTCCTGATGGACTCTCCCTTCAAAGTTTCTGTTCCCTGAAAGTACCGAAGCCACAACTAGATCGCCTTCTCGAATGGCTTCTGAAATCTCCTTGGGCAACGGTCCAGAGTTTCCTATGCAAGTAGTGCATCCGTAGCCAACGAGATTAAAACCAAGCTTGTCTAGGGATTGCTGTAGCCCTGACCGGTTTAAGTAGTCAGTTACGACTTTTGAACCCGGGGCAAGCGATGTTTTTACCCACGGACGAGTTCGAAGCCCTTTATCAAGGGCTTTCTGAGCCACGAGTCCCGCGCCGAGCATGACGGCCGGATTCGATGTATTAGTGCAGGAAGTGATTGCGGCGATGACGACGTCGCCGTCGGACAGTCTATAGTTCGTTCCTCGAACCGGCACTTCTGCCTGCGAGGTCTGCGATCTCGTTGAGCTTTGACTAACAGCCAGATCGAAGCTGGATTTGAGGTCGCGAATGGCGACTCGATCTTGAGGTCGTTTAGGCCCAGCAAGGGATGGTTCAATAGTGGATAAATCGACTTCAACTGTAGCTGAGAACTGCGGTTCGATAGATTCACTTCGCCATAGACCCTGAGTCTTGGCATAGGATTCAACGAGATCGACATCTTTTTTTGGCCTGGAGGTAAGCCGCAGATACTTCAATGTCTCGTCGTCAACAGGAAAGAAACCACATGTAGCCCCATATTCAGGTGCCATGTTGGAAATCGTCGCCCTGTCCGCAAGTGAGAGTTCTGCAACTCCGGGGCCGAAGAACTCTACAAAACAACCGACGACACCTACTTCACGCAACACTTCGACAACCCGCAACACTAAATCAGTAGCCGTGACACCCTCTGTCAATAATTCCGTCAAGCGCACCCCTACAACACGAGGGATCAACATCGAAATCGGTTGACCAAGCATTGCTGCCTCTGCCTCGATGCCCCCAACTCCCCATCCGAGTACTCCTAGACCATTGATCATCGTAGTGTGGCTGTCTGTGCCAACCAGAGTATCCGGATACGCTACAAAAGCTCCATCTTGATCTCCCGTCCACACGACTCGAGCCAGATACTCGAGATTCACTTGGTGGCAAATACCAGTTCCAGGCGGAACTACACGAAAGTTCTCGAACGCTGACTGACCCCATTTGAGAAAACGGTAGCGTTCAACATTGCGCTCAATTTCCAACCTAACGTTTTCATCGAACGACTTGGATGAACCGAATCTGTCCACCATTACGGAGTGGTCAATGACGAGGTCGACTGGCGTTAGGGGATTGATTAGTGCTGCATCGTGCCCAGATTCCACAACAGCATTGCGCATGGCAGCCAGGTCAGCTACCGCAGGTACGCCAGTAAAGTCCTGCATGAGAACTCGGGCTGGTCGAAAGGCGATTTCACGGTCGCTCGATGCGGTTCTACACCAATCACCAATCGACTTGATATCTGCGGCTGTTACAGTGGTGTCGTCTTCAAAACGCAGTAGATTTTCCATCAGTACCCGAAGGGAAACAGGGAGATGAACAATCTCTCCGGCACCATTTTCACTTGCTCGATTGAGGTCGAAGTAGGAGTAGCCAACATCTCCGATCGTTAGTGTATTCCTACAGCTAAAGCTATTCACGCTCACGAGAGTTGAAGCTCCAAGTCTTAGCGAGTTGGTTGAACTAAAGGCATTTAATAGCCCAAGGGCCGCCCTTAAAGCGATTCAACGGCAGCATTTTACGAATGCTCTGGGCACCAAAGCAGAAACGTCTGAGGAGGAACATCAGAGTATGAAAGAGCACTTGAGTTTGTCAATTCGAACTATTGCGCCTGATCGAGTGATCTCTTAAAGAGATTTCCTGAGTCGTCTGTCGAATTGCTCAACTTGCATCCAATTTCTGAGCTTAAGGGTCACCTCCCTTGCGAACTCCGCGGTCGCTTTACAGTTTTCCATTTTCTACAGCGACATAGCATGTTCAGAGCTTCAAAACAATCAAGAAGACTTAACATTAGCTAGAAACCAAGAAACTTGTGCTGACAGATTCGCGAGAGAGACATTGCTTTCAGCAAGACTAAAGACAGCGATATTTTTCCTTTTGGGACTCGTGGTGGGCATAGTGGTGCCGGGCACTTTTGCTTTTGTATACCTCAACGTCCTTGTGCCTAACCAGGAAACAGCTGAAACAATGAGAGCCTTCAGTCCCGAAGACCCGGAAGTTGGCGACTTGGAGAGTGATTCAATTGAAACTCCTCCGCGGACTTCGGACATCCGGAATCTAGATTTTCAGCAGCTTCAAACGCAGAGCAAATTTTCCCGCACTCTTGCACTTTGGCGCTATTTTGCTCGCGCAGACGCTGAAGTCGTAACCAGTTTTCTTCAAAGAAGTCAGGACATTGTTCCTTTGAGCTTGCGTCAGGAAGCAAGAGAAGCAGCTGTACGTAGGCTGGGAGAGATTGATCCTGTTCGAGCGTTGCTTTATGTAAACGAAACTCCACAGTCTGTTAGGAACCCATTGACGAACATAGTTTTCCAAGTGTGGTCTGTAAGAAACCTGGACGGAGCTGCTGAACACGCGAGCAAATTAAACGAAGAAGATCAACGAATTGCATTGGAAGGAATTCTCTCAAACGTTAGATTGTCCCGAAGCCAGCGTCTGCAAGTCGCTCGCCAACTCGGAAATGAACAAGTCGTTAGAGATGAAGAAATTATGTCGTTCGCTGGTGAGCCCATAGCGAATCCCAAGACCGCATGGGAAGAGTACCTTGTCGAGCACGGTGGAGACGTGGAGGTTCTGAGTGGCGCTCAACTCGCTTTGCTACGACATATATTGAATTCCTGGGTACCAACCATTGATTCAACAAAGGTAGCAGATGTAGTCAACTCTGCTTTGAGCGGTCGCGGTGGCAATGTCTCGGCTGTCCAAATGCTCCTAGAGTCATGGGCCAACGTGGACCCTTCGATCGCCTTTCATGCTACGTCCGAAGTCGGTGACGAGGCAGTGCGTACAAGATTGCAGAGGGCTATTGTGGCAGCTTGGGTAGAGTTAGACCCTCTTGATGTCTTAGATGGCTGGGAACTCATCCCGAGTGAAATTCAAGATTGGAGCAAACAGGAAGCGTTGGTTAAGTTGTCAGAAACGATGCCATCTGAAGCAGCGAAAAGACTGACAGTCATTTCAAGTGACGAGGTCAAGGGTGATGTCGCACGGACCATTGCAACAAACTGGGCGAGACTAGACCCGGAAGCGGCACGTGAATGGATTCTCGCTGATTCCAAAATCCAGGACTTTCGATGGGGACTAATGTATCGAGTCGTTTGGGAAGCTTCTAAGGTAGACCCAGAAAAGGCATTTGAATGGGCACTTGCGGAACCTACCAACGAAAGACAACGTGGGCGTGGGCTTGAACAAGATGTGATTCGAAGCTTAGCTCTTCAAGGGAAGTACGAAACTGCTGTTTCAATGGTTGAAAGGGCGCGGGATGTAGAGAATCAAAGTTGGTCCTATGTTTGGATTGGCAATGTTCTCGTCAGAAGGGGCAGAAGCAACGAAGCATGGAGCTTGCTTGAGGAAATTCCGGAGAGATTCCACGGTCTCTATTTGGGGCAAGTTACTAGCAACTGGGTGGACGCGGAACCTGATAGGGCCTTAGAGACTATAGAGAGCATGCCAACAAAGGAAGTGCAAGAAGCAGTAGCTGTAAGTTTGCTTCATTTCACTCAGTTTACAAATATGCTCACAAAGGAGCAACTCCGCTCGCTCAAAGAGTACATGCCTGAGTCTTGGCAGCAGTACGTTGAATAGCAAAAATTTCTCGAGCCCCATCGTGCACTCGTTCTTGCACTTGTCTTGATCCGTGTCCCTTTCGTATGACTTCTTTTGGACCTTACGCTAGACTGCATGCAACCGACTCGTAACACATCCATTTTTGGAACGGAATAGATTTCTTGGAGGTGTCATCGATTTTTCAAAGATTCAGGAATCCAGTTGCTTTTGTACTGGGATTGCTCGTTGGAGCAGTCGCGGTTGGATTGGTCACGTATCTAAATGTTGAGGGATTAGATTCGGGCGAGTTTGTTCGCCAATCGAAGAGAGTCGACACGAAGCACGTGGGCGAGACATCGGATGGATTCCGAACGAATGCTATCGAACTTAGCATCCCTGAGCTTCAGTCACTAATTGAGATACAGGACCCCGTAGGTCGAGCGATAACAATCTATGGTGCGATAGACAAAGCCGGTACACGAGAACTGCAAGGTTTATTTGTTCGTGTCGAAAGTGTAAGGCCACCAAGTCTCCGCGACGAGATTCAGATCGTATTGGTTCGACGACTTGCTCAATTAGATCCAAGAATCACTCTCGACCATATTTCAACTCTCGCGGAAGCACGTCGCATTCCACTTGTAGATGTCGTCTTTCAGGAGTGGTCAGTTTCCGATCTCGCAGGAGCAACTGAAATTGCGAAGGGCATGGAGAATCCCTACCGGGCTGCCGCATTTGGGGGAATTCTTCATTCTCGAATTGATCTCTCCGATGACGAGCTCCGAGACATTGCGCATCTGCTGGACAGTGAGCAAGTATTTCTCAACCAATTGGCGGTAAATGGAGACCGAGCAGACATTGAAGATCCATCGGCAGAGTGGTCTGAATTCCTGTCTACACACGGTAGTGACATAGCTAGATTGAGCCAAGATCAAAGAGGGCTTCTTTTGAGAATCGCTCGAGCTTGGGTCAGAAGTGACGGTTTCGGCCAGATGATTCAGCAAATAAGCACATCGATTGATGAATACGACGCTGTTGTGTCTGTCATTGAAATGGTATTGGATGAAGTTGTGTCAGATGATCCCAGTATCGCGTTGGATTTATCGGCGAATATGAGCTCAGAGATAAGTGCCGTCGTCCTTCAGGCACTTGCGAATTTGGCTAAGCGAGATCCAGATCGAGCACTCGAAATCGCATCGATGATGAAAGCCAGTGACTATGGAGTCGTGTTTCAACGCACAGTCATTAGAGCTTGGATGGGGGCGGATCCGAAAGCTGTGTTACTAGAACGGGCTAGATTGCCTGAGGAATTTGGAGATTGGATTGCGCGACGTTCTTTGTTGAGTATGGTACGAGTGAATCCCGAGGAGGTGCCCGAATTTATACCGACCATCACAGACGAAATCACAATGGAGCTTGTGGTAAATAATCTTGCATTGAATTGGGCGCGTAAGGACCCAATGGCCGTCTTCGAATGGCTGCAGTCGGAGCCAAAGGCGAAGCCGTGGTATGAACGTGTACTTTCTAAGGTCATTGAGAATCTGGCAAGAAGAGATCCGGAGGAAGCGATTCGCTTTGCTCTCGAACAACCTCCTCGTGAGTACGACGGGGTCGGTTGGGAATCTGTGGTTGTGTCGAACGTAGCACATTCAGATATCGAAGCCGCCGTCAAGCTGACCGATAACGCTCGCGATGAGAAGACTCGTGAGGACATGCTCCTTTCGATCGGTCTTGTCCTCAGAGACCAAGGCCAATTCAAAAAAGCGATGGAATGGGCGGAGAACCTAAAGCAAGAACAACGTAACGGCTATTACGAGATCACGGTTATGTTTTGGGCCTCTCAATTTCCGGAGCAACTTTACGAAGAAATGGACAGTCTTCCATCTGATGAGATTCGAGCGGTAGCCGCTGAAAGGCTCATCGTCTATGAGGAATTTCAGAAAGCATTCACCGCAGAGCAAATCGAAGTGCTAAAGAAGCATCTTCCTTCCGAAGGATCTGATTCTCCGTAGCCGTCGCAGAGACTCAACATACTTATTGGGATTTAGGTTGTCTCAAAATTTTTTGCAGAAGCCACAAGACAAGAGAGATTTGCTAATCGAAAGGGACCGAACGTATACGTCGGTAGATTTTGTTTATTCCGACAACCGAGCCAGTTCTGCATGAAACGCCAGTTGTAGTCAGGCTCGTTGTCTTGGTTCTCGTGGCAATATTTCAAGTATTTTTTCTCGTCGATATCGGAAAATCGACAATTGGTGCCGATATTTCAGAAAAAGAGACGAATGAAGAATATCGAGTGTTCACACAGCGGGCGCATCTCGAGCCGAAGCAAGAGAAACCCGAATCCTAGGAAGCAAGTCTGTTTCTCGGCAACGTGTGCCCAGAGCTACTCGACGATGGTATTTGGATGAATGAGGAATGTTTGGATGCTGTTGAACAGTATGTCTTGGACGAGCCCGCCTACACTCTCGAATTTCATGGAATGGTTCCACGGGATGCAGCATTCACTTACAAAGAGATGATTGATAGACATCGACAAGACCGTGAATTTGTCATCGAAGCACTTTCCAATCCCCAGTGTCGCTTGTTGCGAGGTGCCATTCGTACGGACTTGAGCGAAATCTGCAATGCTCAGGCTTTTTTTCGCTACGCCCGCTTTACTGAAATCTGCCAATCCGTCAAAGGAATGGACAATGACTTCCGACTGTCTTCTAACCCACATCCCAATTCTCAGAACCAGATGTCGATGTATCAAATTCATTTGCACCAGGATAAGTCTCTAGCGGAGTCTAGATCTGGCAAAGAAGGAGACTTTGATCGGGATCTGTATCACACTCTCCAAGACTTGCGGAGAAAAGAAGTGCTTCGAAACGTTTGGCTGGTATCTAGAAAGAAGTGTCCGTCTTACGTAGTCAATGAGTCTCTAAAGCCTCTCAACGGCGACACTGGAAATGAAGACCTTTTGAAGTGGTGGAATGAGGATATAGATGCTGAAAGACGCAGCCGGCTCGAACTACAAGCAGCAAATTTTGGGTGGATGCCGGAAAAGACTCGTAGGTGGCTGGATGAAGTCTCGGTCTTGGAGCGGCATGAACTGCTTAATGGCATTGCTGCACGTTTAGGGTTCGAGTGGTTGGTCATCGAAGAGCCTCAAATGTTGAAAGTTTTGAACGACAGCGAGTACCTCGAATCGAAATTCAAACTTTTTCCTTGGATGTTTGAACTGCAATTCGCTCTTAATGAGACTAGTTTTTCTACTTCTAGCGAAATAGATGAGCCTTTTGGACCAATCGCACTCGCTGTAGTGAAGATGAGAGAAGATGGCTATGAAGCAGACATCAAGGACATTGTCAACCGACTGTGCTCGAAAGAATCCAATCTCCTAGATTCGAGGAATGACGGTTGCGCGACGGCTATTAAAAATGCAGAGTTAGCTTTGGACCCCACTTCCTTGAAAGAGCTTCGTGTACTGGACGAAATCGACGCGATGGCACTGAAACTGAATCTCTATCAAGAGTTTTAGAGAGTTTCCGGCAAATTAACACGACATAACAAAACTGTTCGATCTGTGGTGATGTGGACTGAATTTGAGATTCCGATTCAACTGTGCAAGCTGAACGACCACAAGTCAATTATTGGGAGGCGCCTCCAGTCCGGACGCGAAGCCTTGATTTCTAGGATCACTCACTCCGATGATCGAATCTTCGCTCCAGCCTGCCGTGTTTGCGTCTCCAATCGCTCTCCTTTCTCGAATTTCATGCCCCATACTGCGAAGCTGATCTGCAGTCTCTTCTTCAAAGCCACCGGTTTCCACGGTAATTGCATCAGGCATCCATTGATGATGAAATCGAGGATGCGTTACTGCTTCTGAGATTGACATTCCGTGGTCAATCACATTGACGACAATTTGTAGGACCGTCGTAATGATTGTCGATCCGCCGGGCGAACCCGTTACAAGAACCGGCCGGTTCTCGCTGACGACGATTGTCGGGGTCATTGAACTAAGCATGCGCTTTCTTGGTTCAATTGCATTAGCTTCTGCACCAAGAAGGCCAAATTGATTGGGAACTCCGGGTTTTGAAGAAAAATCGTCCATTTCGTTGTTTAGGAGGAAGCCTGCTCCCTCTACGACGATGCCGCTTCCATAGCCGCTATTGAGAGTCGTGGTATAGGCAACGGCATTGCCATCAGAATCAATAGCTGACAGGTGGGTAGTTTCTTCGCTTTCTTCGGGCGTAGGCAATTCTCCGGCAGAGATTTCTAAGGATGAAGTACTTTTCTCCAGATTGATATCCTGAATTCGAGAGACAGCATATTTTTTGTCAATCAATGACGAAACAGGTACGGGGTAGAAGTCCATATCCCCAAGATGTACCGCTCGATCGGCATAGGCTCGGCGTTCTACTTCTACCATAGTGTGCATAGTCAGTGCATTTGCGAATCCCATCGAATTAAGATCAAACCGCTCTAACATGTTCAACATTTGCACCAACAGGACACCCCCAGAAGAAGGGGGTGGCATGCTGATGATCTCGAACCCTCGATAGCTGCCGTTGATTGGGTCTCTCCAGACTGTTTCGTAGTCTTCTAGATCTTTCAATGAAATCAAGCCGTTACCTCGTTTCATCTCTGCGACAACTAGCTCGGCAGTTTTGCCTTTGTAAAATCCATCTCGACCGTATTCGCGAATTCTCATCAATGTCTGCGCAAGATCCGGTTGAACGAAGAGATCTCCTTCTTCAAAGCTACTTCCGTCGTCCCTTAAAAATTTCGCTCGGGACCCGATGGTGCGCAACCAAAGATCCTTGCGTCCGGCGATTTGTCTGGCTATGTCAGAAGGAAGCTGAAACCCCTCGCTTGCCAAGCGGATCGCTTCAGACATTACTTGCTCGCGGGTGAGTTTCCCGAATCGCTCATGAACATCTAGCAATCCAGCTGCTGATCCAGGAACTCCGGAAGCCAAATGACTGCGTAGCGCTTTTGCCGGGTCATACTCGCCATCATCGTCAAGGAACATATCGCGATAGGCGGCGAGCGGTGCCATTTCACGATGATCATTAGTAACGGTTGTCCCATCCGCCATTCGAACCACCATGAAGCCACCTCCACCCAGATTTCCGGCGGATGGGTATGTGACGGCAAGAGCGAATCCGGCGGCGACGATCGCGTCAACCGCATTCCCACCTTGTGCAAGCATTTGAGTTCCTGCCTTAGAGGCAAATTCGGATCGCGAAGTAACAACCCCATATTCTGAACTCACTTCATTAGCGGTTGAATGGGCGGCACTCAGCAGTGCGAGACTTGCTAGTAGACAATAGAATCTTGTGGTTAGGCGATCTAATCTCATTCTTTAGAATTCCTCAAGACAATTTGTAATGGTCATTGGCCTCGATCCTAGAATTCTTTCACCGATAGTAGGACAACTCAAAGAACAACCCCGAGTTTCCACCAGTAGTGAGGCTATCCTCCAATTCGATAGCTCCAAATTCCTCGTTGGTGTCCCCAACGGGGAGCAACATGCCAAAAGTCAGATTGACATTGTCAGTTGGCACAAAGGTGATGTTTGTTTGGACCAAGAAGCTACCATCATTTGCATTGACTAAGAGTGAGAGGGACTGATTCCACAATGGATGCCAAGTAACGCTAGCTCCAGTAGCAATCAGATGTCTTCCATATGCAAAAATCTCTCCACGTTGAATTCCAGCTAACAATCGTTTCGGTAAATTCGTCGTCTTTTTGTGCTTTGAAGTTACGCCGAAACCGTTGTAGAAATACTCGGCGAATGTGTACAGCAGTCCTCCCATGATGCCATGACTGTAGTCCGCGTTAACGACCGCCGAAATCGTGCAGGATTCCATGTCCTCGCAGGTGAAAACGACATCAGCACGCACTAGGATTGAGCTGACTGGGGATGCCACAGACATTCCGACAATAGTTTCATCCCAGTGGCGACCAAGAATGAGATCGATTTCGCTTTCCCCCGATGCAAAATATCCTTTGAACACATGAGTTGAACTGCTGCCCGAAGCGACGTGGACGTGTTCGCTATCTCTGAAGGTGCTAAGAAGCTGAAGTTCCGACCCATTGTTGAACAAGCGCTCAACGACTAAAGAGTCGTTTCCCGGTTTGAATTCTCGGTCTATTGCAGTTGGGGGATAGGCATTGAAAACGTCGAGTGGCTGATAGACGATTCCTCGACCCCAAGATACGGGCAATCGTCCAATCATTACCCTCCATTCTTCGGACCGATAGGTGAGTCGTAGGCGGTCGATATTCACGGAGGCGAAATGTCGACTTCCGGATACTAGCTCCTTTGATAAATTCCAGTAGCCGCTTGGTTCTGGATCGAACAATCGGGAGCTCGACGAATTTTCCGCGAAGTAACCCGTATTGCTAACAACCCCATGTCCAACTCCATGGAACTCAAAGCTCCAGCGAGACTTGCTTCGGTCATACATATAACGGACATTGGACCGAAGATTCTGTAATGCCGATTTCTTATAGCGCTCCTCGAAAACATCTTGAGAGGATAGCTTGGTGAAATCTCCAGCTAGCTTGACTCGCAACCTGCTGTCTGCGGCAGTATGCGCACTGATTACCAATGCAAAGAAGCACAGCCAAGAAACATGGCGTGTCACGCCGGGTTTTCCTGTTGAATCTTGCCGTCTTCTAGTTGTATGGTTCTAGTCGAGTAGTTCATGACTAGCGAATCGTGCGTCGCGATGAGAATCGTCGTTCCATGCTTGCGATTTATGGATTGAAGTAGCTCGCACAACTCGCGTGTCGTCGTTGAGTCAAGATTGGCACTTGGCTCGTCGGCGATGAGCAACAGGGGATTTCCTACAAGAGCGCGGGCTACTGCAACACGTTGCTGTTGTCCGCCTGACAGTTCTCCGGGTCGTCGGTCTGCAGCATCCGCAAGACCCACCGAGTCCAGAACTTCCCGAGCGCGGGTATCACGTTCGTTCTTACCAATACCTTGGAGTTGCAAAACGAATTCAACGTTCTCGCATGCTGAGAGGACAGGTATTAAATTGAACGCCTGGAATACAAAGCCCATTCGTCTGAGCCGAAGATCCGATAGTTCATTGTTTGTAAAGGTCGAAAGGTCCTGATCTTCAACAATGACTGTCCCGGATGTTGGCGAGTCCAATCCACCGATGAGGTGCAACATAGTCGACTTTCCGCATCCTGAAGGACCAACAACACAGACGAATTCCCCTTTGTTGATCTCAGCTGAGATTCCTTGAAGAGCGTTTACGGCCACGTTTCCTTGTCCATAAACGCGGGTTACGCTTCTGAGCTGGACTACATCGTTTGTCATAGTAAGAGTACTTATCAGTGCCTTAAGGCATCCAAGGGATTCATACGGACTGCGCGCCTGGCTGGATAGAAACTTGCCACGACAGCAAGGGTGATTGACACCGCAACGACTACGAGAACGTCGTGAGCTACGATTGCGGGTTTCATCTGAGAAGACATCCCCATCATCTCTACTCCCTCTGCGAAAGCGCTCAAGTCAATGCCATCGTAAAGCCACGCGTAAATCAAAAAGCTTCCGGCTACGCCTAACGCGATCCCCAAGATCATGAGGCACACTGACTCACAGATAACTTGGGCAACGATTATTCGAGACCGCATGCCGACAGCCCGAAAGAGGCCGAACTCATGAATTCGCTCCAGAACCGCGGTAATGAGTGTATTGACTAGACCAAAAACCAAAGCTCCTAACACAATGCCCAACCATATGTAAATGACCAAGTTGACAGTGTTGTACATGAAGGCCACAATCGGGTTAACTTGCTGCCAATCAAGAACGTCGAGTTCGGGGAAACTTTTACGTACCTGGTCGAAGTCCTCCTGCTTCGCGTAACGGGTCTTTAGCCTTATCGACACTTCGGTCACTTCTGACGAGTTGAGTAGTTCCTGTAAGGCTGTACGGCCAGTAAACACCAGAGACTTTTCCATGCTTTCGGATTCTGCATCGTAGACACCGACGATACGAAAACCGATTTCTTTCGATATTCCATCCGCATCCAATGTCGTCAACACGATTCTTCTACCCAGCTTTGTTCGTAGCTCCTCAAGCAAGGACCGTCCAACAAGGACTCGAGAATCGGACGTGCTTTCTAGTCCCTCGCCCTCAAGTTTAAAGTTTGAGACTACGGAAATGAGCTCCCTGTCCGGATCGATTCCGATCAAGCTAGCACCTCTAGTTTCTCTCTCGCTCATAATGACTGCCGGAATGGTTATCCGTGCTGCCCAGCCCAGCACGGGCAATCCTTCAACAGATTCATCCACGCGAATTGGGTCAAGAACAAATCCTCGTTCCATTGACGGATCGTCTCGGTAGTTCGGCGCGTGCATCTTGATGTGCCCAGAGAGATTCTCGACCACGGAATCAACCATTTGCACCTGCATTCCTCGAATCATGCTGTTGAGTACGATCACACCTCCAATGGCAAAAGTGATTGCAACTACCAAAATCGAATTGCGGCGACGCTGACGCCATAAGTTTCGAAGACTTAGATTGAGCACAAGTCTAAAGGTGTTCAATGCTGCTGGTGTTCCTTCAATCCGTTCTTGTAAAGCACTCTCTTATTCTCGGTATCTCAGCGCATCGACTAGCGACAATCGATACAGGCGTATCGAAGCAAGCATTGTGGATAGAACCATTCCGACACCGATTGAAATTGGTGCGACGAGAACTACTTTGAGATCAACTGCGGGATAGATTCGATCAGGAAGAAAGAGAAGCCCCGCAAACTGGTCCATACCCATGGAGTCCATACCGATGCCAATATTGATTAAGGGGAGCAAGGCACAAGTACTAAGCAAATAACCGATAGCGACCCCAAGCATCCACATGAGTATTGTCTCGGTAATGAACATGCCAAAAATAGAACGATTGTGCATGCCAACTGCACGCAGCGTTCCAAACTCCCGGGTTCGTTCGAACATTGTCATGACGAAGGTGTTGGCGATCGACAGTACAACTATGACCGTGAGTGTTCCGTAGACAATCCCATTGCTTATCTTGTCTAGGCGAATGCTCTGACTGATTTCAGGCATTAACTCCCGCCAATCCAAGAGGGATGCCGTAGAGGGAACTAAGGGCGTAATCACTTCCGAACTCTGTTCTGGAAGCATTGGTTGGTCAATCATGATCACTACACGATGAGCACTGTCCTCTAGCATCAGAGCATCATTGATCAGACTTCTAGGGACTTGAACTAGCGAACGGTCAAGAGCGTCATTCCCTGTTTCAAAAATCCCCGAAACACTTGGTGCGATGAATGCAACACTTCCGTCCACGTCGGTGCTTAAGATCACGATTTCGTCTCCTACACTCACACGGAGATTACGTGCGAGTGCACTACCAATGATTGCTGAATTTGGACTATCGAAGTAAGTCCCTTGCGTTACTTGGTCAGAGAAGTGTGAGGCGGAAGGATCGATCTGAGGATCGACTCCTACAACGAGTGCACCATAGCTTCGTTCGTCCTTGTTTACGAGGCCAAAGGACTCAGTTCGATTTGAAACTGCGTTGATTCCGGGCAGGTCTAACAAGTGGCTCCGTAGTTCAGTTGTGTTTGAAACGAAGCGTTCGGTGCGAGGATCATCTTTGTAGTCGACATGTTGAATTTGCAGGTGTCCACTTGCGAATCGTGTGGAGACTTCGACCATTGGCTCGTAGCTTCCAGCCTGAAAAGACATGCCCAGCTGAACGAGCAACACAGCAAATCCAACCGCACCTGCGGTAAGTAACGTACGACGCCTGTTGCGCCAAAGATTTCGCCACGCAACCTTTACTGAAAGCAAGGAGCTGATCCTCAGTGGAGAGAATCTTGTACGGAAGTCTTCAACCTGAATCTCTCAAGGCGAACAATGTGAATTTGGATTCCTCAATCTCAATGTCAAAATCAGCTTTTTCGTAGACGATTTCAGTCCAGCGATCCTGAGGTTCACTCTTGGTAATTCGCATGCGTTTGGGAATTGTACGTCCGTCAAACTCTTCGATTTCAAGTGTTTCCAACCATTTAACTAGAACCATTTCTTGGTCAAAGTATGAGTGTTTGAGCAGGACAAAGTCCTCTCGAAGCATTAGTGTCTCTTTACCCCAAACTATTGCCGCGTTCTCTTTGGGAACAGCTTCAATCGTATAGACAGTTCCCTCTTCAGTGTGTGAGGTTTGGGTCAGGCTCAGCGTATATTGGTTTAGTAGATCATCTGAACGCGCTAGGTCGTTGTAGGAAAAATCAGAACCTGCCCAGTCTTGGGACATCATCGACTTCGGTAGCCGCACTGTACGTTGAATTTTCGGCGAATAAGTCCACATACGTTCTCCCTTTCTGAGAGTTGCGAGTCCTGCGTCCCGAGCTGGCGCCGTGAATCGAATCAGTGCATCCTCACGGCCCTGAGTCCATACAGAAAAAGAAGATGTGCGTTGCCACTCCGGCCTGTGAATTGTCATCGTCAGTTCAGAATATGATGAGAGTCCGCGAGTTTGATCGAGCACACGGGCGACTAGCTCCTCGGCCGTGATATCAGTTTCGGTTGAAGCTGTATGCACTGCGTTCAGAACGAAAGCTGTGATGAGCACGATTGATACGATAGGTTTCACAGACACCAGATTGAATGGCACTTTGGTTGGGCTATGTACATGATAGAGAGCAACACGACCATATGGGAATAGAACCCAAGCACGAGCGACACTACGCAGAGCATGGATTTGCCATCGTTGAAGAGTTTTTGTCGTCTGAGGAGCTTGAGGGGGCTAGAAACGAACTTAAGGATGTTCTGCCCGGATGGATTGAATATTGTGAAGATCCAAACGGTGAACCACCAACTTCGCCGCGTAGAACGCGGCGTCCCATTTGGAGGTTCCCGTTTCCAGGCAGGTGGCTCAACTACATCACCTTACATCCGGAACTACGGAGTCTGGCCAGCAAGTTTGCCGGGGGTAGTGCGTTGTATTGTGAGCAAGGAAACCTTCATGCAAAACGCAAAGGGGACAATTCGGACGTAGAACAGTCGATGCACTGTGATTACGGCAACCATACACTTGCTTATCCTCCTGATCTGCCGGCGTATTGGCAAACGGCCTACCTGCTGTACTACACCGATGTAACGGTGAATGATGCGCCTACTGCCGTCTGCTCTTGGAAACACTATCCGGAGAGTTTCCGCGTTCCAGCACACTACACGCGTGAACAGAGACCAGAACTTTATGACAACGAAGTCAAGGTCGTAGTACCAGCAGGTGGATTGTTGATCTATAGCATGCGTACGTTTCACCGAGGCACTTCGTTTTCAGCTCTTGGGGGTCGTGTAGGGCAATTCATCACCTATTCTCCCGCAGCCTGGAGATGGCTTGGAATTGACAGCTGGTCCGCAGAGGCGATTCGACCCGAGTTTCGCAAGTGGATAGAGGCTGCAACTCCCGATCAAAGAGAATTGTTCGGATTTCCAGCACCAGGTCACGAATACTGGACTGATGAAACAATTGAAGGAGTATCAGCCAGATATCCAGGAATGAATATGCAGCCGTATCTAAAAGCAACAAAAATGCGAGACCAATAGCCCATAATTAAGCGGGAGAAAGCGGAGGTCTGGATATGCGAGCAAGAAGCATGGGCGTGAGCGTCGACAAGTCTGCGGTCGTAGACCCTCGCGCCGAATTGGGCAATGGATGCATTATCGGTCCGTTTTGCACTTTGGGTCCAGATGTCAAGATCGGCGAAAGAACCCATCTACACTCGCATGTTGTCGTTGACGGTCATACGACAATAGGAACTGACTGCTCGGTGTTTCCCTTCGTAACACTGGGTGTTCAATCTCAAGATCAAAAACACATCGAGGGAACCAAGACGTTTACCAAGATCGGAGATCGCAACACAATCCGAGAATACGTGAGTATCCACAGTGCTACGGAAGAGGACGGGGTTACCGAGGTTGGCGATGACTGCGCGTTGTTAGCTCATGCGCACGTTGCACACAACTGTAATGTTGGGAACAAGGTCGTGATGTCGCATGCTGCGACGCTTGGAGGCCACGTTGTCATCGGAGACTTTGCCAATATCGCGGGACTCAGCGCTGTCCATCAGTTTTGTCACGTAGGTCGCGCAGCCATGGTCGGTGGAATGGCACGAGTTACTCAGGATGTGTTGCCATTCACCATTGCGGAGGGATTTCGCGCCACGATGAGAGTGGTCAATAAGGTGGGAATGGAACGCGCAGGATACGACGATGTCGCGATACGAGAAGTACGTCTAGCCTTTCGAACGCTCTTCATGCGGGAGCTTCGTTTGGAGCAGGCAGTCGCAGAAGTAACACAGAAACTTGGGCATAGAGAGTACATTCGTACGCTCCTTGACGCAATTGCATCCTCACAACGAGGATTGGCTCGTCCAGACTCGGATACTCTTGAAATCAACACTGACACGTAGCAAGAATAGACCTTTGGGAGAGATCAGTGAGCAGTCTTGCCTACTTCAACGATCTGTACTAACAGGCTGAAACTGAGATCGACTAACTATGACTACACGCTGGGGAATCATCGCAACGGGACGAATCGCACACAAATTGGCGATGGCCATTCAGCAGTCCAAAACAGGCAAGTTGGTTGCCGTCGGAAGTCGATCAACAGATAGTGCTATCGCTTTTGCCAGCAGGTACAACGATGTAACGGCGTACTCCTCGTATAACGAACTCATCTCAGCAACCGATGTGGATGCCATCTACGTCGCAACTCCTCATCCCCAACACGCCGAGTGGACTATCCGAAGCGTAAACGCGGGAAAGGCTGTTCTTTGCGAGAAACCGATGGGAATCAGCCATGCTGAAGTAATGGCAATGGTTCATGCGGCGAAATCAAACGATACTTTTCTGATGGAAGCTTTCATGTACCGGCTACATCCGCAAATCAAGAACGTTTTGGAGCTCGTTCGAAGTCATGCCATCGGAATTGTTCGACATATTCACGCTTCTTTCGGTTTCCATGCTCCATACGATCCAAATTCAAGACTGTTTGCAAACGAACTGGCAGGTGGTGGAATTATGGATGTAGGTTGCTATCCGCTGTCCATATCTCGTTTGATCGCAGGGCAGGAACCTCACAGAGTCGAAGGAACTGGAGTTCTGTCCAAAGAAGGCATCGATCTTTATGCAACGGGGATGCTGTACTTCGAGAACGGAATTACTGCCCGGGTAGCAACGGCCGTCGGTCAGCAACTTGATAACACAGTGAGGATTTTTGGAACCGATGGCAGCATTCAGGTGCCCTGGCCTTGGAGGTCGCCACAGAAATGGGATTTTCAGCTGACCAGAAAGGGCGAGACTGAGGTTATTAGTGGCGAAGCGAACGACATATATGTGAGCGAAGTAGACGAAGTTGCTCGTTGCTTGGTCGAAGGTGCAGTCGAGTCTCCCGCAATGTCCTGGAACGACTCTCTGGGAAACGCGCATGCGTTGGACAAATGGCGAAATGCGGTCGGGGTCAAATTTGAAGCAGAGACGCTAAGCAATAGGAAAACTCCAATTCAGGGTGGCATCCTATCTCGTAAGACCAGCGAGATGCGGTATGAAACGTTGTCTGGACTGAATAAGCCGATCTCTAAGCTGGTTCTCGGTTGTGACAACCAACCCGATGAGCTACACGCCATGGTTATGTTTGACCACTTCTTTGAGTCAGGTGGGAACACATTCGATACCGCATTCATCTACGGCGGAAATCGGCTAGAGCAAGTTCTCGGTCTATGGCTCGAGACCCGAAAGATTCGCGACGAGATCGTTGTCATTGGAAAGGGTGCACATACACCTCACGATCAACCGAAATTTGTCGAATCGCAACTAATTCGTTCCTTGGAGTCCCTTCGCACCGATCATGTTGATATCTACTTCTTGCATAGGGACAACTCAGTTGTGCCAGTAGGTGAATGGATAGACGTTCTCAACGACCAAAAGGAGTCCGGGAGAGTCACTTTGTTCGGTGGATCCAATTGGTCATTGGAACGAATCAGAGAAGCCAACGCATGGGCTGCGCGTCACAATAAATCGGGATTCTCCGCCGTATCCAATCAGTTTAGTTTGGCGCGAATGATGGAACCGGTTTGGGCTGGATGCATTTCTTCTAATACTTCTGCATATAGGGAATTTCTAAGCGAGTCCAAGTTAGCCTTGTTTCCCTGGTCATCGCAGGGTCGAGGGTTCTTTACGGAGCGAGTTGACCAAATATTCGACAAGAGTGACGTCGCATCAAATGTTCAGTTCGGACTACATCCTTCCGATGAGGAAATCCAAAGATGTTGGTTTTCTGAAGACAACTTTGAGAGAAGATCAAGAGCGTATGCGTTGGCAAAGAAAAAAAGTGTCGAGCCAATCAACATTGCGTTAGCATTTGTTCTTGCACAGCCATTTCCCTGTTTCCCACTAATCGGACCAAGACAGTTGTCGGAGACAACCAGTTGCCTGAGAGCACTGGAGATTGAACTGAGCCACGACGAAATTAGTGAATTGGACTTGACTTGAGGAAGTGGCATTGAACCCGCTATGGTTGATTGAAATGCGACGAGCCCATGAGACGGGCATCGACAAGAGTCCACGAACAGTTACTTAGCTACAACAGGAAGCCAGATGAAACCATCCAAAACTCACAGATCGTCCAATCTTTCTATCCATCGCTTCCAAGGAAAGCGGAAGATTGGGAATCTCAATTCAATCGGATGGGAGATCGCCGCCGGCCTTGTCTTGCTTTGTGCGCTTCTGCTCGTGGGCTGTTCCAATGGCATCGAGAGATCTACCGCCGTCGCTGATCAGCCAACAAATTCGGTCGAGCCGGAAGCGGAAGGCATGAGGTTCTTCAAGGGGTCCTTCGAAGCTGCGCTTGCCCAGGCCGAACTAGAGCAAAAAAAAGTGTTTGTGGATGTGTATACGACGTGGTGCGGACCCTGTATTGTGATGCAAGAGACAATCTTCCCACTGCCAGAGGTCGGAGAGTACTTCAACGAGAGATTTGTCAATTTCAAGTTTGATGCGGAAAACGAGGACGAAAACGGCCCTGAATTGGCGGCAAGATACGACATAGGCGTTTATCCCACTTACCTAATTCTCGAGAGTGATGGCACCGAAATCAGTCGAGCAAATAGTTCGATGTCAGGTCCTCAGTTTGTGACCTTGGTAGGAAGAATGCTTGGCGAAGTTTCGGGGAATTTTGAGGAGATGGTTGAGCGCTACGAAGCCGGTGAAAGATCTGAAGAATTCGTACAGCAATTTCTCATGGATGCCATTGTTGAGTTTTCGTTGAGCGATGTTCCTAGCGACGATGCAACAGCCATGATGGAGTACTACGAGAGGGGCGACAAATTCAAGAAAATAGCATCTGAGTACTTCGAAACCAAACAGTTTCACACTCTAACCAATGCTGTCGACGCACAATTGGTCCTGCACTACAAAGATAAGACTCCGCGCGGGGACGACTTGGTGGAGTTTGTGCTCGAAAACTACGGAGATTTTCTGGCGGTTTCCTCGCCTTCAGCCATGAGTCAGTTTGCACTAAATGCCACTTGGTATGCCGCACTTGACGAGGCTCAGGACGGCAATGAGAGCTACTTAAGCTTTATTGAAGACTTGGAAGCTGATCCATTGAGTCAAGCGGCCGAGTACGAACGTAGTAGAGATCCCAAAAGTCGCGTGCTTCCAGAAGCCATGAAAGAACGTGTGAAGATGATTTACCTCGAGACCATCGAGGATTGGGACAGCATCTACATTGCATATCAGGATCAGCTTGCGAATACAGGTGATCCCGCTTCCGCTCAAGCATTTGCATCAGCTGCGAGACTTCTATCGAGGTCCAACAACCCAGAACATCAAACAGCTGCAATAGAGTATGGAAGACAAGGATTTGAACTGGATACTAAAGATCCGTTTGTTGCCTCGAACTACATTTCTGCACTAGTTGCCGCCGACCTGAGAAGCGATGCGGAAGAAGTAGTTGAAACGTATCGTTCAGGATTAACGGACTCTGCGGCGGACCAAGACAAGCTTGATCTCTTTGACCGGATCACGGTTTGGGCACTGAATCCACCTTCGGAATCAGATGTCAGTACTGAATAGGTCTTGGATACTCTGGGAATTTGATCGGCCATCATTTGTAGGCTTGTTGCTCAACAACGGCACTTAGCTTTCTGAAGTATCTTCTAAATTGCGCTCGTGCGGCCCTGTCTTCAGCTGAGTAGTCATACTTTCCACATTCGTTCGACGAGTGCATTCGTCGAATGATCGTAACTACGCAGTTTCTATTTCATGCATATCTGATTCCTCTAGGGTTGACGATTGACTATGTTGTGCTCCTATTGCCAACGCTCACGTGAAGACGCGGAGAACGGACTCAGCGACTTGAAAACCAAGAAGTGCAAACACCAAATGCAACAATGCACAGGATTTCGACGAATCAAAACCAATGAATAAGCATTTGAACCATGAAAATCAGCGTGAAAATGGCGTGATAGGTGAAGACCCACAATGCAAGCGTTCCAAATAGGCCCATTGGTAAGTTAGTCTTCTTCGACAGGTACACACAATAAGCACTATAGATGAGGAGATCGACCCCTAACACTAGGAAAACGCCAATCATATCGTGATGAAATTCTCCTTGAAGTAGACGCCAGAAAAACATTTCGCGAGAACTCATCGTGGGTAGAAAGTAGTTTTGGTGTCCTACTAGCACAATCAAGATAAAAACCAGGATTGACTTTAAATTGAGATACGAATAGTCATGTTTTGTTCTTGATCGAAAGTGGACCATAGTCACCGCGATGGACGAACAAACTAGGATCAATGACCAAGCCATGAAAATCAACATTTCATGAACTAGCATCAGTTGACTCCCAGTTCGCTGTTTGGAATCAGACGCATCGTTTGCACCTTGCGTAATCGCAACAGCAGGGTTGCTACTCTACTAGCGACAATAATTGATAAATCGTTTACTAAGAAGGATTGGCTAGCTAGTAGGTGCAAATCTTGTGTTGCTAGTGTCCTAAGAAGCGCTGTGTTCAATCATTCTCTTCATTGAGTGGGAGAAATCGACCAGATTCTTACCTTTCAATCTCCCATCCAAGTAAACTGAGTACGCTGTACTTCCATCAAAGGCAAAAAGACAAGTCGTCCATTGGTTGTTAGAGTAAAGAATGGAGACTAGCAGCGCTTCATTGCCCGAGATTGTGACATTGCTGTGGTAAACACCATGATCGAAGGCTGATTTCTCGTCGATGAGCAAACTGCCTCCAAATACGGTCTCCGAATAGAAACGTTTCGTCTCATCCATATTGGCAATGATGTAACTCTTGGAGCCTGGTGCAAGTAATTCAGCAGGCAATGGTTTCAGTCCGTTCGACCGAGAAACACCTGAAGAACTCTCCAATGAAACAATGTCTTGACCAAAGACTTTTCCTAAAAGTGAACTGTGCCCTCCAGCATGAGATCTCTCAATGCGTTGCCTCATTCCCGTTGTTGGTGCCGTTCGGTCAAGACGTTCCATGTAGCCCTGGCTAATTTGTCTATCCAGTTCATTTCGCAATTTCAGGGGCAAATCCGCGAAAAAGTCTTCGGGTCCCTCATCTATCATGCGAAGAAGCTCAAATACGGCGATGGACTGATCTAGGGGCATCTCCCGTAGTTTCCCAAGAAGCTCGCGACGATCATGCAATACGTCCTTCAGTGGTGCGAGTTTTTTCTGAGCGTCTGGGCTCAGCAATTCGAATGCTTCATCCGCCTGTTCCGCGGTGTGCGAGGAAGGCAACTGTGTTGTAGTGGTCCTGTTTGGTATTGATTCATACTCGAACTGGTTTTTGGAATCGTTTGAACGATGCTGTAGCACTGGAACAATGTGATTCATCAGCACCAAACAAGCGACGGCAACAAACAACAGAATTGTTGTCCATTGCGTACCTGTTGTTCTCATGGGTATGAGGCCAGTTCGTTCTTTCGAGCGTAGCGGATGAACTTCGCCCTATGGCTGCATCCTCATGATACAGAACTTTCGAAACGAGATCTGCTTTGGGCATCACGCATTCGTTGAAAGAGCAAAGGTTCAAGTTTCCGCACTTCGTCGAACCCATCCACAGTCGAATTGCTAACGCCCAACTGTTCCTATTTTGAGGCTCATGATGACAGTTGTGCAATGTCGATTCCAATCAAACGAATCGCTTTTGGCTGTCGCTCTCTGCCCCTTAGTACTGTTAAATTAACCATGGTTTATTATTCACTATTTGGTAGGGAACCGATACGCTGACACTGGAAGACTTTACTGGGTCCTAACAGGTCATCGACGTATTACTCTCAGGGGCACGCAACCATTATGAGGAAAGACTCAGCGGACGGAGTTCAGTTGGTGCAAGATCGAGCCCCGCCGCGAGACTACTATGCGCAGAACTTAAAGATTCTGGTGCACTCAGTGGTCGAGCAGTACTCCGATTTGTTATCGGAGTCTGAGTTGGATTTTGCGTCCTCCATACTGG
>JAPOXO010000025.1 GCA_026707045.1 Gammaproteobacteria bacterium | reverse complement strand
CCACGCAAAGGTACCCGACCCTAGGTCATGGAGTCCATGTGTAAACGGTCTGGTTCCGAGCGCCATATGAACTACTCGCTCGGAGTTTGAACGAACTTGCTAAAGCGCTTGGTTGCGAACCAATTCATGAGTTCGAAGGCGTTCATACTTTCTTGCAGGAGTATTTTCGATCTCATCGAGCGGCATCGCACGGAGGCCTCGTGAGTGTATGGATTCTTCGACATCGCCGTAAAGAGTTGTACGTTGTCTGGGTATGCGACCAACCGAGCGTATGAGTTCTTCCATGCGATCGGGGGACGTTTCCTGTCCATGAAGAGTTCCGGCAGCACGAGAAATGCTCTCGTTCATGAGCGTCCCGCCTAAGTCATTGCACCCTGCATTCAATGCCGCCGCGACTCCTTTGTGACCGAGTTTTACCCAACTGGCTTGAATGTTGGTTATGTGTGGATGAAGAACAAGACGAGCGATCGCGTGCATCAAGATTGCTTCACGAAAGGTAGGTCCACGCCGCGCCTTTCCCTTTAAGTACATGGGTGCTTCCATGTGTACGAATGGCAAAGGAACGAACTCTGTGAAACCTCCAGTTTTTTTCTGCAGGTCACGTATACGTATGAGGTGCCTCGCCCAATGCTTGGGTTCCTCTATATGCCCGTACATGATCGTTGCGGTAGTTCTGAATCCTACTTCGTGCGCAGTCTCCATAACTTCGAGCCACTGAGCTGTGTTGATTTTGTCCGCGCAAATTACTGCACGAACCTCGTCATCGAGTATTTCCGCGGCCGTTCCCGGCAACGTACCAAGTCCGGCTTCCTTAAGTTCCTGAAGATATCCCTTAAGCGATCTATTTGAGGTTGCCGCGCCCTGCCACACTTCAAGTGGTGAAAACGCATGGATGTGCATATCGGGCACCGCATTCTTTACGGCACTCAGTATGTCAACGTACTTGGATCCCGTATATTCGGGGTGGATACCGCCCTGCATGCAAACTTCGGTGGCACCACGATTCCAAGCTTCCGTTACCCGACGTTGGATTTCTTCATCGGATAGGTCGTAGGGACGTCCTCGGAGGTTTTCTGAGAGTTTGCCCTTCGAAAAAGCGCAGAATTGACACTTGAAGTAACAGATGTTGGTGTAGTTGATATTGCGATTGACAACATACGAAACCACATCGCCATTCACTTGCTTTCGTAATTCGTCGGCGGACTGAACAACTGCATCGAACTCGTCTCCGCGAGCTTCAAATAGCGAGACGATCTGTGCCTCATTGAGATCTTCACCATTTCCTGCTTGTTCAAGAACTTCACTCAAACGAGTTGATCGTGACGACGGCTGAGCAACTCGATCTAGGAATTCGATCGGGGGATCCTTTGTGTCTCCAGGACACCAGGAATCCACTCGAGGCATTCCTTCTGCATCAACTCTGTCGAGAAGTGTTGTCTTTAGTTCGTCTGCAATCCAGGTGTCGGCATCTCGAATGTAATCGGGATAGACCGTCAATCTCTCGTGCAGATACTTGCCCGCCGATTCGGTGGCACGGCTCAATTCCTGCAAGTGGGGCCAGGGAGCTTCTGGATTTACGTAGTCGGGTGTCAATGGAGACACTCCACCCCAGTCGTTGATTCCCGAGTTCACGATTTGCGGCAATACACCAGGACTGAGATTGGGCGGGGCTTGAATGCTCATCTCGGACCCAAAGAGAACTCGTGCGACTGCGATAGTCCAAAGTAGTTCATCGAGATCCGGCTCGGGAGCATTCTTCATCTTGGTGCCAGGCTTGGCTCGGAAGTTTTGAATGATCACTTCCTGAATGTGCCCGAATTTGTCATGGATATTCCGAATCGCCAACAGGGACTCAATTCGTTCCAACCTTGTCTCGCCAATTCCAATCAGTATTCCGGTGGTAGTTGGAACTCGCCCTTCTCCAAGGCGGCGCAAGGTATCCAATCGAACTTCGGGGATCTTGTCTGGAGATCCGTAGTGAGGCATTCCTTTTTCAGTAAGACGTTCGGACGCCGACTCAAGCATGATTCCCATTGACGGCGCAATCTTGCGCAACGCTGTCAATTCTTCTGTCGTTAGATTTCCTGGGTTCAGGTGAGGCAGCAGGCCCGTTTCTTCCAGCACTCTCTTTGCCGCTTCTCCCAAGTATTCGATTGTCGAGGAGTAACCATGACTCTCCAGCCACTCTCGTGCTGCTCGATAGCGCAGTTCCGGCTTTTCTCCCAGCGTAAACAGAGCTTCTTTGCATCCCATCTCCGCACCGTTGCGGGCGACGTCGATCACTTCCTCAAGTGAGAGATAGACCGACTCAAGGTGTCGGGGTGTTTGAGCGAAAGTGCAGTAGTGACAGACATCGCGACACAATTGCGTCAGCGGAATAAAGACCTTTTTCGAATAGGTGATCGTGTCGCCAAATCCCTGGTCTCGTAGTGTGCAGGCGAGGCGAGCGATTTCCGAAGTGTCAGAAACGCTTTCCAAACGAAGAGCTTGCTCGTCAGTCGGCCTTGGATGAATAGTGAAACTCATGGATTTTTTGCAACAGTTGGGAAGTACTCGATTGTTAGAGGTTCAAGATGCTGATGCTTCAAGCATCGCATCTAGTCCGTGACTGCGAATTATTTCGGCTGTTTTGCTTGCCTTGCCAAGTTCCATTATCGTGCGCAAGTCAAAAATCGTATCAATGTCGTGTCCCATATTAGGCAATTGAATTGCATCGGGCTTGATACCCACCTTCAATGCCGCCTCTTTATGGGGTTGAAAACTCTTGCCATCAAAAACGTACTCAATCGCATCCGGAGGAGTACAGATCAGTCCGTTGGTCCCGATTTCCCTATCGTCAGGAATAATCGTAACCTCTCGATGGCATCCAATAGCGTAGTCGACATCGCGGCTACTAATCAGCGGAATATCCGCGGGAACGATGAACGTTGACCTAGCCGCAAATTGCTCCATCGCGAATTTTGCAGCTTCCGTTATTGCCTGAGCCAATGTCGATCCGTTGTCTTGAAACTTCTCTATCCCTTGAATTCGTACATCCTCCAAAGCTACTTTCGATGGAGACGACACAATTACGCCGAGAAGAGAGGATGCTTCTGTCAACGCTAGCAAGACATCATGAAGCATGGCTTGCGACAACAATCCACGTTGATTCACGTCGAGGTGCTCGGCCAGTCGACTTTTGCCGGAAGGTATTCCTTTATAAGGAACTATCGCCCACATTGCACTTCAGTCGTTTGAGAGTGTCTCGCAAAAGCCCAGAACGTCTCTAGCAAGTTGAACTCGATCATCGAAAGTGCGCATTATCGTTTGAAACTCGGCAGTTCGTAAGCCCATTCTGCAAATTTCGGCCGAGTGTTCTGCGTCTTCCTGATCCAACACGAAACCGGAAATCAGGTCTCGGTAGTGGCTTGCAACTGTTGTCGCACTCGGTTGGATTCCCAATTCACGCATCATCTTGGCGGTTGGACCCTTGAGAGCAAGCCCCTTAACGATAGGAGAAACAGCGACGACTGGAACACTTGTGCCCTGCAAGAATTCGGCCAATTCTGAGATGGACAGCAAGGGGTCAATCGATAGATACGGGTTTGAAGGACAGAGAATCACCTTCGAGACGGATTCGAGATCCAATTCTAGATTCAATCGTGCAACAGCCCCACCTTGATATTCGATTGCTGAGACAGTTGGTTCGCACCGTCTTCTCACGAAATAATCCTGAAACGGAAGTACTCCTTCGTTGGTCGAGACCATAGTTCGAACCGGGTCGTCACTCATGGGCAGGACTTGATGCTCGATTTGAAATGAATGAGCGATTTCTTGCGTTGCCTCGGTCAACGTCGAGCCCGTACTGAGCAAGGACGATCGATAAACATGAGTAGCGAGATCCTTGTCTCCTAGTCGGAACCAAGTGTCTCCGCCAAGCCGCTTCATGCTCGATTCGAAACTCCACGTCTCGTCTGTCCTCCCCCATCCGGTTTCTTTGTTGACTTGATCAGCCAAGGTGTAGACAAGAGTGTCCACATCGGGCGAGATATGCAATCCGAAATGTTCGAAGTCGTCGCCTGTATTGACAAGAAAGACAACATCCTCCGGTGACATCACGTGAGCGAGTCCCAAAGCCAGCTTTGCGCCACCCACACCTCCCGTCAGAGCAAGTACAGTCATCGAAACAAGTCTTCTTCAATAGGTCGATTGATTGCCGACGCGTCGTCGGTTCCCGGAGGCGTGGCAACACCTCGAACCACAACTGCAGGTATTCGTTCAGTAGTCTCGCCCATGACAAGTGTCGCGGCTGTGGCGATGCTGTCAGCCACATTGACAAGCGTCACTTTCAATTCACGTTCAAATAGATCCTGACCTCCGCGTCGATCATCCAGAACGCAAACATTTGCCGTCCCGATTGCTATGCCTACAGTTCCCAGCCGCCATGGACGATTTGCAGAGTCGGAAATGATCACGCCAATGTTGTTGCCCGTGGTCTTGCTGAGAGTTTCCTGAAGACGGCGGGCACTTGCATCGGGGTCGACGGGAAGAAGTAGACAGGAATCTCCAGAGCCGTGATCTATATTGGATTGATCGATACCTGAGTGGGCACCCACATGACCTAATCGGTGTCTCGTGATTAGGACACCGGGTTTTGTGCGCACCACCTCCGTCGATTCCTGCAGTATCAGTTCGACGAGTCTCGGATCCTTCTCGGTCTCTTTGGCCAACCGAATTGCTTCATCCGACGGTTCTATGCTGTCCAGCCGAACCTGCCTGCCTTCAGCTTTCGAAACAATCTTCTGGGCAACGACAACTATATCGAAATCCTGCAGTTGCACATTACATGTGGACAAACTCTCAATTAGAAGCTCGGCTAGATTGTCTCCCTTCTCAACAAGCGGGAGACCTCGTAGCGGAATCAGCGAAAGGCTCAACTGGGGTGCGAATCCTGACCCACGATTTTTATTCCAGAATGCGAAATGCCGTGACGACGATTGATTTGGATCAGAATGCTGGTCAAGGCTTCTGCCGCTGCTGCATTCTCAATGGGTCCCGCATGCCAACCCCGCATGCCAGCTTGATCAATCAACTCAATAACCTTGTTTCTAGCCGCACGCTTGTTTCCAGCGACCAAGACATCGCACTCCACTTGAACATCACGTTGCAGGAGATGAGCAGCAACGTTTTGGAAAGCGCTCACAACCATGACGGAATCCCCAAGGAACTCTTGAGCTCTCTTTCCAGCACTCCCCTCAGTAGGCAATTGCACGGTGCCCACCTTTGGTGGAATGAGCGGAACGGTTACATCAATCAAGATCTTTCCTTTCAATCCGTCTTGAACCGACTCGAGTGTGGAGATTTGGTGAGCGGCTGGCACGGTCAGGACAACGATGCTTCCGTTGCGTGCGGCTTCAGGGTTTTCCATGGCCACAGCCTCGGTATTTGGACTTACCTTTAGAAGATTGGCTACTGCATCATCGGCCTTTCGCTGAGTGCGCGACCCAATGATGATCTTGTGCCCTGCGCGGCTCCAACGTATTGCCAGTCCTGTCCCTAGGTCGCCCGTGCCACCCAATATGGAGATGACTTCGTGCTGTGACATAGAGAAAAGCCGTTTCCAGAAAGTGAGCATTATCCGAAATTGAAGAGTTTCGCAAGTTCATTCACTGCTTTTGGTTCTCTAGTACAGGTGGAGAATCTAGACATTAGCGTTCCATAGTTCCTGAAATTGAGTCTCGCAGAACGTCGCCTACTTTGTTCAAAGCGAGCAGAGTAATCACCAGAAATCCCGCCGGAAAGGCGAGTTGCCACGGAGACGAATGCATTTCTTTCGTTCCGTCTGCAATCAATACTCCCAAGCTAGTCTGCGGTTCCTGAATCCCTAGACCCAGAAAGCTGATGAAACTCTCAGCGATGATCACACCTGGAATTGTCAGCGTAGCGTAGACAAACGCCGTTCCGATAATGTTGGGTAAGACATGCTTCCAAACAATCCAGACTTGGGAGGCACCCAATGCATTTGCAGCCAGTATGTATTGTTCGTTTCTTACAACCAATGTTTGACCTCGCACGATACGAGAAATATCGAGCCAGGAAACAGCTCCTAGTCCGACAAAGAGCAAATAGACGTTTCGGCCAAAAAGGACTACGAGCAGAATCACAATGAGTACGAACGGCAAGGCATACATGCCATCGACGATTCGCATCATGAATTGGTCAGCGCGTCCGCCTACAAGACCCGCGGTTGCACCCCAAGGCACTCCTATCAAGAAACTGACGCAGGTTGCCAAGAGAGCGACGATCAGGCTTACGCGACCGCCGACAAGTGTTCTCGTCAATACGTCTCGCCCTGAAGCATCTGTACCAAACCAATGATCCATCGACGGAGCTTGATTGATGTTGTCCCAATCAATTTCTTGGTATTCCCAAGGCAGGACCATAGGACCAAGAACCACCAGAACCAGGACACAAACGAGAGTTCCGAGAGCAAGTCGCAATCCAAAGCCTTGTTTGGTGGATTTCATAATGCTTCCGACTGCTTTTGCGAGCGTATTCGCGGGTCGAAGCGAAAGTACAGCGTGTCCACGACAAAGTTCAGCAACAGAATCAAGCCTGCGTATACAACTACGCCTCCCATGACCAGCGTATAGTCGCGATTCAACGCTCCTTGTACAAAGTAGCGTCCAAGTCCAGGCAAGGAAAAGACTTCTTCGATCACGAGCGAACCTGCAATTAAGGTCGCCGCTGCAGGACCCAAAAACGACAAGACAGGAATCATTGCCGAGGGCAGTACATGGTGAATGGCAAGTCGTACGGAGTTGAGTCCCTTCGAACGCGCGGTCAAGATGTGGTTTTGTCCCAGTGTGTCAATGCATGAACCACGCATAAGCTTGGCTATCGCCGCAGCGTGCGGAATCGCCAATGCAATGGAAGGCAAAATCAAGCTGGATGCCGAGTCCATCCCCCCAGCAGGCAGCCACTGCAACATAACCGCAAACAGCAGCACGAACAACGGCCCCGTGACAATGGGCGGCAGAGCAAGCCCAAAAGTGGTGGAAGAAGACAAGCAATTGTCCAGCCAAGAATTGTGGCGAAATGCTGCAATGCTCCCAATGGGTACTCCTAGTACCAAGGCAATCACCAAAGCCAAAGCGCCAACGGTCAGGCTAACCGGCAACCCAGCAGCGATCAGTTCGCTTACGGTGAAATCGTGGTGCTTTATGGACGGACCAAGGTCGAATCTGAGCAAGTCCCAGACATAGCGACCATATTGAATATAAAGTGGCTCGTCAAGGTTGTAGGCATTAAGAAGATTAGCCTCCACCTCCGGAGGCATGCGACGATCTCCGTCGAATGGGCCGCCGGGTGCAAGGCGCAGAAGCAAGAAAGCGACACTGATTACCACCCAAAAGGTAATCAGCATGAATGCAATTCGTCTTAGAACGAATCGAGCCACGCTTCAATGCTCTACTTCAATGTCATGTACCGCACACCGTGAGAATTGCGGGGATTGGTGTACCAGCCACCTACACGGGGATTTACAAGATTTCGAACTGTCACTGAATACAGTGGGATGACTGGAAATTCATTCAATGCAACAGATTCGGCTTGCTGCAGCAACTTCTCACGCGCTTTCTGTCCAACTGTGTTCTTTGCTTGCTCCAAGAGTGCATCGAATTCTGCCGATTGATATCTTCCGTAGTTATTCGACCCTATTTGCGACCAAAGCAATTCGATGTAGTGCTCGGGATTGTTTTCTCCAAACCAGCCAGCTTGGGCCACTTCAAAGTCGCCGCTATGAAGGTCACTGAAATGCACCTTTAGTTCAGTGTGATGGAGCGAAGCTTGAACGCCGATCTCCTGCCACATCGCTGCAATAGCTACATGAACTTGCTTGCTCTCGGAACCGGTAAAGTACCGCAACGTGACTTTCAAAGGTTCTTCTTCAGTGTAGCCTGCTTGTTTAAGTAAGGATCTCGCCAAAGCCAGATCTGGAGAGTTGGTCTCAACCACTGATTTGTAACCAGGAACCATAGGCGGAACCATGGATGCGTTCCCTATCTCGTCGCTGCGAAGCACCTTCTGGGTGAGCTTGTCCCGGTCAATTGCCAAGGCCAATGCCCGTCGAACACGAACATCGTCGAAAGGTGGCTCAGTTACATTGAAAACTAAGTACATTGTCGAAAGCAATGAAGAAAGTCGAAGACTGTCGGGACGGGACTCTCGCAACGATTCAATCTCGCCAGCCGGAAAGTCTCCGACAATGTCCAACTCATCCGCTAGGAATCTGTGGTAGCCAGCAAGTGCATCGGCAACGGGAACATATTTGACGCTGTCGATCCTTACATTTTCAAGATCAAAGAAGTGAGGGTTTCTTTGCAACTCAACAGCTTGTTGAGGTTTCCAATCCGAAAGGGAGTAGGGACCGTTCGATACCCAGTTCTGAGGTTTGATCCAATCCGATCCATGCTTCTCGATTACATGTTGTGGCACCGGATAGCCAGTCGGGTAGAACAAGCGTTCCGCAAAGTACGGAAACGGCTGCTCCAATCGAATTTCCAGAGTCTGGGTATCAAGAGCTGAAACTCCAAGCTCAGTTGGTTCGACTTTCCCACCGTTGATTTCTCTAGCGTTCTCGATTCCATATAAGAAGAAAGCCAAAGGAGCTGCTGTCTCCGGATTCAACAACCGTTGGAAGCTAAAGACAAAGTCCTCCGCTCGAACCGGAGCACCGTCCGACCAAGCGTTGTCCCGCAAATGAAATGTCCAAACAAGGCCGTCACTCGAAACATCCCACGATGCTGCACTGCCAGGCACGATGGCTCCCTTGGCGTCCATTGTTGTAAGCCCAAGGAACATGTCCTTCAGAATGTGTTCCTCTAGGTTGAGCGTATACCTGTGAGGGTCGAGAGTCTGTGGATCTCCTGGACTTCCAATTCGAAGCGAAGATAACTCGTTGGCAAGTATGCTGCTAGCAAGCAACATGCACAGTAAGGCTGCGGTTGACCCTTGGCAAGTGCCCTGGAAACGTCGCAGTTGAATCATTCGTAGACGTAGTTGCGGGTTAATGGTGCGGAATCGTTTCTGTGTCCCAATTGCAACTGAAAGACAAGGAGAGTGGCCAACTCAAATGCCGTCTGCGACGCACAGAGATAGAACTCCCAGATCCTGCAGAACTTCTCTCCATGGCTCTGTACGAACTCTTCGCGAACACTCTGAAATCTGCGATTCCATTCTTCGAGCGTGGACGCATAGTGTCTTCGCCACACCTCTATGTCACCTGGAATCAGCCCTGACTTTTCAATAGCCTTTGAAACTTCCGACAACGAAGGTATGTATCCGCCAGGAAAAATGTGCTTTCGAATCCATGGGTTCGTGGCAGTAGGAGGCGCATGGCTTCCAATTGTGTGAATCAAGGCCAAACCGTCCTCGGATAGTAAAGATTTCACTTTCTTAAAGTAAGTCAGGAAATTGTGCTTTCCTACATGCTCGAACATGCCAACCGAAACAATTCCGTCATACGTTCCTTCGTGCTCTCGGTAATCCTGCAGCTCAAATTTCACTCGATTTCCCAGATTTCGTTCAGCAACTCTTTCCTCAGCCACTCTCAGTTGTTCGATTGAGAGTGTGATGCCAGTGACGGAAACGTCATAGTTCTCAGCCAGATGCATTGCGAGCGAGCCCCAGCCCGAGCCAATATCCAATACTTTCGCGTTGGGCTTCAAACACAGTTTCTTTGCTATGTGTTCGCACTTCGCTTGCTGTGCGTTCTCCAGCGACATATCGGGGTCTGGAAAGTAAGCACAGGAATAGTGCATGTCAGCATCGAGAAAGCTTTTAAACAGTCGCTCGTCAATATCGTAGTGGTGAGCCACATTACTCAAGCTGACACTGATGTTGTTCCAGGATTGAATCAGCGCAGGAATGAAAAACAAGGGCGATCTGACCGAAAAAGATGACTCCACATTGGATCTCAACACAGTCAGCAAATCTGTCAATCGATTGTCTTGGACGTCCCACTGTTGGTCGATGTAGGTCTCGCCCAAATTCAAAAAGGGATTCCGAGCTATCTTCCCGAGCGCACCTTTCTTCCGAATGAACCAGCTGACAGAGGGTTCGCCAGAGCCGAAGTTGTGCTCCTTTCCGTCAGGCATGACAACCTGCAAAGTGCCCTCTTTGACCAATCTCTTAAGCAGGTCGAGCGCTAACGACATACGTGAATTGCCTTCAAAAAGGCTTGGATTCCCCTGAGTATTAGTTTACTTAGGAATTCCAAATGCCATTCGAACCATAACAATGATCGAATTGGTACAAACAAGCCAGATCAGTACGAACCACACCGTGGCTAAAAGGACTCTTTCAGTTTTAAAAAGCGTTCAAGGACTAAAACCGCACTAAATCGCGATTGTTCTATTCGATTTCAATCAATTGCAAACAGGCATGTACAAAGAGAGAAACCCGTAGAACATTCGCTCAACACCATATGAATATACATGGTGCATAATAAAGAAACAGAGATGCTCTGCTACATGAATACCACCTTTGTATGCCACGGAGCAGGAGGTACATGATGAGTGTAACTATGGTCGTAGCACATACAGACCCCAACTGGTACGACTTCCTCAAACGTAACCAACTATACGACGAAATTAATTTTTGGCGTCCATCAGCCACCTCGTTCAAAGCGCTTTTGCCCGGGGAGCTATTTCTATTCAAATCAAAAACAGGATCCAAAGGGATCGTGGGTGGAGGATGGTTTTCAACCTTTCGTTTCATGGAATGCTTTTTGGCATGGGAAGTGTTTGGATTTGGCAACGGTGCCGCTTCAGAAGCGGAAATGATGGATCAAATAAACTCCCATCGCGAAGAGGCCGCTAGCCCAACCACAAAAATCGGGTGTATAGTTCTTAACTTTCCCTTCTTTTTTGAAGAACAACCAATCGACGTACCAAATTGGAAGAAGGGAACCCAAGCGAACAAGAGGTACTTCACAGAGCAAACCGATGGCCGGATGATTTGGGATGCCGTGATGAAGCGATTGAAATCGTATCAGTTGGATCCGAATGTCGAAAACGTTGTAAATTCTGCCAAGCCTCATGCGACTCCTCCAAGGGTGGGGCAGAGTGTATTTCGCCACAACGTTATTGAAAACTATGATCGACGCTGTGCATTGACGCGCGAACGTACATTACCTGCATTAGAAGCGGCACACATAAAACCCTACACCAAGGGTGGCCCGAATACGATGCCCAATGGCCTTCTGTTACGACGGGACATCCATCGACTTTTTGATTTGGGCTATGTGACTATTGATCACAAAATGAAGTTTGTGGTTAGTGGGCGCATTAGACAAGAATTCGAGAACGGTCGGGACTACTACCGACTCGATGGAAAGGAATTGTGGATTCCGAATACTGTTAACCGCCAACCTTCTTTGGCTGCCTTGTCATGGCACCACAACAATTGCTATCTGGGCTAATCGTGCTTCGAAAAAGAGGTTCTCGTTGTTAGTTCGTGCCTAAAAGGTCACTTAGGTTCTTTGCTTTCTTTAGTTGAACAAACGACGTATAGCGTGGGCCTTGCACTGCACCAGAAGGCGCGTTCCCGCGAGGTATTTGTCGAATAGGCTTTGCCCGTTCAGAAAAGACAACCTTGTACTTTCCGCGTTCTCCGTACGGTTCAATGTGGGAAACAGGTGCAACATGTGTGATGGCAGAAATTGGGTGTACTTGGTACCCTGCGATGTATCTGATTTTGTCAATCATGCCCCCTGCAATACGTATCGCATGCCAACAGTCCTCACCAAGGAAGACCTTCTTAAATGTGTCTGCCTTGGCCGGAACAATAATGGTGTCTCGTCGTTCACTCTTGACTTCTCGCTGCCTGGTCGGACCGCTGCCTGGTCGGACAGATACCGGTTTTGCGAATTCGAGTGCGCGTAGACCGACCAGAGGCAAAATCTGCAAAATTTCATTCATGAATCCCTGAGTATCGGCTTTTTCGGCTTCTGTCAATGCTGGTTCCTGGGGCACGTTTCCATTATCCAGTATGCATTGCTTTGTATTGACAGCCCTCTCGACAAGCGCGTATTCCAACCATGTCACATGTGCCCGGTTCAGGCCTCCGCTAGTAGATACAAATACAGCTGCCCAATCCCAGAAATCCTTATTCTTCAAATGCGAGTCAATTCGACCTTTCACTCCGTCCGCTTGTCCGATGTATACGGTTGGTTGCTCATCCTCGTCATGACTGTATCCAACTAAGATATAGATACCCGTACTCTTCATTTCTTCTCGGGTCCGGACATCCATCCAGTCGGATCTCCGAAACACTAGCCCACGACCAGTCCAGTTCATTCGGTCGATGATTCGCATCCCTTCCGGATCGCCATTCGCTACAAAGATGTGTATGGTGAACGGATTTGCCATTTCTACTTAGTAATCGGAGTGATCAAGCTTTATACAAAGCTCGCCCGCAATTGTCGGAGTGAGATTTTGTGCTTATTGGCATTGTGCTGTCCTTCGATCGGAAACTAGCGAGCAGCTTCAACCGAACCTATATGATCGAGAATTTCTTCCAACATTACAGGAATCAAAGGTTCCGGCAGGTCGTGACCCAGCTTCTCAATGATCCGTAATCGACAATTCGGCATTGTCGCAGCAAGATCCTTCGACCCAAACTGATCGACGAGGGGATCAGCATCACCGTGAAGTGCAAGCGATGGTGTCTCGACTTGTTTCAAGCTCTCTCGTCGGTCCCCATCGGACACAATGGCGGCAAGTTGTCTCAATACTCCATTTGGCCGGTGTGAGCGGTCGTAAGCTTGTTCGACGAAGCGTCCGATGCCGACTTCACAGGAATCGTAATGCGGCCCGCCAAACAGGCGGTCTGAGTTCCGCGTAGCCTCGATATTCTCTTCCCGAGTTGGGCTAACTATGCTGGTAGCTAATGCGCCGATAACCTCTGGACCTGGCTTGGGAGTTTCCAAACTACCAGTAGAACTCATGAGCAAAGTTAGGCTGAAGACGCGTTCAGGATGATTGATCGCCATGTACTGCGCGATCATTCCTCCCATCGATACACCCACTATGTGCGCACCGGATTGGCCGATGTGATTTAGTAACGCTATCGAGTCTGCAGCCATATCTGCAAGTGTGTAACTCGGATTAATGGAATTCGGGTCGTCCAGTGCTTGTAGCAATTCGGGAATCGTAGGAGGTTCCGACTCGTTTTCAAACGAAAGACCTGTATCTCTGTTGTCGAAGACAACCGGCCGATATCCTGCTTCGACGAATCCATCCAAGAATGAATCGGGCCAATGAATTAACTGGCAACCTAATCCATGTATTAGGAGGATGGGCGTAGAAGCTCTGGAACCTCTCTGGTCAAAGCAGATTGTTCCGCTCGGTGCCTTGAATACTGGCATTTGGCTCAATAGACATCGGATCGGCGCAAGATATTAGCACCAACCGATTTCCTAGAGGGATCGTGTAGCAGTACTGTGTTTGGCACGCGGTAGAGATTGCGTGGAACCTGGCCTCGCTTCCATTATTTCCGTCGCTGTGGGTGATGTTGAGAAGGTGTTGAACGGCTCTATTTACCGTTTAATGTGCCATACAATGCCAGAAGGGACGAATGAAGGTGATCCGATCAGCTAATTGCAGCTGGCTAGCACTTAATCAAATGATCAACGAGTACGAACTCATCAAGTCTCTAAGTAAGAGTGTCTCGCCGAGCATGTTGGATACGGTGTTTCAAGGTGTATTCGCATGTGTCCTGATTATCCTAGCTCAAGGCGTTAAGCCCGACACTTCGAACAACCACTTGGAAGGGCTCTGGGCGGCTTGCTTCGTTCTGCTATGGGGAGTCCAACACTATTTCTTTCGAATGATATGGCGTAGACGCACCCTTCGAGTTGAGAGTCAATACGATGAGCTACCAAATGGCTTGTTCCGCGCAGCAACTCACGATATGACCCCCCACTGGATGGACGCAACTTTTCAAGCCTTGGGTCTGTTCTTGTTGATGCACTGGTATTTCGATTCGTGGTCGCAACATCTTCCCGAGTACCTAGTCAACTATGTTTGGGCACCATGCCTTTTACTTTTATGGCTGCTACAGAATCGATTTCTCAGGATTGTTTTGGAGGAACGCGGGCGCAACGCTTTCTACCGAACCATGTACGAAAAACTAGCTAAACAGACCCAAAGCTGAGTACCAAATTTCCGCCTCGTTAAGTTTTCCGTTGTGGGATTGCTATACCGTAGGAATGCGCTCGGTTCTCTTTGACGCTTCTAGCGGGGTCCATATGACCAAGAACAGTGGTTCTACGTGCTTGACACTGGAAACGATTGATGTTTTTACTCAAAAAATTTCGTAATGACGGAAATGAGAGTGTCTGCTGCAACGGCGATAGCTACGCAGTCCCGTTAAACTCCAAAGAGCCCAATCGAGCGGGAGCAACTCTCCATAAAATCTTCGCGGAGTCTTGAGGCACGTGCACAAGATTTTTTCTTTGCCTGTGGCGTAGAAGCACGGCTCGAGCTTGTTACAAAACTAGAAAATTCAAGGAAAACACTCATATGGCTGACTCAGTACTACCTTTCTTAATGTTTCAGGGCAAGAAAGCTCAAGAAGCCATCGACTTCTATGTGGGTCTAATTCCCAACAGCAGTGTGGAGGAAGTTCGGCACTACGGAGACTCCAATCCAGACTTTTCAGATTTGATCATGTTTGCGACGGTGTCAATCGGCGGTCAAAGGGTGTTGTTTAGCGATAGTCCGATAGAGCATGCATTCAATTTCACTCCTTCAACTTCGTTGTTTGTGGCGTGTGAATCAGAAGAAGAGATCAAAACACTTGCAGCTTCTTTGGGAGAAGGAGGAAGAGTTCTCATGCCTTTGGACTCTTACGGCTTCAGCAAGCAATTCACATGGGTTGAAGATCGATTCGGCGTGTCGTGGCAGTTGAATGTTTGGTAATAAACCAGCCAAAATCCCGCGCCAACTGTGCAATGCATCGAAGGCCAATTCCGAAGCTGCTTGATTTCGAGATGTCGAATGGATTCGTCAGCATGTTTGTTGCTTTTCTTGTGGTACTTCGCAAGCTGCGAGAGTACAATTTGAAGACAGTCGCCACCACCGCTGGCATTGGAGACTATTTATGAAGAAACACTTTATGGGAACTGCACTAGCTATAGTTCTCTTCCTTGCTGCAGCGAGCGTGATGGCTGCGGATTTCCAAGACGAATGGGGACCGGAAGTGGGTTCGGAGTTACCCGAGCTTACTGTCAAAGACACTGAAGGAAAAGACAGAACACTCGAGGATCTTACGGGCGACAACAAGGGAATCGTTCTCTTCTTCGTACGCACGTCGAATTGGTGAGGGTACTGCAAGCGGCAACTAGGTGAGTTGCAAAAGAGACATAAAGAACTTACATCGTTCGGTTTCGCAGTCGCAGCGGTGACATACGACGCAGTACGACAAAACCGTGAATTCAGCACCGAGAATGAGCTCGGATATCCCTTACTTTCAGATGAAGGCGGAACGACCGTTAGCAGACTCGGAATTCGAAACGAACAGCACGAAGAAGGGTCCTTTGCCTATGGTGTGGCAAATCCAGGGATCATGGTTATCCAAGCGGATGGCAAGATCGTCTTGAAGCGCGCAGAGGAGAAGTACTCCGAACGACCATCTTTCGACGAACTTGTTACAGCTGTCAAGGATGCCTTCTCAGACAATGACCATTGGGAGCAGACGAAAGAGTAATACTCCGCTATTCGCTATTGGCTCGCCCTCATCAGGACCTCTCGTACAAGCTAGTTAACAAATAGCTCTGAGAGTGTAGCCAGTGGTTAATCAATTTGGCCAGTCAAGAGCTTGCTCTTGACTGGCTTCTTTTTGGTCTAACCTACGTTAGATTTACTGCTATATCGAATTTCGAACCCGGTTCGGAGCCAAAGCAACCAAGTCAACACCGGGTATAAAGTCAGGACGCTGGCCGACCTCCATTCGGTTGAATTCTCGAGCCAACGCGTTTCTTCGAGAATAAACTTGGCTACGCCGTGTACAAGCAATTCAAGGAGCACAAGCGAACAAAGGACGATCTTTACGACAATAATCCAATTGAGTCTCAGGCGTCGGCGGCATTGGTAGGTCAGCATGCATTCCGCGATGAAGGTGAATACGAAGAAAATGATCGTTCCATATCGTCTTAACGCTCGATAGACTTCACCTTCAGACCCCAAGAAAGTCAGATACACAACCAAGAAAATTGATCCGATCAAGCCTAGCGTCGTAATAGCTATCGTCGATCGCGTGTCTCGTTCCAGCGATCTCAACCAGTGATGCGTAAGTACCCAATAAATCGCAGTTAGTGACGCGGCAGGAATCATTACTGCCTTGAAGATGAAGAAGCTGAGGCCTTCACGACCAGATTGGCTAATTGTGGTACAGCCCTGAATGTGCGGAAAACAGTGGGGCACGATTCCTTCTGATACGGATATCAAATACCCTGCGGTTGCGCTCCCCCAATACATGACCCACATAAAGACAGGTACGTGGCGCATGTCCAATAGCGTCTTCTTCATGCATCGAATTCTAGAGGTTTATTCACCAAAACCAGATCGTGCAGAACGGGCGTATTACGGGTACGAGCAAGATATTGAAAGTGAGCAGTTTCGTGGTTCAGATTTTTGAGGCGCATGTCGAGCGTCTGTGTGGTGGCCTCAAGAAAATTTGATCGTCAACTGTTGGCGATGGGAAAGCGAACCAGCTGGGAGTTCAGCGGTTCTTCAAAATATTGCGAATTCTCGCGCGAACCGAAGCGGCTTCCGATTCGATGCCATGGGCAAGCATGCCATCCACTTTTTTCCGATATCGCGGAAAACTCAAAGCTAGCTCATTGAACCCGTTGTAAGCCCATGCTCTGATGAATTTATTCTCGCTCCTGACAGAGGCAATCAGGAAACTCTCCAGACCGACGCAATCGTCCTTATGGATGTCCAGATATGGAAGGCATTGGAGGAGATGTAATTTGCTCTCCCAGTGATCTTGATCAATCAAGGCTCTAATCACAATGCGGCATTGAGCAGCGGATAGAGAATTTCCTGTTTCGAGATGCTTCTTAAGCAACCAGGTTGCCGCTCGCTGTGATTCCGCTGGTGTGACATGCGTCAGAATCGTCGAGACAAAATCTTCTTTCGAGCAATGCCGCTTGTAGACTGACTGCAACGCCACTGCGGACTTTTCGTCACAGGAATAAATCTCTTCGGACAATGAGCTCGTCACGCGCGGATATTGTGGCAATTTCATATTCGACAAAGTAACACATCCTGTTCTACAGATGAGACAGCTTCAAGTCTCAGACCTGAGACTGTAAAAAATCAATGGAGGGGTTCATGTTCCTTATTTCCATTTCTGTACTGAGCTGCAATCTCAGAAGTTCCTCGAGCGATCTGTTAGCCGTAAAATTTCGCTTTCTGTAGCGTTGGAGCACGAAGTGGCTTATCGAATATCGCGTGTGACTACGTCCAAGGGTGACCAAGGAACGACAAAACTGGCTGATGGCAAGACTCTTGACAAATTTGACGGAAGAGTCGAGTTATCAGGGACTCTGGATGAAGCAAACTGCTCTATTGGAGTGCTGGTTCAACACGTCGATGACGAATATCGACAAACGCTCGTCACAATTCAGTCCAGGATCTTCGATCTAGGTGCTGCGGTAGCAACAGGAGACCCACAGCCGATCTGGCAGCGCGAGACCGATGCCATCACTGAAGCTACCAAGGAACTCAATGAAGAATTGCCGCCACTGAGAGAGTTTGTTCTCCCAGGAGGTGGCAAAGCATCAGCGTTTGCTCATGTTGCAAGGTCCAATGTGAGGCGAGCCGAACGGGTATTTTGGAAACATGCTCCTGATGCGCTCAAAGACGCAGGTCTGGGTGCTTTCTTGAATCGCGTCTCCGACTACCTCTTCGTGTTGTCACGAATAGTCGCAGAACAGGAGCAATTGTGGGAGCCACTTCGTTCGTGACGATTCTGTTGCTTGACTAGAAACGCTTGTTCTAGATCGCAACACCATGGATTCTTCTTTAACTGCCTTTCAAGAAGTTTGCAACTTGCACTAACAATTATTTCTTACAACAATATAATTGTAAGAGTGATTCCAGAACAAATTGAGATTGTCGGTTCCCCCTGGCGAGTCCTTCCGGAGGGAATACACATGGCTACGCTAGCAGAAACAAGAAACAAGTTCGCTTTCAATTCGCTGAGAAGACGGCTATTCGGTGGGTTTCTCGAAGCGGTGCAGAATTTTTCAAATGCGAGGTGTGCTCTGGTTTTCTTGAACGGTAGTTACGTCACCGACGATCCCAATCCTTCCGACTACGATGCATGTTGGAACCCCATCGGTGTTGACCGCAATCGTCTAGATCCCATACTGTGGAGTCCAGAATTCCGAAGTCAACAAAAAACACGATACGGGGGCGAGTTCTTTCCTAGCACATCAATTGTTTCTGGAACGAATCAAACTTTTTTGGATTTCTTCCAATTTGAAAGACTAACCGGGGAGAGAAAAGGAATATTGCAAATTGACCTAGAAACAGACCCGATGCTCACTTGGACAAGTCATGATTTTTAGTGACAAACAATACACCAGATCAAAACGACTCTTAGGAGATCTTAGAGATGGACGAAACTTAACTCTAAACGAGAACGACAGCAATAAGGAAGAGTGGGTTAGAACAGCTGAACTGGGTGCTATCGAGGCACAAATAGCAAAAATCGAAGAAGAAGTATCACAATACGAAGAGCTCAAGGAAGGTAAAGTCACCTTCTCAAAGTCAGTTTCGTTACACGAGCTTCCGAGAGTTCTAGTTGAAGCACGGATCGCTCAAGGATTGAGCCAATCCGTACTAGCCAGAATTCTAAGTCTGAAACCGCAACAGATTCAGAGATATGAGGCAACCAATTACATGGGAGCTAGCCTCTCTCGATTGATCGAAATTGCAAGTGTTCTTAGAGTACAAATTACAAGTTCGTTCGCGCTGAGTGATGGAATTGAGAGTGGGACCAATTCTCCGGATTTAGATAAAGATTTCGATTGGACGAGGCTTCCGCTAAAGGAAATGGTGAAGAGACAGTGGATTACGCCTCAATCAGAAAGTGAGCTAGTGTTAGTCGCAAAGTCCTATGTCAATAGAACAGTCGGACATTATTCTTTGAAAGTCCATCGCCGAAGAAAAGTGCGCAGTCAGTCACGACCAGACAAGTACCACTTGATAGCCTGGCAGTCACGCGTTATTGAATTAGCCCAACAGGTTGTTGCCGCTCGAAAAGTGTCGGATTTCAGTCTTGGAAACTCAATTGTGACCGACTTGGTCAGTTTGACAACCCACAAGAATGGACCCGCCAACGCTAGAGAGATGCTGCTAGCAAGGGGAATTGTTCTGGTGTTTGAAAAACATATTCCCAACACTGATTTGGACGGGGCCGCAATGCTACTCAGTGATGGGACCCCGGTGATTGGACTCACGCTACGATTAAATCGTATCGACAATTTTTGGTACACGCTGTTTCATGAATTGGGTCACGTTCTATTGCATCTAACAAAGGGAGTGCGATTTGCTTTCTTCGATCAGGAGGAGGCAAACTGTAGTGACCTACTGGAAGAACAGGCAGACAGATTTGCAATGGACAACCTCATTTCCGAAATTGATTGGTCGAAATGCGTATCTCCCTTTGTTGCTACGGAGGAGACGGTATTCATTGATGCAGAAAAGCTCGGCGTGCATCCAGCGATTGTGGCAGGAAGAATCAGAAAAGAACGAAGTAACTATAAGCTCTTGTCAGCCTTAGTTCAAAGAGAGCAAATAGGAAGCAGGCTTGAGGTGCACGACAAGAATAGTGAATGAACGTGTCTATATCCCCGAACCAGTTTCAAGGCACTGAGAATAAGACTGATTTGCATATCTTCATAAGCTCATGAAGATCTCAAGCGTACTAGCTAAGTCTCCGTCAAACGCTTTGTGGTCGTAAGAGAGGGATAGCGACAATTCCTTTCTTAAGAAGCAACCAAACCTTCAAACGCCGTATTAGTTGCTCAGTCTTGAAAGGTCTTCTTCGGATAAGAACTCCCGTACCGAATCTAATTGCTTTTTTGATAGTGTTTGGTGGTTTTCGTTGAGCGAGGAGACCGTTAGGGCGGCCTGAGATCGGATTTCTTCACTGGGAAGAAGATGCAGTGAATCTACTAAAGACACTGGATCTTTCAAAAACCACGAAAAAACCATAGATGCATAGTAGCGAGACTGTTCAGAATCGGTGAGTTGGTTTCCTAGTCTGCGAGCTCGTTCAAAGCTTCCTTCTTGAATCAATTTGTGTCCTACGGATGTATAGGCATACATCTTGGTATGGCCTTCACGAACATGGCCTAGCATTTCTACCGCTTCGTCGAGGTCTCGCTCTGCCACAGTGCCGATTACATCTGCCTCTAGTCCATGCCGGTGCTTTTCAACGGGATAACTCAGTGCAATTTGCAGCGCATTTTGAGAATCTTCTTCTACGAAATGTCTCAAGACTATTGACAACAAGTCCTGGCGTATGCTTTCGATTTTTGGATCCGATTGAATCCAATCGAGTGCAGATTGAGGATCTTGCTCGACCCAGCTTGAGGCTATGGAATGTGCGACGTTATTGCGAATATCTTTTCCGCTTAGGTCCTCTAAGTATCGAATCGCTTCTTCTGGCTTGTTCTGAGCGATTGACACGATTGCACGTTGTTTTCCATGTTCCTGCCAGTTCTCTGGCAATTGAGCGATGTTCGCCAACAGGTCCGTCGGATCCTTTTCAGCCCAACTCAATATGATGTTGAACTCCAATTGTGGTAGCGGACGGCTCGAATCGAGGCTAGTTGCAGCCCTCAGAGCCGACTGAGGATCCGAAGACGCCCATCGTCGGATTACATTGGTGACAAAATAAACCCTCATGTCGTCACTTTCAAGTCCAAGTGCATACTCGAGTGTAGATTCTGGATCTTTGTCGGTTGCGCTGTCTACGATTGGCCACAAAATGGGACTTCGAACGTTCCAGTCGGATATTGATGAATAAATTTGGTCAAGTACGCTCAATCCATCTTTTTCGATCCATGCTTGGGCAATCTGTATCAGTGTTCCGACTTGGGACACGTCAGGTTGTGACCCGCCTGTAATTGATTTCCACACCTTTTCCGGAGACTCGATCGGATCGTAAACACTTGACCGGGCGATTAAATCAACCGAATAATCTTCAAATCCCATCGCTTTGGCGACCTCTCGTCGAAGTTCTTCGGAAAGATCATCTCTCGCTCGTAGAATTCCCTGGAGTGCGGCGAGCTTTTTAGAACCAGTAAGTGACTGACCATAGGAAATTGCGGCGTCCAGCTCGTGCTGCGACCACTCCGAAAATACCTCGACCACTAGGGAATGGTGGGTGTTCTCCGGCAAGACATCAATGCGAGACAGAGCTCTCTTCGGATTGATCGCCGCAAATCGTTGGATGGCTATCGCTTGAATGGATTCTCGCACACTCTTGCGAGAAATCTGTATTGATTGCTCTAGGATGGACTCCAATTCCTTCTCATTCGAGTCCATGACGAGTGAATACACTGCAGAATCCCTTTCGAATCCACCCGTCAATTGAGCTATGTCATTGAGATCCTTTATGGGTTTGTCAGTGGAATGATTAATTCCTGTTTCGTCCGCTAATCCAACAGATGCGAAAGCGAGCAACCAACAAATTAGGCCGAACCCTTTGCAGAGATTTGTGATCTGTTTCAGCATCGGTCTGTTCCTTCCCGTTGTGATGAGAAAATGGATTGGGGAATGTCGGAATGTCTTTTCATTCTGACTCTTGAGAAACAAGCTACTCGATTGACATCACCATAGATACATCACCATAGATACCGGTTACAAAACTAGCTTGCGAATATCTACCAGCCTCGACACCAGCGCTTGTACGAACCGACCCGCTTCCGCTCCATTAATCGCCCGATGATCGTAGGAGAGGGATAGTGGGAGCACCTTTCGAGGACGGAATTCTCCATTCATCCACACCGGTTTCACAGTCATTCGTGCCACTCCCAAGATCGCTACCTCAGGTGCATTGACAACTGGTGTAAAACCCGTTCCACCAATATTTCCCAGACTTGAGACAGTGAAAGTGGCCCCCTGTATGTCAGCTGGCTTCAATTTCTTCTCTTGAGCGGCTGCAGCCAGTTCGTTCGCCTCGATCGCAATTTCTCGTACGCCTTTGCGGTCAGCATCTCGAATCACAGGAACCACGAGTCCGTCCTCCGTGTCGACAGCCATTCCAATGTTCACAAATTTCTTCTGAATCAAGGATTTCACATCTGAGCTAATGGATGAATTGAACTGCGGAAACTCGATGAGAGTACTTGCGCACGCCTTGATAATGAAGGGAACCGGAGTCAACCGACTGTCTCGATCGGCTGCTTCTAAGTTTAGCTTGCTTCTAAATTCCTCCAATTCATTGATATCGGCTTCGTCATGCTGAGTTACGTGAACAACATTGAGCCAGCTACGTGAAAGATTCTCCGCGCCTCGTGCTTGGATTCGTGTCAGAGGAACTTCCTCGACCTCTCCAAAACGACTGAAGTCAGGCAATTCGATCGGTGGAATTCCTGCTCCTGCCGCAAGCGTTTGTGGTTGAGTGAAGGACTGCTTAACAAATGCCTTTACATCGTCCTTGACTATTCGTCCGTTCGCTCCCGAGCCATTGACTCGACCCAAGTCAACACCGAGTTCTCGTGCGAGTTTCCTAACCGCCGGTCCGGCATAGACTGACGCTCCTTCTTCCCTTGCTGGAGAGATTGCTGAAACTTCAGGTGCAGGCGGGGGTCTGCTATCGCTGACAGGTTGTTCTGGTTTGTTTTCAGCTCTCTCCTGAGATGTGTCCGCCTTCGACTCCTCTGTCTTTTCTTCAGCTTTGGATACGGGAGCTTCCACATCTAAAGTTGCTATGGAATCGCCTGTATTTACTACATCTCCGAGCGCTAAAGAAATATCTGTAACAGTCCCTTCAAATGGAGCCGGAACCTCCATAGATGCCTTGTCAGATTCAATAACGATCAGAGCGTCGTTTTCCACGACGCGGTCACCAACCGAAACACAAATCTCGATTACTTCGACATCCTTCGCGTCGCCGATGTCAGGAATTACAACTTGCTCGGTAGTCATTGATGTAGAGGATCCGGTTTGCTTGGATCGATGTCCAGAGCTTTTATAGCTGCTGCGACTTCAGTGAGAGCAATGGTCTGATTGTTGGCGAGGCTGCGCAATGCGGCAACTGTGATGAATCGCTCGTCGACCTCAAAGTGATGCCTCAATTGAGCACGAGTATCGCTTCGACCGTAGCCGTCAGTCCCAAGTACAAAATAGGGTGCATCAAAGCACCCTCGGATCGATTCGGCATGGGACTTCACGTAGTCCGTCGCCGCTACGACTGGAATCTCTCCATCTAGTAGTGTTCCAGCATACGGTCTCTTTGGATCCTCTTCTGGATGCAGCATGTTCCACCGTTCCGTTGCGTTTCCATCACGCATTAGTTCCGTGAAACTCGTAACGCTCCAGATTCGCGCCGTTACATCGTAGTCATCGCTCAGTCG
>JAPOXO010000111.1 GCA_026707045.1 Gammaproteobacteria bacterium | reverse complement strand
CGGGACGTGGCGCAGTCTGGTAGCGCACGTGACTGGGGGTCACGTGGTCGCCGGTTCAAATCCGGCCGTCCCGACCACTCTAAATCCTAAGAGAGCACTCAATACGCCTCTACTTTTTAATGGCCAATCTCCATCCGGTTGCCGCAAACAGCGGAACTTGAATGACGTTAATGAATTTCCAAAAAAGCAGGTCGTCTTTGCCTCCTGCGAGAGAACCAAAAAAGTTGTGGACAAATGCCAGAGTAAGAGCTATGGACAGGTAAAAGGCTGTGTTCGATGCGATTCTCTCCCAAACGACATCTTGACCACTACCCTTGGAGTTCATGTAGTGAAAATTTGCGGAGATGCACACTACAAAACCAACTAACGAGAACCAATCCAATACAAACCAAACTTGTGGAGGAGTGATTGAGGTGGATGATTCGTAGAGCAGCTCTACCATGAATTGAATTCCCACTGCAGCTGCTACAAACAGAAGGTACCACCCGGATATACGAGAGAGGAGGCTGGTCATGACCTCATTCCTAAACTTAGATTGATTCGCAAGATTCTAAAGCCTATTTGAGACTACGCATCATATTGACCACGGTATTGATCTTGCTTTCAGATCAGTCTGAAGACAACACATTTAATTGCTAACACTTGAGCCTTGGTCGACCAACCATGACTCAGTTGTTAAGTACGTTCGCTAACTTCAAACACAGGATTCAGGGATGACGCCCAACTGTTCGACCTCAGCGAATGTCGGGCTGCTATTGAACTGTAGTAGACAGGTGCTACCTACCTGCTACTTTGGCGACTCCGTCTCGAATGCCTGAACTCGCCCACCCATGCCATGGCATCGTAAAGAACTGGAACCCCATTTCAATCAGAGTATCCGTCTCGATACCTGGAGGTACGAAATACATTCCTGGAGCGACTCTGTTTTCACGGCACGTTTCGGCGACTTTGCCGATTGCTGAATGGTATTTCGGATTTGTGTAGTCTAAGGGAACTCTTAAGTTTATTGAGAAGTCGGAGGGTCCAATGAGCAATGCGTTAATTCCAGGTGTCGTAACTATGTCTACGAGATTTTCAAAAGCCTCCATAGTTTCAATCATGGGTATGATCAGAACATTGTCGTTCACATGATCAAGGTAGTCGCGGTAGTTTGCGAATTCACCCCAATCTCCGCGTGCTCCTGCTGAGCTTCGAATTCCGTCGAACGGGTACTTGCAGGACTTGACCATACTGTCGGCTTCTTCGCCGGAATTCACCATAGGGCAGACAATTCCCTTAGCGCCAACATCGAGCGCATAACAAATCTGTTCAGCAGTGTTGTCTCCGACACGAATAATCGGAATCGCGCTTCCACCACGCATCACTCCTACGGGGTCCGACAACCTCTTAATCTCGACCGGGGAATGTTGGGTGTCAAAGAGAAGGAAATCTAGACCAGATCGTGCTAGAAATCTTGTCTCATTGTCCCAAGATGCAGTGGTTCCTACGGCGACTTCGCCAGCCTTGAGCTTGTCAAGCATGGGGTTCATTCATGATTCCTAATCATTAGTTTCTATGTGCAATGTTACTGAAGCAGTGTACGCGACAAGTTTCGTGCAACTGTTTCTGCAACGACACTCGATCACGGGTTCGAAGACTGCATTTTCCTAAGTGGACGTCGGGTTCATGTACACTCAACGAGAACCCCAATTTAGATTCCCATTCAGTTCTCTAGGTTTTTGCCGCCATCTTCCATTTGTTCGGGGATTTTCCAATAACGGAATTGCGGCGTCCAGTCCTCTTCACCAATTCCTGCGAGGCCGAGCAGATTCCACAATGGACAATAGAGATCTCCCGGCCCAAAGACACATGTGTTTTTCTTCAGTACTTTCGTGCCTTGACGCTCGTACGTAGCCGCGCCGGGCATATCTGAGTATTCGTCCATCCTGGTTTGCTCTTTCATGTATGCGCCACCGCCGTGTGATGCCAATCGAAAATGCCATCCGCGAGATTTGGCAAATTCTCGTTGTACTTCAGGGCTGTCCTTGGATACGAGCACAACGGACATAGCGGACTCCAAATGAGGAACAAAACCATTGAATCCATCCGCCCAGAGAGTACAGTATCTACACGCTTGTCCCATGTTGTGAATGAGCAGCAGTTTGTCGTGCGGACCAAATAGATCAAGTAGTGTTGTTGATCCAAACTCCGTCTTAAATTCGTAATTCGACACTTCTGTGAGTCCTGAAGACCGTTGAAGTGTCTGTAGTTCCTTGCCGAGTTCGAATATCTGTCGCTCAAGCTCTTGAATTTTTTCTTTGCTCATTGACTTTTTGGCATCCAAGCATGGTTTAGATTCCGCAGAATTATAGGAGTCAGGCCTCTCGGTATCATGTACGCCGTGGTTCATCGGAAGAAGGGCCTTGTTTTCAGGTATAGCCCAGAATCACAATACCACCTTGCTCAAAGAAGCGTCTGGTGTACACACATCATCTATCAGAGTTTGTGAGATTCATGAGAGGAAAAAATGAGTGATTTTGAAGGCAAAGTTGCAATTGTCACCGGAGCTGGAGGTGGATTGGGACGGTCCCATGCGCTAGCGTTTGCTGAACGTGGGGCAAAGGTAGTCGTAAATGACCTGGGTGGCAGCGTGCATGGTGACGGAGCCAGTGACATGGCGGACGCCGTGGCAGAGGAAATCCGTGCGGCGCGAGGAGCGGCTATTGCGAACAAGGCATCAGTCACGGATCGAGAAGGAGCGAAGAGTATCGTCGACGACGCAGTTAGTGAATTTGGAACCGTAGACATTTTGGTCAACAATGCAGGAATCTTGCGCGACAAGTCATTCAAGAATATGACTCTAGACGAATTTGATCTAGTTCTAGATGTCCATTTAAGGGGTACGGCATATGTAACAAAATTTGCATGGCCCATCATGTATGAAAAAAACTGGGGTCGGATTGTGCTCACCAGTTCCACATCAGGAATTTTTGGAAATTTTGGCCAGTCGAACTACGGAGCAGCAAAAATGGGAATGTTGGGCCTCATGAATGTGCTAGCAATTGAAGGTGCTTCTCACAATGTTCGCGTCAACTGCCTATCGCCTGCCGCTGCAACCCGAATGACCGCTAGTGTTCCCGGTGCTCAATTTGACGCGAGCAGTCCGCCTCCGGGCATGAACCCAGGTCTTGTTACTCCTGCTGTGCTGTACTTGTGCAGTGAAGACGCACCTTCCGCCACAACCGTACATGCTTCGGGAGGTCGATTCTCCAGAATCCAAACGTTCACCAACGAAGGAATTACGCTAGGAACGGAAGCAACTTACGAAGACATGCTGGACAACATCAATGACGTCATGGACATGTCTGACGCAACTGCGTTTGACCCTTTGAATCGCCGCAGACGTCGAGCCAGCTAAAGGCAACTCTACTCCACCTGGGCAACAAAAAACTACATTGACCAAGCCTGGTTGATAGAGCGACCGTCATATTGCCGTTGATCCGACGAATTGCTGACAGTGAGTGCATGCCTTGTCGCACTACGCCAGTGACCGTTTGAAATGAACGCGTTGGAAACGGACGACAGACTAATCCTCTATTTGGATGTCAAGAGTCCATACGCGTACTTGGCGAAAGATCCTGCCAAACAATTGGAGCACAAGTTTGGTGTTCAAATTGACTGGAGGCCCCTAACTCTCAACATCCCTAGTTTTCTCGGTTCAGCCCGCGTGGACGAAAACAAAGAGGTCGTGGAAGAGAATCGGACCCCACAACAATGGCAAGCAGTTCGCTATGCGTACTACGATACAAAACGCTACGCACGATTGACCAATAAGCTGATCTACGGACCGAGAAAGATTTGGGACACAAATCTGGCACATATCGGTTGGCTGTTCGCCAAGTCACAGGGACGAGACACGATGATGTGCTACTTGGACTACATCTACGATCAGTTTTGGAAAAGAGCGATCGATGTTGAAGACATTGACGAGATAACAACGGTATTGAATCTTTCAGGGGCTTGTGTCGATGGCTTTGTGGAGTTCGCATCCGGCAAGGGAAAACTTCAACTTGATGATCTGCAGAATGAAATTAGAGAGGCAGGAATTTTTGGTGTTCCCACCTTCGTCATTGATGGAGACGCTTTCTTTGGTCGGGAACATCTGCCGATGATCTATTGGATATTAAAAGGCAAGAATGGGGCCGCTCCAGACATTTCCTATTAGTTCCGATCAGTCAAATAGCGCCGCTACTATTGCTATTGCAATTGATTTCACGAGTGCGAATTCCTACCTAGCACTCGCCCCGGCAATTGAGTTAGCAGAAGAGTTAGAGGTCGAGATTCAGCTTCTACCCTTCAGGGTTCTCCAAAATTCTGTACCTGATGTAGAGGACAATGAAAGCGATTCCCAACATCACAAGCGTATAAGGGCAGAGTATCGTCAGTGGGAAACCAATCAGTATGCGCGAGTTCGAGGAATTGAGCTGATTGCCGATCCGGTTGGAATCGACCCTACACTTGCACATCTGGGACTGATTCTTGCCAGCGATCGGAGTCTTGGGAAGGAATACTCACAACAAGTATTTCGTTTGTTTTGGACGAAGAAGCTCGATTTGGAATGTGAACATCAGCTTCTTTCTGTACTTCAATCGATAGGAATAGAGCCCCATGAATCGTTGCACGAATTTCGACCGCAGCTCATGGAACTGAGGAATGAACTGTTGGACGCAGAAGTTTTCGCAGTTCCGACTTTCTTGGTTTCGGGCGAAAGATTTGTTGGGAGACAACATCTGAGGATTATTCGTAGGCTCCTGACGGAAAGTGGTCAGTCGCCCATTTAGATCAGAATGGCTTGCGCAAGGTCACTCTTTCATCAAAACGCCGATCTGAGAGGAATGTTAGAGCCATACTCGTTGAGGAGCTTGTACCGAGCCTAACTAATCCTTCACATGCAATGGCTCCCACGTAGCCGTTTCGGTCATGCAGTGCCTTGCAGAAAAGTCTCTCAATTTCCTCCAGATTGTTGTCAGGATAATTGAGCGCGTTAAGCAAAGCGGAAGCAGCATTCATTCTGATCTGGTCGCTTCCGGTCCATCCACGCATGACTTCGGGTTGTTCCCAGCTTGGACGGGTGGAGGACAAGAGCTCTTCAATTGCAGGAAGAGCGCAATCCATGTTTGAACCTATGGATCCGATGGCATCTAGTGTTTGACGCACTACTTGCTGCATTGGATTGTTCAAGAGTCGAGCCAACGCTGGCATCGCCACTTGAGCGTGCCGACCAAGTTCCCCCAGAGCGAATACTGCATTGATCAAGATCCAGGGATTCTCGCAGTCCAGAAGTTCGATCAGAGGATCTACTGCGTCTGGTCCACAAGACGAAAGTGCGTAGGCCGCATCGTCCATGACAATTGCACGTTCATTCCATCTTCGAACATTGTCTCGAGTATCGTCTCGGGGAATCTCTTTTCCGTCTTTATCAACCCACAACTTTCGCTTGTGTGCAGTGCTGTTCGACAAACTCTTCAGTCGTCGAACAAACAGAGGAATGTTCTCTCTAGTTGCAAGTCCATAGATCGCACGGAGGCGGTTTTCTTGATCGTTTCCATTCAAGTTGTCGAGAACTGCACCGTTAATTTCAAAACCATTGGTCTCGTGTTCTTTTCCCTGCATCCAATTCCAGACAAATTTCCAAGCCGGTTCCGGACTTTTTTCAGACAGCTTGTCGGAGGGAATTCTCCAATCAGATGACTCCGACTGCCAAGTTGGTTGGGATTGTTCAGTAGTTCTTGCGAAAACGAACTTAACCATATAGCGGCTCACATCTGTTCTATTTGGCCATCCAGCGTGGACCGTATCGAAGTGAAGCAAAAAGAATGCTCCTTGTTCGATATCTTTGGGAAGTACAACACCACTTGGCGCTACTGGATGACTGTATAGATAGCTTCCCGCTTGAAATCGAGTAGGTCCCATTTCAGGAGGTGTAGCATGCGGAAAGTAAAAGCCAATTAGATATTTGGGCAGATGGTGTCTTGCTCTAGACAGCGGACTCTGTGCGTCTTGATGCCATCCTGAACCCGCACGCGATCCCTTGCCCATTGGAGGACCGTTAAAGTCCTCGCTGTACATAGTGTTTTTGTCTTCTACTGGACGGCTTATGTGAAGTGCTCGGTGAGGATGTACGTAGTAGTTGGGTCCAAGCAGGCTTGTTAAGGCTCCAGTAACAGATGGCGATCGAAGTACATCCCACATGATTGGAATGCGGCTGACAATGTTATTGCCGAAGTGGTATTCCCGTTCCTCCGCAACGCGAACCAATCGATTGACGGTTTCATGTACATCGGGTTCGACCTCTGGCTTTACCCTTACAAATCCATCGACGATAAACCGTCGTACTTGCTCGTCGTTCAGAAGTTTCATGTTTATTCCGACATAGTCGAAAGTCTCGTCTTGAAGTGATTAGTTTAGCGAGTCAGCTTGCGAAGGCGACGCATTACTTCGTATCCTTTGGCGATCGCGGGAATCCCAATCATTAGAATCGGACGCTCCAGAATCTTTCAATATCTCAATGAACATTAAAACGCCTAAACGCAGACTATTGAACGCTATTGGAAGTACTAGCGTACTTTTAACAATTGCGATGACAGTGGGGTGTGCGAATCTGACAATGAGCACCGATATTAGTGACGATGGCGCAGAGGCCGCGATGTCACATATCGTTACACCGTTTGTGATGTTTCAGGGCAAGAATGCTCAGGAAGCTATCGATTTCTACGTGGACGTGATTCCAGACAGTAAGGTGGAGGAAATCCAACTTTGGGGAGATGCCAACCCCGCGTTTGCCGACGAGATCATGTTTGCGACCGTGACGATCGGTGGTCAAAAAGTGAGATTCAGCGACAGCCCCATCGAGCACGCCTTTGATATCACACCGTCAATCTCGTTTTTTGTGGAATGCGCGACTGAGGAGGAAATCGAAGAACTCGCTACGAAACTTCAGGAGGGCGGCGCTGTTCTTATGCCGATGGATTCATACGGATTCAGCGAGAAATTCACTTGGGTGGTAGATCGTTTTGGAGTCTCATGGCAGTTGATCTACGGGAGTGACTTGATTTAATTCAAGACCCGCAATAGCCAAATCACATTGCGGGAAATGTTCTTGCTGTCAATGAAACTAGACGGTTTGACAGTTTGAACTGCACTTTCAGCTGACCAAAGAGAATCGTGATCCAACTCGGGTGCAATTGCTAGAGACCACCGGCGGCAAGCGACATTGCTTGTGACTGATCGAAGGTTGCGTCCATCGACGCAAGCATGTCATTCTTCAATCTTGAGTATGCACGACCGGAAATTTCTACAAGACGTTCAAGAAACTGACGTGACGATTCAATGATGTCTGGTTCTCCGCTCACGACCCTGTGAGCTAGTCCAAAGTTATAAGCCATTTCTCCATCCATGGATTCACCTAGATATGCAATGCGGGACACGAGAGCTTGACCAACTAGGCGCGGTAACTTATATGACCATCCTTCAGCGGCCCAGAGTGCTAGATTTATGCGAGGATCTCCGTATCTGATGTTCTTCGTGACAATGCGAAAATCGCACGAGAGACTGTAGTCATAGCCAGAGCCGAGCGCAATTCCGTGCATCAAAGCCACCGTTGGTTTGGACAGTTTTCGGAGCACCGCGCATGACTCTAACAAGAGAGATGGACCGGAGCCCAATTCCAAATCCACTTTTCGGTGTTTATACGGATCATTGCCGGTTATACCGGAAGATGCAAGGTCATCTCCTGAGCAAAAGCCTCTACCAACGCCAGACAATGCGACGACTTTCACGGATTGGTCGGAATCGGCTTCTTCAAAGTGGTTCCTGAGTCTTAGGTGTTGGTCATAGTCGATGGCATTGATTTTTTCAGGACGATTCAAGACTAAATGCCGAACACCGCCTCGATCATCAACTATGAGTGCAGTTGAGTCGCTCACTCGCCTTTGAACTCCGGATCTCGGCGTTCCCTCCACGCGCGAATTCCTTCCAGCCGATCCTTGATCACATGTGTTTGGCGGATTCCGAGACTGTGGACCATAGCTGTTTCGAAGTCTTGGTCCAGCTGCGGCAATACTTGCATCTTGTGAACCTCCCATGCTCTTGTGGGCATTTTTGAGACTCGACTTACAAACTCTTCGGCTTGTGCCTCAAAACTTTCTTGCTCAATGACTTGATGAAGGAAGTTGATTCTCAGTGCTTCTGCTGCACTCAGTGGTTCACCAAGAAAGGAAATCCTCATGGCTTGGGACAATCCAACAAGACGAGGCAACAGATAAGCAATTCCGGAAGCGGCTGTCCTCCCTGTTGACACCCTTGTGTCGGAAATGACTGAGTCACCACGCGCAATTCGAACATCACAGGCCGAAGCAATGTCAATTCCAAAGTCAAACAGACTTGGCCCGATTAACGCTATGGAAGGCTTCAGAAAGTTTCGAAGTGCCTTGATAAGCTGCTGTTCAACTATGGGACCGGGACCATGGCTGCCTAGAACAGAACGATGCTCATGGTCAGCCGGTATTGGTCCTAGAGTATCCGGATCGACACGTACAAGATTTAGGTCCAGTACGAGCACGCGATGCGAGCGATTGCTCTGAGCACGTTCAATTGTTTCGCGTAAATTCTCAAGCCTGGTAAACGTCAGGTTTTCGTTGTTCAGCTCTAATCGTAAGACATTAGGAACAGTACCCATCTCCATTGCACACGAATTCTCGCTAGTTACTCGACAGCCGTAAGGATTCTTGAACGAACAATTGAGTCATAGGTTAACAATTTGGTCCAGTAGATACATGCGTTCGTCGTGCTAGCTCCATGACTGGCAACAGAATTGATCACAAGTTCGATCTCGGTAAATTCGCTTTCCTTCAATTACACTAACCAATAAGGCCACAATGTACTTGCGGTCGGTGTCGTTTAAACAAAACAAGACGATATAGATGCGAACAGGGGAGGGTAACAATCGAAGTCAATAACTACGACTACGATCCTGTTTTCTACGATGAAATGTTCGAATCGCCGCAGGATCCTCGTTCGCATTGTCGCAGATTGCTAGATGAACTCCTCACGATGTCGGTCGAGGAGATTGACAGTGTTCACGAAAGGGTAACTCGAACGTTTTCTAGCCAAAGTATTTCCTTCACTCTTTACGGCGAGGATGAAGTTTCGGAACGCATTATTCCGATCGATTGCATCCCGCGCATTCTCCCTGCAAGCGAATGGGATGTGCTCGATGCAGGCCTCAAGCAAAGAATTGCAACACTGAATCACTTCATAGTGGATGTCTATAGCAATTGCCGGATATTGGAGGACGGTGTGATTCCAGTGGACATTGTTAAAGGATGTCCGCAGTATCGCATCGAAATGCACGGCGTTCAAATTCCGCTCAACGCTCCTGTCGGAGTCTGTGGTACGGATCTAGTGCGAACCCATGACGGCTTTCGCGTTCTGGAGGACAACCTGCGAGTGCCGTCAGGAGTTTCGTACATGATTGCCAATAGACAAGCCACAAAAGCGAATTTTCGGCGTATCTATCGAGACTATCACGTCCGTGAAGTGGAACAGTACGGCCGGCAGTTATACGAAACGTTGAGTGAGTTCAACCCACATGGAAACAACGATCCCTGCATTGCATTGTTGACACCAGGAGTCTTTAACTCCGCCTTTTACGAGCACATGTTTTTGGCCGACGAAATTGGTGCCGAGTTAGTCGAGGGCAGAGACTTGTTAGTGAGCGATGGATTCGTTTACATGCGTACAACCACGGGGCTTCGTCGAGTGGACGTAATCTACCGTCGCATTGACGACGACTTCTTGGATCCATTGTTTTTCAGAGAGGACTCGATACTAGGCGTGCCAGGACTGATGCACGCCTATCGTCGTGGAAATGTTGCCTTGGTAAATGCTCCGGGAACCGGTGTTGCAGACGACAAATCGATTTACGCATTCGTTCCGGACATGATTCGCTACTACCTGTCGGAAGAGCCGATACTGGAAAACGTCGAGACCTACCTATGCAGATTTCCCAAGGATCTCGAATTCACACTCGACAATATCGACAAATTGGTTGTCAAACCCGTTGGAGGGTCCGGCGGTTACGGTTTGTTCTTGGGATCGAGAGCAACGAAGAAGGAACGGAGCGAATTTATTGAGCAACTGAAAGCGGATCCGTCAAACTTCATATCTCAACCCGAGCTTGCCCTCTCGCGTGCTCCATGTTGGATAGATCGCCAACTGGAACCGCGCTGCGTTGACTTGAGACCTTTCATTCTCACGGGCACAAATTCGAGAATCGTAGGAGGTGCCTTCTGTCGCATCGCATTGCCCAAAGACAGCTTGATCGTAAATTCAAGCCAAGGAGGCGGTGCAAAAGACGTTTGGGTTGTTGATTTCTGATGCTCTCCCGTAGCGCTCAAGGGCTATATTGGATAGGCCGCTACCTCAAACGAGCAGAACACATCAGTCGACTCATGGATGTCCAAGTTGCCGCCTTGATTGATCGGCCTCTCGCACATATCTACTTCGGCTGGGCGCGACTGTATTCACATCTCGGGATTTCCTCGCCAGTAGCAGCGTTGAGAGATTGGTCGGAAGAATCGGATGGATGGGGTCTGGCAGATTCTTTCACCCTCGCTGATGACCTCACCTTTACCCGGACCAACGACTACTCCATTTACAGCTGCTTTGAAATGGGCCGAGAAAACGCTCGACAGATCAGACACTGCGTGAGCTCTGAAATGTGGATCTGCCTCAATCGCTCCTATTTTCGGGTTCGCGAACAGCGCATCGAAGACATCTGGACCGGCAATCCACAACAGTTTTACGCGGACATGGTTCAAGATATACACACTTTCATGGGTGTGGCGTCGTCTACTCTCTATCGCGACGAGGGATGGGATTTTCTACAGATTGGCCGGGTTATCGAACATGCCCAATTGATGTGTGCCTTGCTGGTCTTTCAGGTAACTGAATCTGAAAACGAGAAGTATGGAGATTTGGAAGGCTACGACTGGTGGAGTCTCTTGCATTGTTTTCAAGCTGATGAAGCCTACCAGCACTACCACGGTATGAAAATCGAGCCAAACAAAGTACTGAACATGCTCGTAAACGACGTAAGGTTGCCCAATTCTGTATATTTTGCGCTGGATCAGATTTGTTCGAGATTGGATGAACTTGGAGATGCGCCAGGTAATCGAAGTGGCGCGACAGCCAATCGATTTGCAGGTCGACTTACGTCGATTATCCAGTACGAATGGCCGGATGCCGAAGACAAGAAGCGAATGCTAGTTCTTTTGGAAAACCTGGCGTTCCGACTTCACGAATACATTTCCTCTGCGTGGTTTAGCTATGAGATCGACGATACAGTCCGCCTCTAGACTCGGGGAAGAAACCATCGAGTATGAAATCGTTCATACGACCCAGTACTCATACGATTCCGTAAAGCGATCGAGCGTGATGTCTCTGTGCATGAAACCACGAGAGACGCAAAGACAATATCTGGAAGATTACTCGCTTGAAGTGAGTCCGGACACCATTGTCGATGAGGACACGGATATCTTTGGGAACAGTCGCCATGTGTTCGATGTTCATCGTCCCCACAAAAATCTGACTGTAGCAAGTAGTGCACGAGTGCAGTTGGTTCGCGACCAAATTTCTGCCGCCAATGAGCCAGCAGCTGATTGGGAATCATTGGAAGACTACCAGGACGATTGGAGGAATTGGGAGTATCTGAATCCTACAGATCTCACCCGAACGAGCGTCAATCTCAAAGATTGGAGTAAGGGGCTCGGCAGCCTGAACTGGGAAGATCCCGTAGTTTTTTTAGATTCACTTGAACAAAGGTTGTCAGAGACAATCGAATATAGGCCAGGTCGTACCTCAATTGATTCGACTGTCGAAGAGGTTCTTGCACGCCGCGAAGGTGTTTGCCAAGACATATCCCAACTCATGATTGCGATTGCGCGATCATGGAGCATTCCGGCACGTTATGTATCAGGCTACTTGTACGATACGCCTGGTGACACCAATCGACTCGCTGAAGACGCCACTCATGCGTGGGTCGAATGCTTGTTGCCCGACATTGGGTGGAAGTCCTTCGATCCAACCAACCCAGGGGGACTTGAAGAGACTCGAATCATCGTGGGATATGGTCGCGACTATAGGGATGTGCCACCCATAAAGGGGATCACGCACGGGGAAGGTGAGGCAGAAATGGATGTAAACGTTGTGGTATTACGAACTCGGACACAACAGTCCCGACAAGTCTCGGAGTGATACCATAACGCCATCCAATCACCGTAAACAAGCATGTAAACCAACACGTTTATGGTTTGCATGTAGCGAATGCCTAAGTCAATGATTGAAACTGCATGAAATACACCCACCTTTGCCACATATTGGTAGTCGATGATGAGCCGGATTTGGAAGAGCTCATGCGACAACGTATGCGCCGAGAAATACGAGGAGGGGCGTACCGCCTCGAGTTTGCCAGCAATGGAAGGCATGCGCTGGAAATTCTGCGGGAACACCCCGAAATCGACATCGTGCTTTCCGATATCAACATGCCGGTGATGGATGGTTTGACATTGTTGGACAACATTCCCGCAATTAACGCTCAGATCAAAGCCGTAATGATTTCCGCATACGGCGACATGAAAAATATCCGGTCGGCAATGAATCGCGGGGCATTCGATTTCATAACAAAACCCGTGGACTTCGAAGATCTCAAGACGACTATTACTAGAACTACTCAAGCGGTCGAGGCAAGTCGCCAAAACATCGCGAATCGCGAGAAACTTCTCAGTATTCAATCGGAGCTTGCGACAGCTGCCAAGATGCAGAAAAGCATCCTGCAGACCACTTTTCCGGATTCCGATGCCTACGATGTATACGCCAGTATGGAGGCAGCGCGAGAAGTGGGGGGTGACTTCTATGACGTACGTGTGATTCGGTCTCCGCCGAATGACTATCTTGGCGTTTGTATTGCCGATGTATCTGGCAAGGGCGTACCCGCTGCATTGTTCATGATGGCGAGCTGGACATTGCTCAGAGGTGCAACCATTGGACACCGAGCCCCCGCCCATGTAGTCGAAGAAGTCAACAATATGCTCGAACAACAAAACGACAGCATGATGTTTGTGACTTTGTTCTACGGTCTCTTCAATCCTCATGACCGGGTCTTTCGTTACGTAAACGCTGGTCACAATAGTCCAGTTCTATTCCGTGCTGACGGTTCCGTCGAAGACTTGGCGACCTCACAGGGAATCGCTCTGGGAATCATTCAAGGTACTCAGTTCACGGAAAACGCCATTACGTTGAATAAGGGTGACGTTGTTGTGATGTATACGGATGGAGTCAACGAAGCCGAGACTGAAGACGAAGAGCTGTTTGGAATGGATCGACTACGGCAGATTTTTGATGGACAACCACCACCGTTGGATGCAAAGGAGGTCACCGAAGTCGTTTTTAAGAATGTGCGAGAGTATGTCGGGGACTACCCGCAGTCTGACGACATTACCTGTCTAGCGTTTTGTGTGGCTGAATAATGTCCGCGAGTTGCAAGGTTGTTTTGGACAATCGTCTGGATGAACTGCAGCGATTCATTACTACACTCACCGAGTTTTCTCGAGTAGGAAATATTCCTGAAGAGGTTTCGTTTTCGATCCAGCTCGCGATCGATGAACTGTTTACAAACATCGTTTCCTATGGCTACGAAGACGACGATCGGCATGAAGTGGAAATTAGGATGTCGGTCCAAAACAATGAAATCTGTATCGAATTGATCGATGATGCGAAGCAGTTTGATCCGTTACATGAAGCAGCTCAACCCGACTTGGACGCAAGCCTAGAAGATCGTAGGATTGGTGGTGTGGGTATACATCTGGTTAAGACCATGATGGATGAGGTTTCGTACAAGTACGAACAATCCAAGAATCACTTAACGCTTGTTAAGAAGTTTTGATAATGAGGGAAAGTCCTCGTAGGCACACCGTCATCGGACTGTTGCTTGCGAGTCTGGTACTTGCTTTCGTTTCCGCCCAGGTCTTGTCGCAGTCGGACGAGTCGAACGTCAACGACGTATCCTCCGCAGACGCGGATTCGACTAAACCATTTGAGGGTGTCTCCGATGATTTCGTCCTATTTGGTCAATCGTGCGCACTAGAAGGTCTGAACCAAGCATCTGGCAAAGGAATGCGACTTGGCTTGATGGCTGCGTTTCACGAAGTAAACGAGCGGGGCGGGATACATGGACGAAGAATCGAACTCAAGACCCTGGACGATGGATACGAACCCGAAAAGACTATTGCAAATACCTTGCAGCTAATTGAAAACGATAGAGTTTTCTCGTTGATTGGCGCTGTTGGTACTCCTACGTCTCGTGCGGCTGTTCCTCTCGCTGAAGCGCATCGAGTTCCTTACATCGGACCGCAAACAGGTGCGGCGTTTCTACGAATCGACAATCCTTACGTTGTGAATTTGAGGGCATCCTACGCGCAGGAAACCGAGGAAATGGTCGCATTTCTTACGCAGGAAGGAGGTACGAAGCGTATTGCAATTCTCTATCAGGACGATTCTTTTGGTCGAGCTGGTTACATGGGAGCGAGAGCCGCGATGGAACGCAGGGGACTCGAGCTTTTGTCTGCGGGTGTGTATAGAAGAAATTCCATAGATGTTCGTACCGCAGTGTTGGACATTCGTGAATCGAATCCCGACGCGATCATCATGATTGGTAGCTACCAGCCTTCAGCTGAATTCATTAAGTGGTCGCGCAGAATTGGAATGGACGTGCTCTTCATCAATATCTCCTTTGTTAACAGTAATGCTCTTGCAGAGTCATTGGGAGACGAAGGTGGTGGGGTCATGGTCTCTCAGGTTGTTCCTTTGCCCAGTGGCGACACTCTCCCAGTCGCGCGAGCATATAGAAATGCTTTGACAGCAATCGAACCGGACGCGAAGCCGCAGTTCATTTCGTTCGAAGGCTATCTGGTTGGAAGAGTTGCAGTAAAAGGATTGCAAAATGCTGGACGAAATTTAAGTCGAGCGAGCTTTCTTCGAGCTATTCGGTCATTGCAAGATGTGGATATTGACGGCTTTGATCTCAATTATGTTGACGACAACCAAGGATCTGATGAGGTGTTCATGACGGTTCTGGCCGAAGACGGCAGTTTCCGTGCGGTGGAGTCTCTAGCTGACATCACGCTTCCATGGAGAAAGTAAGCAAACAGCCGTTGCTCGAACACGTTTTGAGCCTTCGACATCGGATTTCTTCTAGGCTTGGTCTGGCATTGGCCGGGGCGGTTTCCCTAACACTTATTGCAAGTTTTGTAGGTTTGATATACCTCGATCAAATCAACAAAGCTCAAAAGCGCGTATACGAAGTCAGCATGCCGGATATGGAAGCTGCATTTTCTTTTTCGCTAAAGAGTGGTGAGGTAGTTTCCGCCGCTCCACGTCTGACCTCCGCAACTACTGAAGAAGAGCTGGAATCGATCAGAATCGAGGTCGAAGCAGACAAACGTGACTTTCGTCTACAGCTCGACTCAATACTCACTCGCGGCTTGGACGCAAGCTTGGTGAAGGAGGTAAGCGGACTAGGCGACACTCTTCTACAGAACATCGATACCGTCAGTTCTCTCGTAACAGATCGATTTGTTCTTACAGCGCAACTCAACGAGCTTCAATCGGAGTTTTCGTTGCTTGCCACCACATTGGAGAACAATCTCATTTCGGCCGGTGATATGCAATTGTTCTATTTCGTGACGGGCTTTCGAGACCGCGACACCGAGCGAGTGCCTGAGTCCGAACACTTTACGCTCGAAGAGTTCAGTCGCTATCGGCACTTAGTTGAACTTAGACGTTTCGCAAGCCGGGGTGTCGAACTTTTGTCAAGTGCATTGTCGCTCCCGGACTCGCCCTTTATTGAAACGCTCAAGGATCAATTTGAAACCAATGAATTTGGGGTCGCACGAACTCTAAGCCAGCTCGAGATGGATGATTTCTACGAAACTACAAGTCCCATGTTCACACGTCTGACAGAAATTGGCCTAGAAGAGAATGGTATTTTCGAAACAAAATCAGCTCTGTTCAGGCTTGATGAACAGAAAGAGACGATTTTTGAGTTCAATCGGCAGCTAGGAGCACAGCTTGTAGCGGACATTGAAGAATTGGTACGGGTAGCTCGATCCGATACTGCCAGCGCTGCGGAATCATCGGCCAGTGCAGTAGCGACTGGCCGGTTGCTCTTGATTATTGTCAACGTCGTGAGTGTCATTGGTGCAGGAATCATCTCCGTTTTCTACGTTGGCAACCGAATTCTGCGACGACTCGACCATTTGTCAGAACGGATGAGGTCGATGGCCGATGGAGACCTGGAATCAGAAATTCGAGTCGAGGGCAATGATGAAATAGCAGAAATGGCGCACGCCCTTGAAGTATTTAGAAGACACGCACTCGAAGTTCAACGGCTAAATCTCGTCGAAAAGCTGGCGCAGGAGCTGTCAGAAAAGAACGATGAGCTGGAAAACGCCAACGAAGACTTGCGTCGCGCCCAGGATCAAATTGTTATGCGCGAAAAACTTGTAGCTTTGGGAGAACTTACAGCAGGCGTCGCGCACGAAATCCGAAATCCACTGAACTTCATCATGAATTTTTCTGAATTGTCGGAAGAGCTACTGGATGAAATTGTGGACGAACTCATCGATCCCGAAAAGAAAAAAGAAGCCGACGCGGAGATGGACAAGCAGCTCGTCGAAGAAAACGTCGAAGACCTTACTTCAAACTTGAAACGAATACGCGAACATGGTGGCCGGGCGAACCGAATCATCGACGACATGCTCAAGATGGGGCGCGGAACGCGTGAGTTTTCAGAATCAAATATCAATGCACTTCTCGACGAACATGCCAAATTGGCATTTCACAGTGCACGTGCGGCCGACAATACGTTTGAACTGGCGCTTGAGTTCGACCTCGACGAAACCATAGGAGATATCCGAATCGTCCCTCAGGACATCGGCCGCGTCTTCATCAATATGGTTTCTAATGCGGGCTATGCGGCGAACGAAAAATTCCAAGAAATCAAGGCTAACGATCCTACTATCGACTTCATTCCTACACTCACTTGTACGACGAAAAAAGAGGGGGATCGAGTACTAGTAACTTTTCGTGACAACGGCACAGGCATGCCGCAATCTGTGATTGACAAGATTTTCAATCCGTTCTTTACAACAAAGCCGACCGACAAGGGGACTGGCCTTGGTCTAGCTTTGTCTAACGACATTGTGCGGGAACACGGCGGGTCGATTCGCGTGACGTCAGAACCAGGGGAATGGACTCAGATGATTGTTGATCTGCCTTCGGATCCGTCAGAATTTATTGGCAAAAAGACGAACGACGACGAAATCGCAGATTCGGAAGATTAGGTTTGAGGGGAAGATCCCTCGAATGAAGGGGGATTTGTCTTAAGAGACTTTCGCTAGCGCTTCCGACTGATCGGAAACGATGTCAATGATTCGGTCAAATCCCGCGATTTTGATGATTTCAAGAATTGAATCTGGAACTGAGTAGAGTGCGAAACCCACTTTGCGTTGTCCAAGTGTCTTTGCAATCATCAGGATTGACCGTAGTCCAGCACTACTAATGTAGGAAAGATCCGATAGGCCGATAATTACGCCATTGTCTTCAGTCTCGATGGCGCCGGTTACTGTGGACTCAAACTCGTTCGCAGTTAATCCATCAATTCGCCCGGTCACGGTTACCGTAAGGATGTTGTTGTCTCGACTCGAATCAACTTGTAATGCTTGATTATTAATGAGAGTGCTCCTTCGATGGTTGACTTACGGATCCATTGAACGGGACTAGTCTTGACGACTTGACCCTCTCAGTCCCTTGGCAATTGCCAACGGCGAAATTATACGCATTGTTTGGATTGCCACTTAAACACACTTCACATCGCAGTCTCAATTTCGTTAGCCATGCGAGCGCGCGCCTCATTGAGTTCGTATATTGTATTGACATTAAGGAAGTCTGTAGCCAAGTCCGATAAGTCCGAAGCACGAATCTCGTTTCGATACAACCATCGCTTTACAGCTCGCCCCCCGTCTCGATAAAAATCAGCCAAAGACTTTCGACGTTCTCTTTCTATGAGCAGGCACAGGTTTTGTGGCTCACCCTCGATGGAGGGCAACGCAACTCCTCGTCGGCCGGCATCCACTCGCAATCTGTCGACCAAGGACTTCGAAATGAATGGAACGTCTCCGGGAGTTGTCAACGCCCACTCTGTGTTCACGAATGCGAAGGACTCGTGCAAGCCTGCCAGAGGGCCTTCCGAAGGTTCTCCATCCACAACGACCTGATAGCCCAGAGTCTCGTACAGAGCGACATTTCTCGAACAAGACAAGATGATTTCGCCAACTTGGTCGCGTAAGCGTTCAATCATACAGTCGATAATGCGCTTGTTTCCTATATCAATGAGTGGTTTGTCAAGTCCACTTAGTCGTGCGCCACGTCCTCCACACAGAATGATCGCTGTGATATTGGCTTTCTCAATCGCTGACAACTCGATCTCCGTGGTAAAGATTGAAAGTTTGATCGCGAAGAAAACCGAGCAAAGTAATGCCTTGATCTCGAGCAAGGTCAACGGCAAGAGAGGAAGGAGGCCCAATGGAAGCGACGAAGGGAATGCCGGCGATCGCTGCTTTCTGCAATAGCTCGAAGCTTGCTCGACCACTCAAAAGCAATCCATTCGACCGTAGCGAACCAATTCCGGTCTCTCGAAACGAACCTAGGAGTTTGTCCAAGGCATTGTGTCTCCCGACATCCTCGCGTACTCTGAGAATGTTGGCATGACAGTCAAAAAGCGCGCTGGCATGAAGTCCTCCAGTTTTTGCAAACTCTTGCTGACGTTGACGCAATCGAGTCGGAAGTTGGGCAATCTCCGCAGTGGAAATACAAAAATCAGTAGCTTCGTGTTGAGGTACGTGTACCCGGACAGTCGCTAGGGACACCTTTCCACACACTCCACAGCTTGAGGTCGTGTAAAAGTGGCGCAGTAGAGAGTCTGGATCGAAGGTAGAACTCTCTTGAAGTTTGATGGTTACTACGTTAGCTGAACTCGACTCATCACCACTGGGTACTTCCTCTGAAATCGCTCGGATTTGAGAATATTCTTTGATAATTCCCTCGCTCAGAAGGAATCCACACGCTAGATCAGCATCATCACCAGGGGTTCGCATCGTGATAGAGAGACTGTTCTCTCTAAGTTCTCCGTTGTCGTAGTACCCAACGCGAATCTCTAGGGGTTCCTCGATTGTTACGAGGTCGTTGGTGGATACCTGATCTTGCCCAAACTTGCAAATTGGCACTGCACGATGCTGAGCGTTCAAGATCACTCCGGAGTCAATGTCAGCTTCCAGCTGGCAGCAGACTCTTTTGATGTTCCTCACGCTCGAGGAACTGTCCATTCCATGGAGAACGATGGTTTGCAGGAATGACTTCGACAGCAGTGACCTTGTATTCAGGACAGTTGGTCGCCCAATCCGATTGATCGGTTGTAATCACGTTCGTTCCCGTAGATGGGTGGTGGAATGTGGTGTAGATGACTCCGGGGCTAAGCCGTTCGGACACCTTGGCTCGTAATGTGATTTCTCCCATTCGACTTCGAATCGCTACCCAATCTCCGGTTCGGACTCCCCGAACTTCTGCGTCCGCAGGATGGATTTCCAGTTGGTCTTCTTTTAACCAGGTATTGTTCGGCGTTCTACGAGTTTGGGTTCCTACGTTGTATTGAGCAAGCCGGCGTCCTGTGGTGAGGAGCAATGGAAACTTTCGGTTTGTCCTTTCCGTCGTAGGCTCGTACTCTGTTGTTACAAACAGTCCCTTGCCCCGAGCAAAGTTTTCGACATGCATGATTGGAGTCCCCAGAGGAGCAGATTCGTTGCACGGCCATTGCACGCTATTGACTTTATCCAGATAGTCGTGAGACACTCCTGCAAAGATGGGCGTGAGACTCGCTATTTCATCAACAATCTCCGCGCTGCACTGAAAGTTCATCGGATAGCCCATGGCATTCGCTAGACGCTGAGCCACTTCCCATTCTTGGAGTCCGGACTTCGGCGCAATTACTGGTCTTACCCGATTTAGTCTACGCTCGGCATTCACAAAGATACCGTTTTTCTCAAGAAAGGTAGTTCCAGGCAGGAAGACATGTGCCAACTTGGCCGTTTCTGTAAGGAACAAGTCTTGAACGACCACACACTCCATCGCCGATAGAGCTTCTTCAACATGACGCGTATTGGGATCGGACTGAAGAAAGTCCTCACCTTGAATGAACATCGCCTTAAACCGACCCGCACATGCTTCGTCAAACATATTGGGAATGCGATATCCGGGTTCAGAATCAATTTCGACGTTCCAAGCCTCGGAAAACTGAGTGCGAACTTCATCATCGGATATGTGCCGATAGCCGGGCAATTCATGAGGAAAAGACCCCACGTCAACAGCGCCTTGAACGTTGTTTTGACCGCGAAGGGGATTTACGCCGACCCCTGCGCGACCTATGTTGCCTGTAAGCATCGCGAGGTTAGCCATAGCCATGACCATGGATGAACCTTGGCTGTGTTCAGTAACTCCCAGACCATAGTAGATCGCGGCGTTTCTTGCGTTAGCGTAAAGACGTGCTGCATCTCGAATGGATTCCGCGTGTACATTGGCGATTCGGGCGACACTTTCGGGACTGTGTTCTTCGAGTTCAATGAACTCGATCCATTCCTTGAACGAATCCACGTCGCACCGTTCATGCACAAAGTTTGTGTCTAGTAGATTCTCGCTAACTACAACATGCGCGATGGAGTTCATCACTGGTACGTTTGTTCCCGGCAGCAGGGGCAGATGTAGCGCCGCTTCGACGTGAGGAGATCGAACTAAGTCGATCTTTCGAGGATCCAAAACAATTAACTGAGCACCTTCTCCAGCACGTTTTTTGATTTGAGATGCGAAGACAGGATGACCTTCAGTGGGGTTCGCACCGATGATCACAATTACATCTGCTTCTCGAACCGAGTCAAAGTTCTGTGTTCCTGCGGACGTACCAAATGTCTGTTTTAGTCCATAACCGGTGGGTGAATGGCAAACCCGTGCGCAGGTATCCACATTGTTGTTGCCGAATGCCGTACGTACGAGTTTCTGTACAGCGTATACGTCTTCGATTGTGGTCCTTGACGAAGTGATTCCACCGATCGACTTGCGACCGTATTTTTCTTGAATCTCTTTGAATCGTTTTGCCGTGAAGTCAATTGCCGTCTCCCAATCCACAACTTCCCAAGATTCATGGATTGTCTTGCGGATCATGGGTTTCGTAATTCGGTCCGGATGGTTGGCGTAGCCCCAAGCAAACCTTCCTTTCACGCAACTTGCACCATGATTGGACATGCCATCCTTATAGGGCACCATTCGAACGACTTGATCTCCCTTCAGCTCGGCTTTGAATGAGCACCCGACTCCGCAATAGGCGCAGGTAGTCAGCACTGTGCTGTCCGGCACTCCGTGCCGAATGACGCTTTTTTCCATCAAGGTTGCTGTTGGACAAGCTTGAACACAGGCCCCGCACGCGACGCATTCCGAGTCTATGAACGCGTCCGCCGAAGTAGCAACCTTGGAATCGAATCCGCGACCATCTATTGTGAGCGCGTAAGTTCCTTGAACTTCCTCGCAGGCTCGAACGCATCGCGAACACACAATACACTTGCTCGGGTCGAACGAGAAGTAGGGATTTGATGCATCAACGGGTTCGCTTAGATGATTGTCTCCCTCTGCGTATCGAACTTCACGCAAGCCCACGGATCCGGCTACATCTTGGAGCTCACAGTCGCCATTGGCGGAACAGGTGAGACAATCCAAAGGATGATCCGAAATATAGAGCTCCATGACATTGCGACGGATCTTTTCAATGTTCGGTGTCTGTGTTCGTACCCGCATACCATCCTGTACAGGCTCTGTACAGGCCGCAATCAGTCCCCGTCTACCTTCTACTTCGACAAGACAGATACGGCAGGAGCCAAACGCTTCGATGCTATCTGTGGCACAGAGTTTGGGTACTGGTACATTAGCCAACGCCGCGGCACGCATGATCGACATACCGCTGTCGACCTCTACTTTTCGACCGTCAATCGAGACTCGAACTTGGGGTAGATTTCGAGCTCGGGGCGGCGGCGTGCCGAAATCGGGCTCTATTAATCTCATAATGCCGTATCCCCGAAGTCCTCAGGAAAGCGCTCCATAGCACTGCGAACAGGTATAGGGGTCATTCCGCCCATTTGACAGAGACTCGCTTGTTCCATGACCTCGCAAAGATCTTCAATCAGCTGATACGTGCGAATATAGGCACCGTCCTTGAATTGCCTCATCGTCTCCTTCCCTCGAACGGATCCAATGCGACACGGAGTGCACTTTCCGCAGGATTCGATTTCGCAGAACTCAAAAGCGTACTCGGCTTGCTCTCTTAGGTCAACTGTATCGTCGAACACAACAAGTCCTCCATGACCTATTCCAGCTCCGATTTGCTCCATGTGTTCGTACGTCAAAGGTGTATCTAGTTCGTTTTCGGAAAGATACGCTCCTAGTGGACCTCCAACTTGAACAGCACGGAAAGGACGACCTGTCAGAGTTCCGTCGCCGAAATCCTCAATAAGCGTTCTTACCGTTGGTCCAAATGGCAGCTCAATAAGTCCTCCCCGTTTGACATTTCCGGAAATTTGGAAAGGCATTGTGCCTGTGGAAGGACCGAGACCAAGTCCTGCATACTCCTCGGCACCGATCTCGAAAATTCCTGGTATAGAGGCGAGAGTTATGACGTTGTGAACAAGTGTCGGCTTTCCAAAGAGCCCTGCCACAGCGGGAACGGGAGGCTTGAATCGGATTTGTCCTCTCTTTCCTTCTAGACTCTCCAGCATGGAGGTTTCTTCACCGCAAATGTATGCTCCCGCTCCTACAAATATTTCTATATCGAATCGAAAATCTGAGTCTCGAACCTTAGGACCGAGCAACTGGTTGGAATAGGCAATTTCGACTGCTTGAGATAGGAATTCAAGTGCAACGGGGTATTCGGAGCGTAGGTAAATGATCCCTTTTGATGAACCTGTGGCATATCCAGCAATGATCATGCCTTCTATGAGTTTGAAGGGATCGGCTTCCATGAGCATACGATCGGAAAAAGTGCCTGAATCGCCTTCGTCTGCATTGCAAACGACATATTTCTGATCGGATGTGGTGTCGGCTACCGTCCTCCACTTGATGTGCGCGGGAAATCCCGCACCGCCTCGGCCCCGCAACCCGGACGTTTCTATTTCATCGATCAGAGTTTCGGGTTCTGACGAGAGAATTGATTCGAGAGTCTCCGAGCGTGGGAGTGCGAGAGGATTGACGTTTCCCGCTCTATCAAAAACAAGCCTTTGCTGGTTCTTGAGGTATTTCTGTCCTGAAATCGGACCTATGAAGCATGAGTTCGATTCAGGATCACCGTCTGGTGGCAGGGACTGCAGCACTTCGGAGAGTTTCGAATCAGAAACGTTGGTAAACGTGTATTCCTTGTTTTCCAGCGAGACTTGTAGGAGCGGCTCCATCCAATGCAGTCCGAAAGAACCTACTAATTCGGTGTCAATTTCCCGTTGTCGCAACTGAACTTCGACACTCTTCGAATCAAGCGCACGAGCAACAGAGTCGTCGGACAGCCGCGCCTTCACTTTTCGATTCCTTCTATAGAATCGATCGAGCCTCTGGCAATCAGCCGATCGTTAACCTGCAGCGAGGGTCCTACTGAACAAAGTCCCAGACAATACACGGGATCCAGTTCGATGGATCGATCATCGGACATGTTCCCAAGTCTTAAGTTGAAGCGGGATTCGATCTTCTGAGTCAATTTCCTGGCACCAAGCGCTTGGCACGCTTCCGCCTGGCAAATTCGGATTCTGGTCCGAGCAGGTAAGTGTGTTCTAAAGTCGTGATAGAAGCTTATGACGCCTCGCACCTCGGCTTTGCTGATGTTAAACACTTCAGCAACAACTGGAATGTGCTTAGGATCGATGTAGCCGAATTCGTTCATCAACCGCCGAAGTGCTTGAATGAGACCGCCTGTAGCAAGTATGTAAGGCTCAACGAGAGTCCGTACGCTTTCTTCAGTCATTGCAATGGCTTGAATTTTCTATACATTGCCAGTCTCCAATACAGAACTGGAGCGAATGGCACGTTCAACAACGCGGAGTTCGTTGTTCCGCGTGCAGGTTTGTGCCCTCGAACTCTCTAATTATGGCAATTCGCAAAGTTGCGAAGTGGGTGCTCTATATTGAGGGTATATGCTTCCTGCCCATAAATGTGGGAGAGTTAGTATTGCATTGGGTAGTTTTATATTCTGCGAAAGATGTTGAATAACTAATTCGCCATTTGTGGATTGACTGTACTAACAATTGGTTCATGTCTTCCCAATCCTATTCAGAACGAATTCGTCGTCTATAATTTGTGCAGGAAGAAACCCCAAAGCAAGGCACCCGCACCGCACTCCTGAAGTACCTATGTGCTCCGTGCCTTGTTCACCAAATTTATCAACTGGACTAATAAATGAACCTTAGGACGGAACGTTTTTCTGCACTTCAAATAACCTTAGCAACGGTTCTGTTGCTGTTTTTCGGCGCGACTCATGCGCAAGAAACAGAAGAGGCTACAGAGATCAAGCCCTCTGAAGAG